>NZ_JAOWHM010000036.1:98732-176620 GCF_030332595.1 Citrobacter sp. Cpo100 | reverse complement strand
CGATAACCGAGGGTATTTTTCCCGGTATCAATCACCTGGCCGTGATACTGGTAGCCGTTAATCTCTACCAGCACCGGGTCGCCCGCTTTCGCGTCTTCCCCGCGCACGTTTCCGGTAATCACCTGCTTCGCCGCCGACAGCTCAGTAAAGTTCAGGGTGTTGTCGGCAGTGACATCATGAATATTGACGGTGTTATGCGCTTTAGTGTCCAGCACCACGGTACGGTGCGCCAGCGCGGTCACTTCATTACCCACCGCATCGTGGCTGACCAGCGTCACCACCACCGCATTTTTACCTTCCTTCAGCGTGCCGACCGGCACCGCCACTTCGTAGCGCAGTTCGCCGTTATCATCGACCACCGTTCCGGTAAAACTCTGCCCCCGCACGCTGACGGTAACGGTATCCCCCGCTTTGGCATCGCCGCCTGCCACGCCGCTTATCAGCGTGGTCATGCGGTTTTCAATGGCGTTGACCACATTGTCGTTCGCGACGGTGTCGATATGTACCGTGTTTTCCGCGAAGTTGTCGATATGCACATCGTGGCTGCTGGTGGCAATCGCCAGGTTGCCCGCCGCATCGTGAGAGGTGACCGTTACCTTCACGTCCATATAACCATCGACTTTTGCAACGTTGTTGGCAAAATCGGCAGCGTTCACCGCAATACGATAGCCCAGCGTGCTATTGCCGAGATCGATGATCTGACCGTTGTACTGGTGGCCATTGATCTCTACCAGCACCGGGTCGCCCGCTTTCGCGTCTTCCCCGCTGACGGTTCCGGAAATCACCTGGTTACGCATATACAGCTCAGCACGATTCAGGGTGTTATCTGTCGTGACATCATCAATCGTGAGGGCGTTATGTGCCTGGGTGTCCAGCACCACGGTGCGGTGCGTCACAGCAGTGGCTTCATTACCTACTGCGTCATGGCTTACCAGCGTCACCTGCACATCGTTAGCCCCCTCTTTGAGAGTTGCGGAAGGCACAACGATTTCATAGCGTAGCTGGCCATGATCGTCGAAAACCGTGCCGTGAAACGCTTTGCCCTGAATGGTCAACGTGACCGGATCACCCGCTTTCGCATCACCGCTGGCAATGCCAGAAATAATGGTCGGCATACGAAACTCATTAGCGTTGACGACATCATCATTCGCCACCGTTTCAATGGTCACGGCATTTTGCGCATACAGGTCGTTATCGACATGATGATCCGTGGAAACAATGGTGGTATTTCCTGCGTCGTCAGTAGAGGTTAACGTGGCGTGGATGTTCGGGTCATGCAGTAACCCCTGGGTCAGTACCGGGATGGTATAAGTCAGAGTCCCATTTCCGGGGTCGGTAACAACACCGGTATATTCTTTACCATCAACCAATAAAGTAACGATATCGCCGGGTTTAGTGTCGCCGCCGACCGACCCGTGGATCAGGGTTTGCGGCTGACGTGACTCTTCGTAGTTAATGAGGTTATCCGGCGTGACATTATCAACGGTAATGTCGATGTGTGGTCCGGTAATATCAATCAGCGCATGATCAAAACTTTCTGCCGTTCGTCCCGTCACATCGGTGGCTATTGCCACCACTGTTACATTTCCCGGGACCAGTTCCCCCAGATCGGTATCAATATTCCAGTGCCCGTTGCTCACCGGAACAGTAACGGTGAATGTGTTTTTTTGGCTATCGGTGAAGGTGAGTGTGATGTGATTTTGATTACTGGTGCCGCTTAAATGGGTCTGATGGAATTCGCTTTTGTTAATGAAACCGTCGTTGCCGGCAAACTCGGTAATTTGTACCTCAGGCGGGAAAACACTCGCGGAACCTGCGGTAACTCCCCCTATCGGCAGATTGATATCCCAGTTCGGGCTTCCCAGACCTTTGGTGTTAAAACCTGCTGTCGGATCAACCACCTGCCCGGTCAATTCAAGCTGAACCAGAGTGTGCCCCCCGCCGCCACCTTCTAATGTTACCGGTGCTTCATTACCCGCCGCGGTGGCTTCCAGCACCTGCGTCGGGTCAGCGCCATCGGCAATGGCCTTTTGTGCGGCGGCAATATCCTGAGCACTACTTTCCGGATGATGGCTGACCTGTAGCCCGTGCTCACCCCAATGGCTATTACGGCCTATATCCAGCGTTTTTCCGTCTGGTAAAGAGATACTTACCGCGCCGCTGGCACCGGTCACAATTTCTTCACCGCTATATACCCTGTCGCCTTCATGAACCAGTCGTTGTGCACCATTGGCATCAACTACGTAAACCTGTCCAATAATTGCTTTGATCACACCGAGTAATTTGCTCACCGTAACCTCACTTAATTACCATCATTATTTTTATAAACTCGTTAATATATTAACGAACAAATATCACATTCAATTAATGTAAACATTAATATCTCAATGTAGAAAAAAACACATTTTATAGAATGCAATTACATGAGACTTGACTGGCAAATGAATATAATAAAAAATAACCAAAAATAAAACACGATGTGACAAAACATGTCGCTGAATAGCTGATTACAGTCATCAATTAAGACAATTCATATTTGTTAATTAATATAACGTATTTGTAAAAATGGATGATAGCGACGACACCTGGATGTCATAACCGTGAGATATAGGGCATTCATGTCATGAAGAAGTTTTTAGTTTTTCTGCTTTCATGTTTTTCAATAAATGCAGTAAACGCAGAAGACTTACAAAATACCGTTAAAGATGCATTAGCGAATCATCCTGAAGTTAATGCTGCAATAAATAGCCGTTATTCCTCGGAGCAAGATCTGCGGGCGGCACAAGGTGGCTATTTGCCATCACTGAATTTAAATGCCGAGGCCGGACGCAAAAATGTTGATGATGCAACTACCCGCGCTGCAGGGCGCAATAACGGTCTGACTCAATCACCTAACGAGGCGACTATCAGCCTCGAGCAGAATGTGTTTAACGGCTTTGCGACCAACAGCGAAGTGGCGCGACAAAAAGCGACCGTTGACTCACGCGCCTACGGTGTGATGAACACCAGCGAAAGCACCGCTTATGCGGTGATTCAGGCCTATTTCGACGTGCTGCAACGCGAAGAGTTTGTTCGCCTTGCTGAAGACGATCTGGCGAACCACGAGCGCATTTACGACCAGATAAAACTGCGTACCGATCAGGGCGTTGGGCGCTCCGGGGATTTTATGCAGGCCGAAGCGCGTCTGGCGCAGGCGCGAAACAACCTGCTGACCGAGCAGACTAACCTTGAAGACGCGAAAACCACCTTTGTCAGCGTGACGGGCATGGATCCGCAGGGCTTAAGCCAGCCAGAAAGCATTGACTCTCAGCTGCCAACCTCGCTGGAAGATGCCAAAAGTCGGATGGAAAAAAATAATCCATTACTGAAGTCTGCCAATGCGGACATCGAAGCTGCGCACCAGCAGTATGAAGCGTCGAAATCAACCTTCTATCCACGTGTGGACGTAGAGCTTTCCCGCGGGATTAGCAATAACACCGATACCACCAGCGCACACACCGAAGAGTGGGAAGCGATGGTCAAACTGCATTACAACCTGTACCAGGGCGGCAGCGACAAAGCCAACATGAACTCCCGCGCTTATCTGCACAAGCAGGCTCAGGATGTACGTAATAACACGCTGCGCCAGCTGAATCAGGAGCTACGCCTGGCCTGGACCGCACTGCAAAACGCTCGCGCCCAGCTTCCTTCGGCGGAAGAATATGCCGACCGCAGCGTCAAAGTGCGCACGGCTTATCAGGATCAATTTAGTCTTGGCGAGCGTACGCTGCTGGATTTACTCGATAGTGAAAATGAAGTGTTCTCCTCTAAACGCCGTCTTGTTGAATTACGTTATCTGGCCATGACCAGTGGCTATCGTATTAGCGAACGCACCGGGGAATTAATGAATATTCTAAAAATCACACCGCCGCCTTCGGGGCAACCGGTAGATTCAGCAGAAGAAAATAGCTTACCGGAACTTCATTAATAATTATTAATCCCCAATAAATCCCTGACCTGCACGCTTATAATTAGCTTGCTATTGTTTAACCGTGCACGGTCAGAATGGTTGCGAAAATGAGTGCACAAGCCGAATTATTAAATGACGTCCCTGAGAATTACGCTCGTCCTAATTCTCAACATCACGACCCACGTAGCCATAATGACGACCCGTTATTAGATAGCTTACTGATTCTGTGTTCTCTGCACGGTAAACCGGCGAGTCGTTCAACATTAAGCAGTGGCCTGCCATTAGAAAACGATCGGCTCACGCTGAATATATTTCCACGCGCAGCGGCAAGGGCCGGTTTAAAGGCGCGAGTCGTCACGCGCACGCTCGATAAAATTCCGGCAATGTCTCTGCCTGCTGTCTTGTTATTGAACGCAGGGGGAACCGGGGTGTTGTTGGCATGGAACGATGACGGCAGCGCCCGCTTTATGCCCAGCGAAAGCGAAGGTGGGGAAATTTGCGTTGATGCCGCCACGCTTGAGCAAAACTATGCGGGCAAAGTCATTTTTGCGCATCCGCGCCACGAATTCGATTTGCAGGCAGAGGCCTTTCTGCCGCGCACCAAATCCTGGTTTAAAGACACGCTGAAGCTGTCGCGTTTTCTGTATATGGATGCGGTATTGGCCAGTCTGTTAATCAACCTGATTGCGCTCGGCACACCGCTCTTTACCATGAATGTGTATGACCGCGTCGTGCCAAACCAGGCAACGGTCACACTATGGGTGCTGGCAGTCGGCATCTGCCTGGCTTTTGTCTTTGATCTGATTTTAAAAATGCTGCGCGGTATCTGCCTTGATATTGCAGGTAAGAAAAGCGATCTCATCATCTCTTCAACCCTGTTTGAGCGCATTGTCGGTATGGAGATGAAAGAGCGCCCGGCGCGCGTGGGCAGCTTTGCACAAAACATTCACGAGTTTCAGTCACTGCGTGATTTCCTCTCATCCCTCACTTTGACGACAATTATCGATTTGCCCTTCACCCTGTTACTGCTGGTTGTTATTGGCATTATCGGCGGCGCGCTGGCATGGATCCCGGTACTGACATTACCGATTGCCCTGTTGTGCAGTTGGGCACTACAAAAGCCGGTCAACGCTGCGGTGGCAAAAACCATGAGCCTCGCCAGCGAACGCCAGGCGCTACTGATTGAAACCCTGAGCAGTCTGGATGCCATCAAAGTGAATAATGCCCAAAGCGAACGCCAGTTCCAGTGGGAACAAACGCTGGGCAGCCTGAGCCGTCTCGAACTGCGGGTGAAAACCTTGTCCAGCCTGGCCAGCAACCTTACTGGCTGGTTCCAGCAAATTTCAGGCGCGGTGATGATCATCGTCGGGGTGTACATGATTATCGACGGCAAACTGAGTATGGGTGGCTTGATCGCCTGCTACATGCTTAACGGCCGGGCACTCATGCCGCTGGGTCAGCTCACCGGCCTTATCGCCCGCTATCAGCAGGCGAAACTGACCATCAAAAACACTGAGAAAATGATGTCGCTGACGCAGGAGCGCCGTGCGGATGAAAACCCGCTCAAGCGTGAACAGTTACAGGGCAGCATTGAATTTCGCGATGTGGATTTCAGCTACCCGGAGCAACAAAACCTGTCGCTGCACAAAATTAACCTGACCATTCAGCCCGGTGAGCGCATCGGCATTATCGGGCGCAGCGGTTCCGGTAAAAGTTCGCTGAGTAAACTAATCGTCAATTTATACCAGCCGAGCGCCGGGAACCTGCTGATCGATGGTATCGACTCTCGTCAACTGGATGTGAACGATCTGCGCCACAGCATCGGCTACGTGCCACAGGACATCCAGCTATTCAACGGCACGCTGCGCGATAACCTGCTGTGCGGAGCGCGCTATGTCGATGACGAAACCATGCTGCGAGCGGCAGAACTGGCTGGCGTCAACGAATTCGCACGCCTGCATCCCGACGGCTATAACCTGCAGGTCGGCGAACGCGGCTCCCAGCTTTCCGGTGGGCAACGGCAGGCGGTGGCGCTCGCGCGTGCACTGTTGCTTGATCCCCCTCTCCTGCTACTGGATGAACCCACCAGTTCAATGGACAACACCAGCGAAGAGAAGATCAAACACACGCTGGCCCCCTGTATTGCGGGAAAAACGTTATTACTGGTCACGCACCGCGCTTCCATGCTGTCGCTGGTTGACCGTCTGATTATTGTTGATAAAGGTCGCATCATCGCAGACGGTCCGAAAGGGGTAGTGATGGATGCGTTGAAAAAGGGGCAAATTAATGCGTCTCGCTGATCTCCTGACTCGTGCCCGCAGCTATATGCAGCACTATTTTCGCGGTCGTGATGAAAATCAAACCGACAGTATTAATGAGGTCAGTCAGGCCATAATTGATGACGCCCCAAGAGTGATACGACTGACGTTGTGGGTGATCCTCGCGCTGGTGGTGCTGTCCTTCATCTGGGCTGGTTTTGCAAAAATTGATGAAGTGACACGCGGTGAAGGCAAAGCGATCCCTTCATCAAAACTGCAAAAAATCCAGAACCTGGAAGGGGGAATTGTCACCGAGCTGTACGTGCATGAAGGGCAAATCGTTAACGCCGGAACTCCACTACTGCACCTCGATGACACGCGTTTCGCCTCCAACGTGGGTGAAACCGAAGCCGACAAACTCGGTCTGCGCGCCAAGGTAGAACGCCTGACGGCGGAAGTTGAAAACCGGGACTTTGTGATTTCACACGAGATAGCCAGCCAGGCACCGGATGTCGCCCGGGGAGAAACCGAGCTGTACAACAGCCGCCGGGAACAATTTCACAACGAAATTTCCGGGCTCGAAGAACAGCTGGTGCAGAAAAAACAGGAGCTGCGCGACTTTGAGTCAAAGGAGGATCAGTTTAAGCACAGCCTCGGGTTAATCCGTCAGGAAATCAAAATGTCCGAGCCGCTGCTCGCTTCAGGCGCCATTTCAAAAGTCGAACTGTTGCGACTGCGTCGTACCGAAGTGGAAACCGCCGGGCAGCTCAATTCTATTAGCCTGTCGCTCCCCAAGGCCACGTCAGAAATTAAAGAGATTGAGAATAAAATCGGTGAAAGCCGTGGCCGTTTCCAGAGCGATGCGCTGGCCCAACTCAATGAAGCTCGCACCAATCTGAGTAAAACCCAGGCAAGCGTTAAAGCACTGGAGGATCGGGTGAACCGTACCATGGTCACCTCACCGGTGCGGGGTATCGTCCAGCAGGTGATGGTGAATACTATCGGCGGCGTCATTCAACCGGGCAGCGATCTGGTGGAAATCGTTCCGCTGGATGACAAACTGTTAATCGAAGCCAAAATCCAGCCGCGCGATATCGCCTTCCTCCATCCGGGTCAACATGCGATGGTGAAATTTACCGCTTACGATTACACCATCTATGGCGGTCTGCAAGGCGAAGTAGTGCAGATAAGCCCGGACACCGTTACCGATAAGCAGGGGCGAAGCTTTTATATTGTGCGTTTGCAGACGGACAAAAATTACCTGGGAACAAAAGAGCATCCGATGCTGATCATTCCCGGCATGGTGGCGAGCGTCGATATTCTCACCGGCAAGAAAACGATTCTGAGCTACCTGTTAAAACCGATTATTCGCGCACGCGCGGAAGCACTCAGAGAACGTTGATCGGTTGCGCTCCCTTACATTTTGCCGGGGAGCGCATGAATTTATAACGGCGTGCAAAAAGAGAGCTTTCCACGATTCAGGGTGATTTTCCCGTCATTAACCAGCTCCTGTAACACCTTATGGATAGCACTACGTGAAATATGGTTACGGGTCAAAATAAAAGTATACACGGATGTTTTCTCGCGAACCTCTGGTTCCATCGACCAGATATATTTCACGTGTTCAATAATCTGCTCACGTATAGTGCGGTGCGACTGCAACGCCTCACGCTGAAAATAACGTTGAAGATGATGCGTTAAGATATCAAAAGCCTGCTTCCATAAGTTTTTGGTCGTAAACAGGTGATCGGCATTTTGTACGCTCATCGCCCACATTTCACAATCGGTATCACAACGTAAATAGTGACCAGCCACTTCCGTACGCATTTGTGGCAGGCCGAGAATAGCAGGTGCAGAAATACTCACCGTGACTAAATCGTTTTCCACACGATAAACAGAGACAGTCCCTTTCTCCAGAAATAAGATATGTCCATCGGTCTTCAAATCAATACGCTGACGTTTTTTACGTAACGACAGCCAGGCATTATCCGACTTCTTCATTTCATCGCCAACGAGCACTACAGCATTTTCAATTTCTTTCTGGAACATGGGACTCTCTACCGCAAATTATGGCTTAGTCAAAAAGATGGTTAAATTTACTCGGCACTAAAAATAAATGTCAGCTCGCAAACAAGCTGACATTTATTCCCATCTACATCTACCACCGGCATTCCCTGGTGCCATTGACGCGTTAAGGTTCATGCTGTTTTCGCGTGGTGGTGCCAAGCAGTATATGGCGCTGTCCATAAAGAATTAATGGCAATCATCTTTGTCGACATTTTTTCATCTTTCTGTTCTTTGCAGAGTAGCCAAAAAGATACAATTAATTGATTTTAATGGGTTTTATTTTCATTAAAAAGTTATCATTCTTGTTATATCATGATACCAAATTGCAACACTTCGCGGTTCTCGCTGTGGGATCAGGTCCATGCTGGTGGTCTTTATAGGCTCAGTGGTATCATGACTAAACAACCACTAGACGCATCATCAAGAGTAGAGACAATATGTCTGAGACTGGCAATGTCAGTTATCTGATTGAAAATAGAATAATATTTACGCCAGCCACACAATGTCTGGCGCGGGTAGATCACCCCAATCAGCGGATAAAACTCAAACACTCAGCGTCGTTATGTCTTTTATTACTTATTCAACATCGCGGGCAAGTGGTTTCTCAAAACGAATTACTGGAATTCGGTTGGGGTAAAAATCACCGGCAGGTGAGTTTCAACGCCTTTTATCAAAGCATTCTCTCGTTGCGTAAAAGCTTACTGCAGCTGGAGCTTGAACAACCGCTGATCACAACGATCCCCCGCAAAGGGCTGATCATTCAAGAAGAGTTTGATATTCAGGTCATTGAAACACCGGAGGAGAACTCTGCTTCTGCTGAAGAATCCTTAGCGCCAGATGCCACCATTGAGGAATTTTTGGCTGACACACCGCGTCAACCTTTGATAACGGCTGCAGAAACAGTAATGTTGGCACTTACCCTGATAATTTGTGTGCTTATATTATATCCGTGGCAAGCCAGCGATGATTATTTCTCCGGCTATATCACTGCGGATAAAGCACCCACTGGCTGTCAGTATTATTTCAATAACGATGCCAGTAATTTCTCCCGGCATACCGCGTTTATCGACAAAAACCCAGGACTGTGTCAGAGCCATAAATTTATCTATATCACGACCTATCCTGAGTCTAAGAAACTGTCCGTACTGGTGTGTCGCTCACCGATAAAAGCCAGGCAAGAAAATGCCTGTCAGTCGGTATATTACCCACGGTATGATAGCTAATGAACTTATATCCCCGAACGTCCCGCATCCAGACAGGTATTATCCTGCTGCTTTGTTTTGCTGCGCTTATTCTTACTGTCGTCTATCGGTACAGTAAGAACAATGGCGAGTTACATGATCTCACCTGCCGCTCTGCCATCGAAATTGTACGCAATACAAGCTCGTTCCGAGGGATTATTGATATTAAAACCGGGGGCAGTAAAGGTATTGTGAATATTGATGGTATTATCAAAGATGCCGAAAATAATGAGCAAACCGTGCAACGCATGGTACTTTTTACACAATCCAGCTACGGCTCAAGCCCGGTTTGGATTTCACAGAAAATCCAAATTTCCAATCGAGAAACGGCTCCCGCCAGCCTTATTCAGGAACTCCTCCCCGATTTTTTCCTGACCAACACCAGCGTATCCAACGTCGATTTTTTTGCACTGAACAGCGCGACATACCTGATTACCAAAGAGGGGATCCCCTATCTGTACTGCCAGAATTATGCTTTGCCGGAAAATGAATAATCAATAAGCGTTCTGGCGGCAAAACCTACGGATGAATCTCAGTCGTTGTCGGTGATAAGATAGACCATTCAGGTCGAGCCAACGCTCGTCGTTACTGCCCATCAGGCGGCTTTCGAATGACAAATTTGTGGGTTTATGTGAGTTTCCAGGGGCTCACGTGAGACTGCCCAGGTCCCCAAAAAGATTAAAAAAAGAGCAAAAGCGATATGAAAGAGTCACTTGATACGGACTTCACGAACCACACCCCAATGATGCAGCAGTATCTCAAGCTGAAAGCCCAGCACCCGGAGATACTGTTGTTTTACCGCATGGGCGACTTTTACGAACTGTTTTATGACGATGCGAAACGTGCGTCTCAGCTGCTTGATATCTCCCTGACCAAACGCGGCGCGTCTGCGGGCGAGCCAATCCCGATGGCGGGCATTCCTCACCATGCGGTAGAAAACTACCTCGCCAAGCTGGTCAACCAGGGTGAATCCGTCGCTATTTGTGAACAGATTGGCGATCCGGCGACCAGCAAAGGTCCGGTCGAGCGCAAAGTGGTGCGTATCGTCACGCCAGGCACCATCAGTGATGAAGCGCTGTTACAGGAACGCCAGGACAACCTGCTGGCCGCTATCTGGCAGGACAGTAAAGGTTATGGTTACGCCACGCTGGATATCAGCTCCGGGCGTTTTCGTGTTAGCGAACCCGCCGACCGCGAGACCATGGCCGCAGAATTGCAGCGCACCAATCCCGCTGAACTGTTGTATGCCGAAGATTTCGCTGAAACCTCACTGATTGAGGGACGTCGCGGATTACGTCGTCGTCCACTATGGGAATTTGAAATCGATACCGCTCGCCAGCAGCTAAACCTGCAGTTTGGCACGCGGGATCTGATTGGCTTTGGCGTAGAAAACGCCCCGCGTGGATTATGCGCGGCTGGCTGCCTGCTGCAATACGTAAAAGATACCCAGCGTACCTCGCTGCCGCATATTCGTTCCATCACCATGGAACGTCAGCAGGACAGCATCATTATGGATGCCGCCACGCGCCGCAATCTGGAAATTACCCAGAACCTGGCGGGCGGGGTTGAAAACACGCTGGCTTCAGTACTCGACTGCACCGTGACGCCGATGGGCAGCCGTATGCTCAAGCGCTGGCTGCATATGCCGGTCCGCGACACCAAAGTCCTCACTGAGCGTCAACAGACCATCGGCGCGCTACAGGATTCCACCGGTGAATTGCAACCCGTGCTGCGTCAGGTCGGCGATCTTGAACGTATCCTTGCACGTCTGGCCCTGCGTACCGCGCGCCCGCGCGATCTGGCCCGTATGCGTCATGCATTCCAGCAATTACCGGAACTGCGCGCACAACTGGAAAGCGTAGACAGTGCCCCCGTACAGATGCTGCGCGAGAAAATGGGTGAGTTTGCTGAGCTGCGTGAACTGCTGGAACGTGCCGTAGTGGAAGCTCCACCTGTGCTGGTTCGCGACGGTGGCGTCATCGCCCCCGGCTATAACGAAGAACTGGACGAGTGGCGAGCGCTGGCTGATGGCGCAACTGACTATCTGGACAGACTGGAAATCCGTGAGCGCGAGCGCACCGGCCTTGATACGCTGAAGGTTGGGTTTAACGCCGTTCACGGCTACTACATTCAGATCAGTCGCGGGCAAAGTCATCTGGCGCCGATTAACTATGTGCGTCGCCAGACGCTGAAAAACGCCGAACGCTACATTATTCCGGAGCTGAAAGAGTACGAAGACAAAGTTCTGACATCAAAAGGTAAAGCGCTGGCGCTGGAAAAACAGCTGTACGATGAGCTGTTCGATATGCTGCTGCCGCACCTGGCTGATTTGCAACAAAGCGCCAGCGCGCTGGCAGAACTGGACGTACTGGTCAACCTTGCGGAACGCGCTTATACCCTGAATTACACCTGCCCGACCTTCACCGACAAGCCTGGTATTCGTATTACCGAGGGACGTCATCCGGTGGTTGAACAGGTGCTGACCGAGCCGTTTATCGCCAACCCACTTAACCTCTCGCCTCAGCGACGGATGCTGATTATCACCGGCCCGAACATGGGGGGTAAAAGTACCTATATGCGCCAGACTGCGTTAATTGCGCTGCTGGCCTACATCGGCAGCTACGTTCCGGCGCAGAAAGTGGAGATCGGGCCTATCGACCGCATCTTTACCCGCGTGGGCGCGGCGGATGATCTGGCCTCCGGTCGTTCCACCTTCATGGTAGAAATGACCGAAACCGCCAACATTCTGCATAACGCCACCGAGAACAGCCTGGTGCTGATGGATGAGATTGGACGCGGCACCTCCACCTACGACGGCCTGTCGCTGGCGTGGGCGTGCGCGGAAAATCTGGCCAATAAAATCAAAGCATTAACGTTGTTTGCCACCCACTACTTCGAACTGACTCAGTTACCGGAGAAAATGGAAGGCGTAGCAAATGTGCATCTTGATGCGTTAGAGCACGGCGATACCATCGCCTTCATGCACAGCGTACAAGATGGTGCGGCGAGCAAGAGCTATGGTCTGGCAGTAGCAGCCCTGGCTGGTGTACCAAAAGAGGTTATTAAACGCGCGCGGCAAAAACTGCGCGAACTGGAAAGCATCGCGCCGAATGTTGCTGCGACCCAGGTCGACGGCACACAGATGTCGCTCCTGTCAGCTCCGGAAGAAACGTCACCCGCCGTTGAAGCACTGGAAAATCTCGACCCGGATTCGCTAACTCCTCGCCAGGCGCTGGAGTGGATCTACCGGTTGAAGAGTCTGGTGTAACGCCGTAATGCCCGATGGCGCTACGCTTATCGGGCCTGCAAAATATCGCTGTATTTAGGCCGGGTAAGGCAAAGCCGCACCCGGCGTGTTGATTAGCGCTTATCTTCAGCCAGCAGCGGTGGAATACTCGGCACCATCGGTGCGTCATCAATATCCTTCTGCGTCATGCGAAACGCTTGCGGGTAGTGCTCGCGGCTGGTACGGCGTAGCGGCTCAGTATCACGCCAGGTGTATAGACAATGCTGGCACTGATATACCGTCCAGACACCTTTTACCGGCGAGTTTGCCATCACTTCAATATGTTCATCGGCACAACGTGGACAAATCATCTGCTACTCCTTATTTACGGTTGGCCAGCATGGCGGTCATTTTTTCTGCCCAGGCTTTCGTTTCCGGTAAATCGCATACCGGCTGGCTGTAGTGCCCACGGTTATCCGGCGCAACCGGCGTGGTCGCATCAATAATTAACTTGTCGGTAATCCCCGCCGGACTGGAACCCGGATCAAGCTCCAGCACCGACATATTCGGCAATTGCACCAGATCGCCCGCCGGATTGACCTTCGAAGACAGCGCCCACATCACCTGCGGCAGGTTGAACGGATCAACATCCTCATCAACCATAATCACCATTTTCACGTAACCCAGGCCATGCGGCGTCGTCATTGCGCGCAGCCCCACCGCGCGGGCAAAGCCGCCGTAGCGTTTTTTGGTGGAGATAATTGCCAGCAAACCGTGGGTATACATGGCATTCACCGCCTGCACCTCCGGGAATTCGGCTTTCAACTGTTGATACAGCGGTACGCAGGTTGCTGGCCCCATCAGGTAGTCAATCTCCGTCCACGGCATCCCCAGATACAGCGATTCAAAAATAGGTTTGGTACGATAAGAGACTTTATCGATACGCACGACCGTCATATTACGTCCACCGGAATAGTGTCCGGTAAACTCGCCAAACGGCCCTTCGATTTCACGCTTACGACCTTCAATTACCCCTTCGAGGATCACTTCTGAACCCCATGGCACGTCAAAGCCGGTGAGCGGCGCGGTAGCGATCGGATACGGACTTTCACGTAGCGCTCCCGCCATTTCGTATTCCGACTGATCGTACTTCAGCGGCGTGGCCCCCATCAGGGTGATGATCGGATCGTTACCCAGCGTGATGGCAATCGGCAGATCTTCACCGCGCTCTTCGGCTTTATGCAGGTGCAGCGCGATATCGTGCATCGGCACCGGTTGCAGGCCAAGCTTGCGTTTGCCCTTCACCTCCATACGATAAATGCCGACGTTCTGCTTGCCAAAGTTGTCCGGATCCAGCGGATCGCGCGACACCACGCAGGCTTTATCAAGATAGAAACCGCCGTCGCCATCGTTCAGGCGAAACAGCGGCAGAATATCAAACAGGTTGATCTCATCACCATCAACACAGTTTTCAGCCCACGCCGGATTGGCGCGACGCTCCGGCGTAACCGGAAATTTATCCCAACGGCGAATAAACTCATCAATCTGTTTTTTCACTGGGGTATTTGGCGGCAGGCCTAAAGAGATGGCGTGATTCTGCCACGAACCAATAGTGTTCATCGCCACGCGGGCATCGGTAAAACCACGAATATTGTCAAACCACAGCGCTGGCGCACCGTCACCAATGCGTCCGGTCGCATTGGCTGCCGCAGCCAGATCCGGCTCGGCGTTAACTTCTTCACTGATTTTCAGCAATTGCCCCTGGTCATCCAGCGCCTGTAAAAAGCTGCGCAAATCATCAAATGCCATTATTCATTCTCCTGTGAAAAATTCTGCGCCTGCCGTAAACCCTGCCAGCGACGGGCGTTGGGGTGTTCCAGACCAAACTGATCGAGCACACGCGCAACGATATGCTGCGTAATGTCATCGACCGTTTGCGGGTGGTTGTAATACGCGGGCATCGGCGGGACCATCGCCACGCCCATGCGGGAAAGCGCGAGCATGTTTTCCAGATGAATCGTGCTAAGCGGCATTTCACGCGGAACCAGAACCAGCTTGCGCCCTTCTTTCAGCACCACATCAGCAGCGCGCCCCACCAGCCCTTCCGCGTAGCCTGCACGAATACCGGCCAGGGTTTTCATACTGCAGGGGATAATGATCATGCCGTCAGTACGAAACGATCCAGAGGAGATGGTTGCCGACTGGTCCGCCGGGTTGTGGCAATAATCGGCCAACGCAGACACATCACGGACGCTGTACGGCGTTTCCAGTTCAATAGTGGTTTTGGCCCACTTTGACAGCACCAGATGGGTTTCCACCTCGGGCATTTCTCGCAGCGCCTGCAATAGCGACACACCAAGTGGCGCGCCGGTTGCCCCGGTCATTCCGACAATCAGTCTCATTTAGCCTCTCGATTTTTGTTCGTGTACGAACGTTTTGATTAAAATACTCTCACATAACATTTCGGGCAAGGTCATCGAGCACAGATCGCTAAAGCCGCAATTGTTAAAAAAAGATGCGTAACCCGCTATGATAGAGACTGACAGGAATTCCGGAGCGCTCATGCCGTTACGAAATAAAGCATTTCACCTTTTACGTCAGCTCTTCCAGCAGCATACGTCCCGCTGGCAACATGAATTACCGGACCTGACCAAACCACAGTATGCGGTGATGCGCGCCATTGCTGAACGTCCCGGCATTGAGCAGGTCGCCCTGACCGAAGCCGCAGTCTGTACCAAGGCAACCCTTGCGGAAATGCTGAGCCGAATGGAAAAACGGGAGCTGGTCAGGCGTGAACATGACCCGGCAGATAAGCGTCGACGGTTTGTTTATTTGACCGCGCAAGGAGAAGCATTACTGGCCAGCGCAACTCCGTTAGGCGATAGCGTGGATGATGAGTTTCTGGGCAGACTTAGCGAAGAAGAACGCGAGCAGTTCACACGTCTGGTGCGTAAGATGATGAACTAATCTGCCGGATGGCGACATAAATGTCTTATCCGGCCTACAAAGTCCTGCTCCCCGTAGGCCTGATAAACGCAGTGCCATCAGGCAACAAACATAGAAAAAGGCCAGTCCCAATGAGACTGGCCTTTCTTGATAGAACTTGTGCTTACTCGCGGAATAGCGCTTCGATATTCAGTCCCTGAGTCTGCAGGATTTCACGCAGACGACGCAGACCTTCAACCTGAATCTGGCGAACACGTTCACGGGTGAGACCAATTTCACGGCCCACATCTTCCAGTGTCGCAGCTTCGTACCCCAGCAGACCAAAACGACGTGCCAGCACTTCACGCTGCTTGGCGTTCAGTTCGAACAGCCATTTAACGATGCTCTGTTTCATATCATCGTCTTGCGTGGTGTCTTCCGGGCCGTTTTCCTTTTCATCGGCCAGAATATCCAGCAACGCTTTTTCGGAATCGCCACCCAGCGGGGTGTCTACCGAGGTAATACGCTCGTTGAGTCGGAGCATACGGCTGACGTCATCAACCGGT
Source organism: Citrobacter sp. Cpo100 (assembly GCF_030332595.1). Taxonomy (NCBI): domain Bacteria; kingdom Pseudomonadati; phylum Pseudomonadota; class Gammaproteobacteria; order Enterobacterales; family Enterobacteriaceae; genus Citrobacter; species Citrobacter sp. Cpo100. The sequence continues at coordinate 160,388 of NZ_JAOWHM010000036.1, read as the reverse complement.
TTATCCAGTTGTTCAGCAATCTCTTCTGCGCTCGGTTCGTGGTCCAGTTTATGCGACAACTCACGCGCGGTACGCAGATAGACGTTCAGCTCTTTTACAATGTGGATCGGCAGTCGGATCGTACGGGTTTGGTTCATAATCGCCCGTTCGATCGTCTGGCGGATCCACCAGGTTGCGTATGTTGAGAAGCGGAACCCGCGTTCCGGGTCAAACTTCTCGACTGCACGGATTAGTCCCAGATTGCCCTCTTCAATCAGGTCCAGCAATGCCAGACCACGATTGCCATAACGACGAGCAATTTTCACCACCAGACGCAGGTTACTTTCAATCATGCGACGGCGAGAAGCGACATCCCCACGCAGTGCGCGACGCGCAAAATAAACTTCTTCTTCGGCTGTTAACAGTGGTGAATAACCAATCTCACCAAGGTAAAGCTGAGTCGCGTCCAACACACGCTGTGTGGCCCCCTGCGATAACAGCTCTTCTTCAGCCAGGTCGTTATCACTGGGTTCCTCTTCACTCAAGGCTTTTTCATCAAAAGCCTCTACTCCGTTCTCATCAAATTCCGCATCTTCATTTAAATCATGAACTTTCAGCGTATTCTGACTCATAAAGGTGGCTCCTACCCGTGATCCCTAACGGAACTAGCACGTGAAAGCCTGGTTCCGCCGAATTATCGCTGCGGTAAATAGCGCAGCGGGTTTACGGATTTCCCCTTGTAACGAATTTCAAAATGCAAGCGTGTTGAACTGGTTCCGGTGCTACCCATGGTAGCTATTTTCTGCCCCGCCTTGATTTCTTGTTGTTCCCGGACCAGCATTGTATCGTTATGGGCGTAGGCACTCAGGTAATCATCGTTATGTTTGATGATAATAAGATTACCGTAACCGCGCAGTGCGTTACCGGCATATACGACGCGTCCATCTGCGGTCGCGACAATAGCCTGTCCTTTACTGCCTGCAATATCGATCCCTTTATTGCCACCTTCAGTAGCCGCGAAGTTTTCGATTACTTTGCCGTCAGTCGGCCAGCGCCAGGTAGAGATTGGCGAGCTGGTTGACGTTGAGCTTGCAGTTGATTCGGTTGCGCTAACTGCTGGAGCCGTTACAGGCGCTGTGACAACGGTCCCAGCAGGCTTGTTGTTCGGCAACATTTTATTAGCACTTTGTTCACCTGAATCCTCAGAATACGTAATTGTTGGTTTCGAAGCAACAGCAACGGTGGAATTTTGTGCAGGGTTGGTCACAACTCCTTGCTGTGCTGCATCCGCCTGGGTAATAGCATTACCACCAGTAATCGGTGTACCCGACGCGTTGCCCACTTGCAGAGTTTGACCGACATTCAGGCCATACGGGGCCGGAACGTTATTGCGTTGTGCGAGATCACGGAAATCGTTCCCGGTAATCCAGGCGATATAGAAAAGGGTATCGCCTTTCTTAACAGTATAGGTACTGCCGCCCGTATAGCTACCTTTCGGAATGTTCCCATACTTACGGTTGTACACAATACGACCGTTTTCCATCTGCACAGGCTGTTCCGCAACAGGCTGGATCTGTGTTGACTGTGTGGTCGGACGCTGCACCGGCTGGATCTGTGGCGTTTGCTGTACTGTCGACGTCGAGCCCATTTTTGGTGGAGGCGTAATCAGCATGCCGGAATTGGTGTTCGTTGATGCACCGCCATCAACGGAACTGACCGGTGCAGGTGGATTCGAGGTATTTGAACAACCTGCCAGCCATAATGAAACCAGTGACAATGCCGCAATGCGGCGGACGGTAAATTTGTGGCTTCCCGCGCTCATTTATCCCCCAGGAAAATTTGGTTAAAACCAGTGACGTAATCACCGTGCAAGGCATCGGACTGGGCACTGGAAACGTGACCACGATACGCTTACTAATTCCAGAATATCCAGGAAAACTCCAGGTATTCAGAGCCAGTATCTACGCAAGCTCCCCTTTTACTAAGGGAACGAAACGTACGGCCTCCACGGTATCGATAATAAATTCGCCTCCCCGACGACGCACCCGTTTCAGAAACTGGTGCTCGTCGCCCACGGGTAAGACGAGAATACCGCCTTCATCCAACTGCATCATTAGCGCAGTTGGGATCTCAGGCGGCGCTGCCGTAACAATGATAGCGTCAAACGGGGCTCGCGCTTGCCAGCCCTGCCATCCATCACCATGACGGGTAGAAACATTATGTAAATCAAGCTGTTTAAGTCGACGACGCGCCTGCCACTGCAAACCTTTAATGCGCTCAACAGAGCACACATGATGCACCAGGTGCGCCAGAATCGCCGTTTGGTAGCCAGAGCCGGTACCAATTTCCAGCACCCGGGACTGCGGCGTTAACTCAAGCAGTTCGGTCATCCGCGCAACCATATAGGGCTGCGAAATCGTCTGCCCCTGACCAATCGGCAGAGCAATATTGTCCCAGGCCTTATGTTCAAACGCCTCATCAATGAATTTTTCACGCGGCACGGCGGCAAGTGCATCGAGAACAAGCTCATCTCTGATGCCCTGCGCACGTAATTGTTCAAGAAGAGTGTGTACGCGTCTGCTTACCATTGCGTGTCGGCTCCCACGCTGTCTAACCAGTCAGAAACAACTTCATGCGCGCCATATGCGGTTAAATCGACATGCAGCGGCGTAATGGAAACATAGCCTTCATCGACAGCGGCAAAATCAGTATCCGGTCCGGCGTCGCACTTTTCGCCCGGCGGCCCGATCCAGTACAGCGTATTACCGCGCGGATCCTGCTGTGGGATCACCTGATCCGCAGGATGGCGGCTACCGCAGCGGGTGACGCGGATACCTTTAATCTGATCCAGCGGTAAATCCGGCACGTTGATATTCAAAATGCGCCCGGTGCGCAGCGGTTCGCGACTCAGCGCCCGTAAGATACGGCAAGTTACTGCGGCAGCAGTATCGTAGTGTTTATGCCCATCAAGTGAGACCGCCAGCGCAGGAAAGCCCAGGTGACGACCTTCCATCGCCGCCGCAACGGTACCGGAATAGATAACATCATCGCCCAGATTAGGACCTGCGTTAATACCAGACACGACAATGTCCGGACGCGGACGCATTAATGCGTTCACGCCCAGATAGACGCAATCGGTAGGTGTACCCATTTGTACGGCGATATCACCGTTATCATAGGTGAACGTGCGAAGTGAGGATTCCAGCGTCAGCGAGTTAGACGCGCCACTGCGGTTACGATCCGGGGCAACCACCTGTACGTCAGCAAACTCACGCAGCGCTTTCGCCAGCGTTTGTATACCGGGTGCGTGGACCCCATCATCGTTACTCAGCAATATACGCATAATCACCCATTGTGTTAATAAGTTCCCTTACAACACTGGTGGCGAAGCTACCTGCCGGTAGCCAGAAACGTAACTCAACGGTTACGTCATCCCACCAGTTCCAGCTTAATTGTTGTGGATACAGCAACATAGCACGACGCGATGCGTCGACTTTCTCGCGCCACAACAGCGACTGCAGCGCGGTTTCATCAGCAATAGCGGCTTCTTCAAACGCCAGCGCGTCGCGCTGAGTTCCCCACTCACCGCTGCCCGGTAATGCCGCTGTAATCATCAATTCTTTATCATCGACGCGACGCTGTAATTCGGTCTGTTCTTCCTGCGTGGCGACAAACCAACTTCCGCGTCCCGACAATTGTAGCGCATCGCCGTCAACAACTTGATTAAAGTCTGTTTTTTTCAAGCGTTCACTGACTATCTGATTAAACAACGCGCTACGGGCCGCCGACAACCAAAAACTGCGCTTATTGCGATCGCGCACCGGCGCATCGCTTTGCGCCCAGCGCAGCGCCCCTTGCAGGTTGCTGCCGCCAATACCAAAACGCTGAGCGCCAAAATAGTTCGGTACGCCGCGCTCGCTAATCGCCTGCAAACGCGCTTCAACGTCATTTCGCTGGCTCACTTCACGCAGCACCAGCGTAAATTCGTTACCTTTCAGCGCCCCTAAACGCAGCTTACGCTTGTGGCGCGCGTACTCCAGCACTTTACAGCCTTCGAGTTCAAATTTGCTTAAATCAGGCATTGCATTGCCCGGCACGCGCGCGCACAGCCACTGTTCCGTGACTGCATGCTTGTCTTTCTGGCCAGCAAAGCTCACTTCACGGGCGTGAATTTTCAGGAACTTCGCCAGCGCGTCAGCCACAAAACGGGTATTACAGCCGTTTTTCAGGATACGCACCAAAATGTGCTCGCCTTCGCCATCCGGTTCGAAGCCTAAATCTTCGACGACGACAAAGTCTTCCGGATTCGCTTTCAGAACGCCATGGCCTTGTGGTTTGCCATGGAGATACGTCAGATCTTCAAACGCAGTCATTTCGTTGCCTTAATGAGTAACGCCACCGCTTCACAGGCAATCCCTTCCCCACGCCCGGTAAAACCGAGTTTTTCCGTGGTGGTCGCTTTCACGTTAACATCATCCATATGGCAGCCGAGATCTTCGGCAATAAACACGCGCATTTGCGGAATGTGCGGCAGCATCTTCGGCGCCTGAGCAATAATCGTCACATCCACATTACCAAGCGTATAGCCTTTGGCCTGAATACGCCGCCAGGCTTCTCGCAATAATTCACGACTATCTGCACCTTTAAAGGCCGGGTCGGTGTCCGGGAAGAGTTTACCGATATCCCCCAGCGCAGCCGCGCCCAGCAGTGCATCGGTTAACGCGTGTAACGCCACGTCGCCATCAGAATGCGCCAGCAATCCTTTTTCATACGGGATGCGCACACCACCAATGATAATTGGGCCAACTCCGCCAAAAGCGTGTACGTCGAAACCGTGTCCAATTCGCATTATGCCTTCTCCTGATATACACAACATCCTCCAGGCAGCCTGAAGAATGATGTATCTAGATAGTTCGGGTCAGATAAAATTCCGCCAGCGCCAGGTCTTCCGGGCGGGTGACTTTGATGTTGTCAGCGCGTCCTTCGACCAGCAGCGGATGAAAACCGCAATATTCCAGCGCCGAGGCTTCGTCCGTAATGGTTGCGCCTTCGTTTAGCGCACGGGTCAGACAGTCATGCAACAGCTCGCGAGGGAAAAACTGCGGCGTCAACGCATGCCATAAATCGGTGCGATCGACCGTATGGGCGATGTCTGTTCGGCCCGGCTCCGCGCGTTTCATCGTGTCGCGCACCGGCGCAGCAAGGATCCCGCCGATGCGGCTGGTTTCACTTATTGCCAGCAAACGAGATAAATCTTCCTGATGCAGACACGGACGCGCGGCATCATGCACGAGTACCCAACCGGCCTCACCTGCGGCTTGCAAACCGGCAAGGACAGAATCGGCACGCTCGTTGCCACCATCCACCACGGTAATTTGCGGGTGCGCTGCGAGTGGAAGTTGGGCAAAGCGACTGTCGCCTGGGCTAATAGCGATGACGACTCGCGTCACCCGGGGATGAGCCAGCAGCGCATCAACCGAGTGTTCGAGAATGGTTTTATTGCCAATAGAGAGGTACTGCTTAGGACACTCTGTTTGCATTCGGCGGCCAAACCCGGCAGCCGGCACCACGGCGCAAACGTCCATTAAAGTGGCTGCCATGTTAAATCCCTGGACGGTTTATCGATTGTTTTGCCCTGCAGTCTGAGCGCGTTTAGACGCGTCAGGCACCAGACGATAAAAGGTTTCGCCTGGCTTAGTCATACTGAGTTCGTTACGCGCGCGCTCTTCGATAGCCTCTTGCCCGCCATTGAGATCGTCAATTTCGGCAAAAAGCTGATCGTTACGCGCTTTCAGTTTCGCGTTTGTAGCTTGCTGCGCCGCAACATCATCGTTGACGCGACTATAGTCATGTATGCCGTTCTTACCGAACCACAGCGAATACTGTAGCCAGACTAATAAAGCCAGCAACAGCAACGTAAGTTTACCCATCCTGCCCCCTGAAAAACGGCATCAACATCCCATAAACTCCGCTGACAACTTTACATCAACGGACGGGAATGCCGCGACAACGCGGGCAAATGTACCACATTTGCCCGTTGTTACGTATACCCCATGTAAGGAGAACATAATCTCATTGTTGGTTACGGTTTGAATTATGGCCAGAGAGTGAACAACAGCGGCGATCGCGTGAAAGGACGTATGCCTAACCCAGTAGCCACAGGAACAGTGCGCCAAACATTGCGCCAACCACCAGCAGGGTACAGGCAATACTCAGCAGCAATTTCCCCTTCAATAGCGAATGCAGGGCAATACCCGCGACAATCGCCACGGGCAACAACGCGAGGAAAAAGGGCCAGGTATAGAGGAAGAAAAACAGTGTGTTAGGGCCATACATCAGACATGGGAATCCCAGCGCCAGCAACCACGCGACAAAACCGACCACGGCTCCTGGGAGTGACCAGGTAGTTTCGTCGTCGGCAGCGAAGGTATCTGACTCTGTAATAGTAATGTTATGGCTGTTACGCATATCTAATCCTGTGACCGTGACTGACCGGGCATGCAAGCTCGGGTGTCTCAGGATCTGATAATATCTTCCTGCCTCAGCAGGTCTAATAATTGAGGAACCAAATTTGTTACCAATTGTTCACCATCAAGATGAATCTCTGGCGATTCAGGCGCTTCGTAAACCGAGTCAATTCCGGTGAAATTGCGCAACTCCCCCGCTCGCGCTTTTTTATACAGCCCTTTTGGATCGCGAGCTTCGCACGTTGCTAATGGCGTATCGACAAAAACCTCAATAAAACGCCCTTCACCCACGCGCTCGCGAACCATTTTTCGCTCGGCGCGATGTGGAGAGATAAACGCAGTCAACACCACCAGGCCGGCGTCTACCATTAGGTTAGCCACTTCACCAACCCGACGAATATTCTCCTTACGATCGGCATCGCTAAACCCAAGATCGCTGCACAGACCGTGACGCACGTTATCGCCATCCAGCAGATAGGTGCTCACCCCTAGCTTATGCAGCGCCTCTTCCAGCGCCCCTGCTACCGTGGATTTACCGGAACCTGACAGCCCGGTAAACCACAGCACAACACCACGATGACCGTGGCGTTGTTCCCGCTGTTGCGGTGTAACAGGATGGGCATGCCAGACGACGTTTTCGTCATGCAGCGCCATTATTTTCCTCCCAGCAGATCGCGCGCACCCCAGTGTGGGAAGTGGCGACGCACCAGTGCATTAAGCTCCAGCTCAAACGCGCTGAACTGAGAAGCTGTGGCAAGCTCCTGGACGATTGGCTCACGCACCAGTCCCGCGCCAACGGTAACGTTAGTCAGGCGGTCAATGATAATCAGCCCGCCCGTAACCGGATTCTGCTGATAGGTATCCAGCACCAGCGGCTCATCAAAAGTCAGATTAACCAGACCGATACCGTTCAGCGGTAGCGCTTCAACGTCACGTTGGGTCAGGTTATTAATATCGACCTGATACTGCACGCTATCAACACGTGCGCGGGTCTTCTTACCTGCGACTTTTATGTCGTAGCTCTGCCCTGGCGACAACGGTTGTTCCGCCATCCACACCACATCAACAGCTGCGCTTTGTACTGTCGGCAGCGTTTCACCGGCATCAAGTAACAGGTCACCCCGGCTAATATCGATCTCATCTTTCAGCACCAGGGTGATCGCTTCACCCGCATGCGCTTCCTGTAAATCGCCATCAAAGGTTACGATCCGCGCCACGCTCGACTCAACGCCGGACGGCAGCACTTTGACGCGCTGTCCGACCTTCACGCTACCGGAGGCCATCGTTCCGGCATAACCACGGAAATCCAGATTCGGTCGGTTCACATACTGCACCGGGAAGCGCATCGGCTGAGTATCAACAATGCGCTGGATCTCAACGGTTTCCAGCACTTCCAGCAGCGTCGGACCGCTGTACCACGGCATACTGGCGCTTTGCGAAGCCACGTTATCGCCTTCCAGCGCAGAGAGAGGCACAAACCGGATATCCAGGTTGCCCGGCAGTTGTTCAGCAAAAGTAAGATAGTCTTCGCGAATGCGGTTAAATGTCTCTTCGCTAAAGTCCACCAGATCCATTTTGTTGATCGCCACTACCAGGTGTTTGATCCCAAGCAGCGTGGAGATAAAGCTATGACGACGAGTCTGATCCAGCACGCCTTTACGCGCATCGATCAATAGGATCGCCAGGTCGCAGGTCGACGCGCCGGTCGCCATGTTACGGGTGTACTGCTCATGCCCGGGAGTGTCCGCAATAATAAATTTACGCTTCTCGGTAGAGAAATAACGATACGCCACGTCGATGGTGATGCCCTGCTCGCGCTCGGCCTGCAAGCCGTCAACCAATAACGCCAGATCAAGCTTTTCGCCCTGAGTGCCGTGACGTTTACTGTCATTGTGCAGCGATGAAAGCTGGTCTTCATAAATCTGACGCGTGTCGTGCAGCAGGCGGCCAATCAGGGTACTTTTCCCATCATCCACGCTACCGCAGGTTAAAAAGCGCAGCAGACTTTTGTGTTGCTGGGCAACCATCCAGGCTTCAACGCCGCCTTCATTAGCAATTTGTTGTGCAAGTGTCGTATTCATGGCGGCTCCTTAGAAATACCCCTGACGTTTCTTCAGCTCCATGGAGCCCGCCTGGTCGCGGTCAATCACGCGGCCCTGACGTTCACTGGTGGTTGAAACCAGCATCTCTTCGATGATTTCCGGCAGCGTCTGCGCATTCGACTCCACCGCGCCTGTCAGCGGCCAGCAACCGAGCGTACGGAAACGCACCATGCGTTTTTTAATCACTTCACCAGGTTGCAGATCGATTCTGTCGTCATCAATCATCATCAGCATGCCGTCGCGTTCCAGCACCGGACGCTCCGCCGCCAGATACAGCGGTACGATGTCGATATTTTCCAGCCAGATGTACTGCCAGATATCCTGTTCAGTCCAGTTAGAAAGCGGGAAGACGCGAATGCTTTCGCCTTTGTTAATCTGCCCGTTGTAGTTGTGCCACAGCTCCGGGCGCTGATTTTTAGGATCCCAGCGATGAAAACGATCGCGGAAAGAGTAAATACGCTCTTTGGCACGCGATTTCTCTTCGTCACGACGAGCACCGCCAAACGCGGCATCGAAACCGTATTTATTCAGTGCCTGCTTCAGCCCTTCAGTTTTCATAATGTCGGTATGCTTGGCGCTACCGTGGACAAACGGGTTGATGCCCATCGCCACCCCTTCCGGGTTTTTATGCACCAGCAGTTCGCAGCCGTAGGCTTTCGCCGTGCGGTCACGAAACTCGTACATTTCGCTGAATTTCCAGCCGGTATCAACGTGCAGCAATGGGAACGGCAGCGTGCCCGGATAAAACGCTTTACGCGCCAGATGCAGCATTACGCTGGAATCTTTGCCGATGGAATACATCATCACCGGATTAGAAAACTCGGCGGCCACCTCACGAATGATATGGATGCTTTCCGCTTCCAGTTGCCGCAGGTGGGTAAGTCGTTTTTGATCCATAACCGTTCCTATGTAATGCCGTTATTTTGCTAACGATGCTCAGATAACCTGACTATAGGGAGGGCAAGAGGGCGAATGAAATTACGAATTGGAATGAGTAGTTCCTCAAAGGAATAACGATCCGGAAAAGCAAATATCAAAAAGTGCTTAAGCTACCGGAATTCGGGCATTTAGGAGCAAATGAAATTGTTTTACCTCGATCACGGTTTCATACTAGCGGCTGAAAATTTCTGCTTGGTATTTAAGGACTCACTATGTTTTCCGCATTGCGCCACCTGACTACCGCCCTGGCGCTCGGCGCGTGCTTCATCCTTCCCGCACAGGCAACATCTTCGAAGCCCGGAGATATCGCAAATACCCAGGCTCGATATATCGCAACGTTTTTCCCAGGCCGCGTGACGGGATCTCCGGCAGAAATGTTGTCTGCTGATTATATACGTCAACAATTTCAGCAGATGGGTTATAGCAGCGATATTCGGACGTTTAATAGCCGTTATGTTTATACCGCCAAAGATAACCGTAAAAACTGGCATAACGTAACGGGAAGCACCGTTATTGCTGCACATGAAGGCAAAGCGCCGCAACAGATTATTATTATGGCGCACCTCGACACCTACGCCGCACAAAGCGACGCCGATTCCGATGCCAATCTGGGTGGATTAACCCTGCAAGGTATCGATGACAACGCTGCAGGTGTTGGCGTAATGCTGGAACTGGCGGAAAAACTCAAAAACGTGCCGACACAGTACGGTATTCGATTTATCGCCACCAGCGGCGAGGAAGAAGGCAAACTGGGCGCGGAGAACATCCTGAAGCGAATGAGCGCCGCCGAGAAGAAAAACACGCTGCTGGTTATCAACCTCGATAACCTGATCGTCGGCGATAAGCTCTATTTCAATAGCGGTAAGAAAACCCCGGAAGCGGTGCGAAAACTGACGCGCGACCGGGCACTGGCTATCGCGCACAGCCGCGGTATCGTTGCCAGCACCAATCCAGGTTTGAACAAAGACTATCCGAAAGGCACTGGGTGTTGTAACGATGCAGAGGTCTTCGACAACGCAGGGATTGCCGTTCTTTCAGTTGAAGCGACCAACTGGAACCTGGGCAAGAAAGATGGCTATCAGCAGCGCGCCAAAAGCGCCTCTTTCCCGGCAGGCAACAGCTGGCACGATGTGCGACTGGATAACCAACAGCATATCGATAAAGCGTTACCGGGCCGGATAGAGCACCGTAGCCGCGACGTGGTACGCATTATGCTGCCGCTGGTAAAAGAACTGGCAAAAGCGGGTAAATCCTGAAGAAGTGGTCCGGTAGGATGTAAATCTTACCGGCCCCCTTTCCTGTTACCCTTCGTGCAGTCCGCACTCACGCTTCAATCCGAAGAAACGCGTCTCTTCTTCCGCCATACCCGGCTCCCATTTGCGGGTGGTGTGGGTATCACCTACCGACAGATAGCCCTGATCCCACAACGGATGGTATTTCAAACCGTATTTTTGCAGATACTGGTAAACCGTACGGTTATCCCAGTCGATGATTGGGAGAACTTTAAACACGCCGCGCTGGATAGCCAGCACCGGCAAATGCGCACGACTGCCCGATTGCTCTCGACGCAGACCGGCAAACCAGGTTTGCGCGTTCAGCTCCTGCAGCGCCCGGTTCATCGGCTCGACTTTGTTGATGTCATTGTATTTTTCAATGCCTTCAACGCCCTGCTCCCACAGTTTGCCGTAGCGCGCTTCTTGCCAGGCCGCACTTTCCTTTGCCCGGTAGACTTGCAGATTAAGCTTAAGCTTGTCCGTTAACTCATCAATAAACTGATAGGTTTCCGGGAACAGGTAGCCAGTATCGGTGAGGATCACCGGGATATCCGGGCGAACCTGATTTACCAGATGCAGGCTCACTGCCGCCTGGATACCAAAACTTGATGACAGTACATATTCACCAGGCAGGTTTTCCAGCGCCCACGCTACGCGATCCTCGGCGCTCAATTTTTCCAGTTGGTCGTTGGTTTGTGCCAACGCCATAACGCGTTCAACTTTCGGCAGTTCGTTCAACGCGTTGAGATCGAGTTTGGACATAAGTTCCTCACTGTTTGCCTTGCCTGATGGCGCTGCGCTTATCAGGCCTACCGATTCAGCAGACCCGATAAGTCAATTTCACATTATTCCCAGAAATCCCGTGCGGGATCGAGCACCGGGCGAATAATGCCCGCACGCACCGTAAAGTCACCGAAGCCTTCACCCGCTTCGCGCTCTTTCGCCCAGCGCCCAATCAGTTCATCCAGCGATGCCAGAATTTCCGGCTCGGTGATGTTCTCTTTAAACATCCGGGGAATACGGGTTCCGATACGGTTGCCCCCTAAATGGAGGTTGTAACGCCCAGGAGCTTTACCCACCAGACCAACTTCCGCCAGCATCGCACGACCACAACCGTTCGGGCAGCCGGTCACACGCATGACAATGTTTTCATCACTCAGGCTGTGCTTCGCCATCAGCGTGTCGATGTTGTCGATAAACGTTGGCAGGAAGCGCTCAGCTTCCGCCATCGCCAGCGGACAGGTCGGGAACGAGACGCAGGCCATCGAGTTTTCACGCTGCGGAGTGACCGCGTTCATTAAGCCACTCTTCTGCGCAATCTTCTCGATCTTCGCCTTTTCACTCTCAGGAACACCGGCAATGATCAGGTTCTGGTTCGCGGTAATGCGGAACTCACCTTTGTGGATCTTCGCGATCTCAAGCAGACCGGTTTTCAGCGGTCGGCCCGGATAATCGAGGATTCGTCCGTTTTCAATAAACAACGTCAGATGCCATTTATTGTCGATCCCTTTCACCCAGCCGATACGATCGCCGCGACCGGTGAACTCGTACGGACGGATCGGCTCAAATTTGATCCCCGCCCGGCGCTCAACTTCAGCTTTAAAGGTCTCAACGCCTACGCGTTCCAGCGTGTATTTGGTTTTCGCATTTTTACGATCGGTACGGTTACCCCAGTCACGCTGCGTGGTCACCACAGCCTCCGCCACGGCCAGCGTATGCTCAAGCGGCAGATAACCAAACTCGCTTGCCGTACGGGCATAGGTTTTCTTGTTGCCGTGCTCAATCGATAAACCACCGCCCACCAGCAGGTTAAAGCCCACCAGCTTGCCGTTTTCCGCAATCGCCACGAAGTTCATGTCGTTGGCGTGCAGATCGATGTCATTCTGCGGTGGGATCACGACCGTGGTTTTAAACTTACGCGGCAGATAGGTTTGACCGAGGATCGGCTCTTCGTCGGTGGTCGCGACTTTTTCCTGATCAAGCCAGATCTCTGCATAGGCGCGGGTGCGCGGCAACAGGTGCTCGGAAATTTTCTTCGCCCATTCATAGGCTTCGGCATGCAGCTCAGATTCATACGGATTCGAGGTGCACAGCACGTTACGGTTCATGTCGTTGGCGGTCGCCAGAGCGTCAAGCCCGACTGAATGCAGCATCTGGTGTACCGGCTTAACGTTCTTCTTCAGAATACCGTGAAACTGGAAGGTCTGACGGTTGGTCAGACGAATGCTGCCGTATATGGTGTTGTCATGGGCGAACTTGTCGATCGCCTGCCACTGTTTGGTGGTGATCACCCCACCCGGCAGACGACAGCGCAGCAGCATCGCGTGACGCGGCTCCAGCTTTTGCTCGGCACGTTCGGCGCGGATATCGCGGTCGTCCTGCTGGTACATACCGTGAAAACGGATCAGCAGGAAGTTGTCGCCTTTAAACCCGCCGGTCAGGCCGTCGTTTAAATCTTCGGCAATGGTACCGCGCAGATAGTTGCTTTCCAGCTTCATACGCTCAGCGTCGGACAGTTTGCCTTCGACCACCAATGGTCCTGGATGTTTTTCGCTCATTAGTAGACATCTCGCTGATAACGGCGCTCAATGCGCAGCTCACTTAAAAATTCATCCGCCGCTTCGATATCCATACCACCGAATTCGGCAATCACTTCCAACAACGCCCGCTCAACGTCTTTCGCCATGCGATTGGCGTCGCCGCAGACATAAATGTGCGCACCGTCGTTAATCCAGCGCCACAGTTCCGCGCCCTGTTGGCGCAGTTTATCTTGTACGTAGACTTTTTCTTTTTGATCGCGGGACCAGGCGAGATCGATACGGCTCAGTACGCCCTCTTTGACGTAACGCTGCCATTCCACCTGATACAGGAAATCTTCGGTAAAGTGTGGGTTACCAAAAAACAGCCAGTTTTTGCCTTCGGCTCCGTCAGCCGCACGCTGCTGCATGAATGCACGGAACGGCGCAATCCCCGTACCCGGTCCAATCATAATTACCGGCGTCTGCGGGTTCGCTGGCAGACGGAAGTTGTCGTTGTGTTCAATGAACACGCGAACTTCACCTTCTTCTTCCACGCGGTCGGCGAGGAAACTGGAAGCACCACCAGCACGGGCGCGACCTTCTATCTCATAACGCACCACGCCCACGGTGACATGCACTTCGCTTTCCACTTCCGCCTGGGAAGAAGCAATGGAGTACAAACGCGGCGTCAGCGGACGCAGAAGATCAACTAACGCCTGAGCATCCAGTTGCGCCGGAGAGAAGCGCACCATATCGACGATGGGCGTGGTTGCGGCGTAATGCTGCAACTGTGCTTTGTCACCGACTAACGGCAGCAAAGTTTCGCTGCGGGTTAAGGTGGCATAGTTCTCTACGATATTGCCGGTGTTAACCGTCAGCTCGAAATGCCACTGCAACGCTTCAGCGAGCGACAGGGTTTTGCCTTCAACCGTGACCGGCTCATCACCTTTCAGCCACAGCAGTTCAACCAGTTCTTTAACCAGAGCCGGGTCATTCTGATACCAGACGCCCAGCGCATCGCCCGGCTGATAACGCAGGCCAGAATCGCCTAAATCAATTTCAATATGGCGCACGTCTTTTTCAGAGTCGCGGCCGGTAATTTTCTGATTCACCGCAAGCGACGCCGTCAGCGGCGCTTCTTTGGTGTATGGGCTGGTGTGTACTTCATTTACTGCACCGCTCGCGGCAACTTGCACAGACGGTGCCGCAGGCGCACGCGCTTTCAGAACATCAACCAGACGAGCACGCCACTGCGCAGCCGCGGCCTGGTATTCGACATCGGCATCTACACGATCGAGCAGACGTTCACCGCCCAGCTCAGCCAGTTTCGCATCGAAGTCTTTTCCTGCCTGGCAGAAAAACTCATAAGAGGTGTCGCCAAGACCAAACACGGCAAAAGCGGTGTTATCAAGCTTCGGCGCTTTTTTCGAGAACAGGAATTTATGCAACGCCACGGCTTCTTCCGCCGGTTCACCTTCCCCTTGCGTCGACGCCACCACGATCAGCAGTTTTTCATTGGCGATTTGTTTGAATTTATAGTCGCCAGCGTTGATGAGAGTGACGTTGAGCTTCGCGGCGATCAGATCATCGCGCAGGGCTTCCGCCACACGGCGCGCATTACCGGTTTGCGAGGCGGAGATAAGCGTAATGCCAGGCATTTCAGCGACAGGCGCAGGCGCCACCGCGTTGCTGCCAGGCTGCTGATTCAGCACGCCCCAAAAATAGCCAGAAACCCACGCAAGCTGTGCGGGAGTGAAATCGGTCGTGGCCGCCTGAAGGCGTGCCAGTTGCTCCGGGTTTAGCGGTAGCAAAGCGGAAGGTGGGGCCTGTGTCGTCATGCGTTGTCATGTTCCAGTAAGCAAAGCGGATTTCAGCAATAAAACCCAAACTGAAGATAAGGTTAACGGCGGGGATAGTAACAATTAAAGAAGGGATGGAAATAACAAATAACCAAATGGACTAACCTGTTTTAGTTATAGTTATTAACTGCAAAACAGATTATATAAGCATTTGATATATAAATAATTAACCAATATTGGTTGTATGAATATGTAGCTTTGGTACTGAGCATCCTTTTATACACTAAATAATTTAAGATGCATCGAGGCGGCAACTGAGCAAGTCCCCAGGAGCTTACATGAGTAAGTGACTGGGGCGAGCAAAGGCAGCCAACAAAGAAGCAGCTTAAAGAATGACGTGTATAAATAATGATAAAATTTCCTCTTTACGGTACCCTACCGCGGTTTTTCGCATTCTTGAGAGTAAATAATGTCCACCACCTTGTTTAAAGATTTCACCTTCGAAGCCGCTCACCACCTGCCGCATGTACCGGAAGGGCATAAGTGTGGCCGCCTGCATGGTCACTCATTTATGGTGCGTCTTGAAATTACCGGTGAAGTCGATCCGCATACCGGTTGGATCATGGATTTTGCTGAGTTAAAAGCCGCGTTTAAGCCGACTTACGACAGACTCGATCACTACTATTTGAACGATATTCCTGGCTTAGAAAATCCAACCAGCGAAGTGCTGGCCAAATGGATTTGGGATCAGGTTAAACCTGTGGTCCCTCTGCTGAGTGCTGTAATGGTGAAAGAAACCTGCACAGCGGGCTGCGTTTATCGCGGCGAGTGATTGTAGGCTTGCCGGATGGCAACGCATCTTCTCCGGCCTGCATTGAGCAATAAACTATGGCCGGGTAAGCGAAACGCCCCCGGCACAGTTATCAGGCAATATTCAGATACTTATGGGTCTGCATCGACAGACGCCAGTTACGCGCAATACAGGTATCAATGCACAAACGCGTCGCATCTTCTTTCTGGCTGATTGGCTGTAAGGCGATGATTCGCGGTTTGTCGTCACTCAACGTCGCCAGCAGTTCATCCAGTGCTTCAATATCGCGGACACGGCCAACCGGATGCTTGATTTCATTCGCGCGCTCCAGCGCCTGTGACAGCACATCATAGCCACCGCGCATATTCACCTTCGGCGATACGGTCACCCAGGTATTCGGCGTACAGCGTACTTCGTGCGTGCCGCTGGTCTCAATCTGGCAGCTAAAGCCGTTCTTTTCCAGCAGGTCAGTCAGCGGCATCAGGTCATGAATGCAGGGCTCGCCACCGGTGATCACCACGTGACGGGCGGTATAGCCCTGACGCGAAATGACCGCCAGCAGATCTTCGCTGCTCGCAGCACCCCATTTATCGCTTTCTTTGGTCTTGGCCAGGATGCTGTACAGGGAGACTTCCCGATCCTCAAGCTTATCCCAGGTGTGTTTGGTATCGCACCAGGCACAGCCAACCGGGCATCCCTGTAAACGAATAAAAATGGCGGGGACGCCGGTAAAGTAACCCTCACCTTGCAGGGTCTGGAACATCTCGTTAATCGGGTACTGCATAGCGCTCTCAATATGGGGATAAACGATAATTATCGCAGATCCCCGCCAAAGTATCATGCCCCATCGATGCTTTACGAGGCGATCGCTGCGACAAAGCGTGCCGTTATCTGCTGCGGACGCGTGATAGCCCCACCAACCACCACGGTATGGGCGCCTAATGCCAGGCATCGTGCAGCACGTTCAGGGGTATCAACGTTCCCTTCCGCCACAACCGGTACGCTAACTGCAGCCAACACATCACGTAAAAAACCGCAGTCGTTTTCCGCCAGCACATGCCCGGCAGTGTCAGCGGTATAACCGTAGAGCGTAGTGCCCACACAGTCAAAACCCAGGCGCTCAGCGGTCACCGCTTCGTCTACGGTGGCAATATCCGCCATCAGCAGTACGGACGGATAGCGAGCACGGATCTGCGTGACCAGTTCTTCCAGCGTTTGCCCACCGGGGCGCGGGCGCGCTGTCGCATCCAGAGCAATAATTTCCGGCTCAACGGTCATCAGTTCATCGACTTCCTGTAAAGTGGCCGTGATAAACACATCGCTACCCGGATAATCACGCTTGATAATCCCAATCACCGGCAGGGAGACGCTCTCTTTGATCGCGCGAATGTCCACCACGCTGTTCGCACGAATACCTACCGCACCGCCCTGCGCTGCCGCCAGCGCCATACGTGACATAATAAACGGGCTGTGCAGAGGCTCATTTTCCAGCGCCTGGCAGGAGACGATTAATTTACCTTTCAGGGAATCCAGTACAGTTTTCATTACGATAAGATCTCTTCGACTTCGTTTTTAATGATGGTGACATGCGGGCCATAAATCACCTGAACCCCGTTGCCGCGAATAATTACGCCACGGGCCCCGGTCGATTTCAGCGCCGCTTCATCGACCTTGCTGCTCTCTTTCACCGTCACGCGCAGACGTGTGGCACAACAATCCACCTCTTCCAGATTCTCTTTGCCTCCCAGCCCGGCGATCACTGCCGCTGCTCGCTCACTCTGCGGCAGGCCGGATTCAGTCGGCGCTGCGTTTTCACGACCTGGTGTCAACCAGTTAAAGCGGTTAATCAAATAGCGGAAGGTGAAGTAGTAAAGGAAGAACCACGGGATCCCCACCATGGGGACGTACATCCAGTTGGTTTTAGCTTCCCCCTGTAGCACGCCGAAAAGGAGGAAATCGATAAGCCCACCCGAAAAGGTTTGCCCGATGGTGATATGTAAAATATGCGCCATCATAAACGCCAGACCATCGAAGAAGGCGTGAATGACGTATAACACGGGTGCGACAAACAGGAAGGAGAACTCGATAGGCTCAGTGATCCCTGTCAGGAAAGAGGTCAGGGCCGCTGACAACAGCAGACCAGCAACAAGTTTTCTGTTCTCAGGCTTGGCGGTGTGGTACATCGCCAGACATGCGCCAAGCAGGCCAAACATCATGGTGATGAAGCGCCCGGACATAAAGCGCGAGGTGCCCGCATAGAACTGCTGCGTATTCGGATCGGCAAGTTGCGCGAAGAAAATACGCTGCGTACCTTCAACTAACTGGCCGTTGACGATTTCACTACCGCCAAGCGCTGTCGTCCAGAACGGCAAATAAAAGATATGGTGTAAACCCAGTGGGCCAAGCATACGCAGGATGAAGCCGTACAACAGCGTCCCCAGATAGCCTGTCGCATCCACCAGACCACCCAGTCCAAAAATGAGTTTCTGGAAATGCGGCCAAACCACCGTCATGACCGCACCCACGACAATCGCGGCAAGGGAGCTAATAATCGGTACAAAGCGCGAACCGCTGAAGAAACCAAGGAACTGAGGTAATGAGACTTTATTGAAACGGCTATGCAGCGCGCAGGTGACAAGCCCAATCACCACCCCACCGAACACCCCCGTTTCCAGTGTCTGAATACCCAGCGTCATCCCCTGGCCTACGGCACCGGGATTCTCGTGTGCCAGCGTTCCGTTGAGCGTCAATAAAGCGTTGATGGTGGCGTTCATCACCAGAAATGCCAGCAATGCCGCAAGCCCAGCGGTGCCTTTATCCGTTTTAGCCAGTCCTACTGCAACACCCACCGCAAAGAGCACCGACAGGTTGGCAAACACAATAGAACCTGCGCTGGTCATGATCGTGAAGATTGCCTGTAACCAGTCAACGTCCAAAAACGGATAAGCAGTCAATGTGTTTGGATTCGACAGCGCGCCGCCAATCCCTAACAACAGCCCCGCAGCGGGCAGTACCGCAATCGGCAGCATGAACGATTTGCCGAACCGCTGTGCCTTTTCGAACCATGCGCCCGATGAAGCGCCGCTAAACATTTGCATCATTTTTTCATCTCTCCGATTAATGATGAAAATTTTTACCATATTTAATATTAATAATGAAAATTTTCATCAAAATCCAGGAAGCCGATCATACTTTTTTAAAATGACTGGCATCTCTCCCCTGCTTTCCGCCACACTATCAACAGAGAAACGCATTAAGGATTTTGCATGTCAGAAAATGAAAACCTGCTGCTGAGATTGCGCCAGGGCGTTGACGGATATAGCCGAACACAGCAGAAGCTGGGAGAGTTTGTGCTCAGCGATCCGGCAAAAGTTGTCTACCTGACGATTACCGAACTGGCGCGTGAAAGCGACACCAGCGAGGCGAGCGTCACACGTCTGTGCCGCGCACTAGGGTGTAAGGGTTATAACGAATTCAAAATGGCGCTGGCACTCGATCTCCAGCAAGGACAGCCGGTAGAGCACAGCGGAGATGAGATTGACAATGTGGTCAATGAATCCGTACAAGCGCTGCAGGACACAGCAAAATTACTCGACAGGACATTACTGGAATCCGCCGCTTTGGCGCTGCATCAGGCCCAGTCGGTACAGATTTATGGCGTAGCGGCCAGCGCTATTCTGGGTGAGTATTTACATTACAAACTCCTGCGCCTCGGCAAACCTGCACAATTGTTCAGTGACATGCATCGTGCAGCCATGAACGCCGCAACGCTTAACAAAGACACGCTGGTGGTAGCGATTTCCAGTTCAGGTTCGACGCGCGATCTACTGCATGTCGTTAAACTGGCGCGTAAGCAAGGCGTGCGCGTACTGGCGTTAAGTAATACGCCGCGCAGCCCGTTGGCTTCGCTGAGTGATATTCAACTGGTCGCAGCCAAACCAGAAGGTCCGTTAAGTGCCGGTGCGCTAAATGCCAAGGTGGGAGTGATGCTGTTGGTAGAACTACTGACTACGTCGCTGATTGCTCTGGATGAAAAGTACAGTAATGTGAGCCAGCAAACCGCCAGCGCGACCCTTCCTCTACTGCTTTAAGAGCATAAAAAAACCCGCCGCAGCGGGTTTTTACGTTAAGAGTTAAAGAACAGGATTACGCCTGACCTTTGATCTCTTTACGACCGTTGTACGGTGCTTGTTCACCCAGAGCTTCTTCGATACGAATCAGCTGGTTGTACTTAGCAACGCGGTCAGAACGGCTCATAGAACCAGTTTTGATCTGGCCTGCAGCGGTACCAACAGCCAGGTCAGCGATGGTAGCGTCTTCAGTTTCGCCAGAGCGGTGAGAGATGACAGCGGTGTAGCCAGCGTCTTTCGCCATTTTGATCGCAGCCAGAGTTTCGGTCAGAGAACCGATCTGGTTGAATTTGATCAGGATGGAGTTAACGATGCCTTTTTCGATGCCTTCTTTCAGGATCTTGGTGTTAGTTACGAACAGATCGTCACCAACCAGCTGGATTTTGTCGCCCAGTACTTTAGTCTGGTATGCGAAACCGTCCCAGTCAGACTCGTCCAGACCATCTTCGATGGACACGATCGGGTACTGTTTGGTCAGTTCTTCCAGGAAGTGAGTGAATTCTTCGGAGGTGAATGCTTTGTTGCCTTCGCCAGCCAGAACGTATTTACCGTCTTTGTAGAATTCAGAAGCTGCACAGTCCATCGCCAGGGTGATGTCTTTGCCCAGCTCGTAGCCAGCTGCTTTAACCGCTTCAGCGATTACAGCCAGAGCTTCAGCGTTGGAACCCAGGTTCGGCGCGTAGCCACCTTCGTCACCAACTGCAGTGTTCATACCTTTAGCTTTCAGAACTTTAGCCAGGTTGTGGAACACTTCAGAACCCATACGAACGGCTTCTTTCAGAGTCTTAGCGCCAACCGGCTGAATCATGAATTCCTGGATGTCGACGTTGTTGTCAGCGTGCTCACCACCGTTGATGATGTTCATCATCGGAACCGGCATGGAGTATTTACCCGGAGTACCGTTCAGTTCAGCGATGTGTGCATACAGCGGCAGGCCTTTTGCAGCAGCTGCTGCTTTGGCGTTCGCCAGGGACACAGCCAGGATGGCGTTTGCACCGAAGTTGGATTTGTTTTCAGTACCGTCCAGATCGATCATGATCTTGTCGATGCCAGCCTGATCTTTAGCATCTTTACCCAGCAGAGCCTGAGCAATTGGGCCGTTAACAGCTGCAACAGCTTTCAGTACGCCTTTACCCATGAAACGGGATTTGTCGCCATCGCGCAGTTCCAGTGCTTCGCGGGAACCAGTAGAAGCACCTGACGGAGCTGCTGCCATACCAACGAAACCACCTTCCAGGTGTACTTCGGCTTCAACAGTCGGGTTACCACGGGAGTCGATAATTTCACGACCGATGATTTTAACGATTTTGGACATTAGATTTTCCTCAGTACAAGTTAAACTAAAACTCCAGACAAACAATGCACCCTAATGGGTGCATTGCCGTTCTAACTTATTTACTTCTTACTTCGCCTGACGCTTCTGATGTTCACTGGCGGCTTTCACAAAGCCGGCAAACAGCGGGTGCCCATCACGTGGCGTGGAAGTAAATTCCGGGTGGAACTGACAGGCCACGAACCACGGATGATTCGGTACCTCAATGATCTCGACCAACTGATCATCACCGGAACGGCCTGCAATACGCAGACCCGCAGCTTCAATCTGTTTCAACAGCATATTGTTGACTTCGTAACGGTGGCGATGGCGTTCAACGATTGTCGGCGCGCCGTACAGTTGACGAACCAGGCTATCGTCGCTCAACTGACACTGCTGCGCACCAAGGCGCATTGTGCCGCCCAGATCGCTCTTCTCAGTACGGACTTCGACGTTGCCGTCTTCATCGCGCCATTCGGTAATCAGGGCCACCACCGGGTACTTACAGTCTGGCACAAATTCCGTGGAGTTGGCGTTATCCATACCCACTACGTTACGTGCAAACTCAATCAACGCAACCTGCATACCCAGGCAAATGCCCAGATAAGGAATATTGTTCTCACGCGCAAAGCGCGCCGTCGCGATTTTACCTTCAACACCACGGTAGCCGAAGCCGCCTGGGATCAGGATTGCATCAAGACCTTTCAGGATCTCAACGCCACGCGTTTCGACATCTTGCGAATCGATCAGCTTGATGTTGACGGTGACACGATTCTTCAGACCACCGTGCTTCAGCGCTTCGATAACTGACTTATAGGCATCCGGCAGTTCAATGTACTTGCCGACCATACCGATAGTCACTTCGCCTGCCGGATTCGCTTCTTCGTAGATAACCTGTTCCCATTCTGACAGATTAGCTTCCGGACAGTTCAAGCTGAATCGTTTACAAATATAATCGTCAAGGCCCTGAGATTTCAACAGGCCCGGGATTTTATAGATGGAATCGACATCTTTCAGAGAAATCACCGCTTTTTCCGGAACGTTACAGAACAATGCAATTTTTGCACGTTCATTAGCCGGAACTGCGCGATCGGAGCGGCAAATCAGGATATCTGGCTGAATACCGATAGAAAGCAGCTCTTTTACAGAGTGCTGAGTAGGTTTAGTTTTGACTTCACCTGCCGCCGCCATGTACGGAACCAGCGTCAGATGCATAAACAGCGTGTGTTCGCGACCAATTTCTACGGCCATCTGACGAATCGCTTCAAGGAACGGCAGAGATTCGATATCCCCAACGGTTCCGCCGATTTCGACCAGAACAACATCATGACCTTCACCGCCTTCCAGAACGCGCTCTTTAATGGCATTCGTGATGTGCGGGATAACCTGAACTGTTGCGCCCAGGTAGTCGCCACGGCGTTCTTTACGCAGAACGTCGGAGTAGATACGACCGGTGGTGAAGTTGTTACGGCGACTCATTTTGGTACGAATGAAACGCTCATAGTGACCCAGGTCCAGGTCGGTTTCAGCGCCGTCTTCGGTAACGAACACTTCCCCGTGTTGGATTGGGCTCATAGTACCTGGATCGACGTTGATGTACGGATCCAGTTTCATCATGGTTACATTGAGGCCACGGGCTTCAAGAATGGCTGCCAGGGAGGCTGCGGCAATGCCTTTTCCCAGAGAGGATACGACCCCGCCGGTCACAAAAATATAGTTCGTTGTCATGCTGGACCTGAGAAGTTAGGGTGAAACGATGGAATTACCAAGACGGGAAAGTAGTATACCCGAACATGACGAGCGCCACAAACTTTCATTATCCCCTCTCCTTCGTTCTTCAAGCCGCACCGATGTTGGCTTCCTTCACTCACCCCAGTCACATAGCATTTCTATGTTCCTGGGGATTCTTTCAGTCGCCGCCTTGTTGCGACTCGAATAACTCGAAGAGGCAGTATACAAGGTGTTTCATCAACATAACGGGAAGAGAAAATAGCCTCTTTTGGGTAAATGTTTTTGACGTAAATCAAGCGCTTGTTATTTAAAAAATCACACAAATCGCCCTTGACCGACGAAATCCCTTAGAGATCAATTTCCTGCCGTTTTACCTGTTGCCAGACTTCTTCCATAGTTTCCAGATCAACACCAGTCATTTCCAGACCGCGCGAAGCCACAATTCGCTCAACTTCACGAAAACGCCGCTCAAACTTCTCGTTCGCTTTCTGCAATGCGGTCTCTGCTTTAGTGCCTAAATGCCGGGCCATATTAACCGTAGCAAACAGCAGATCGCCCATTTCCTCCTCCAGTTTAGCCTGGTCAACAACAGCCTGCTTAGCCTCAAACATGACTTCGTCGATCTCTTCGTAAACCTTGTCGACAACCGGTCCTAACGTTTTCCAGTCGAAGCCAACATTTGAGCAGCGTTTCTGGATTTTTTGGGCGCGCATTAATGCCGGTAAACTGCGGGGAATATCGTCGAGTGCGGAATGCTGTGCCTTCTGGGCGCGTTCTTCACTTTTGATTTTTTCCCAACGGGTCAAAACCTCAGTACTGTTACTGGCAGAAACATCAGCAAAAACATGTGGATGACGGCGTTCAAGTTTATCGCTTATCGCAGCACAAATATCATCAAAGTTGAAGCGTCCTTCTTCCTGCGCCATCTGGGCGTAAAACACAACCTGGAACAGCAGGTCGCCCAGCTCTCCGCGCAGGTCGTCAAAGTCTTCACGCGCAATCGCGTCCAGCACTTCATAGGTTTCTTCGAGGGTGTAAGGGGCAATAGTGGAGAATGTCTGCTCTTTGTCCCACGGACAGCCGTTCTCCGGGTCGCGCAGGCGCTGCATAATACCGAGCAGTCGGTCGATTTGATTCATTGGAATGTCCTGAAATTTCAATACAGTAGACCGAATAAGGCGACAACCGACATCCGGCAACATAGCAATGCCTGATGGCAACGCTAACGCGTCTTATCAGGCCTACAAGGTTATCCGGCCTACAAAATAATTAATTACCGTGCAAGCGACGTGCGTCGATCACATCCGGTACCTGGTTCAGCTTGCCGAGCACGCGCCCGAGCACCTGCAGGTTATAAATTTCGATGGTCATATCGATGGTGGCCAGCTGTTGTTTGGTATCACTTCGGCTGGCAACGCCCAGCACGTTCACCTTCTCGTTGGCGAGAATCGTAGTGATATCACGTAACAAGCCGCTGCGATCGTTGGCCTGGACGCGAACCACCAGCGAATACCCTGCCGAGTAGCTTTCGCCCCAGACTGCATCAACAATACGTTCCGGCGCATGGGAGCGCAGCTCAGCCAGCTGTTCACAATCCGCCCGGTGCACGGAAATACCGCGTCCCTGGGTGATAAACCCGACAATCTCATCGCCCGGAATCGGCTGGCAGCAGCGGGCGATGTGGTGCATCAGGTTACCTACCCCTTCCACCACCACACGACCGTCGTCTTTACGACGACTCTGCGGTGCCTGCGTTTTCTGCTGAAGCTGTTTCAGCGCGGCGGCATCCTGTTCGGCAGCACTGGGCTTATTAAACTGCGCCTGCAGGAAGTTCACCATTTGGTTGAGGCGGATGTCTCCTCCGCCAATCGCCGCCAGCAACTCGTCCAGCTCATTGAAGCTGTAGCGCGGCAGCAGGTGTTTTTCCGCCTCTTTCAGGCTGATACCTAAATGCGCCAGCTCATCGTCGAGGATCTGGCGACCAGCAAGGATGTTTTTGTCGCGGTCCTGTTTACGGAACCAGGCGTGGATCTTCGAACGCCCACGACTGGTGGTTACGTAGCCAAGGTTAGGATTCAGCCAGTCGCGGCTTGGGTTTGGCTGTTTCTGGGTGATAATTTCAATTTGATCGCCCATCTGCAGCTGGTAGGTAAACGGTACGATGCGCCCACCAATTTTCGCGCCAATGCATCGATGCCCCACATCGCTATGAATGTGGTAAGCAAAATCGAGCGGCGTGGAGCCCGCAGGTAAGTCTACAACGTCGCCTTTTGGCGTAAAGACGTACACGCGGTCATCAAAGACCTGGCTACGGACTTCATCCAGCATTTCACCGGAATCCGCCATCTCTTCCTGCCAGGCGATCAGCTTACGCAGCCACGCAATGCGATCTTCATGACCAGAACGCGCCGCGCCTGAAGCGGTGCCCTCTTTGTACTTCCAGTGCGCCGCGACGCCCAGTTCGGCATCTTCGTGCATCTGTTTTGTACGGATCTGAATTTCGATGGTTTTCCCGCCCGGCCCCAGTACAACCGTATGGATTGACTGGTAGCCATTGGGTTTCGGATTAGCAACGTAATCATCGAACTCATCCGGCAGATGGCGATAGTGAGTATGTACTATCCCGAGTGCGGCATAGCAGTCCTGTAAACGCTCTGCCACGATACGCACTGCGCGTACATCGAACAGTTCATCGAAGGCCAACTGCTTTTTCTGCATTTTGCGCCAGATGCTGTAGATATGCTTCGGACGTCCATACACTTCGGCTTTGACGCCTTCCGTTTTCATCTCTGAGCGCAAATGACCGACGAACTCATCAATGTAATGTTCCCTGTCGATACGACGTTCATGCAGCAGCTTGGCAATGCGTTTGTATTCAGCCGGGTGCAGATAACGGAAGCAATAATCTTCCAGCTCCCATTTTAATTGCCCGATTCCCAAACGGTTGGCCAGCGGTGCATAGATATTGGTGCACTCTTTTGCCGCCAGAACGCGTTCATCTTCCGGCGCATCTTTCACTTCACGCAGATGGGCAATCCGCTCTGCCAGCTTGATGACCACACAGCGGAAGTCATCCACCATTGCCAGCAGCATGCGACGGACGTTATCGACCTGCTCGGAAGAAACTGAATCGGTATGCGTGGCTTTAAGCTGGCGTATCGCCGCCATATCACGCACACCGTGGATAAGATGAACAATGGATTTGCCCACGCTCTCGCGCAGGATGTCTTCACTGACCACGTTGGCATCAGCCAGAGGGAACAGCATTGCTGCACGCAGCGTGTCGATATCCATGCTCAACATAGAGAGAATTTCTACCATCTCCACGCCACGCCACAGCAGCAGATCCGCATCCGGATGCCCCTGTGTCTGCTGGAGGCAGTACGCCCAGGTTTCGGCTAAGCGTTCACACGACTGCTGGCTGGAGATCCCCAGACTCGCGATCCATTTCTTTGGATCAAACTCACCAGCTTTATTTATATGTGCACTTCTTACCGCAACCATTGTCCTCTCCTTAAGGGGCCAGGCCTGTCGAAGTCGACAAGCCCTACCCATTGTCTTTCATGCTGCATTACAACCCGAAATCCAATGGGTACAAAATTCATTACAAACGCTCAAACAGGACCATTGATTCCAGGTGTCCAGTGTGCGGAAACATATCGAGCATCGCCAGTCGCCGTATGGCGTATCCAGCGTTGAGCAAAGCATCGCTGTCACGAGCCAGCGTTGCTGGGTTACAGGATACATAAACAACGCGTATAGGTTCTAATTTTATAATATGTTGCATCACACCTGCAGCCCCCGCACGCGCAGGATCGAGCAATACTTTGTCGAATCCGTTTTTCGCCCACGGCTGTCGGGTAACATCTTCCTCAAGGTTTTCATGAAAGAATGTCACATTATGTAATCCGTTATTCAGCGCGTTTTCTCGGCCTTTTTCCACCAATGCAGGAACACCTTCTACGCCAACCACGCTTGCTGCCCGAGTTGCCAGCGGTAGGGTAAAATTTCCCATGCCACAGAACAGATCGAGTACACGATCTTCAGGTTGCACATCGAGCCATTCCAGCGCACGG
The DNA here is from genome assembly GCF_030332595.1 of Citrobacter sp. Cpo100. Classification (NCBI taxonomy): domain Bacteria; kingdom Pseudomonadati; phylum Pseudomonadota; class Gammaproteobacteria; order Enterobacterales; family Enterobacteriaceae; genus Citrobacter; species Citrobacter sp. Cpo100. Next base: position 133,249 of record NZ_JAOWHM010000036.1, on the reverse strand, counting down.
GCGACCATTTGTTGGTTTACCCCTTCATTGACCTGAATAAAATCGCGCGGGCTGAAGGTTAACCGTAGTCCATTTGAATCATACCAGGGCGATTCTTCTGATATTGATTCCAGTATCTCGCTTTGCGGGGCCAGAAACAAAGACAGCCCCTGAGAATGCGAAAAGCATTCCAGTTTTTCTTTATCCACAGCACTCAATGGCGCCGTGTGGCGCAAAATCATCAGGGTTCCGCTTCCCGCCTGTACCAGCTCAACATGGCCTAGATGGCGTAACCCTTGCAGACTTTCCAGACACGCTCTGAGATGGGGCAATAACGCCTCAAGCTGGGGCACCAAAATAGGGCATTGTTTGACATCGATAATGTCGCTGGAACCGGATTTGCGAAACCCCATCTGCAATTTTTGTTCTTTTGGCCGATAGTTCAGGCTCAAACGTGCGCGACGACGATAGCCCCACGGGGCATCAGCTATGACATCCGACACCTCACATTTCATTAAACGCGACAACGCCGCGCTTTTGCTACGCTGCTGCAATGAGATGCTGGCATGCTGCTGCTGGCAACCGCCGCACACGCCAAAATGCGGGCAACGTGGCACTTCACGCTGTGGGCTGTCGTTTAAACGTCGTTTTACTTGCGCGCGGGCAAACTGTTTTTTATCTTCGGTAATCACCACCTCGGCGCTTTCCTGGGGTAGCAATTCCGGTATAAACAACGCCTTTCCGTTATGGCGAGCAACGCCCTGACCGAAAGGATCAAGGTCATTGACGGTAACGGTTATGATCTGACGCGTCGTCACGCGTCGTTTTGCAGAGTAGAATTGCGCCATCGACGAGATATTTCTCTATTTAACAGTGTGACCCTAATTGTCCCATAACGGAACTCCATGACCAACTACAGCCTGCGCGCACGCATGATGATTCTGATCCTGGCCCCGACCGTCCTGATAGGTTTGTTGCTCAGTATCTTTTTTGTTGTGCATCGCTATAACGACTTGCAGCGTCAACTGGAAGATGCTGGTGCCAGCATCATTGAACCACTCGCGGTCTCCAGCGAATATGGCATGAACCTGCAAAACAGGGAATCCATCGGCCAACTTATCAGCGTACTGCATCGTCGCCATTCCGATATCGTGCGGGCAATTTCTGTTTATGACGAAAATAACCGACTATTCGTCACCTCTAATTTTCATCTCGATCCGTCTGAAATGCAGTTGGCGACAGGTTCACCGTTTCCCCGGAAGCTGAGCGTCACCCGGCACGGGGATATCATGATCCTACGAACCCCTATTATATCGGAAAGCTATTCACCGGATGAATCCGCCGTAAGCGACGCCAAAAACACCAAAAATATGCTGGGGTATGTGGCGCTTGAGCTGGACCTTAAGTCCGTACGATTGCAGCAGTACAAAGAGATCTTTATCTCCAGCGTAATGATGCTGTTTTGTATTGGTATTGCGTTAATTTTCGGCTGGCGTCTAATGCGCGACGTGACCGGCCCGATTCGCAATATGGTGAATACCGTTGACCGAATACGTAGAGGACAGCTCGACAGCCGCGTGGAAGGTTTCATGCTGGGCGAGCTGGATATGCTCAAAAATGGTATCAACTCGATGGCGATGTCTCTCGCGGCCTACCATGAAGAGATGCAGCACAACATCGATCAGGCCACCTCTGACCTGCGCGAAACGCTGGAGCAGATGGAAATCCAGAACGTCGAGCTGGATCTGGCGAAGAAACGCGCCCAGGAAGCGGCACGTATTAAGTCTGAGTTTCTGGCAAACATGTCCCACGAGCTGCGAACACCGCTGAATGGCGTGATTGGCTTCACCCGTCTGACGCTAAAAACCGAGCTCAACACCACACAGCGCGATCACCTGAATACCATTGAACGCTCGGCTAACAATCTGCTGGCCATCATCAATGATGTACTCGACTTCTCCAAACTTGAGGCGGGCAAGCTGATTCTGGAAAGCATTCCGTTCCCGCTGCGCAGCACGCTGGATGACGTTGTTACGCTGTTAGCGCATTCATCCCATGATAAAGGGCTTGAGCTGACGCTGAATATTAAGAATGACGTACCGGACAACGTCATCGGTGACCCGCTGCGTTTACAGCAGGTGATCACCAATCTGGTCGGCAATGCCATCAAATTTACCGAAGGCGGCAACATCGACATTCTGGTCGAGAAGCGAGCCCTTAGTAACACGAAAGTGCAAATTGAAGTACAAATCCGCGATACCGGGATCGGTATTCCTGAGCGCGATCAATCCCGCCTGTTCCAGGCTTTCCGTCAGGCGGATGCCAGTATTTCCCGGCGTCATGGCGGAACCGGGCTAGGTCTGGTCATTACGCAAAAACTGGTCAACGAAATGGGTGGGGATATCTCCTTCCACAGCCAACCTAATCGGGGTTCCACGTTCTGGTTCCATATCAGCCTCGATCTCAACCCAAACGTGCTTATTGATCGTTCGACAACCCGATGCCTTGCCGGTAAACGATTGGCCTACGTCGAACCTAACGCCACCGCCGCACAATGCACGTTAGATATCTTGAGTGAAACACCGCTGGAGGTGATTTACAGCCCTTCGTTCTCCGGGTTGCCAGCGGAGCACTACGACATTCTGTTGCTGGGCATTCCGGTCACTTTGCGCGAACCACTCACCATGCAGCATGAGCGGCTGGCAAGCGCAGCAGCGATGTCCGACTTCCTGTTGCTAGCCTTGCCTTGTCATGCACAAATTAACGCTGAGAAATTGAAACAGGGCGGCGCGGCGGCGTGTCTGTTGAAACCTCTCACTTCAACCCGCTTACTGCCCGCGCTGACAGAGTATTGTCAGCTGAACCACCGCGCGGATCCGCTGCTGATAGATGAAAGCAAAATTGCGATGACTGTTATGGCGGTAGACGACAACCCGGCGAACCTCAAGCTGATTGGCGCATTGCTGGAAGATAAGGTCCAGCACGTCGTGCTTTGCGACAGCGGGCATCAGGCGGTGGATCGCGCCAGACAAATGCCGTTTGACCTGATCCTGATGGATATTCAGATGCCAGACATGGACGGTATTCGTGCCTGCGAACTGATCCACCAGCTTCCTCATCAACAGCAGACACCGGTCATTGCGGTCACCGCACACGCCATGGCCGGGCAGAAAGAGAAGCTGCTCAGCGCCGGGATGAACGATTACCTGGCGAAGCCTATCGAGGAAGATAAGCTGCATAATCTGCTGTTACGTTACAAACCGGGCGCAAGCACATCGCTGCGGGCACTCACCGCAGAACCTCTTGAGCCGGTCGTCAATCCGAACACGACGCTCGACTGGCAACTGGCATTAAGGCAAGCCGCGGGTAAGAACGATTTGGCGCGAGATATGCTGCAAATGCTGATCGATTTTCTGCCTGAGGTGCGTAACAAAATCGAAGAGCAACTGGTCGGAGAGAACCCCGAAGGGCTGGTGGATATGATTCACAAGCTGCACGGTAGTTGCGGTTATAGTGGTGTCCCCCGCATGAAAAACCTGTGTCAGCTCATTGAACAACAGCTACGCAGTGGAACCAAAGAAGAAGAGCTGGAACCTGAATTTTTAGAGCTTCTGGATGAAATGGACAACGTTGCGCGCGAAGCGAAACGGATATTGGGGTGATATTCGCCGGATGCGGCGTAAACGCCTTATCCGGCCTACAGGTTTCGCTGTTTACTGTAGACCCGATAAACGTCGTGCATCGGGCAGTAAACGCCTTATCCGGTCTACAGGTTTCGCTGTTTACCGTAGGCCCGATAAGCGTCGCGCATCGGGCAGTAAACGCCTTATCCGGCCTACAGGTTTCACTGTTTACCGTAGAGCCGATAAGCGTCGTGCATCGGGCAGTAAACGCCTTATCCGGCCTACAGGTTTCGCTGTTTACCGTAGGCCCGATAAGCGTCGCGCATCGGGCACATCGCCGAATCCGGCGTAAACGCCTTATACGACCTACAACTCAGCGTAATTGCTGCCCTGCTTTGAGCGTTGCGGCTACGTTTCGCGCCGTCATTCGTACGTTGTCGCTCGCGTTCTTCAGCGCCTCATCCAGGGTACAGATGGTATAGATGACACTGAAAACCGCATCCAGCCCATGCTCGTGGACCACACCGACATCGGCCGTCAGGCTACCTGCGATACCGATAACCGGCTTGTTGTAACGCTTTGCGACCTTCGCCACGCCAACCGGAACCTTACCGTGAATGGTCTGACTATCAATGCGCCCTTCACCTGTGACCACTAAATCCGCATCCGCAACGCAGGCATCAAGGTGTAACGCATCGGTCACTATCTCAATACCGCAGCGTAACTGTGCGCCGCAAAACGCATACAGCGCCGCCCCCATACCACCCGCCGCACCACCACCGGCCAGATCCAGCACGTTGACGTCCAGATCGCGGGCAATAAGTCGCGCATAGTGCGTGAGCGCCCGATCCAGGCGGGTAATCATCTCCGGCGTCGCCCCTTTTTGCGGACCAAAAACCGCAGATGCGCCCTCTTTTCCAGTCAACGGGTTGGTCACATCGCAAGCAACTTCTATACGGCACCCGGCAAGACGGCTGTCTAACTGAGAAATATCAATCCGGGACAGAGATTCCAGACCGATTCCGCCTTGCACAATTTCGTTATTTTGCGCATCCAGCAGTTTTGCTCCCAGCGCTTGCACCATCCCGGCACCGCCATCATTGGTGGCGCTACCGCCAATCCCAATGATGATATGCTCAACGCCAGCGTCCAGCGCATGACGAATTAACTCCCCGGTTCCCCAGGATGTCGTTTTCAGCGGATCGCGTAAACCCACAGGAACCTGTTCCAGTCCGCTAGCGGCCGCCATTTCGATAAACGCCGAGCGCTCATCACCAGATAAACCATAAAATGCCTGAATTGTGTTGCCCAAAGGGCCGGTAACATCAACATGCACAAGGTGACCTTGCGTTGCGGCAACCATCGCTTCGGCCGTTCCTTCACCGCCATCTGCAACCGGAATCTTCACGTAATCCGCATCGGGCCAGATCTCACGAAACCCCAGCTCTATAGCCGTTGCCACCTCAAGCGCACTCAAACTTTCCTTATAGGAATCGGGTGCGATTACTATTTTCATAAAGCATCCTTACGCATGTTGATTATGTTAAGCATACACCAGGAGCAAAACCGCTCACTCTATAGGAGCGGTCCTGGATCACTTAGCGAACCATGCACGGACGCTTATTATCAAACGTCCAGTTCGGGATAAGATACTGCATACCCATCGCATCATCACGCGCACCCAGTCCATGTTGCTGGTACAGCTCATGCGCTTTCATGACCTGATCCATATCCAGCTCCACGCCCAGACCCGGTTTTGCCGGAACCTGCACCATGCCGCCTTTGATTTCAAACGGCTCTTTGGTCAAGCGCTGGTTGCCTTCCTGCCAGATCCAGTGGGTGTCGATAGCGGTTATTTTACCCGGAGCCGCCGCCGCGACATGCGTAAACATCGCCAGCGAAATATCAAAGTGATTGTTAGAGTGCGATCCCCAGGTCAGCCCGAACTCATGGCACATCTGCGCCACACGGACAGAACCCTGCATGGTCCAGAAGTGCGGGTCCGCCAGTGGGATATCCACAGACTGCAACGACAGCGTATGCCCCATCTGACGCCAGTCGGTGGCGATCATGTTGGTGGCGGTCGGCAGACCGGTGGCGCGGCGGAACTCCGCCATCACTTCACGACCAGAGAAGCCCTGCTCGGCACCGCACGGATCTTCCGCATAGGCCAGAGAACCCTTCAGATATTTGCCGATCTTAATCGCTTCATTTAGCGACCACGCGCCGTTCGGATCCAGCGTGACGCGGGCCTGCGGGAAGCGCTTCGCCAGCGCAACGATAGATTCTGCTTCCTCTTCCCCGGCCAGTACGCCGCCTTTCAGTTTAAAGTCGTTGAAACCATACTTCTCATACGCGGCTTCCGCCAGGCGCACTACCGCATCCGGGGTCATCGCTTCTTCATGACGCAGACGATACCAGTCGCATTTATCATCCGGCTGACTCTGGTACGGCAGCGGCGTTGCCTTACGGTTACCCACGAAGAACAGGTAACCCAACATTTCAACTTCACTACGCTGCTGGCCATCCCCCAGCAAAGAGGCGACGTTTACGCCCAGATGCTGACCTAACAGATCCAACATGGCCGCTTCGATCCCTGTAACCACATGAATAGTGGTACGTAAATCGAAGGTCTGCAAACCGCGACCGCCCGCATCACGATCGGCAAAAGTATTGCGTACTGCATTCAGCACATTTTTGTATTCACCTAACGTTTTGCCTACCACCAGCGGGATCGCATCTTCCAGCGTTTTGCGGATTTTTTCGCCGCCGGGAATTTCACCCACGCCAGTATGACCGGAGTTATCTTTAATAATCACAATATTGCGCGTGAAGAACGGAGCATGTGCGCCGCTCAGGTTCATCAGCATGCTGTCATGACCCGCAACCGGAATAACCTGCATAGAGGTAACCAATGGGGTAGAAAATTGTGCGCTCATAATTAAGTCCTTATTCAAAATTAGTGGCGGCCGAAAACGGGACGTTTACGGTCAAAAGTCCATCCGGGGATCAGATACTGCATTGGGCCTGCGTCATTACGCGCGCCACCGGGCAGCGCTTTATAGGCTTCATGTGCTTTCTGTACCTGATCCCAGTCCAGTTCCACGCCCAGACCGGGCGCATCGGGTACCGCAATTTTTCCGTTTTTAATCTCCAGCGGATTTTTGGTCAGGCGGCAATCGCCCTCCTGCCAGATCCAGTGGGTATCAATAGCCGTTGGATTACCCGGTGCTGCCGCACCAACGTGGGTAAACATCGCCAGCGAAATATCAAAATGATTGTTAGAATGGCAGCCCCAGGTCAGGCCCCAGTCATCGCATAACTGTGCCACGCGTACCGCGCCAGAAAGGGTCCAGAAGTGCGGATCGGCCAGCGGAATATCTACTGAATTCAGCATCACCGCATGGCCCATTTCACGCCAGTTGGTAGCTATCATGTTCGTTGCTACCGGCAGACCGGTTGCACGGCGGAACTCGGCCATCACTTCACGGCCAGAAAAACCCTGTTCAGCGCCGCATGGATCTTCGGCGTAGGTCAGAACATCGTTCAGCCCTTTACACAGGGAGATGGCTTCATCCAGCAGCCAGGCACCGTTGGGATCAACCGTAATACGCGCATCCGGGAAGCATTTTTTCAGCGCACGAGCGGTGTCGATTTCCTGCTCACCAGGCAGTACACCACCTTTGAGTTTGAAATCTTTAAAGCCGTAGCGATCCTGCGAAGCCTGAGCCAGACGCACCACAGCCTCACTGTTCATCGCTTGCTGATGACGCAGGTGATACCACTCATGGTTTCCCGGCGTACTTTCCAGATACGGTAAATCGGTCTTTGTGCGATCGCCCACGTAGAACAGATAACCGAGTACGGTGACCGCATCGCGCTGCTTGCCCGGCCCTAACAGTTCACAAACCGGCACGTTGAGCGCCTTGCCCAGCAGGTCGAGCAATGCGGCCTCCAGCGCCGCTACCGCATTGACCCGTAGTTCAAAGGTCCAGGCGCCTTTGCCAAAGGTGTCAAAATCAGCGGCCTGGTTGCCTTTATGCACCTGCTGCACCACCTTATTCAGGCGCGCCACTTCCTGGCCCAGCACCTGCGGAATCGCATCCACCAGCGTCTGATAAATCACTTCACCACCAGGCGCTTCACCGACACCGGTGTTTCCGGCATTATCGGTGAGCACCACGATATTACGAGTAAAGTATGCGTTATGCGCGCCGCCAATATTGAGCAGCATGCTGTCATGACCGGCCACCGGGATGACCTTCATATCGGTAATAACGGGACTCGATTGTGTTGTCATCATCATTGTCCTGCGACAAGTTTCAGTTCGATACGTTTAATATCGCCCACCAGCACCAGATAGCTCACCACCGCAATCAGCGCATGTACCCCGACGTAAATCAACGCGCCGTTAAACGAGCCGGTAGTCCCGACGATGTAGCCGATAGCAATTGGCGTGACGATGCCGGAGATGTTGCCAAACATGTTGAACAAACCGCCGCTCAGACCGCTGATCTCTTTAGGTGCGGTATCAGCCATCACTGCCCATCCCAGCGCACCGATACCTTTGCCGAAGAAGGCCAGCGCCATAAAGCCGATGATCATCCACTCCACATTGACGTAGTTACAGAACACCATCACCATCGACAGCAGCATACCGAGTACGATTGGCGTTTTACGGGCGATATTCAGCGAACCGGTACGGCGCATCAACCAGTCGGAAATAATGCCGCCGAGCACGCCGCCGGCGAATCCGCAAATGGCCGGAACCGAAGCAACAAAGCCAGCTTTCAAAATCGACATACCGCGAGCCTGCACCAGATAAACCGGGAACCAGGTGATAAAGAAGTAGGTCAGCGCGTTAATGCAGTACTGGCCGATGTAAATCCCGATCATCATCCGTGAACCCAGCAGCTGTTTGATTTGCCCCCACTTCACGCTAAACGGCACTTTTGTTTTGGCTGCCGCCTGATCCATGTTGATCAGCGCCCCACCTTCGGCAATGTACTCCAGCTCTTTTTGGTTTACGCCTGGATGCTGGTTAGGTTCATGAATCACCTTCAGCCAGACGAAGCTGATAACAATCCCAAGACCGCCCATAAAGAAGAACACGTGCGACCAACCCACTTCGTGGGTCAGCCAACCCATGATTGGCGCAAAGATAACAGTGGCAAAGTATTGCGCAGAGTTAAAGATAGCGACCGCTGTGCCCCTTTCCTGTGCCGGGAACCACGCCGCCACAATACGACTGTTGCCGGGGAAAGAGGGCGCTTCAGCTAAACCAACGAGGAAGCGCAAAGTAAACAGCGCAACGATAATGCCGAAACCACTGAAGATATCGACAAAACCCTGCAACAGGGTAAACATGGACCAAATAAAGATGGACCAGAAATAAACGCGTTTTGAACCAAAGCGGTCGAGCAACCAGCCGCCGGGGATCTGGCCGATAACATAGGCCCATGAGAAAGCGGAGAATACATACCCCATCCCTACCGCATCCAGACCAATGTCTTTGGCCATCTCCGAACCGGCAATGGATAAGGTGGCGCGATCGCCGTAGTTGAAGGATGTGACGATAAACAGCATCACCACTATCCAGTAGCGAGCGTTAGTGCGTTTTTCCGCGCTGCTCGCCGCCTGACTTAATGAACTCATTGTTGCACTCCTGAATCCTGGCTTTCGCCAGTTCATTCTGTACAGCACCTGTAGGGTGATCAGAATGAGAGGTTAGTGTGTGGCAGTGTTGGTACAGCTCAGGGCCGTTTTATTCTGACTCGCTGCCATTCCGGGAACTGACGGGAAAAGTATATGAAGGAGTGCCACTTGCCCTCACCGTGCATGAACACAACATTAGGGAGACAGTGAGAAGTTGTTTGGGGCATAAGCCCAAAGTAGTGGAAGTTAGTTCACGTAATTGGGGTTTTATTGCCGGGTGGTGGCTTCGCCTGGCCCGGCTTGCGGTTCAAATGGGGGTTGCATGCCCGTACGAGCGAGGGAGTTATTTAAGCAAGGTTCCCCAGTTTTCTACCCAGGGATTGGATTCGCTTTCCGGTTCAGGATGCTCGCTGGCATCAATCAGCAGCATTTCTCCTACACGGTGGGCGCTTTGTTCCTGCAACAGCGCATCGAACTGCTTGCCGCCATTGCAGAAATTAACGTAGCTACTGTCGCCCAGCCCAATTACCCCGTAATGCAGATTTGGCTGGAAACCGAGATTATCTTTGATCCCCTGAAACAGCGGCACGATGCTATCCGGCAGATCGCCCTGCCCGGTCGTGGAAGTCACTACCAGCACATATTTTTCCTGATATGCCTGCCAGTCGCTAAGCTCCGGATCTTCGAACACCGTAGCTTTATGACCCTGCGCCGTCAAAATAGCTTCGGCCTCTTCGGCAACCAGCAGCGCGTTTCCGTACATCGTGCCGACAAAAATTCCAATTTCCGCCATAACCGTAATCTCCTGGGACTTAAGAATCTATCTGCTCATCCTGACCTGACAGCCCGCTGAACTCAACCCTTTCATTCTCAGGGAGAAGTCCACGCCAGCCAAACTGTGATAACGCCTGCATCCAGACGTCATCCAGTCCGGCGCGAATAACCAGCGGTTCGCCGGTGAAAGGATGGGTCAGCGCAAGCTGGCTGGCATGCAGCATCAATCTCTGGCAACCGAAATGCTCTGCGGCGCTGCGGTTTTGCCGCAAATCACCGTGCTTGCTGTCACCGATAATCGGATGGCGCAAGTGCGCCAGATGGCGTCTGAGCTGGTGCTTGCGACCGGTTTTAGGATCCAGCTCCACCAGCCCGTAACGGGTAGTCGGATAACGCCCGGTCGCTACCGGCATTTCTACCGTTGCCAGGCCACGATAATGGGTGACAGCAGGCTGCGGGCCTTTATCATCGCGGGCAAACTTATCGGCAATCTTATCCAGCTCTTCGACCAGCGGGTAATCCAGCACGGCATCATCCATCAGCCAGCCACGCACAATCGCATGATAGCGTTTCTGAATTTGATGATGTTCAAACTGCTGGGACAGTAAACGCCCGGCTTCGCTGGACAGTCCCATCAGCAGCACACCGGAGGTTGGTCTGTCGAGTCGATGGGCGGTAAATACGTGCTGACCAATTTGGTCGCGCACCGTTTGCATCACCACCACTTTCTCATCCCGGTCGAGCCAACTGCGGTGAACCAACCAGCCCGAAGGTTTATTGACGGCGACCAGCCATTCGTCCTGATAAAGAATTTCCAGCATCAGGCGTTATCACTTGTAAACAGCGCATCCAGCTCCTGCAATGCCGCCAGAAGAATGTCGCGTTGCGGGTGATCGGCTGCCAGCGCCATTTCGTAATATGGTGCGACGGCAAAAGCCTGCGGAAGCGGCTGCGCGTTATCAATCAACGTATGCATGCGGGGAATCAACACCCACTGCAGCCACTCGACCGGTTCCATGGTATCCATACAAAAAGGCTGCGTACTGGTAAACAGATGCTCTGCTGGCTCATCCATCCGCCAGTGATGATGTTCACGCAGTAGCGCTTCAAGTGCGTGTAACTGCTGGCGCACACGGTCATGAGTCGTCATGAAATTAACCTCAATGATGAAAAATCTGGCGCGAAGAATAGCACTAGTGGAGGGAAATAAAAAAAGGGAGCACTGTAAAAACAGTGCTCCCGGTTCGTTTCGCAGCATTCCAGCTACTTTTAGTGCTCCCTGCTCATCCTTGACAACTTTTCCTGTGGTCTTGCGACCGTGTTCATCCTGAACTTTTGCATCCTGCTCACATCACCCCGATGTGAAAACTTCATCCTGAAGTATCCTGGCCATCCAGACCCGCCGAACATCCTGACCGGCTCTCATTCTCCATCCTGGAGGTGTCCTTTAACGCATCCAGCGTCTTCCTCTTTGCTTCGTCCTGAAGCCTGTCCTTGCAACACCGTCCTGGTGTGTCCTGGCGAAGAGCCATCATCCTGATGTTCTCTTCGTTGTGCGACTCCTTGTCGACAGATATAGAATCGCCTGTTTCGCTTTGTCTTACAAGATGCTTACAGGCTTACCCTTACGATTATTTTCGTATGAAAGTTGACAATAAAACACTAACCAATTGAATAATAATAAATTATTATTTTATCAATTCATTAAGTCTTTACTTATCACCTGGCAATGTCCTACAGGGTTTGTAAGAGATCTCTCACAAGATTCAGGGCAAACTGGATTACAGAACTGGCTTAAGTTGAGTGAGGAATTCCGCAAGTGAGGCCGCCAGCACCGTTCGTTTACGGGTTCCCAGCGTTTCTTTGCACACTTCACCGGACAGATTGCACACCGAAATGACGTCAAGCTCATTATCTTGTGTGGCAATAAAAAGCGTAGGTGATAGCTTGAGGCGCTTTTGCGTAACCAGATGACCAATCAGGTTTTCCTGAACGCGCCTGAAGTCATCTTCACTCCAGGTTTGCAGCAGCGTGAGCTTTTCATCCGCAAACTGCGCGTGCATATCACCAGCAAACTGGGTGGTGTAAAAAGCGTGAACGGCAGGTTGTACCACAATATCAAAGGCCCGTTCAACCGCATTGAGGTTATTTTCGCCGACAAAAGGTTGAGGCTGCCAAAATACCGCATCGTCTGTGGAAGAAATGATACACGGAGAAGGTACGCCATACAGCTCTTCGCTGAGCGGCCAACTGTTGTTTTTTTCATGCCATGCGTCGCAATAACGCGTCGTAAAGGCTATCAACGCCTGCGCTGTCAATTCGTCCACTGATTTCTCTCTTCACAAAAGCCAGGATACACTTGTCGCATAGTGTATCTGGTTTATGACGGTGAAACATGTCCTCTTATGAAAATCATCAGGCGCTTAACGGCCTGACACTCGGTAAATCAACGGATTACCGAGACAATTACGATGCAAGTCTGTTGCAGGGCGTTCCGCGCAGCCTGAATCGCGACCCGCTGGATTTAAAGGCCGATAACTTGCCTTTTCACGGTGCGGATATCTGGACGCTATATGAACTGTCGTGGCTGAATGCCAACGGCTTACCGCAAGTCGCGGTCGGTCACGTAGAACTGGATTACACCAGCGTAAATCTGATTGAGTCGAAAAGCTTTAAGCTTTACCTGAACAGTTTTAACCAGACGCGTTTTGATTCCTGGGACGCGGTACGCCAGACACTGGAAAACGATCTTCGCGCCTGCGCTCAGGGCGATGTCAGCGTGGCGCTGTACCGCCTTGACGAACTGGAAGGGCAGCCGATAGCCCACTTTAATGGGACCTGTATCGACAATCAGGATATCGTCATCGACAACTACCAGTTCAGCACTGCGTATCTGGAAAATGCCGTGAGCGGTGAAAAGGCAGTGGAAGAGACGCTGGTCAGCCACCTGCTGAAATCCAACTGTCTGATTACCCATCAGCCTGACTGGGGCTCCATACAAATTCAGTATCGTGGACGGAAAATCGACAGAGAGAAGCTGCTGCGTTATCTGGTCTCCTTCCGCCACCATAATGAATTTCATGAGCAGTGCGTGGAACGTATTTTCAATGACATTCTGCGCTTCTGCCAGCCAGAGAAACTGAGCGTCTACGCACGCTACACGCGACGTGGCGGTCTGGACATTAACCCATGGCGCACCAACACCGATTTCACTCCGGCAACCGGTCGTTTGGTACGTCAGTAATCTTTTTTCTCAATTTTGCGTGCCGGATTCCGCGCGCAAGGTTGTGAAAGGTCATAAGCCAGGGCTATTGTAATCAATAGGGAATGACGTGTTGCGTCCCATAAGGAGTTTACTTGATTACACATATTAGCCCGCTTGGCTCAATGGACATGTTGTCGCAGCTGGAAGTCGATATGCTTAAACGCACGGCCAGCAGCGACCTGTATCAACTGTTTCGTAACTGTTCGCTTGCCGTTCTGAACTCCGGCAGTTTGACCGACAACAGTAAAGAACTGCTGTCCCGCTTTGAAAGTTTCGATATTAACGTACTGCGCCGCGAACGGGGCGTGAAGCTGGAACTGATTAACCCACCTGAAGATGCGTTTGTTGATGGACGCATTATTCGTGCGCTACAGGCTAACCTGTTTGCCGTACTGCGCGACATTCTGTTCGTCAATGGACAGATCCATAACGCCGGTCGTTTTCAGCATCTGGATCTCGAAAGCTCGGTGCATATTACCAACCTCGTATTCTCGATCCTGCGTAATGCCCGGGCGCTGCACGTCGGTGAAGCGCCGAACATGGTCGTCTGCTGGGGCGGTCACTCAATCAACGAAAATGAGTACCTGTATGCCCGTCGCGTCGGCACCCAACTGGGTCTGCGCGAACTGAACATCTGTACCGGCTGCGGCCCGGGGGCGATGGAAGCGCCAATGAAAGGCGCTGCGGTCGGCCACGCCCAGCAGCGATACAAAGACAGCCGCTTTATTGGCATGACCGAACCGTCAATCATCGCCGCTGAACCGCCTAACCCGCTGGTAAACGAACTGATCATCATGCCGGACATTGAAAAACGTCTGGAAGCGTTCGTGCGTATCGCCCACGGTATTATCATCTTCCCGGGTGGCGTAGGGACAGCAGAAGAGCTGCTGTATCTGCTGGGGATCCTGATGAATCCGGCCAACAAAGATCAGGTTCTACCGCTGATCCTGACCGGACCAAAAGAGAGTGCGGATTACTTCCGCGTGCTGGACGAATTTATCGTGCACACGCTAGGGGAAGATGCGCGTCGCCACTATCGCATTATCATTGACGATGCGGCCGAAGTGGCGCGTCTGATGAAAAAAGCGATGCCGCTGGTGAAAGAAAACCGTCGCGACACAGGAGATGCATACAGCTTTAACTGGTCGATTCGTATCGCGCCCGATCTGCAGATGCCGTTCGAGCCGTCCCATGAAAACATGGCCAACCTGAAGCTGTACCCGGATCAACCCGTTGAAGTATTGGCCGCCGATTTACGTCGTGCATTCTCCGGTATTGTGGCAGGTAACGTGAAGGAAGTCGGGATCCGCGCTATTGAAGAGTTTGGCCCGTACAAAATCCACGGTGACCGCGAAATGATGCGCCGCATGGACGATCTCCTGCAGGGCTTTGTTGCACAACATCGTATGAAGTTACCGGGCACTGCGTACATCCCTTGCTACGAGATCTGCGCCTGACCTTCAACACCCGCTAGCAGCGCTATAGCGGTGACAGTTTTGTCCATATCAAAGCCGGGTTTGGCGCACTTGCCTCCCGGCTTTTTTTAGTGATACCAGTCACATAGCCCCGACAATCATATAAATACCAGTGATGATTCATTAAAAACAGCGCGTCACGCAAACGATTACCTTGAAAAACCAACCGTGATTTATCTTAGAAAATTATTATTAGTCGCCGAAATCATCTAAAAACAACAGTTTTTACAGCTGAACACGCCTATCTTCGCGCCTTCGCTTTCATGAGATATGTCGTTAATGTTAGCCTTCGCGCCCGTAAATTCGCTTTGACTATTTTTTAACAGATTAATGGCCCAAATTTATCCACATAAAAGGTGGATTATTGCATTTGGGATCCCGATCACTGATACATTCATTACTAAAATGTATCTTTCCGCCCGAAAATTATTACGGCGAAAAATTATATAAAAATCGCTCAACGAATTTCGATTTACAGTCGGGTACTTTCTCATTGGATTGACCCCAAACCCGACTTTTTAAGCTTCCTCCAGGAGAAATAGATGGAAAACACTCAAACCAGCACTATCGTTACGGGCCAGACCCGCAGCGCATGGCGCAAAACAGACACCATGTGGATGCTGGGCCTTTACGGCACGGCGATTGGGGCGGGTGTATTGTTCCTGCCGATTAACGCAGGCGTAGGCGGTATGATCCCGCTGATCATCATGGCGATCCTTGCCTTCCCAATGACCTTCTTTGCACACCGCGGTCTGACTCGCTTTGTGCTGTCCGGTAAAAATCCGGGTGAAGACATCACCGAAGTTGTAGAAGAACACTTTGGTGTTGGTGCAGGTAAACTGATTACCCTGCTCTACTTCTTCGCTATCTACCCGATTCTGTTGGTTTACAGCGTTGCAATCACCAACACGGTTGAAAGCTTCCTGACCCACCAGCTGGCAATTACGCCGCCGCCGCGCGCAATCCTGTCACTGATCCTGATTGTCGGCATGATGACCATCGTGCGCTTCGGTGAGCAGATGATCGTTAAGGCGATGAGCATCCTGGTATTCCCGTTTGTTGCGGCTCTGATGCTGCTGGCGCTGTACCTGATCCCTCAGTGGAGCGGTGCGATTCTGGAAACCATGTCATTTGACTCTGCGGCAACCACCGGCAACGGCCTGCTGTTGACCCTGTGGCTGGCAATTCCGGTAATGGTGTTCTCCTTCAACCACTCCCCGATCATCTCCTCCTTCGCCGTGGCGAAGCGTGAAGAGTACGGTGATGAAGCAGAGAAAAAATGCTCCAAGATTCTGGCATTCGCTCACATCATGATGGTTCTGACCGTTATGTTCTTCGTATTCAGCTGCGTATTCAGCCTGACTCCGGCAGACCTGGCAGCAGCGAAAGAGCAGAACATCTCGATTCTGTCTTACCTGGCGAACCACTTTAACGCGCCGATTATTGCCTGGATGGCACCGATCATCGCGATTATCGCTATCACCAAATCCTTCCTGGGCCACTACCTGGGCGCACGTGAAGGCTTCAATGGAATGGTGATTAAGTCTCTGCGTGGCAAAGGCAAATCCATCGAAATCAACAAACTGAACAAAATCACTGCTCTGTTCATGCTGGTAACCACCTGGATTGTGGCGACGCTGAACCCAAGCATCCTCGGCATGATTGAGACCCTGGGTGGCCCAATCATCGCGATGATTCTGTTCCTGATGCCGATGTATGCCATTCAGAAAGTACCGGCAATGCGTAAGTACAGCGGCCATATCAGCAACGTCTTCGTTGTGATTATGGGCCTGATCGCTATCTCCGCTATTTTCTACTCTCTGTTCAGTTAATTCCCCTGCGCCGCTCCTCGGGGCGGCGCACCTCGATACACAATGGACGCCTCATGATTAGCGTATTCGATATTTTCAAAATCGGCATTGGCCCTTCCAGCTCCCACACTGTTGGCCCGATGAAAGCAGGCAAACAATTCACGGATGACCTGATTGCACGCGGAATTCTCACTGACGTAACCCGCGTAGTGGTTGATGTCTATGGCTCTTTATCTCTGACGGGGAAAGGTCACCATACCGACATCGCGATTATTATGGGCCTGGCGGGTAATCTGCCGGATACCGTAGACATTGATGCCATTCCGTCCTTTATCCAGGATGTGAATACTCATGGGCGTTTGCTGCTGGCAGACGGTCAACATGAGGTCGAGTTCCCGGTCGACAAGTGCATGAATTTCCATGCGGACAATCTGTCCCTGCACGAAAACGGGATGCGCATTACCGCACTGGCGGGCGAAAAGGCCATTTACAGCCAGACTTACTATTCCATTGGCGGTGGGTTCATCGTTGATGAAGAACATTTTGGTTTACCGAACAACTCTCCGGTAAACGTGCCATATCCGTATAAATCCGCAGCTGATTTGCAACGTCATTGCCAGGAAACCGGCCTGTCGCTTTCCGGTCTGATGATGCAAAACGAACTGGCGCTGCACAGCAAAGAAGAGCTGGAACAGCACTTTGCTAACGTCTGGGAAGTGATGCGTAGCGGGATTGAACGCGGCATCACCACCGAAGGTGTATTGCCGGGCAAACTGCGCGTTCCGCGTCGTGCTGCTGCGCTACGTCGTATGTTGGTCAGCAGCGACAAAACCACCACTGACCCGATGGCGGTTGTTGACTGGATCAACATGTTCGCGCTGGCCGTGAACGAAGAAAACGCAGCCGGTGGACGCGTGGTGACTGCACCAACCAACGGTGCATGCGGGATTGTTCCTGCCGTACTGGCGTATTACGACAAGTTTATCCGTGAAGTGAACGCTAACTCGCTGGCACGCTACATGCTGGTCGCGAGCGCCATTGGTTCACTGTACAAGATGAACGCCTCTATCTCTGGTGCCGAAGTCGGCTGTCAGGGTGAAGTTGGCGTCGCCTGCTCCATGGCAGCGGCTGGTCTGGCTGAACTGCTGGGTGGTAGCCCAATGCAGGTGTGCATCGCGGCAGAAATCGGTATGGAACACAACCTGGGTCTGACCTGCGACCCGGTTGCCGGCCAGGTTCAGGTACCGTGCATTGAGCGTAATGCCATTGCTTCGGTTAAAGCGGTGAACGCTGCACGTATGGCGCTGCGCCGTACCAGTGAACCACGCGTGTGCCTCGATAAAGTTATCGAGACCATGTACGAAACCGGTAAAGACATGAACGCCAAATACCGCGAAACCTCTCGTGGTGGTCTGGCGATGAAGATTGTCACCTGCGATTAATTCTCAGCACATTTTTGTATCTGTAGGCCGGATAAGGCGCTCGCCGCATCCGGCTTTTATTGCCTGATGGCGCTTCGCTTATCAGGCTTACGGATAGCGCTCTTTCGCAATGCTCGTCTCCACTCGTCGTGAATGTTACCCTACAGACTAATTTGTTAGGGAGAACACCGTGGCCGTCCACCTGCTCATTGTTGATGCACTGAATCTCATCCGCCGTATTCACGCCGTACAGGGCTCCCCCTGCGTGGAGACATGCCAGCACGCGCTCGATCAGCTGATTGTGCACAGTCAGCCCACGCACGCCGTGGCGGTATTTGATGACGAAGCGCGTAACAGCGGCTGGCGTCACCAACGGTTACCTGACTACAAAGCCGGTCGCCCGCCGATGCCTGACGATTTACACCAGGAAATGCCCGCCTTACGCGCCGCTTTTGAACAGCGCGGCGTCTGCTGCTGGGTATCCAGCGGGAATGAAGCCGATGATTTAGCCGCCACTCTGGCGGTGAAAGTTAGCCAGGCGGGACACCAGGCGACTATCGTCTCAACCGATAAAGGCTACTGTCAGCTACTCTCCCCAACGCTGCGGATTCGCGATTATTTCCAGAAACGCTGGCTGGATGCGCCGTTTATCGAGAAAGAGTTTGGCGTACTGCCGCAACAGCTGCCAGATTACTGGGGACTGGCCGGGATCAGCAGTTCTAAAATACCGGGGGTTGCCGGTATTGGTCCTAAAAGTGCCACACAACTGCTGGCACAGTTTCCAACGCTGGAAGCGCTGTATGAACACCTGGATGACGTACCGGAGAAATGGCGCAAGAAACTCGAAGAACATCGGGAGATGGCATTTTTGTGCCGCGATATCGCGCGGCTGCAAACAGACTTACATATCGACGGAAACCTACAGCAGCTACGACTGGCGCGGTAGCCTTATTTCCTGATGGCACTGCGCTTATCCGGCCTACTTATTGTACAACCCTGTAGGCCGGATAAGCGCCAGGTGATTACCAGGCGGTATGGTACAGCTCAACGATATCCCCAAGGCTCGCTTCACGCGGATTTCCCCCGGTACAAACATCGTCAAATGCGGCTTGCGCCAGCGCAGGAATATCCTCTTTACGGACGCCAACATCGCGTAGATGCAGTGGGATACCTACATCGCGATTAAGGGCGAAGACGGCATCCACCGCCGCTTTGCGTGCCTCTGCCAGCGTCAGTCCTTCAACCTTAACCCCCATTACCCGGGCGATATCGCGGAATTTTTCCCCGGTGAATTCGGCGTTATAGTGCATCACGTGCGGCAGCAAAATGGCATTCGCGACGCCGTGCGGCGTGTTGTAGAACGCGCCTAACGGGTGTGCCATGCCATGCACTAATCCCAGACCTACGTTGGAGAAACCCATCCCGGCAACGTACTGGCCCAGAGCCATCGCTTCCCCCGCCTGGCTGTCGCCCGCAACGGAACCGCGTAATGACCCGGCAATAATTTCGATGGCTTTAATGTGCAGCGCATCGGTAAGCGCCCACGCAGCCCGCGTGATGTAGCCTTCAATGGCATGAGTCAGTGCATCTACGCCAGTAGCCGCTTTTAATGCAGCAGGCATGCCGTCCATCATGTCAGCATCAATGAACGCCACCTGCGGGATGTCATGTGGATCGACACAAACAAACTTACGCCGATTCTCTTCGTCAGTGATCACGTAGTTAATGGTCACTTCCGCCGCCGTTCCCGCAGTGGTTGGGATAGCCATAACTGGCACGCTCGGGAAGCGTGTCGGCGATAACCCTTCAAGGCTGCGTACATCCGCAAACTCCGGGTTATTGTTAATAATGCCAATCGCTTTACAGGTATCCTGCGGGGAGCCGCCGCCAATGGCGACCAGATAGTCTGCGCCGCTTTGCTGAAAGACACTCAATCCTTCCTGCACTACCGCAATGGTTGGATTAGGAATAACGCCTGAATAGATTTCCCATGCCAGACCTGCAGCATCCATTCGGGAAGTCACCTTCTCAACAACGCCGCACTGCACCAGATTTTTATCAGTCACAATCAACGCTTTGCGATAACCACGACGAATAACTTCATCGGTTAATGCGCCAACAGCTCCCCGGCCAAACCATGCCGTTTCGTTCAGAATCATTCTGTTCGCCATCGTTTTATCTCCTATTCCTCAATACGCAATCCATATGTTTTGAATTTTTCCAGCACAATAGCGATAGCCTCATCGTCCAGTACCGGAACCGGATCGGTAATCGCCAGCGTGCTGAGATAAAGCTGCGCCAGCACTTCCACTTCATGCGCTAACCACAGGGCTTTTTCCAGATTTTCCTCGCAGGCGATCAGCCCATGATGCTGCAACAGCGTTGCTTTTCGGTTTTTCAGCGCTACCGCAACGTGCTCGGAAAGCTCACGCGTACCAAACGTCGCATATGGCGCACAGGGAATTGAGTTACCGCCAGCCGCCGCAATCATGTAATGGATTGCCGGGATTGGCCGATTGAGAATAGAAACAGCAGTACAATGCACGGCATGATTATGGACCACCGCCTGAGCATCGGGACGCGTCTGATAAGCGGCCATATGGAACCGCCACTCGCTGGAAGGTAATTTCCCTTCTTCGTGCTGCCCCTCAGCGTTGATGTACACTATGTGGGATTCGGTGAGTTTGTCATACGGAATACCCGTCGGGGTAATTAACATCCCGTCCTGGTAACGCACACTTACATTACCCGCAGTCCCCTGATTCAACCCCAGACGGGTCATTTCCAGGCAGGTATTGATAATCTGCCGTGCCAGCGTATTTCGTTCCATTACTTACCTCTCTCAGTGAGTCAAAATGCGACAACAGAACATTGCTAATACCTCGACGCTCTGTTGATTTAAGCGGGTATTTGCTAACTATCATCATGCTGAATAAAGAGAAGGGAATTTTTAGCACTGGATTTTGTGATGTTCATCAACTAATAACGCCGAATAAAAACATGCAGGCATAATATTACAATTGCAAAATGTCCGTTCTTAATAAAACCATTGTAAAACGGTCATTTGCGAATAAATTGTTACCATTGCCCGTTTTCCACTTAACTAATTAATTCGGGCATTATCCCTGTGGCTTTTTAATTTATTTTTCTCAAACGGTCATTGTTTTAAAGAAATTAAAGTGATGATAATCACATAAACCCACACCCTGAGCATAAATGTGACCACCATCATATTAATGGCCGGTTTTTATTTGAAAATGAATTCATGAGTTCATTCATGAAGGCCAATTTTATCTGGCAGGTTACCGGAACTCACCTGGATTAGCAGGTTGGTAAAAATCACCAATCGTACTCTTAAGCTGTTGAACATGCTTATGAACTGATGAGGATGCTATGGGAAACACATCAATACAAACACAAAGTTTTCATGCGGTAGAGCGGGGGCAGACAAAAAATTATGTCATTCCCTTCGCGTTACTCTGTTCACTGTTTTTTCTTTGGGCGGTTGCCAATAATCTTAATGACATTTTATTACCACAATTTCAGCAAGCTTTTACATTAACAAACTTTCAGGCTGGTCTGATTCAATCTGCTTTTTATTTTGGTTATTTCGTCATTCCAATCCCAGCCGGGATCCTGATGAAAAAACTAAGTTATAAAGCAGGCATTATTACCGGATTATTCTTATATGCCATCGGTGCAGCATTATTCTGGCCAGCGGCTGAGGTAATGAATTACACCTTATTCCTGATTGGACTATTTATTATTGCGGCGGGCTTAGGTTGTCTGGAAACGGCTGCCAACCCCTTTGTAACCGTACTGGGCCCGGAAAGCGGCGGTCACTTCCGATTAAATCTCGCGCAAACTTTTAACTCATTTGGTGCCATTATTGCGGTTGTTTTTGGGCAAAGTCTTATTTTGTCTAATGTGCCACATCAATCTCAAGACGTACTCGATAAGATGGCGCCAGAACAGCTAAGCGCCTACAAGCACAGCCTGGTGTTATCGGTTCAAACCCCTTATATGATCATCGTCGCGGTCGTTTTGCTGGTCGCCCTGCTGATCATGTTTACCAAGTTTCCGACCCTGCAAAGTGACGATCACAGTGACAACGCTCAGAGTTCATTCTCCGCGTCCCTTTCCCGCCTGGTGCGCATTCGCCACTGGCGTTGGGCGGTACTGGCGCAGTTCTGCTACGTCGGTGCACAAACTGCCTGCTGGAGCTACCTGATTCGCTACGCAATCGAAGAGATCCCAGGCATGACGCCAGGTTTCGCCGCCAACTATCTGACCGGCACCATGGTGTGCTTCTTTATCGGTCGTTTCTCCGGCACCTGGCTTATCAGTCGCTTTGCGCCGCATAAAGTGCTGGCCGCATATGCCCTGCTTGCCATGATTCTGTGCCTGATTTCCGCCTTCACCGGTGGCCAGATCGGCCTGCTGGCCCTGACGTTGTGCAGCGCATTTATGTCGATTCAGTACCCAACCATTTTTTCTCTGGGGATCAAAAATCTGGGACAAGACACCAAATACGGCTCGTCTTTTATCGTCATGACCATCATTGGCGGCGGCATTGTGACCCCGGTGATGGGCTTTGTCAGCGATGCCGCTGGCAATATCCCGACCGCTGAACTGGTCCCGGCGCTTTGCTTCGCCATCATCTTTATTTTTGCCCGCTTCCGTTCACAAACGGCAGCCAACTGAATATTTATCCGAATAACGTGAGGAATCTGTGATGAAAAAAATCAGCTTACCAAAAATTGGTATTCGCCCGGTTATTGACGGACGTCGTATGGGTGTACGTGAGTCGCTCGAAGAGCAAACCATGAATATGGCTAAAGCTACCGCAGCGCTTATCACTGAAAAACTTCGTCATGCCTGCGGCGCACAAATTGAATGTGTGATTGCCGATACCTGTATCGCCGGCATGGCGGAATCCGCAGCCTGTGAAGAAAAATTCAGCAGCCAGAATGTTGGCGTGACGATTACCGTTACCCCATGTTGGTGCTACGGCAGTGAAACTATCGACATGGATCCGATGCGCCCGAAAGCTATCTGGGGCTTCAACGGCACGGAACGTCCGGGGGCGGTTTACCTGGCCGCCGCACTGGCAGCTCACAGCCAAAAAGGACTTCCAGCCTTCTCCATCTATGGTCATGACGTACAGGATGCAGACGACACATCTATCCCTGCCGATGTTGAAGAAAAACTGCTGCGCTTTGCCCGTGCCGGCTTAGCGGTCGCCAGTATGAAAGGGAAAAGCTACCTGTCTGTCGGTGGTGTATCAATGGGCATCGCCGGTTCTATCGTCGACCATAACTTCTTTGAATCCTGGCTGGGTATGAAAGTGCAGGCGGTTGATATGACCGAGCTGCGTCGTCGCATTGACCAGAAAATCTATGATGAAACCGAGCTGGAAATGGCGCTGGCGTGGGCGGACAAAAACTTCCGCTACGGCGAAGATCAGAACGCGCAGCAATATAAGCGTAACGCAGAACAAAGCCGCGCAGTGCTGAAAGAAAGCCTGCTGATGGCTATGTGCATTCGCGACATGATGCAGGGTAACAAAAAGCTGGCAGACAAAGGTCTGGTCGAAGAATCCCTGGGCTATAACGCGATCGCCGCAGGCTTCCAGGGCCAGCGTCACTGGACCGATCAATACCCAAATGGCGATACCGCCGAAGCGTTGCTCAACAGCTCCTTTGACTGGAATGGCGTTCGTGAACCGTTCGTTGTCGCGACAGAAAACGACAGCCTGAACGGCGTGGCGATGCTGTTCGGCCATCAACTCACCGGCACGGCCCAGGTCTTTGCCGATGTGCGTACCTACTGGTCGCCAGAGGCGGTTGAACGCGTCACGGGTAAACCGCTGACCGGCCTTGCTGAGCACGGCATTATTCACTTGATTAACTCCGGTTCTGCGGCACTGGACGGTTCCTGCAAACAGCGCGACAGCGAAGGTAAACCGACCATGAAACCACACTGGGAAATCTCGCAGAAAGAGGCAGATGAATGCCTGGCGGCAACCGAATGGTGCCCGGCTATTCACGAATACTTCCGCGGGGGCGGTTACTCATCTCGCTTCCTGACTGAAGGCGGTGTGCCGTTCACCATGAGCCGTATCAACATCATCAAAGGGTTGGGACCGGTGCTGCAAATCGCGGAAGGCTGGAGCGTGGAGTTGCCGAAAGATATGCACGACCAGCTTGATGCGCGTACCAACTCCACATGGCCAACCACCTGGTTTGCTCCGCGCTTAACCGGCAAGGGCCCGTTCAGCGACGTCTATTCCGTCATGGCTAACTGGGGCGCTAACCACGGGGTGCTGACGATTGGTCACGTAGGTGCGGACTTTATCACTCTGGCTGCCATGCTGCGTATCCCGGTGTGCATGCACAACGTGGAAGACGAGAAAATTTATCGTCCTTCCTCCTGGGCCGCCCACGGTATGGATACGGAAGGTCAGGATTACCGCGCTTGTCAGAACTACGGTCCGCTGTATAAGCGTTAAACATCGAGCGATTGCCTGATGGCGGCGCGGCCTACGAAGCACACGGTTTTGTAGGCCGGATAAGGCGAAGCCGCCATCAGGTAATAGGTAATCTCCCAGGAGCAATTATGAAACAAGAGGTTATTCTGGTTCTCGACTGTGGCGCGACCAACGTACGGGCCATTGCCGTTGACCGACAGGGGAAGATTGTCGCCCGCGCAGCGACCCCGAACGCCAGTGACATCGCCGCAGAAAACAGTGCCTGGCACCAATGGTCGCTGGAGGCCATTCTGCAACGCTTTGCCGACTGCTGTCAGCGGCTCTCCTCACAATTGGCCGCCTGCCAAATTCGCGGGATCGCCGTCACCACCTTCGGCGTGGACGGCGCGCTGGTGGATAAGAACGGCAAACAACTGTATCCGGTGATCAGCTGGAAATGCCCACGTACCGCAGCGGTAATGGAGAATATCCATCGCTACATGTCACCGCAGCAACTGCAGGAAATCTCCGGCGTTGGGGCGTTTAGCTTCAATACGCTGTACAAACTGGTGTGGCTGAAAGAGAACCACCCACAATTACTGGAACAGGCGCACGCCTGGCTGTTTATCTCGTCGCTTATCAACCAACGTTTAACCGGCGAGTTCACAACTGACATCACCATGGCAGGAACCAGCCAGATGCTGGATATCCAGCAACGTGATTTCAGCCAGGATATTTTGCAGGCAACAGGCATACCGCGTCGCCTGTTTCCGCGTCTGGTTGAAGCAGGCGAACAAATTGGGGTACTGCAACGCGAGGCCGCCAGCCAGCTCGGACTTCCAGAGGGTATTCCAGTCATCTCTGCCGGACACGACACACAGTTTGCGCTATTTGGCGCAGGAGCCCAACAGGATGAACCGGTACTCTCTTCCGGCACATGGGAAATTCTGATGGTACGCAGTGCGCAGGTAAATACCTCCCTGCTCAGTCATTATGCGGGCTCCACCTGTGAGCTGGATAGTCAGGCTGGGCTTAACAATCCCGGTATGCAGTGGCTGGCCTCCGGTGTGCTTGAATGGGTTCGTAAGCTGTTATGGACCGCGGACACGCCCTGGCAAACGTTGATTGATGAAGCTCGGGATATTCCCGCTGGTGCCGAAGGGGTGAAGATGCACTGCGACCTGCTGGCCTGTCAGAATGCGGGCTGGCAAGGGGTTACCCTCAATACTACCCGTGGACACTTTTATCGCGCCGCGCTGGAAGGACTGACAGAACAGCTGCAGCGGAATCTGCAAACGCTGGAAAAAATCGGCCATTTCCAGGCCACTGAACTGCTATTAGTTGGCGGGGGCAGCCGCAACATCTTGTGGAACCAAATCAAAGCGAACGTTCTCGGGATCCCTGTCAAAGTGCTGGATGATGCCGAAACCACCGTGGCAGGCGCCGCAATGTTTGCCTGGTCAGGCATCGGGGAATTTACCTCCCCGGAGCAGGCGCGCGAACAGGTGCGCTATCAGTACCGTTACTTCTATCCGCAAACCGAATCCGAACTCACAGGAGTCGAGTAACATGCTTAAAACGATATCTCCCTTAATTTCCCCCGACTTACTGAAAGTGCTGGCCGAAATGGGACACGGCGATGAGATTATCTTTTCCGATGCCCACTTCCCGGCCAACAGCATGGGGCCGCAGGTCATCCGCGCTGACGGTCTGCTGGTCAGCGATCTGCTGCAGGCGCTTATTCCGCTATTTGAACTGGACAGCTACGCCCCACCGCTGGTGATGATGGCTGCGGTTGAAGGTGACACTCTCGATCCTGACGTTGAGACTCGCTATCGTCAGGCGCTTTCATTACAGACCCCCTGCCCGGACATCACGCGTATTGACCGCTATGCCTTTTACGAACGAGCACAAAAGGCGTTTGCGATCGTTATCACAGGAGAGCGGGCAAAGTACGGGAATATTCTTTTAAAAAAAGGGGTAACGCCGTAATCTCTGGTCAGAATGCCCGTCAGGTACGGGCATTCATCATAAGATGAGGATCAGAACATGAAAGCGGCGCGCCAGCAGGCAATCGTAGATCTGCTTACTAACCACAAAAGCCTGACAACCGAAGCCCTGGCTTTGCAGCTTAACGTCAGCAAAGAGACCATCCGCCGCGATCTCAGCGAGTTACAGACCCAGGGAAAAGTGTTACGCAACCACGGTCGGGCCAAAGTTATTCACCGGGAAAATCAGGACAGCGGTGACCCATTTCATATTCGACTCAAAAGCCACTATGCACACAAAGCGGATATTGCCCGTGAAGCGTTGGCATGGATCGAAGAAGGTATGGTGATTGCCTTAGACGCCAGCTCTACCTGCTGGTATCTGGCGCGACAGTTACCGGACATCAACATTCACGTTTTTACCAACAGCCAGCCCATCTGCCAGGAATTGGCTAAACGTGAACATATTCAGCTTATCAGCTCCGGCGGTCGCCTTGAGCGCAAATACGGTTGCTACGTTAATCCCTCGCTTATCTCGCAGCTAAAACCACTCGAGATTGACCTGTTTATTTTTTCCTGCGAAGGGATCGACAGCGACGGTGCGCTCTGGGACTCAAATGCAACCAACGCAGACTTCAAATCCATTCTGCTTAAGCGTGCATCGCAGTCTTTATTACTGATCGATAAAAGTAAATTTAATCGTTCGGGAGAGGCCAGAATTGGGCATCTGGATGATGTGACGCATATTGTTTCAGATACACAGCTGATTGAAGCAATCCA
Organism: Citrobacter sp. Cpo100; assembly: GCF_030332595.1. Taxonomy (NCBI): domain Bacteria; kingdom Pseudomonadati; phylum Pseudomonadota; class Gammaproteobacteria; order Enterobacterales; family Enterobacteriaceae; genus Citrobacter; species Citrobacter sp. Cpo100. The sequence goes on along the minus strand of NZ_JAOWHM010000036.1, from coordinate 106,009 downwards.
GGCCGAATAGGGCGATTACGCCGCCGTCCGGCCAGGATTGTAGCCTTATCGCTCGTCGCGACGACCGCCAACGGCAGCCCACAGACGACGTACGTGAACGGTTACTTCTTCACGGTCATGATACAGCTGACGCGCCTGAATCTGGGCATTTACACCATGTTCATCAAGCTGGGCCTGAATGTAAGCCAGGTTCTGTGATACCTCTTCGTAGCGTTTTTTCATCGGCAGCTTGAGGTTGAAGATCGTCTCACGACACCAGCCGTTGACCAGCCATTGCGCCATCAGCGCGGCAACCTTCGCCGGCTTCTCCACCATGTCACAGACCATCCACGAAATGTTGTTGCGATTCGGACGGTACTTAAATCCGTCTTCACGTAGCCAGGTGACCTGTCCGGTATCCATCAGGCTTTGCGCCATCGGGCCGTTATCCACGGAGTAAACCCACATGTTGCGTTTAACCAGCTGATAGGTCCATCCGCCCGGGCAGGCGCCTAAATCCACCGCATACATTCCGTTCGCCAGACGCTCATCCCATTCATCGGCAGGGATAAACACGTGCAGCGCTTCTTCCAGCTTGAGCGTTGAACGGCTCGGCGCATCGGCTGGAAACTTCAGACGCGGAATCCCCATGTAAAACGGTGAGTTATTGTCAGGCCAGGAATAACCGGTATAACAACAGCCAGGGGCGATAAAGAAGACGTGAACCACCGGACGCTTTGGCGTTTCATACTTTGCCAGTACGCCCGCTTCGCGCAGCGCTGCACGCAACGGTACGGTAAATTTACGGCAAAATTTAACCAGCTCTTTGCTTTCATTGGTGTCGGCAACTTCTACTCGCAGATCGCCACCCTTTTCCACCACGCCCTGCAACATGCCAACGATCGGTGTAATTCGATCTTCCGGCGGTAAGTATTGCAGCAGCTCGCCCACCACAAACATTTGACGAGCAAAAATCAGCGAACTAAACGGCAGCTCTTTCACTAACTTTTCAGCATCGCCCTGCTGATAGCATTCGAAGATGACGTAACCCGCGTTGTCTTTCACGCGGGCAAAACCGAAGATTTCCCGGCGTCCTGCTTTATCCGTAATTTCTGCGGCGCACTCTTTTTCAAAACCTGGGCGACACAACAATACAACCTTATTCATGGCTAACGCCCTTACGTTTCAATCGAATAGCGCCCACTAACATCAGCGCCCAGCCTACGAGGAAGCTGAAGCCGCCGACAGGGGTAACAAACGCCCACAGGCGTAAATGAGAGAGCGCGAGACAATACAGGCTGCCGCTAAACAGCACTGTACCTAATGCCAGAAACACGCTACTCCAGTAAAACCAAATACTAATGCGTCGTTGCATGGCGACGGCCAGGCCAAAGATAGCCAGCGTATGAAACGCCTGATACTCAAGGCCGGTCTGAATCCACCCCATTTCAACAACACCGAGGGTTTTGCTCAGAACATGTGCCCCAAAGGCGCCCAACGCCACAAAGATAAAGCCACTTACGGCGGCAAAAATCAGCATAAAACGGCTGGTCATTTGAATACCCTACGTAAATTATTGTTCATAACGAAAGCGGAATTTTTCTTGTTCCGTGGCCGCTTTCGCCAGAATCCACTGACGGAAGGCGGCTATTTTACCCAGTTCTGCCTGACTGTCATGACAAACCAGATAAAATGCGTTTTTGCTGACCAGAACATCGTTAAACGGACAGACCAGTCGTCCGGCTTCAATTTCGGACTGCGCCATGACGTTGTTAGCCAGCGCGATCCCCTGTCCATGGATTGCAGCCTGTAGCACCATGGCGCTATGGCTGAAGATAGGTCCCTGCTGCACGTTGATATGATTCAGGCCAAGCTGGCGCGTATAGGCTTGCCAGTCTCGTCGCGACGCATCATGCAATAAAGTGTGTTTTGCCAGGTCGTCCGGTGTCTTTAGCGGTTTATCACCGGTAAGCAACAGCGGAGAGCAGACCGGCAATAAATATTCTGCGTACAATTTTTCAACGCGCAGACCCGGCCAGTTGCCGCGTCCGTAGAAAATCGCCACATCAACATCATCAGCCAGTTTGTCTTCCTGACGGTCCACCGCCTGGATCCTGACATCGATTCCCGGATAAGCTGAGTTAAAGCTAGAGAGTCTGGGCACCAGCCATTGGATCGCAAAACTGGGCAATAAACTAACGGTAAGCGCACCTTTTGCACTGCGTGCCTGAAGTTTACGCGTCGCGTCGGTTAATTGCGAAAAAATCTCTTTAATGTCGAGAAAGTAGCTTTGACCTTCTTCCGTTAACAGCAAAGATCGATTGCGTCGACGAAACAGTTTTAGCCCCAAAAAATCCTCAAGTGACTTGATTTGGTGACTTACTGCGGCCTGCGTCACAAAAAGCTCTTCTGCTGCGCGAGTAAAGCTTAAATGACGCGCTGCAGCATCAAAAACACGTAACGCATTTAAGGGTGGTAATCGTTTTGACATGACTTTTAGGCTTTGATGTTAAATGAATTTAACAATTAGCTAACAGGCTGTAACCTATTAGTTTTTTTTATCTGAGCCATTATAAATTGTCCGTTGAGGTTCTACCAGCAAATACCTATAGTGGCGGCACTTCCTGAAGCCGGAACGAAAAGTTTTATCGGAATGCGTGTTCTGGTGGGCTTTTGGCTTACGGTTGTGATGTTGTGTTGTTGTGTTTGCAATTGGTCTGCGATTCAGACCATGGTAGCAAAGCTACCCTTTTTCACTTCCTGTACATTTACCCTGTCTGTCCATAGTGATTAATGTAGCACCGCCAAATTGCGGTGCTTTTTTTTGTCCACGTTTCGTCGATGGCCGACCGGCTATTATTGCTCCAGTTCTACCATCTCTTTCACGTCAGTGCGGTTAATCTGCTGTTTGTTGCCGTTAGCGTCTTTATACGAAATCATCCCCGTCTCATTATCGGTCTGTGGTTTACCATCAGCTACGATTGATCGACCATCATTGGTGTGCATCACGTAATTCGAACCAGAACAGGCGCTCAGGGCAAAAGTCAGCATACAGGCAGAAATAATGGCGGCAGTCTTTTTCATCTTCTTCTCCTTAAAGCGATTTATGCTATTAAAAACATACTCCGTAACAGGCAAAATTGTTCGCCTAACGCTATTTAGCATAAGACACTGAACGGGCTTTGCCAGGATATCCAGAGTATTCCGATGGTTAGCACAACCCTTGTATCAATGCCCTTTTTGCGCCACGATCGGTTTACTGAACTGAGGAATACCATGAACGCTTTTAACCCCGCGCAGTTTCGCGCACAATTTCCCGCACTCAACGATGCTGGCGTCTATCTCGACAGTGCTGCTACGGCGCTGAAGCCACAGGCGGTCATTGAAGCTACCCATCAGTTTTATAGCCTGAGTGCCGGGAACGTCCATCGCAGCCAGTTTGCTGCAGCCCAGCGCCTGACCGCACGCTATGAAGCCGCGCGGGAAAAAGTCGCACACCTGATTAATGCGTCGGATGACAAAACCATCGTCTGGACCCGCGGCACAACGGAAGCGATCAACATGGTTGCCCAAAGCTATGCGCGTCCACGCCTTCAACCGGGTGATGAGATTATCGTTAGCGCAGCGGAACATCACGCCAACCTCGTTCCCTGGCTGATGGTCGCGGAGCAAACGGGGGCTAAGGTTGTCAAACTCCCACTCACCCCCCATTTATTGCCAGACGTTGAGCGCCTCACGCAGCTCATCACCCCGCGCAGCCGCATTCTGGCGCTCGGGCAAATGTCGAACGTCACCGGTGGCTGCCCGGATCTGGTCCGCGCCATTACGCTCGCCCATGCGGCTGGCATGGTGGTGATGGTTGATGGTGCCCAGGGGATTGTGCATTACCCTGCCGATGTACAGCAGTTGGATATTGATTTCTATGCGTTTTCAGGCCACAAGCTATATGGCCCCACCGGTATTGGCGTGCTGTACGGTAAGCCGGAACTGCTGGAAGCCATGTCTCCCTGGCTTGGGGGCGGTAAGATGATTAGCGAAGTCAGTTTTGACGGTTTCACCACTCAGCCCGCACCATGGAAGCTGGAAGCCGGTACGCCTAACGTTGCAGGCGTTATCGGGCTAAGCGCGGCGCTCGAATGGCTGGCGGACGTCGACGTTGCGCAGGCCGAAAACTGGAGCCGGGGTCTGGCGACGCTGGCAGAAGATGCCCTGGCGAAACGCCCTGGCTTTCGTTCCTTCCGCTGCCAGGACTCCAGTCTGTTAGCCTTTGATTTCGCGGGTGTTCATCACAGCGATATGGTCACTCTATTGGCCGAATATGGCATTGCGCTGCGCGCGGGGCAACACTGCGCACAACCGCTGCTGGCGGAACTTGGCGTATCCGGAACACTACGCGCCTCATTTGCCCCTTATAATACCCAAAGCGATGTGGATGCGTTGGTCGCAGCCGTCGACCGCGCGCTGGAAATATTGGTGGATTAATGACAAGCCCTCAGTTCGCCGGACACCCGTTTGGCACAACCGTAACCGAAGAGACGTTACGCAATACCTTTATCCCGCTTACTCAGTGGGAAGATAAATATCGCCAGCTGATTCTGCTGGGTAAGCAGTTGCCGGCGCTCCCGGATGCGCTAAAGGCGCAGGCCAAAGAAATTGCGGGCTGCGAAAACCGCGTCTGGCTGGGGCATACTCTTCATGAGAATGGCACTCTGCATTTCTTCGGCGACAGCGAAGGTCGAATAGTACGCGGGCTGTTGGCGGTATTACTCACCGCGGTCGAAGGTAAAACGGCAGCCGAATTACTGGCGCGTGCGCCGATGGCGTTATTTGACGAACTGGGTTTACGCGCTCAGCTCAGCGCCTCGCGTAGCCAGGGACTACATGCTCTGAACGAGGCGATTCTCGAGACGGCCCAGAAAGCCGGATGACGACGCTGATACGTCTTATCCGGCCTACAACACTGCACGAACCGTAGGTCGGATAAGCGTAGCGACATCTGACACAATCAGGCCTGACGCGCGGCCTTCGCCATCATCTTCTTCAGCGCATGGGAGACAGCAACAAAGCCAAATGTGGCTGTCACCATGGTGGCCGCGCCAAACCCGGACGCGCAATCCATACGCTTCGGCCCTTCCGCCGTCGCTTTCATCGCACATACCGAGCCATCCGCCTGCGGGTAAACCAGCGCTTCGGTCGAGAACACGCAGTCCACGCCCAGCTTGCCTTTGCTGTTTTTCACCACGCCAAAATCGCTTTTCAGCCGCTCACGTAGCTTGGCCGCCAGCGGATCCTGGATGGTTTTTGCCAAATCAACGACCTGAATCTGCGTAGGATCGATCTGTCCGCCCGCACCACCGGTGGTCACCAGCGGAATTTTGTTACGCCGACAGTACGCGATCAGTGCCGCTTTTGGGCGCACGCTATCAATCGCATCGATGACGTACGAAAATCCCGCATTCATATATTCAGCAACGTTATCTGGCGTAACAAAATCATCGACCACGTTCACCCGGCACTCCGGGTTAATCTGTCGGATACGCTCCGCCATCACTTCAGCTTTTGCCAGACCGACGTTATCACGCAGCGCATGGATCTGGCGGTTTGTATTGGTGACGCACACATCATCCATATCGATGAGTGTGATAGCGCCAATACCGGTTCGCGCCAGCGCTTCCGCCGCCCATGACCCTACTCCACCAATCCCAACAACGCAAACGTGTGATTGGGCAAACAGCTGCAACGCATTTTCGCCATACAGACGTGCCGTACCGCCAAAACGTTGGCGCCAGGCATCGCTAATAACCACAGACATAGAACCTCAAATTCATTAATACCGAGCAGTCTGACTGCCTGATGTCGGCTACGCCTTATCAGGCCTACTCAATAATGTAGGCTTGATAAGCGAAGTGCCATCCCGCCATTAACCGCTGAACACGTTACCCGTACCCGGCGCTGTTTTTAGTACCCATACGCGACCGTAGTGATTATACCACCCGGCACGGTGTCCGGCGTCAGCGCCAATACCCTGATAGATGTCGAAGTGTTGCCCTTTAATAGCCCCACCCACATCTAACGCCACCATCAGGCGCAGTTCGTACTGGCCGGTAAACTTGCCGTTATTGTCCAGTAACGGGACTTCCGCCAGTAACGTTGTGCCCGCAGGAATGATACTACGGTCAGAAGCTACGGACGCGCGGCCAATCAGCGGCACCGCGCTGGCCCCTTTCACCGGAGCAAAAGATTGCGGTTTAAAGAAGACAAACGATGGGTTCTGCTCCAGCAGCTCACGCACTTCGGCTTCGCTGTGCGTTTCACCCCAGTGGCGAATAGCCTGCATCGACATATCTTCTTTTTTCACTTCGCCACGGTCGATAAGCACTTTACCGATACTGCGATAGGCGTGGCCGTTTTTCCCGGCATAGCTAAAGAAGTTGAGCGGGCTGCCATCGCCAAAATCGATGTAACCACTGCCCTGAACATCCATAATGAAGTTATCCATCAGGGAGTTGCTGTATGCCAGAATATAATTGTCGCTTAGCGCGCCTGCGTAGATCTCGGCACGAGAGGGTAAGCGCCCACGTTTTGGCGGCATGCGATAGATAGGATACTGAAACTCGCCCTGGCGCGTATGGCGCGCCTGGATAACCGGTGTGTAGTAACCGGTAAACTGGACGTTACCGTAGTTGTCCGCCCCTTCCATTTGCCAGGCATCAATACCAAACTGGCGCATACTGCGCGTATCACCGCCCGCACGTAACCATTGCTGGATAGCGTTGTAGACGTCGCTCTGGTTGCCGTACAAACGTGGCGAAGCGCTGCGAATTTGATTAACCTGCTCGGCGAAATCACCGGCATTGATTGGCGCGCCAACCGCATCAGGCTGGTTCACCAGTGAGAAAGGCTGGGTAAATTTCCCGTCTTTATACTGCTGCCCACGATCGGTGGGTTTTGAGGAACACGCGGCGAGCATCGCGACTACAGCTCCCGCCAGAAGATATTTTGCCCAACGTCCTTTCATTGTTCTCGTCTTATGTTGCCTGAATGCGAGACGAAGATAACAAACCCCCGAACCTAATGAAATGCGTATACATACCCGAACGCAAATTTTGAGCAAAAAATAATCCAGAATGCGTTGTTTTTGTTCATTTTCACCCTAAAAACGTGATCAAGGTGAAAAAAGGGTTGCATGAAAATGCGAGCAGAGTATAGTGCGCATCCACGGACGCGGGGTGGAGCAGCCTGGTAGCTCGTCGGGCTCATAACCCGAAGGTCGTCAGTTCAAATCTGGCCCCCGCAAC
>NZ_JAOWHM010000036.1:0-98659 GCF_030332595.1 Citrobacter sp. Cpo100 | reverse complement strand
ACGCGGGGTGGAGCAGCCTGGTAGCTCGTCGGGCTCATAACCCGAAGGTCGTCAGTTCAAATCTGGCCCCCGCAACCAATCAAATTTGATAAAATATAAGCAGTACGGTGACGCGGGGTGGAGCAGCCTGGTAGCTCGTCGGGCTCATAACCCGAAGGTCGTCGGTTCAAATCCGGCCCCCGCAACCAACACATTAAACACCTTAACGGGTGTTTTTTTGTTTCTGCCGCCCATAAAAAAAGCGCTTTTCAGCGCTTTTTTGTTATCCCCTTCTCGCCAGCGTCGCCCCATCGGCGAAGTAGGCTTTAATCCCTGCCAGAATAGACTCTGCAACTTCCTGCTGGAAGGTCGCCGTTTTGAGTTTGCGCTCTTCCTCAACGTTACTGATAAATGCCGTTTCGACCAGAATAGACGGGATATCCGGCGCTTTTAGTACCGCAAACCCGGCCTGTTCAACCTGGTTCTTGTGCAGATTGTTGATTTTGCCAAGCTTACTCAATACCGCTTTACCAAACTTCAGACTGTCGGCGATGGTCAGCGACTGCACCATGTCGAACATGGTGTGGTCGACATAGCGGTCACCGCTCTTACTGACGCCACCAATGAGATCCGAGGCGTTCTGGGTCTGCGCCAGATATTTCGCGGCGGTACTTGTCGCACCTTTGGTCGAGAGCGCAAACACCGACGAACCGCTGGGTTGTCGACTGGTAAAGGCATCGGCGTGAATAGAGACAAACAGGTCAGCACGCTGCTTCTGCGCTTTCGCCACGCGGACTTTAAGCGGAATGAAGATATCTTCATTTCGTGTCATAAAGACCTTCATGTTGCCCTCTTTCTCTATGAGGGCTCGCAGGCGGCGGGCAATCTGCAGCACCACATCCTTTTCACGCGTCTTGTATTTCCCCACCGCACCGGAGTCTTCTCCGCCGTGGCCTGGATCCAGCATAATGACAATGGGACGATCGCGCCCCGCTTTACCCGGCTGCGGGCCACTTTGTGCAGGTGGCACCTGTTTATCCAGATCGCCCTTGTTGTAATCTTCCAGCAATGCCAGCAGCGGATCCTGAACGTCCTGGGCATTCGCGGGATAGAGATCCATTACCAGACGTTCTTTAAAGCCTGCCACCGGAGCCAGCGCAAAAAGTTGCGGCTTCACATTCTGTTTCAGCTCGAACACCATCCGCACGGTCTTTGGATCAAACTGACCAACGCGCGCCGACTTAATATACGGATCGTCAGGACGAATCTGCGTCCCAATGCCCTTGAGCACCGAGTTCAAATTAACGTCTTCAATATCCACAACCACACGCTCAGGATTACTCAGGGCAAACTGTTTGTATTTCAGCAGACGGTTAGATTCTACCGTGACGCGAGTGTAGCTGGACGCAGGCCAGATACGTACGGCAACGACCTGACTCACGGCCGCCAGACCCACCTGGCTGACGCTCAAAAGCCACATAGCACCCGCACCTTTCAATAAACGGCGGCGACTGATTGCTGAATTGGATCCCGACATGCTTCTCCCGAGCAAAGAAATCTTTTTTAGAGGTAATACGTAAAACGTCCGAATTGACCGGAAACTTTAGCGAATGACGCATAATCTGTCATCTATAAAAGGGTAAACATTCTTTTTATATTCACGGCATTACTGAGAAAAATCTTCGGCATGGGTAAAAATTACGCTTGCGCACAGCGCAAAAACAGAATAAAAATACACAAATTACGAATAATCATGCAATGAGGGTGTGCCGTGGTGAAGGAGCGTAGAACCGAACTGGTACAGGGATTCCGCCATTCTGTTCCCTATATCAATACCCATCGGGGAAAAACGTTTGTCATTATGCTGGGCGGCGAAGCCATCGAGCATGAAAACTTTTCCAGTATCGTCAATGACATTGGTCTTCTTCATAGCCTCGGCATCCGCCTGGTCGTGGTCTATGGCGCACGACCGCAGATTGATGCCAATCTTGCGGCGCATCATCATGAGCCGGTGTACCACAAAAATACGCGCGTTACCGACGCTAAAACGCTGGAGCTGGTCAAGCAGGCTGCGGGATTACTTCAGCTTGATATTACCGCCCGCCTGTCGATGAGCCTGAATAATACGCCATTGCAGGGTGCTCACATCAATGTGGTCAGCGGTAATTTTATTATCTCCCAGCCGCTGGGCGTTGATGACGGCGTAGATTACTGCCATAGCGGGCGTATTCGTCGTATTGATGAAGATGCCATTCACCGCCAGTTAGACAGCGGCGCAATTGTGCTGATGGGCCCGGTTGCCGTTTCCGTCACCGGTGAGAGCTTTAACCTGACGTCAGAAGAGGTCGCCACGCAGTTGGCTATCAAACTGAAGGCCGAGAAAATGATCGGCTTTTGCTCCTCTCAGGGTGTCACCAACGATGACGGCGATATTATTTCCGAGCTGTTTCCTAACGAAGCTCAGGCTCGCGTTGAGTTGCAGGAAGAGAAAGGCGATTACAGCTCCGGCACGGTGCGCTTCCTGCGTGGGGCAGTGAAGGCCTGTCGCAGTGGCGTACGTCGCTGCCACCTGATCAGTTATCAGGAAGATGGTGCATTGCTGCAGGAACTGTTCTCCCGCGACGGGATCGGTACGCAGATCGTAATGGAAAGCGCCGAGCAGATCCGTCGCGCTACCATTAACGATATCGGCGGGATTCTGGAGCTTATCCGCCCGCTGGAGCAGCAAGGTATTCTGGTGCGCCGCTCGCGCGAGCAGTTGGAAATGGAGATCGACAAATTCACGATTATTCAGCGTGATAACCTGACCATCGCCTGTGCCGCTCTGTACCCTTTTCCGGAAGAGAAGATTGGCGAAATGGCGTGTGTAGCAGTGCATCCGGACTACCGTAGCTCGTCACGCGGGGAAGTGTTGCTGGAACGAATCGCCGCGCAGGCCCGGCAAATGGGGTTGAGCAAGCTGTTTGTGTTAACCACACGCAGCATCCACTGGTTCCAGGAGCGCGGCTTCACGCCGGTGGATATCGACCTGCTGCCGGAAAGCAAGAAAGAGATGTACAACTATCAGCGGCGGTCAAAAGTGCTGATGGCGGATTTGGCATAGGAGTGGTTGCCGGATGCGGCATAACTGCCTTATCCGGCCTACATCTACATCATGCCGTCATTAAATAATGCTGACAGTCCGCTGCGGCGTTCAGTGCGGGTGGCAATGGCGCGGCTCAATATCCGCTCATCGGCATACAGCGACAGGCGGCGACGCGCGCGGGTAACGGCGGTATAGACCAGCTCGCGGGTAACCACGGGTGAATGCTGGCTGGGTAAAATCAACGCCGCGTGGTCAAACTCAGATCCCTGCGATTTGTGCACCGTCATCGCCCAGGTGGTTTCATGTTCAGGCAAGCGGCTGGGCTGCACCGATTTGATAGAACCATCCGGCAACGCAAACCACACCCTCAGGCCCTGTCCACGGTCAAGGGCAATGCCGATATCACCGTTAAATAATCCCAGCGAACTGTCATTGCGCGCGATCATCACCGGCCTTCCCTCATACCAGCGGCTATGCGTCGAACGATGAATTTTACGTTTTTGCGCCATCACCTGCTCAATGCGTTCATTCAAACCACTAACGCCAAACGGACCTTCCCGCAGGGCGCATAGCAGTTGATACTCATTGAAGGCCTGAATGACAGCCCCCGGTTCGGCACCCCCGTGCAGCAAATCCAGGTAGTGCCCATATCCCGACAGCGCCTCATCCAGCATCGCGGCATAATCCTCGCTGCTGTGTAGCGTGCGTTTTTCGATGTCGCTAAATCCCTGCTGGAACACCGTTTTTATCGCAGTTTTGTCGCCGCGATTAATCGCCGCGGCCAACTGACCGATTCCGGAATCGCTGCCGAAACGGTAGCTCTTTTGCAGCAGGCACAGACTGTCGCGCAACGCTGCTGCCTGAATTCCCGAACCGGCAGGAATAGCGCTCCCGGTCAGGCGACTGAGCTGGCGGGCGCGTTCCGGGGTAAACCCGTCACCGACGAAAGCACAGATATCCCCCAGCACGGCCCCCGCTTCGACGGAAGCGAGCTGGTCGCGATCGCCCAGAAAAATCACCCGTCCGTGCGGCGGCAGCGCATCGATAAGGCGCGACATCATCGGTAAATCAATCATCGAGGCTTCATCCACCACCAGCACATCCAAATGCAGCGGGTTTCCCGCATGATGACGCAGGTGCTGACTGCCAGGCTGAGCGCCTAATAATCGATGCAGCGTACTGGCGTCATCGGGGATGCGTTTCTTTTGCTCATCGGTTAGCGGTAGCTCTCGTAACGCCGCTCCCAGTGAGGCGGTCAGGCGCGCAGCCGCTTTTCCCGTTGGCGCCGCCAGTCGAATACGACAGCGCTCACCGTCGGCCATTTGAATCAACGCCGCCAGCAGCCTTGCGACCGTTGTCGTTTTTCCCGTCCCCGGTCCGCCTGAGATCACCGATATCCGGCGGGTGAGCGCAACAGCAGCGGCTACTTTTTGCCAGTTAACCCCCTCCGATGGCGGAAACAGCGCCTCCAGCGTGTGGGTCAGCCGTTGTTCATCCACTTCAATAGCGTGGTTCACTTCACTGAAAAAGCGAGCTACCGTACGTTCGTTGTGCCACATCCGGTTCAGATACAAGCGATCGCCGTACAGCACCAGCGGCGTGGGTTGCTCGCCACGGCTTACCGCACTGGAAGCCAGCAGACATTCCGCCCAGTCTTCTGGTTCGCCCGTTTCAGCGAGCCAGGCGCTTAACAGAGGATGCGCGTCCTCGCTCAGAGATAACCGTGAAAGCGGTAAGCAGACGTGCCCTTCTCCCGCTTCACGACTGAGCAACGCCGCAGCCAGCGCAACGGCAGGGTTGTCACTTCCGGCAACCGCCAGCGCGAACTGAGCATCCAGAGGCCGGAGCTGTTTTTGCTCAACAGCCTCCAGAAATCGTTTCTGGATTGTCATAACATCGTCTCCTGCACCGCACCGGCAAACATCTCGTCCATCAATGCAATCAACTCTCCGTCAGGTCGGGTCGCGTAAATTCCCTGCTGCGGATTTTCACTGTCAACGCCGCGCAGGAAGAGATAGATAACGCCGCCAAAATGGCGTTCATAATCGTAATCAGCAATGCGATGGCGTAAGTAGCGATGCAGCGCGAGGGTATAAAGTTGGTATTGAAGGTCGTAGCGATGCGCCTGCATGGCAGAGGCCATTGCCTGCTGCGTATAGGCGGAGCTGTCTTCACCCAGCCAGTTCGATTTGTAATCGAGCAGGTAATAACGCCCCTGGTGGCGAAATACCAGGTCAATAAAGCCTTTCAGCATGCCGCGAACCTGCATAAAGTCCAACGCAGGGCACCCCGCCGAGAGCGGATCGTATTGGCGAATTAACGCATCAAGCTGGTTGGCCATCAACGGCTGCGAAATCGGCAGATAAAACTCCATCTCCACCTGTTTTTCTCGCGCGGAAAGCTGGCTCAAACTCACGCCCGTCTCGTTGAGAGGCGCCTGCAAAATGGCGTCCAGCCATTCGGTCAAAACCGGCGTCCAGTGTGCGTCATAACCGCCCAACGCCAGTTGCTCCTCGACCCAATGCGGATCCACCGGTTGCGTAAAATCGAGGTCTTCAAACAGGCTATGCAAGAACGTACCCGGCGAAGCGCCGCGCGGGAACTGGTGCGGTGTGAGTCCTGGTTCTTCAATAACCTCACCGACGCCTGCGGCATCGATATCCAGTCGTGGGATCAGATCCTGCGCGATACCCTGTCCACGCTGTTGCAGACCGGAATAACTGGTCACGCGCCAGCTATCGCCGGGCTTACGCTGCAGTATTTTAGCACTCAGTTCGCTGCTAACGGCCTGCGCAACCTGCCAGGGTTCACCGTCAGGCTGCGCGGGAGTCTGGCAAGCAATATCGTTGCTACAAAGCGCTTCAATCGCGCTACGCAGACCCACGGCATCCATCGGCTCACCTTTTTGCAACAGGCGACCAAGTGCACTCTGATGCACATCGGTATCCCCTTTTTTATCGCCCCGACGTCGTACCAACGGCGCAACGCCAAGGCTGCAATGCCATACCGAACGGGTTAGCGCGACATACAGCAAACGCAGATCTTCCGCCAGACGCTCTGCTTCGGCTAGCTCAACGCTCTCCTCAGCATCGCTGAGATCCAGCACGGCTTCAAAAGAGCTACGATCGTGGTAGAAAGCCTGATCCTGAACGCGGAAATTGGTGATAAACGGCAGCCAGACCAGCGGATACTCCAGCCCTTTCGATTTATGGATGGTGACGATTTTGACCAGATGCTTGTCGCTTTCCAGCCTGAGCTGCTGGCTGGACGCGTTGCTGTCGGGTTCAAGAATATGCTGGGACAACCAGCGCACCAGCGCATGCTCGCTTTCCAGCTGCGAGCCCGCTTCCTGCAACAGTTCGCTGATATGTAAAATGTCGGTCAGTCGACGTTCGCCTCCCGCCGTCGCCAGCAGGTTCTCTGCAATCTGTCGAGCCGTCATCAGCGCACGTAGCATCGGCATCACGCCGCGTTTATGCCAGATCTGACGATAGCCGTCGAATTCTTCGACCACCGCATCCCAGGCATTCTCGTCGGTATTTAACGCTTCAATATCCTGCGCATTCAGCCCCATCATTGAGGTCGCCAGCGCGCTACGCAACGTGTTCTCACGTTCCGGCGTCATCACCGCCTGCAGCACCCATAGCAACTCCTGCGCTTCCAGTGTTTCAAATACGCTGTCACGGTTGGAGAGGTAGACAGAGGGAATGGCCAGTTGCGTCAGCGCATCACGGACCAGCGCCGCCTCCTGGCGGCTACGCACCAGTACGCTGATGTCCGACGCGCGTACCGGGCTGGATGCTTTGCCACTGACCAGTTGCGCAGCGCCAGAATGCCCAGCCTTAAGCCAGTCGCGAATTTGTGTGGCGCACACCTGGGCCATGTAGCTCTGATAATCGCCTACGCCGCAACTTTCTCCTTCCATCAGCCACATACTCATAGCTGGCTGCGTTTCGCCGTGTAAAACAAACCGTAACGCCTGGTTTTTTTCTGCGGATTTTACCGGGCTGAAAGGGATTTCGCGGAACATAAAGGCGTCGTCCATCTGGCTGAAAAGCGTATTCACGCTATTGACCATGCCGGGGGCCGAACGCCAGTTGGTATCAAGCGTATAGTGTGCGCTGACTTCGCTGCGCGCCTTCATATAGGTGAAGATATCCGCGCCGCGAAACGCGTAAATTGCCTGTTTCGGATCACCAATTAGCAGCAGTGCGGTATCCGGCTGATGCTGCCAGATCCGACGAAAAATACGGTACTGCTGTGGATCGGTATCCTGGAATTCATCGATCATGGCGACCGGAAAACGAGTACGAATAGCCGTCGCCAGCGCATCGCCGCTTTCACTGCGCAACGCCGCATCCAGCCGGCTGAGCATATCGTCAAAACCCAGCTCGCCGCGGCGACGTTTTTCCTCGGCAACTGCCGAGCGGATCTCCGCCAGCGCCCGGGTGATCACCAGATCGCGGAGAGTTAACGGTTCGCTAAGCAGTTCATCAATAGCGACAAACAGCGGGTGCTGAGGGGTTATCCCGCCCGCTTTGGTTCGCTCTTCCAGAAAACGCTGTGAGAATTTCTCCAGCGCGTCAGGAAGCTGGTAACTTTGTGTTTCTTCCTGCGCCCACGCGCTGATCTTTTCGATCCACTTGCCCTGATTACCGCGATTAAATTTACGCCGGTCAATTCCGGAGGCTTCCATCAGGCCATCCAGCTCATCAACAGAATCACACCATTGCTGCTTGATCTGGTTAATGCGCGCGAGAATTTGTTCATGCCGGGAGGCCAGCGTTTCGTCATCAGACGGTGGCGCCTTGATAACCGGCGCTTCCCCCTGCAGATAGCGATCGATATCTCTCAGCAGCGCTTGCGGTCCTTTCCACGTTTCAAAAACCACCTGCGCAATGTCGCGGGGCAGCGGGTAGCAGTGCCGACGCCAGAAGTCCGCGCAGGCCTGATAGCGCAGCAGCGATTCATCTTCTATCAGTTGCTGTTCGAACAGCATGCCTGACTCAAAGGCATTGAGACTGAGCATACGCTGACAAAAGCCGTGGATGGTAAACACCGCCGCTTCATCCATCTGTCTTTCAGCCAATAGCAGCCACTGCGCGGCCTGTTTTTTATCGGCAATTTCATCTAACAAACGGACATATAGCGGGTTGTCGGTGGTTTCACGCAGGCAGGCAATTCGCAGTTCATGAATATTGCTACGAATTCGACCGCGCAACTCTTCGGTAGCCGCCTCGGTGAAGGTGACCACCAGCAGTTCTTCGACGGTCAGAGGACGAGGAAAGGCAGCAGAGCCGCCCAGTCCAAGCAGTAAACGTAAATACAGGGCGGCGATGGTAAAGGTTTTACCGGTGCCCGCAGAGGCTTCAATCAGACGCTCGCCCGTCAGGGGCAAGCGCAGTGGATCAAGGGACTCAGCGGCATCATTCATTCTTATCACTCATCAGGGGTAAGGTTTGCTGCAACGCGCTGACGGTCTGCCACACTTTCCAGCCTTCCGGGTGCACATATTCTGCTTTCCCATTCTGACTGCCGGAAACCTGTGACAATATCGCCATGCCTTGCGGCTCAACCACCGCCTGATGGAAGAAGTCGGCAAGTTTTTGCGGCGTCAGCAGTTTAATCTGAGCCACTATTTTATCACGTGAATCGAAGCGCATATTGCCGCGATCAAAATCTTTGCTTAACTGTGAGGCTTCTGCCCCCAGCGTTTGCGGCGCCTGCAGCATTTGCGCAATAATCGCCTGCTGAATTTGCGCGAACTCTTCAGGTTTCATCGCCCGCAGCTTCGCTTCCGCCGTCGGGAAGAACGCTTTATAACGCTCCCAGAGGTAAGACGGCTGCTTATCACTGCTTTGCAGCAGGAACCCCATTCCCCACTGACGGCCAACACTCATCGGGAAAGCAAATACGGCGTAGCCTAACTGTTCTTCAGTACGCAGCTGATTGTAGAACCACGGCTGAACAATCTGACCTAACATAGCGCTGTAGGCTGAACTGGCGTATTCATCGTATCCGGTTGGCACAAATACCGCCGCCAGCGCTGAATCCGTGCTGCTGCCTGCTTTTTCAAAGATGACGGACTGCTTCTTGTCCACAACCACATCTTTGTTGCGACACCACTGTGACCCGTTCGCACCAAGCTGTTTTTGGATATCCCGCGCCATGCTCGTTGTCTGAGCTTCGCTCATATTGCCAATGACCAGGAATTCAGGTCGCGCACCGGTTTTTAAAGCGTCGCGGTAGGTCATCACCTCTTTCAGGGTGATGGAAGGCAGCAGCTTACGGCGCTCGTCGCGGGAGAAGTACGGCACCTGAGAAAGCATCTGCACCGGCATAATAGCCTGATCGTAAGCTTTACCCTTTTCTGCGGAATCCATCATCTGGGCATACCAGGATTTCGCCTGTTCCAGCTGTTCGTCCGTTGAGGTATAGCTGAAATAGCCGCTCAGCAGCGCCTGAAAAAGCTGCGGCAAACGTTGGGTGTAGCCGTTGGCGTTAAGCATCAACCCATTGTTAGCGTTGGTAGAGAAACCAATTCCACCTACCGATGCCTGGTTACTTAACTGATCAAGCGCAATCCCTGCCAGGTAATCGTTAAGTGCGAATAAGACCTGGTTGCGGGCGCTGTCCATGGCTTTCGGGTTACGCAGGATCACGCTGACGTCAGCCTTCGGCTCGCTGGCAAAATACTGGCTCGGGGCATACACCACGCGTAAATCCGGCTCATCAACGATCAGCTCTGGGTGAGCGTATTTTTTATCCGTCTTAATCAGCGTGAAATCATCCGGAATGTAGGGGTTCAACTCCGGTAACGACAGCGCAATGCCCTGCGCTTTTTGCTGCCAGTCGGCAAAGGTTTTGTCGCTGATTTTATCCACCTGGTAAGGCGCATCGACAAAATAAGCGGTTTTATTATGTGGCTCTTTCGCGCTGATATACCAGATACGCGCATTCTGCGGCGTCATCATTGCCAGACGTTGCTCAACGGCTTTCGCATCGTACTGGTCAGCAATATTCACCGCATCCAGCGTATGCTCGACGGGAACGCGGATCATGGTATCAGCCAGCCATTCCACGTAGTCCATATCACGGGTGATGGAGGGATAACGGAAATCGAGGTCCAGCACGTGCGCCAGCTCGTCAAAATAGCGTTTATCGACACCTTTCTCGCGTAACAAATTGAGGTAGCTAAAAATTGCCGCGACAACTTCATCGCGGTTCGCCAACCCCTTGTCGGTTAACGTCGCGGAAATGGCTAATACGCCGCTGTTCCCGTTGACCACCGGATCGGAGTCTGCGCGAATACCTTCAACCAGGCCCTGCTTTTGCAGCCAGTCAGACAACGTGCCCGGGCTACGATTGCCAATCAGGTAGGTCACCAGTTCATCGGTTTTACTGCGGAACTGCGCGCTGTTGTTATCGATACGAAACTCGACGCGCAATACTTTACGCGGCATTGCCGGAACATAGTGGATGATGATGCCCTTTTGCGCATCAGTGACGACCGGGACGCTAATCTCAGGCTTTGCGATATTCCTGTTCGGTACGCGCCCAAAGGTGTCAGCCGCTATCCGCGCCAGCTCTGGCAGCGGTTTATTGCTATAAATCACCGCCTTCATCAGGTTCGCAGAGTAGTACTTTTCATGAAATTTTTGTAATGCTTGCAGCACCGGGTTGCCCGGTTTATCGCTTAATGTCTCAAGATTCCCGCCAGAGAAACGCGAACCTGGGTGCGCCGGGTTGATCGTCTCAGCGCTCACCTGCGCCATACGCATCCCGTCTCGGGTACGCGCCAGTGTCAGCTCGGAGTTAACCGCGTTACGCTCGCGGTCGGCATATTTTTTATCCAGCAATGGATCGGCAATAGCATCCGCCAGGCGATCCACCGCCCCCACCAGCGCGTCGTTTTCGACTTCAAGATAGAAGGCCGTACGATAAGGCGCTGTGCTGGCATTGTGGCTACCGCCGTGCATTTTCAGGAATTCAGCCAGGCTGTCCGGCTGTGGGTATTTTTTCGAGCCCATCAGACACATGTGTTCGAGATAGTGCGCCAGCCCCTGATGATCGTCCGGATCTTCCAGCGAGCCCACGGGGACTACCAGTGCAGAAAGGGATTTCACGGCCTGAGGATCGGATACCAGCAGCACAACCATGCCGTTATCAAGGCGCACGGCCTGATACTGACGGGTGTCTTTATCGCTTTTACGGATGGTTTCAGCTAAAGGCTGCCAACCGGTATCTGCCTGACTTACGGGAACCCAAAGGGCGACGAACAACAGTAATGCGCTGAACCAGGTGCTGCGGGGCATTCACAAACCTCATCATTAACGAATTCACCTGTTCACTACAAACCACGCATAAATACGTGATCTGAACAGGGCAAGACTATGTGCTGAACGAGCCAGCATCTTCTCTTTGTAAGAATCAGTCCGTGACAGAATGCGCATCATAGTGGAAGCCATCGAATTGCGCAATTTTTATACAATCATCATGACTGATTAAAGCGAAAAATCGGTAACAGGTAGCGCTGAGACTGTAAAACAATAGCCTCCTGCGTATCAGCATCCAGTTGACGCCAAAGACGCTGATACCAGATATCATCACCTTCGCCACGTACCATCATGTTGCCTTCATAGGCTTGCAGAAACTTACTGCGCGCTTTTTGCAACGTTGCATCGTCATCTAACATGGCATCATTTGCGGCGTCATAACAGGTTTTTATCCATGCACCACCGCTTTCGGGTAATACCAGCAACGGTGACGACATGCCTTCCCGATACCCCTCAATGAGTTGCGACAGGTACAGCAGCGCCTGTTCTGCATCCAGCGGCGGAAAACGCCATTCTCCGTCTTTACGCAGGAACAATCGGCTCTCTCCCCTACCGCCACTGGCACAATAGACAAGATGTTCCAGCCAAAGTTGCACACCCTGCGCAATGCTTATCAAAGATGGGCGCCAGCGCAACAAACCGTCCTCTTGCACCTGCGGCAGCCAACCGGTGATTTGCACGCCGTGACAGTTAAGATCGATTTCCATGCTCTGACAGGGCTGACGACAGGCGATAATGCGTTCAGCCAGCGACTGCATTTCCTGACGCTGCGTATCCCACAGAATTTCGCCAAACGGCCCATAGGGTAGCGCGCCCGCCGCACGAAAACGGCGGAACAGTCGTTCAGCATCGTTCTCTTCAACCAGCGTATTAAGCAATTGCTGATTAAGCTGGTAGCGGGTTAACCCTTCAAGAGTGAAAGGTTCCGTATCGGGGATCTCACTCTCTTCAGAGCGGAAGTTGACCCTTAAACGCATCTGGAAAAAGGCGCGTACCGGATGTGCCCAAAATCGCTGCAGCGTTTCCAGCGTTAGCGTTTCTGGCATTTCAAAGGGCAGAGGCTGCACAAAATCCGTGTGCGCTTTTCCTGACAGACTCGCCGCAGGCAGCCATTCCCGGGCATAGCTTTGCTGTTCGCCCGGCAAATAGTTTTGTGCATCAAAGGGCATACGGGTATGCAAACGGGTTATATGCGCTTTTACCCTTGCCTCGCTTTGATCACAGGTCAGCGATTCATCGCCCGGCAGATAATGGCTTTGTCCAATGTAGTCCATCAGTTCTTGCACCAGCACCGACGGGAAGCGCTCGCTGTTATCCTGAATAGAGCGGCCAATGTAGCTGATGTAGAGCGTCTGCTGTGCCGAGATTAATGCTTCGAGGAACAAATAGCGGTCATCATCGCGACGACTGCGATCGCCCCGCATCGGTTTTTGGCTCATTAAATCAAAGCCCAGCGGCGCAAGTTGACGCGGATAAACCCCATCGTTCATACCCAGCAGGCACACCACTTTGAACGGAATGGAGCGCATCGGCATCAGCGTACAAATGTTAACGGGCCCCGCCAGGAAGCGCTGGCTGATGCGTTCCTGGTCAAGGCGCTGGGCTAGCTCATCACGCAACAGAGAGAGCGGTATAGCATCGCCGTACTCGGCCCCTAAACCTTCGGTAATAATGGCCTGCCACTGCTGTTCAATCAGCGTCATTGCCGCTTCGGTGTCCGCGTCCGGTAGGAAGAAATCATTAAGCATTTCCCGACAAACGGGTAGCCACTCTTCCAGCGGTCGTTCCTGCGCTAACCCTCTACGCCAGAGATTAAGCTGCATCAGCAACGAGGCCAGATGCCCTACCAGCTCGGCAATCAGGCCGCTGGACTCATCGTAAGGCAATACCGATTGCCACTCGCCCTGCGAGCTTTCCATCGCGTAGCCGAGCAGCATACGCGTTAAACCAAATTGCCAGGTATGCTGACCTGTAGGTGGAAGTTCCAGTTCACGCACGTTATCGTCGTCAATTCCCCAACGAATCCCGGATTCATTGACCCATAAACGAAGATAGCGCAACCCTTCTTCATCAATGTTGAAACGCGCCGCCAGCACGGGAACATCCAGTAACGCCAGGACATCCTCTGAGACAAAACGGCTATCCGGCAGCGACAGCAGGCTGATAAAGGCCTGTAAGACGGGATGAGACTGGCGTGCCCGACGGTCAGATATCGCATAAGGTAAGTAACGCTCGGCTGGCGCGCTACCAAAGACCGACTGAATGAATGGGCTGTAGCTGTCGATGTCCGCCACCATCACGATAATATCGCGCGGTGTCAGCGTTGGGTCCGCTTCCAGCATGGCCAAAAGCCGGTCATGAAGAATTTCCACCTCGCGCTGTGGGCTATGGCAGACATGGAAAGTCACGCTGGTGTCGTTCAGCTCAAGCCGGCGTTTATTGTCGCTACGGGAATATTCTTCCAGCGTAACGCCCGCCACGGCATGACTTTCAAGTTCCAGAATATCCGATTGAATATTATGCAAAAGGTTGTCAGGCGTAATGTCGACAAACGCATCCAGTTCCTGACTATTTTCCAGCTCCGAAAGCAAATAAATGTAATCACGCCCCAGCTTGCCCCACGAGGCCAGCATCGGATTGCCCACATCCTGTTCGCCATCGCTGTTAAATAATCCTTCGGCTTTCTGATTATCACGAAACAGCGGCAGATGCCGTTCTTCAAAGCTGTGCCGACGCTGACGTGCCATCAGCTTCGCCAGCCAGGCCGGATCTTTAATATCCCCCCAGTAGTAGCGACAAGGGTTGGTAAACAGCAGATGAATATCAATGTGCTTACCCAGCGCCTGCAATGCCTGCAAATAAACCGGCGGCAGCGCCGAAATACCGCAAATAAAGACGCGAGAAGGCAGTCCCTGCGGGCACTCGGACGCGTTTTCCAACGTCTGAATAAATCGTTGGTATAAATTGGCACGATGCCAGCGCGGTTGGCCCAATTCCGAGGTGTATTCCACCAGCGCTTTCCACAACGGTGCCTGCCAGGCCTGAGACTCGTCAAGTCCCTCAACCTGTCGCCCCGCTTCCCACTGGGTCAACCAGTCAGGGCGGTAGACTAAATACTGATCGAAAAGGTCAGCCGCGCGCGAGGAAAGCTGAAAAAGCTTACGTTTATCAGTGTCGTCCGTCAGATAGTGGCGTAGCAATGCGAAGTCATCGCTATCCAGCAATTGTGGCAACAGCGTCATCAACTTCCAGCTCATGCTCTGTTTGCTGAACGCACTCTCTTTCGGGATATCCGGCAGCACGCGCACAAACATATCCCAGATAAAACTCGCGGGCAGCGGAAAATCGATATTGGCGGCAATACTAAACTTCTGTGCAAGAGTCATTTGTAGCCACTGCGCCATACCGGTACTTTGAACCAGGATCATCTCAGGTTCAAAGGGGTCGTCCAGCCGCTCGCGCTCAACGATAAATTCCATTAACGCTTCCAGCACATCCAGACGGTTGGAGTGGTAGACCCTTAACATAGCGACTCCTGACTACTGACGATTCGGGCAATGCAGACGCGTCATCTGACCCTGCCTGCCGAGGGGTGAAGAAATTATAACGTTGATGCTGACACATCCCGCTCTCGTTGTCTGCATTCGGTTAACCTGCCAGTTCACAGGCGATGAAAACGGGTACAGCTGGGTTTGCTGCCAGGCGTGGCGCCAGAGTTGCTGATACTGGTTTCTGATGATAAAGCTGTTCATTAGTACCCGCAGGTATCCTGACAACGCGGTCACAATCATGATCATCAGTACCATTGCCAGCATCACTTCCGGCAGACTAAAGCCACGCTGTCTGTTCAGGGGATCTGGCATAACGTCTGCTCCTTTAGCGGACAAAAATCGCTCCAGCCACGCGCCGAGAATTCTATGTTGCCATCAATAATCCCCCCCTGACGCCATAACGATATCCCTTCATAGTGGGCAATAAGCAGAACAAAATTATTGGTAAGCCGGCGCAGGCAAACCGCGGCATCCTGCGTGGGATCGCGCCGACACTGTACGGGGGGTTGTAACCGCCAGGGCTGCGTACGCCCCCATTCCATCGCGGATTGCACTACCGCCTGACGCTGCAGCGCCTGACTTTGTGTGGCCACACGCGCAGCAAAACTGGCCTCCTGTCTGCTAACGCTTTGCAGCAGCAGACTACCGAGCACCAGCAGCAACAGGACCATTGCCAGAGAGGATACGCCTCTCTCACTGTTCACAGGTTGAATCCCGTAACGCTGTAGACCGCTTCAACAACTTTTTGTGGTTCGTCATTGCTCACTCCACGCAAACGCAGCGTAAGAAGCGGGGAATATCCGCTGAAATTCAGCCTTTCAACCTGGAATGCCTCAATCTGCATCGTGGCCGGATCGGTCATTTTGTCCCATCCTTTGCTAGTGCAGCCGGTGGCTCCACGCACGGTTTCCAACACCTTGTCCTGTAAACGAAACCCAATAGAATCAGCCTCTTTCACGGGACTGCTTTCCCAAACGCCATTGCTGTTGGCATCCCATCGGGCAATAACACAGTCTCCCTTAGCCGATATCACCAGTCCCTCTCCGACACAGTTTCCCCGGCAATATCCCGCCCGCTGAAGATGCTTCGCCACGGTGTAGACCCGCTGCCATATTTCATCTTCCAGTACTAACTGGCGCGTGTTACGCAGAATCTCTCGCTGTAGCGCCGGTAAAAATCGTGCTGAGCTAAGCAATAAAATACTGCTAATCGCCATGGCAATGAGCGTCTCCAGCAGTGAAAACCCCCGTTCGTTTACTGACATAGTCTGGCCTCATCACTCTCGCAAAGCCTAACTCGCCCCCAGCCAGACACCACCACGCGCCATTCCCCAGTCGCATTTTTCAGGCGTATATGTCCGGCCCATGCCGTATTGCGCAGTCCAAAAAAGGCCAGTGAAGGTGTTATCTCCGCCATTTCGACGTCGTCCCAGGGCGGTGTAAAAACCAAAGACGAAACGGGTCGACACGTGGTTTGCGAAGCCGCAGAGCTGACAAAACACCATGATGTGCCATCCCGAATCACGCTTATCACGTGATCGCGGTTACGCCAGTTAGCATCTTCACGCAGTTGCAGCAGGTAGTCCCGCACCTGGCAGGCGGTCTGCCACAGCCGCTGTTGCTGCTGCCAGCGCTGCCAACCATACAGCCCAGATGCACCAAGCGCCGCGACAATCAGCATCGCAATCAGGGTTTCGAGAAGCGTGTAACCTTGTTGTTTTTTCATGTCGCCAGTATGGCGTGAGGAAAATGAATAACGAGCGGGAAATTCGGTTTCTACGGCGAGCTATGGGGAATATTTAGCGCGTTACAGGCCGTTGCAATATTTCAGGAATCCGCGCCGAAGAACGCGATTTGAGACAAAAAAAACCGACGCACATGGGCGTCGGTTGTGACAGCATGAAACAGGTTAGATAGCTACCGGTGCTTTAATACCCGGGTGCGGATCGTAGCCTTCAATTTCGAAGTCTTCGAAGCGATAGTCAAAGATTGATTCAGGCTTACGTTTGATAACCAGTTTCGGCAGCGCGCGAGGTTCACGGCTAAGCTGCAGATGCGTTTGATCCATATGGTTGCTGTACAGGTGCGTGTCGCCGCCGGTCCAGACAAAATCACCCACTTCCAGATCGCACTGCTGCGCCATCATGTGTACCAGCAAAGCGTAGCTGGCAATGTTAAACGGCAGGCCGAGGAACACATCGCACGAACGCTGATACAGCTGGCAGGAGAGCTTGCCATCCGCCACGTAGAACTGGAAGAACGCATGGCACGGTGCCAGCGCCATTTTATCCAGCTCACCGACGTTCCATGCGGAAACGATAATGCGGCGAGAGTCCGGATCATTTTTCAGCTGGTTTAGCACGGTGGTGATCTGGTCGATATGGCGACCATCTGGCGTAGGCCACGCGCGCCATTGTTTGCCGTAAACCGGGCCTAAATTACCGTTTTCATCCGCCCATTCGTCCCAGATTGAGACGTTGTTTTCATGCAGGTAGGCAACGTTAGTATCGCCCTGCAAGAACCACAGCAGCTCATGAATGATCGAGCGTAAATGGCAGCGTTTAGTCGTAACCAGCGGGAACCCTTCCTGCAGATTAAAACGCATCTGATGACCAAAAATGGAAAGCGTTCCGGTTCCGGTACGGTCGTTTTTCTGTGTGCCTTCATCCAGCACTTTTTGCATCAGTTCTAAATACTGTTTCATGGTTCCTCAGGAAACGTGTTGCTGTGGGCTGCGGCGGTACGCCCAAACCATCATAATAATGCCTGCGACAATCATCGGGATAGAGAGGATCTGCCCCATGCTGATGTACTGTACCCAGGTGCCGGTAAACTGCGCATCCGGCTGGCGGAAGAATTCAACAATAATACGAAACGCGCCATAACCAATCAGGAACAGACCGGACACCGAACCCATCGGGCGCGGTTTGCGAATGTACAAGTTCAGAATGATAAACAGCACAACGCCTTCCAACGCCATCTCATAAAGCTGTGAGGCGTGGCGTGGCAGCGAGCCGTAGGTATCAAAAATAGACTGCCATTGCGGGTTAGTTTGCAGCAGTAAAATATCTTCGGTACGGGAGCCCGGGAACAGCATGGCGTACTTGAAGTTCGGGTCAACGCGTCCCCACAGCTCACCGTTGATAAAGTTGCCCAGACGCCCTGCACCCAAGCCAAACGGAATCAGCGGAGCAATGAAATCAGAAACCTGGAAGAACGAACGCTTAGTGCGTTTGGCGAAGATAATCATCACCAGGATCACACCGATAAGTCCACCGTGGAAGGACATACCGCCGTCCCAGACGCGGAACAGATACAGGGGATTATCGAGGAATAACGGGAAGTTATAGAACAGTACGTAACCAATACGCCCACCGAGGAAAACCCCGAGGAAGCCCGCATACAGTAAGTTTTCTACTTCATTTTTGGTCCAGCCACTGCCCGGACGATTCGCGCGGCGCGTCGCCAGCCACATCGCGAAAATAAACCCCACCAAATACATTAAGCCGTACCAGTGAAGCGCGACGGGTCCGATTGAGAAAATGACCGGATCGAAATCCGGAAAATGCAGATAGCTACTGGTCATCTGTCACCACAAGTTCTTGTTATTTCGCTGAAGTCAGACAGCAATTGATAAGCGCGCCTGCATAATGCAGGCGCTCCAAAGGTGCGAATGATAGCACAAGGGGTTAGAAGCGGATGCCGGGAAGATGTAAAAGATCTGTATAGGTAATCTCTATCCCCCGTAATACCTGATAGCGCTACGCTTGTCAGACCTACAATCCCCCGCGAATCAAGCCCCCCATGCCACGACGCTCCATGAAGGCCGCTACCTGATGGCGTACTTCTGTTGCCATCTGTGCCTCCAGGCTGCGCTGCGCCAGCGTTTGCGCCTCATCAAAATCGATATGGCGCAGCAGATATTTTACGCGAGCGACAGAACGACCGTTCATCGACAAATGACGGAAACCGAGACCGATCAGAATAGCCACACACATCGGGTCGCCCGCCATTTCACCACACAGGCGCAAATCGATACCGCTTCTTTCGGCTTCCTGCGCAATCATCGCCAGCGCACGCAACATCCCCGGATGCAGGCTGTCATAAATGCTGGCTACCCGTGTGTTGTTACGATCGACGGCCAGTATGTACTGGGTAAGGTCGTTGGTTCCAACCGAGATAAAGTCTATCCGGTTTGTCAGATGCGGCAGCATGAACACCATCGACGGAACTTCCAGCATGATGCCAATGCGCGGTTTCGGGATCTCGTAACCGATCATCTCCTCCACTTCGCGTCCGGCGCGTTCAATCAAACGTCGCGCTTCGTCCACTTCATCGATGCTGGTTACCATCGGCAGCAAAATGCTCAAGTTTCCGGTTGCCGCATTCGCACGCAGCATAGCGCGAACCTGGATCAAAAAGATCTCCGGCTGATCGAGCGTTATGCGGATCCCTCGCCAACCAAGGCACGGGTTCTCTTCACTGATCGGCATGTAGGGCAGTTGTTTATCGGCGCCGACATCCAGCGTACGCAGGGTCACCGGCTTGTCGTTAAACATTTGCAGCATACCCTGGTACTGCGCAACCTGTTCTTCTTCCGAAGGAAAACCGCTTTGCAGCATGAACGGAATTTCGGTGCGATACAGGCCAATGCCGTCGATTCGGCTACCCAGCTTTTCTTCATGTTCTGGGCTGAGGCCCGCATTGAGCATCACCTTCACGCGCTCGCCGCTTTTCAACTGTGCTGGCTGGTTGACGTCGTCTTCCGCCAGGCGGCTCAGCTCAATTTCTTCACTGATAAGACGCTGGTATTCCTGGATCAATACCGGTTCCGGATCGACCAGCAGTTCACCGCGATAACCGTCCACCACCAGCGTACGGCGATGCAGCACCGACGGCTGGATATCGGCCCCCATAACGGTAGGGATACCCAGCGCACGCACCATAATTGCCGCATGAGAGTTGGCTGCGCCGTCCCGGACAACCACGCCAACTAACCGGTCCTGAGGAAGCTCCGCCAGCGTGGTTGCTGAAAGTTCATCCGCCACCAGCACAAAGCGTTCCGGCCAGGCATTCGGCCCCTGGATAGAGTCATCAAGGTGGAACAGCAGACGCTGGCCCAGCGCGCGTAAATCTCCGGCCCGCTCTTTGAGGTAGTTATCGCTCAGCGCGGCGAACTGTTCGGCAAACTTTTCAATGATCGTTTTAACCGCCCACTCGGCCACCGAACCGTTATCCACTTCCGCAAACAGCTCGCGGCGCAGACGGGTATCGGAAAGCAAGTGCGAGTAAAGATCAAAGATCGCCGCCGTTTCTTTCTGCGCCCCAGCGGTAAAACGCTTGCTGTAGCGGCGGAATTCGTTCGCCGCCTCTTCCAGCGCACCGGTCAGTCGCTCGCGTTCAAGCACAGGATCCAGCGTTGAAGCCTGGTAGACCTGTTCCATCAACGGCAGCGTCGCATCCTGCCAACCTTCGGCTATTGCCACACCGGGAGCGGCAGGCAGCGCACGGATGCGCGTTTGACGGTACTGGCCGAACAGCGCGTTTAGCTGCGACTGCGAAAGTATGGCCGCCATTTGCGTGGCGAGCGTGACGAGGAAAGACTCTTCACTTTCATCGTACTGACGCAGTTCACGCTGCTGCACCACCAGCACACCTAAAAGCTGGCGACGCTGAATGATCGGTACGCCTAAGAATGCACGAAAACGCTCTTCTTTTACCGAAGGAATGTATTTAAAGCTGGGATGTTTTTGCGCATCGGCGAGGTTGATAGGTTCCGCCAGCCTGCCAACCAGGCCAACGATACCTTCATCAAACGCGAGTGCGACAGTGCGACCACGTGGTTTTTTTAGTCCCCGGGTCGCCATGAGGTAATAACAACGTCGATCGTGATCGGCCAGATAAACCGAACAGACCTCTGTATCCATCGCAAGACAGATGTCGGTAACCAGTATATTCAGCGCTTCGTTCAGACGCGGAGCACTGGCCACCTTTTCGACTATTTCGCGCAGGCGGGTGAGCATAATTTGCGTAGCTTAACCTCTTTTACGTCTGTACGCAGGTGCGCTTTGCGGTTTAGGAGTGCTCTCCTGAAGCGCCATGACAACACTTGCGAATTCTTTCATCACCCTGCGATAGACATCGCGTTTAAATGACACCACCTGTCGAACCGGATACCAGTAACTCACCCAGCGCCAGCCGTCGAACTCAGGTGTACTGCTGGTTTGCATATTGATTTCAGCATCGCTGCTGACCAATTGCAGAAGAAACCATTTTTGTTTCTGGCCGATACAAACCGGCTTTGTGTCCCAACGCACCAAACGTTTCGGTAACTTGTAACGCAACCAGTTACGAGTAGAAGCAAGGATCCGTACATCTTTACGACTGAGACCCACTTCTTCAAAGAGTTCCCGGTACATCGCCTGCTCTGCTGTCTCTCCTGCATTGATCCCACCTTGTGGGAATTGCCAGGAGTGCTGACCAAATCGCCGGGCCCACATGACCTGCCCCTGGCGGTTACAAATTACTATCCCTACATTCGGGCGGTAGCCATCGTCATCAATCACCGGACTACCTCAACATAAACCTTATATACAAACGATTGTTTCACACTCCTGAGGGGCGGTAAACCACTCTGTTAAGGGTGCGATATTCTAATAACAATTGAATAACTCACAGTTAAAGGCCGAGTTATAAACAGAAGAAGGGCAAGCAAGGCGATTTTATTCACCTTTTCTGTGGATATAGTTGTGAAGAAGTACGGAATTACTATGGGAAAACCCAGAACAGTCCGAATAAGACATTCGTCACATATCAAAAATACTCTTATACATTCATAAAGTTAAAACCGATCCACGCAGATAAACACACAGAAATGTGATGTGCATCACGCATACGATCTTCACGCTGATGAAAGATCGACCAGCGTTGGTTTTATCCACAGATTATGCCAATAAGTTAGGCACAATTTGTGTGAAAATTCGATTTTCGTCGCACGTCAAGGCTGTAAATTGAAACAGTAGTGGGGGTTTTTCACAGTTATCCCATCTTTCTGTGGATAACATGGTGTAAGATCCTGTTCATTGTCAGTGACCAGAATTGGAAAACCCGCTTCGCTGTTGCGCAACTCTGCGAACGTGAATCTAAAAACCAATATAAATCATAGAATTGAATAAAGCATGTGGAAAAAGATAAACTCTGTCCACACGGTATAAAATCATTGCTCATTTTTTCACCTAAGGGTTAACCCGATGCCAGAACTCCGTCCGTTGCTTTCTCCCCCTGAATCTGAAGCCCAGTTGCTGAGCCAGGCACGGCAGCTTTCGGGCTACGCGTTAGGAGAATTAGCGGCAATGGCGGGAATCGTTACGCCGAAGGATCTTAAGCGCGATAAAGGCTGGATTGGCGTCCTGCTGGAAATCTGGCTCGGTGCCAGCGCGGGCAGTAAACCAGAGCAGGATTTTGCGGCGCTGGGCGTGGAGCTGAAAACGATCCCTGTGGACAGTCTTGGCAGACCGCTGGAAACCACCTTTGTGTGTGTGGCGCCGTTAACCGGCAATACCGGTGTCACCTGGGAAACCAGCCATGTACGGCACAAACTCAAACGTGTTCTGTGGATCCCGGTAGAAGGCGAACGCAGCATTCCTCTGGCTGAGCGCCGCGTCGGCTCTCCCCTGCTGTGGAGCCCGAATGAAGAAGAAGACCGGCAATTGCGTCTGGACTGGGAAGAGTTAATGGACATGATTGTGTTAGGACATGTCGAACGCATCACCGCTCGCCATGGGGAAGTACTGCAACTGCGTCCTAAAGCCGCCAACGCCCGCGCGCTTACCGAGGCCATTGGCGCCAACGGCGAACCCATCCTGACCCTGCCACGCGGCTTTTACCTGAAAAAGAACTTCACCCGCGCATTGCTTGAGCGACATTTCTTGTTCCAGGCGCAATAGGCACCGTCCGGCCTTTCACCCGCCGCGTTACGGGCCTATAATTACCGCTTCTTTTTTTTGGCAGGACTTTGTTCGATGTTATTTGCATGGATAACCGATCCTAACGCCTGGCTTGCGCTCGGTACGCTGACGCTGCTGGAGATCGTTCTTGGGATCGACAATATTATTTTCCTTTCTCTGGTTGTAGCCAAACTCCCGACAGCGCAACGCAATCATGCCCGACGTATTGGGCTGGCGGCGGCGATGATCATGCGTCTGGCACTGCTGGCTTCTATCGCCTGGGTAACGCGGCTGACAAACCCGTTATTCGAGCTGTTTGGCGAGGCGATATCAGCACGCGACCTGATCCTTCTGCTGGGGGGATTGTTCCTGATCTGGAAAGCCAGTAAAGAGATCCACGAATCCATTGAAGGTGAGGAAGAGGGGTTAAAAACCCGCGTATCTTCTTTCCTGGGCGCGATTGTACAGATCATGTTGTTAGACATTATCTTCAGTCTGGATTCCGTGATTACTGCGGTTGGTTTGTCCGATCATCTGTTTATCATGATGGCGGCGGTGGTGATTGCCGTAGGCGTGATGATGTTTGCTGCTCGCCCGATTGGTGAGTTTGTCGATCGCCACCCTTCGGTAAAAATGCTGGCGCTCTCGTTTCTGATTCTGGTCGGTTTTACGCTGATTCTGGAAAGTTTCGACGTCCACGTTCCGAAAGGATATATCTATTTCGCCATGTTCTTCTCTATCGCGGTAGAGACCCTGAACCTGTGGCGTAATAAAAAAAATCCGCTCTGATGAAATCCATCGCTCCCCGCAAGGGGAGCGAATGCCAGCCACACCTACCCCTTCTCACAGTTTAAGATTTTACTGCTTTCACCCTGCACAACTTCGCGTTATTACTAAACTATTGTCAGACGCAGGCCATGTGAGGATAAGCAGATGAAAAAATGGGCAGTTTTGATTTCCGCCGTAGGACTGGCTTTTGCCGTTTCCGGATGCAGCAGCGATTATGTAATGGCGACAAAAGATGGTCGAATGATCCTGACCGATGGAAAACCAGAAATTGACGATGATACCGGTCTGGTGAGCTATCACGACCAGCAGGGCAATGCGATGCAGATTAACCGCGATGATGTGTCTCAAATCATTGAACGCTGATGGTTGAGGTCAGCAGCGCGCTGGCCTTAACAATTTTACTTCCCTTTTTCTCTTCCCTCAGCCATTTTTATAATCCTTATGTCGTGATTATAAAAAGGAAACGGCTATGCAATATCACCGTATACCCCACAGCTCGCTGGAAGTCAGTACACTGGGGCTGGGCACAATGACGTTTGGTGAACAAAACAGCGAAGCCGACGCACATGCACAGCTCGATTATGCCGTAGCACAGGGCATTAATTTGATCGACGTTGCCGAGATGTATCCGGTACCGCCGCGTCCTGAAACCCAGGGTCTCACCGAAACCTACGTAGGTAACTGGCTCGCCAAACACGGCAGCCGCGAAAAGCTGATCGTTGCGTCTAAGGTCAGCGGACCATCACGTAACAACGACAGCGGCATTCGACCGAATCAGGCGCTGGACCGTAAAAATATCCGTGAAGCGCTGCACGACAGCCTGAAAAGACTGAAAACCGATTATCTGGATCTGTATCAGGTTCACTGGCCACAGCGCCCGACCAACTGTTTTGGTAAGTTAGGTTACAGCTGGACAGACTCCGCGCCGGTCGTTTCCCTTCTCGATACGCTGGACGCACTGGCCGAGTTTCAGCGCGCTGGGAAAATTCGCTACATCGGCGTTTCTAATGAAACCGCGTTTGGCGTGATGCGCTATCTACACCTGGCGGACAAACACGATCTGCCACGCATCGCCACCATCCAGAACCCCTACAGCCTGCTGAACCGCAGCTTTGAGGTTGGACTGGCTGAAGTGAGCCAGTATGAAAGCGTTGAGCTGCTGGCCTACTCTTGCCTGGGCTTCGGTACGTTAACCGGGAAATACCTGAACGGCGCGAAACCTGCCGGTGCACGCAATACGTTGTTTAGTCGTTTCACGCGCTACAGCGGCGGGCAGACGCAGAAAGCCGTCGCGGCCTATGTGGATATCGCGAAACGCCATAATCTGGATCCTGCGCAAATGGCGCTGGCATTCGTGCGTCGTCAGCCGTTTGTCGCCAGCACTTTGCTGGGCGCCACGACGATGGAGCAGCTAAAAACCAACGTTGAAAGTCTGCATCTGGAGTTGAGCGAAGAAGTACTGGCAGAGATTGAAGCGGTGCATCAGGTGTATACCTATCCTGCACCGTAACAGTTAGCGCCTGATGGCGCTACGCTTATCAGGCCTACAAAGTGAGCATCCTGTAGGCCGTTTACGGTAACGCCGCCATTCGGCACATTCATAGCATACTCATCTCGCACCGTGACGATTAGCGCCTGATGGCGCTACGCTTATCAGGCCTACAAAGTGAGCATCCTGTAGGCCGGATAAGGCAACGCCGCCATCCGGCACATTCATAGCATACCCATCTCGCACCGTGACGATTTGCGCCTGATGGCGCTACGCTTATCAGGCCTACAAAGTGAACGCCCTGTAGGCCGTATACGGTAACGCCGCCATCCGGCAACAGCATACAACAGACTAATGGCGGCGCTGCCAAATCCACAGCGCCGCAATCGCCAGCGCAAACAGTGCACCAAATCCAATACCAATCGCAACAGCCGGGATCCCCACCAGCACCGCCAGTGAGTAAATACCGAGCATCAACAGCATCGCGCTGTTTTCGCCCAGGTTTTGCACCGCTATCGCATTACCCGCGCCGACGCTTTTCTTACCCCGTTCCTGCAGCAACGCATTCAGCGGTACCACAAAGAAGCCACCCGACACGCCGATAAGCATCAGCAATGCGTAAGCCGGAAGCAGCGAATGTTGAAGAGAGAAAATCAGCACCACGACGCCAATCAGGATCCCCGCAGGCATACAGCGCGACACGGTTTCCAGCGTTACGAGCTTCGCGGCCGCACCCGCACCGACCACAATCCCGATCGCTACCATGGCATTGAGGTAGGTCGGCGTGGCGTTATCGGTGATGCCGAGCGCCACCGGGACCCACAGCACCAGCAGAAAACGCAGCGTAACGCCCGCGCCCCAAAAAAGGCTGGTTCCCACCAACGAGAAGCGTGTTTCACCGTTGCGCCACAACGATGAAGCCGCACAGAAGAAACTGCGCGTCATTTTCCCCAGATTCCAGGACTGGCCAGGACGAGCCGCGGCCAGTTTCGGGATATACAGGTTAGCCACCACCGCGCCAGCATAGGCCAGTGCACAGGCAGAAAGCGCGGCAATCACGTGCCAGTCGGCCAGAACGCCGCCGGCGACAGAACCGAGCAAAATCGCGGCAATGGTGGAGGCTTCCATCAGGCCGTTAGCCTTCACCAGTTTGTCGCCGGTAGTCAGTTCACCGAGAATGCCGTACTTGGCCGGTGAATATGCCGCCGCGCCGATCCCCACCAGCGTATACCCAAGAAACGGATTAATACCGAAGCAAATACTCGCCGCGCCCAGCAGTTTCAGAGCGTTCGCGAACATCATCACTCTGCCTTTGGCAAAGCTATCCGCCACCTGTCCCACAAAGGGAGCAAACAGAATGTAAGCGCCCACAAACACCATTTGCAGGATTGGCTGACTCCAGTCCGGATAGAATTGTTCTTTCAGCAACGCCAGCGTAGCAAACAGCAACGCATTATCGCCAAACGCCGACAGAAACTGCGCGGCGATAACGGACATCATCCCTTTGGACCAGATTGAAGTGTTAGTGTGCACTGACTCACTCATGTTGTTTTTCCGGCTCATCGACCCAGCTTTTCAGCGTAACAAAATCCGGCTTACCGCTGCCGAGTAAGGGGAGTTGCTTCAGATGGCGAATATCACGCGGTACGGCGAGTTCAGGTACACCGTGCGCCCGCGCATACTGCTGTAGTTTTTCACGTGTCAGCTCGCTGTCGGTAGTGAACAGCACCAGCGCCTCACCTTTGCTGGCATCACTCTTGATCGCCGTGGCGTGCATTTTGTCTGCGGATACCGCCAATGCCAGTTGCTCAACCATTTCCAGCGAAACCATCTCTCCGGCAATTTTAGCGAAACGCTTAGCGCGCCCCTGAATCTGTACAAAGCCGTTTTCATCAAAGCGCACGATGTCTCCGGTGTCATACCAGCCGCGCTCAATCTCACCTTGCGCATTCTCTGCTGTCGGCACTTCCAGCACGCCAGGTTTTTCGACGCGCAAATAGCCACTCATAATATTAGGACCTTTCAGCTGTAAACGCCCACCGTCCTCAATTCCCGGAACGGCCAACAGTCGAGCATCCATACCAGGCAAGATGCGCCCTACCGTTCCCGATTTTGCCGCCATTGGTACGTTAATCGACACAACCGGCGCACATTCCGTCACGCCATAGCCTTCAAGAACGCGCAGGCCAAATTTCTCCTGCCACAGCTGCTTTGTGCTGTCCTGAAGTTTTTCCGCTCCCGCCACCACATAGCGCAGGCGGTGGAAATCGTACGGATGCGCAAAACGCGCATAGTTGCCGAGGAACGTTGAAGTACCAAACAACACGGTGCAGTTCCGGTCGTATACCAGCTCTGGCACAATGCGGTAATGCAGCGGGCTGGGATAAAGAAACACTTCTGCGCCAGTCAGTAGCGGCGTGAATAATCCCACCGTCAGGCCAAAGGAGTGGAACAGCGGCAGCGCCGACATAAAACGGTCATCGGCGGTGAAATCGGCAATCGTTTTGATCTGCTCAACGTTCGCCAGAATGCTTTTATGACTGTGAACCACACCTTTCGGATGGCCTTCTGAGCCAGAAGTAAAGAGGATCACCGCAGCGTCTTCCGGCTGCTGCTTCACCTGCGCCAGATGCGGTGCCAGCAGATGTGAGAAAATCCACAGCTTATCGCTAAAGGTCACATCAGCTTTTAAGTCTTCCAGATAAACCCAACGCACTTGGGTGAGTTGTTCCGGTAAATGCCAGAGTTTGCCTTTATCGAGAAACTGTCGGGATGTGAAGATCGTTTTGATTTCAGACGCAGTAATGGCGCTGGTTAATCCTTTCACGCCCGCGGTGTAGTTCATCATGGCCGGAATGCGTCGACGCGCAATGGCGCCAAAAATAACCGCCGCGCTGATCCCCGCGTTTGGCAGCATCAGGCCGATTTTTTCACCTTCGACGCTGTATTTTTCCAGAATACGGGCCACAAAGAGCGTCTTTGTCAGCAGCTTGCGGTAGCTGTCCGGGGTAAAGTTAACATCTTCAATGCAGTTTTTGCCTGCGCCAAAACGGTATTTCGCCGCCAGCAGCGACTCGTATAGCGTTTCACGCGGACGAACCGCCATGCGTGCTTCCATCATAATTTGATGCAGCATCTCTCCGGCAATTTTGCGGCGATCGCGAGCACGCGGAGCTTCCGGCATCGGCAGTTGTGTGGGCGGTAGGATGTGTAAGCGGATGCGCGGGAAGAATCGCTGTTTAACCAAACCTTTCAGGCGGCTAAAGCGGGAAAGCTCCGCGCCTTCAATGCGCACAGGGACCACCGTCGCCCCCGACTTAGCGGCAACAAACCCCGCGCCGTCATAAATTTTCATTAACGAGCCGGAGGTCGAAATACGTCCTTCCGGGAAAATAACCACCGGACGGCCCTGTTCGACCAGACGAACCAGATGTTTAATCGACATCGGTTTGGTTGGATCTAACGGTACGAAATCAATCAGCGGGGTTAGCCAGCGCATATACCATTGCTGGCTGATCGAGGTGTAAACAGCGAAGACGGGACGAATCGGTAAAAAGAGCGCCAACAGGATGCCGTCTATAAATGAGACATGGTTGGGAGTGATTAGAACGCGTTCTCCCTGTAGCGCGCTGACATCGCCCGTGACGCGAACGCGGAAAAGCACGCGAAACAGATTACGAAAAAAGCCAAATAGCATCTCAACTCCCTGTGCCATTAATTATATAAACATCAATGGTGGGAGAGTATACGAGTTGGGGAATTGGCGCGACAGGTAACTGGTAAATACAATCCGAAAAAAAACCTGCGCATCCGCGCAGGTTGGTGCAAGAGACAGGTACGAAGTGCGTACCGAATAATCTCACCAATCAATACCTCTGGGATCTTGATTGTGGTCGTCAGCAGCCAGATACGCCAGTGCGAAAACGCAAAGGAATGAACCCAAATGCAACGAGTTGTGTAAATTATCGGTTACTGTTACAGATAGGCTGAAGATAAAAAAAAACCTGCGCATCTGCGCAGGCTGGTGTAATTCTAGTGATCAACCCGAAAGTTGATTTCACCTATCAATACCTCTGGGATCTCAACTCTAGCAATCTGCTCAGTTCTCTCACCAGCGAACAATCGCAACAGCACATCGCAAAGTGTAAGCAAAAATTAGCATTTTCTATTTTCTGTCTTACTTCGCTCGTGTGCGCTCACATTTGCGACGTTCTGACGGGCAATCTGCTTGAACAGCCAGCCATTTTCCGTAACACTGACGGAATGTAAGCGTTTACCCACAACAGGTACTATCATGGCGACCATAAAGGATGTAGCCCGACTAGCTGGTGTATCAGTCGCCACCGTTTCTCGAGTGATTAATGATTCCCCTAAAGCCAGCGAAGCATCGCGCCTGGCCGTAACGAGTGCAATGGAATCACTCAGCTACCACCCCAACGCCAATGCGCGTGCGCTGGCACAACAATCCACTGAAACCATCGGTCTGGTGGTTGGAGATGTGTCCGATCCATTTTTTGGGGCAATGGTTAAAGCTGTCGAGCAGGTGGCGTATAACACCGGTAATTTTTTACTGATTGGTAACGGCTACCATAACGAACAGAAGGAACGACAGGCGATTGAACAGCTCATTCGCCACCGCTGCGCAGCCCTTGTTGTCCACGCAAAAATTATCCCGGATGCTGAGCTGGCATCACTCATGAAGCAAATCCCCGGCATGGTATTGATTAACCGAATTCTGCCGGGATTCGAACAACGTTGCGTTGCCCTTGATGACCGTTTCGGCGCCTGGCTCGCGACCCGACACCTCATTCAGCAGGGCCATACGCGCATTGGTTATCTGTGCTCCAATCACACGATTTCAGATGCGGAAGATCGTCTGCAAGGCTATTACGACGCGCTGGCAGAGAGCAATATTCCTGTCAGCGATCGACTAGTAACGTTTGGTGAACCGGATGAAAGCGGCGGTGAACAGGCTATGACCGAGTTACTTGGCCGTGGCAAAAACTTCACTGCGGTAGCCTGCTACAACGACTCAATGGCGGCTGGTGCCATGGGCGTATTGAATGATAACGGCATTGATGTGCCGGGAGAAATCTCGCTGATTGGTTTTGATGATGTGCTGGTTTCCCGCTACGTGCGCCCGCGTCTGACCACGGTGCGCTACCCGATCGTGACGATGGCAACCCAGGCTGCCGAACTGGCGCTCGCGCTGGCGGAGAAGCGTCCCGTGCCTGAAATTACCCACGTTTTTAACCCAACTCTGGTGCGTCGCCATTCCGTTTCGACGCTGACAGAGCCGGGGAATTCATCGTCAAACGAATAACCAGGATAGCGTTATGACTACGATGTTGGACGTTTCACGACACGCAGGCGTCTCAAAAGCGACCGTTTCGCGCGTACTGAATGGCACGGGTCAGGTAAAAGAGAGCACGCGCCAGAAAGTGTTTAAGGCCATGCAGGCACTTGATTATCGGCCTAATTTTTTAGCGCGCTCTTTGGCAAACCGCACCAGCAACAGCATTGGTCTGGTAGTTTCCACATTTGATGGATTCTACTTTGGCCGCCTGCTGCAACAGGCTTCACGCCAGACGGAATCTCACGGCAAGCAGTTGATCGTCACCGACGGCCACGACACACCAGAGCGTGAGCAGGAAGCCGTGCAAATGCTGGCGGACAGGCAGTGCGACGCCATTATTCTCTATACCCGCTATATGAGTGAAAAGGCGATTATGTCGTTGATGAACAGCATTGCTATGCCCTTGCTGGTCATCAACCGTGATGTCAGCCAGGCCCGCGATCGCGCAATTTTCTTTGAACAGGAAGACGCGGCCTATCAGGCGGTCAATTATCTGATCTCGCAGGGCCATAGCGATATTGCTTGTATCACTGTGCCAGGTCATACGCCTACCGGTAAATCCCGCCTGATGGGGTATCGTAAGGCGCTGGAAAAAAACGGTATTCCCTGGGATCCCGATAAGGTCAAATACGGCGACTCCACGATGACGCGAGGCTATGAGGCCTGCCGTGAACTGCTGGAGGAAGGGGTAAAATTTAGCGCCCTGTTCGCCTGTAACGATGACATGGCATTAGGCGCATCAAAAGCGTTACATCAGGCCGGGCTGAGGATCCCAACGGACGTCTCACTGTTTGGTTTTGATGATGCGCCCAGCGCCAAATGGCTGGAGCCGGGGCTGTCTACCGTTTATCTACCGATTGATACCATGATAACCACGGCAATCGACCAGGCTATTCGGCTGGCCAACGGCGAGAGCGTCGAGCCAATCCCACCGTTTACCGGCAAACTGGTACTACGTGACTCAGTAACGCTCGGGCCATACTTTAAGTAATCAAATGCCGGATGGCGGCGCAAGCGCCTTATCCGGCCTACAGGCCCCGCAGTTAATCTCGTAGGCCGGATAAGCGTAGCGTCATCCGGCATTTCACAACGCTGTAATCAGATTAATTCCAGCGCTAACAGCTCATCAATGGTCTGGCGACGGCGAATTAGCCGCGCCACGCCGTTATCGAACAAAACCTCCGGCAGCAGCGGACGGCTATTGTAGTTTGACGACATTGACGCGCCGTACGCCCCAGTATCATGCAGCACCAGATAATCGCCCGGCACCACCGCAGGCAACAGACGGGTTTCCACATTTCCGCCTTCCTGCTGGGTAAACACGTCGCCGGATTCGCACAGCGGCCCGGCTACCACGGTTTCCCGTTGTGGGGTGTGTTCCAGAGAGCGACCATCCCCTGCCAGCGCGGAGATATGGTGATAACTACCGTACATGGCCGGGCGCATTAGATCGTTGAAGCCCGCATCGATCAGCACAAAGTGGCGGCTACCCATCTCTTTTACGCTACGCACCTGCGCCACTAACACACCGGCTTCCGCGACCAGAAAACGACCTGGCTCTATCTCAAGCGCGACCGGGTGACCCAGGTGTTTAGCAATCTGTTCACGCGCAGCGTTCCACAATCCAAAGTAGTGATCGGTATCGATCGCCTCTTCGCCTTCGCGATACGGGATTGATAAACCGCCACCCGCGGAGATCGCCTCCAGATCCTGGCCAAATTCAACCACCTGGCGCACCATCGCACCACACACCTGCTCCAGATGCGCATAGTCCACGCCGGAGCCGATATGCATATGAATCCCCACCAGCTTCAGCTTATAGCGCTGAATCACCTCCAGCGCCGCGGGAAGATCGCTATACCAGATCCCGTGCTTGCTGTTTTCGCCGCCGGTATTGGTTTTCTGACTGTGCCCATGCCCAAAGCCAGGGTTTACGCGTAGCCACACGCGATGGCCCGGCGAGACCTGGCCCAGTTGTTCCAGCATATCCACCGACCCGGCATTTACCGGAATGCGCAATTCATGCACCCGCGCGAGCGTCGCTTCATCAATCATATCGGCGGTAAAGACGATTTCATCTTTCCCCGGTACGAAGCCTGCCGCCAACGCACGTTCAATTTCGCCAAGCGAGACGGAATCAACCTTCACGCCCTGCTCGCGCATCAGGCGCAAAATATGAATATTCGAACATGCCTTTTGGGCGAAACGCACCACGTCAAACTGACTCAATTTGGCAATCTGCCCGCGGATAATCTGCGCATCATAGACCCACACCGGGCAGCCGAATTCGGCAGGCAGGCGCAGCAGGTTGTCGGCGGTCAGGTCAGTGTCAGTACTATTGAGTGGGCGTGGCATGGTGTGCTCCGGTATTGGCTTTTTTATGATTACGCCACAGCCCGAAAAGAATAAAAAATATCGTTTTATCGTGAGTCTATGCAAAAATGATATGGATTGAATCATT
Organism: Citrobacter sp. Cpo100; assembly: GCF_030332595.1. NCBI lineage: Bacteria > Pseudomonadati > Pseudomonadota > Gammaproteobacteria > Enterobacterales > Enterobacteriaceae > Citrobacter > Citrobacter sp. Cpo100. Next base: position 65,668 of record NZ_JAOWHM010000036.1, on the reverse strand, counting down.
CGAGGATTGCCCATGCCCGCCGTTAACCTGCGACACATCGAAATTTTTCACGCCATCATGACGGCAGGCAATCTGACAGAAGCCGCGCGCATGCTACATACCTCGCAGCCCACCGTCAGCCGGGAACTGGCCCGATTCGAGAAAGTGCTGGGATTAACGCTGTTTGAACGTACGCGTGGCCGACTGCACCCAACCGTGCAAGGGTTACGTCTGTTTGAAGAGGTGCAACGTTCGTGGTATGGCCTGGACAGAATTGTGAGCGCCGCCGAAAGCCTGCGCGAGTTTCGCCAGGGCGAATTGTCGATTGTTTGCCTGCCGGTATTCTCACAGTCTTTTTTACCGCCGCTGCTGCAGCCATTCCTCGCACGCTATCCACAGGTCAATATTCAGATAGTGCCGCAGGAGTCACCGCTGCTGGAAGAGTGGCTGTCGGCGCAGCGCCACGATCTGGGGTTAACGGAAACGCTGCATACGCCTGCCGGAACGAAACGCACCGAATTGCTGGCGCTGGATGAAGTGTGCGTGCTGCCGCAGGGCCATCCGCTGACTAAGAAAGCGGTGTTAACGCCGCAGGATTTTCAGGGAGAAAACTACATCAGCCTGTCGCGCACCGACAGCTACCGTCAGCTACTGGATACCCTGTTTAATGAGCACCAGGTGAAGCGCCGCATGGTGATTGAAACCCATAGCGCCGCTTCAATTTGTGCAATGGTACGGGCAGGCGTGGGGATCTCGGTGGTGAACCCACTGACCGCGCTGGATTACGCCAGCAGCGGAGTCGTTATCCGCCGCTTCAGTATTTCGGTACCCTTTACAGTCAGCCTGATTCACCCGCTTCATCGCCCCGCCTCGGCGCTGGTTGATGCTTTTACGGCGCATCTGCAGGCCCATCTACCGAGGCTTATTGACCCGCTGGAGGCTATTTTGCATCCACAGCCGAAAGCATAAACGCCACCGCATCTTGCGCATGGATTGCCGCGGTGTCGAAAACCGGTAGTGGGCTTAGCTCGGTGGGAACCAGCAGACCAATCTCGGTACAGCCAAAGATCACCCCTTGCGCCCCCTGTTTCGCCAGTTGGTCGATGACGCCCAGGTAATAATCGCGGGAAGCCTCGCTGAATTCACCGAGACACAGCTCATCGAAAATAATCTGGTTTATTTTCTGACGATCATCAGCTTCAGGGATCAACGTGCTAATGCCGAATTCAGTCTGTAAACGCCCGCGGTAAAAATCCTGCTCCATGGTGTAACGCGTACCCAGTAACGCCACGTTGTTCATCTGCTGCTTTTGTATCGCCCGACCCGTCGCGTCAGCAATATGCAGAAACGGCACGTCACAGGCGCTTTCAATCGCCTCAGCAACTTTGTGCATGGTGTTGGTACACAGCACAATTCCTTGCGCCCCGGCTTGCTGTAGCCCTGTGGCGGCCTGCGCGAGGATCTCACCGGCTCGCTGCCAGTCACCGCTTGACTGGCAGACTTCAATCTCGTGAAAATCCACGCTGTGCAACAGAATCTGCGCAGAATGCAGACCGCCCAGACGCTGTTTTATGCCTTCATTGATGAGTCGATAATAAGGAATGGTAGATTCCCAGCTCATACCGCCTAACAGACCGATCGTTTTCATCATTTCCCCTGACTCGTTGTTGTCTCTCCAGTGAACCAAAGATGTGATCAACTTTCCACATCTGTTGGCGTGCATTTCTTTTTTTAATTTTCTGATATAGCTTTAATGAAACACTGTTTTAATTAATTACAGGAAGGCCGGATGTTTATTTTTCATAAAGAGACCACGCTTGACGATCTGGGCAATGGCGTTACCCGGCGCATTCTTGCTCACGGCGGTAACATGATGGCGGTTGAGGTGAACTTCGAGCAAGGCGCAATCGGCCCGATGCACAATCATCCGCATGAGCAGCTGACTTACGTGTTGTCCGGTGAGTTTGAATTTACCATCGGCGAAGAGAAACATATCGTTAGGGCGGGCGATACTCTGTATAAACAGCCCAACATTATGCATGGCTGCGTCTGCTTAAAACCGGGAACGCTGCTGGATACCTTTACCCCAATTCGCGAAGATTTTCTGCACGGGTAAGGTGCTAAATAAAAAAGCCGGGTCGCGTTGACGCTTTCCCGGCCTGTAAGAGACTCCACTCGCAGGCCGGACAAGGCTGAAGCGCCATCCGGCATGCTTGTCTGACTTACACCCCAATATCTCTTAACTTCTCGCCCGCCATCAGCTTACGTTCGATATGCTCCAGCGTGACGTTTTTGGTTTCTGGAATCAGCCAGAACGTAATACCGATAAACACAACGTTCAGCGCGGTATAAAGCCAGAACGTACCGGCGGCGCCAATGCTGTCGAGCAGCGTCAGGAACGTTGCGCCAATGATCATGTTCGACACCCAGTTGGTGGTGGTGGAGCAGGTAATACCAAAATCACGGCATTTCAGTGGCTGAATTTCCGAACACAGGATCCACACCACCGGTGCGGCGCTCATCGCATAGCCTGCAATACACATCATCGTCATACCAACTGACAGCCAGGATAGCCCACTGGAAGCCGTGCCGTTATCAAACTGCATCAGGCAATAACCAAGCACCAGCGTCCCGATAGCCATTACGCTGAAACCAATTTTCAGCGCCGGTTTACGTCCTGCTTTGTCGACCGTGAAGACGGCAATAAAGGTGGCGAACATAAACGTTAAGCCAACTACCAGCGTGGCAATCATCTGCTGCTCTGTGGTGGTAAAACCCGCCATTTTAAAAATGCGCGGCGCGTAGTACATGATGATGTTCATCCCGGTGAACTGCTGCATCGCCTGCAGTAACATTCCGAGGAAAACCGCACGACGCACGTTACGGTTAATTTTAAACAGCGCCCAACCACCCTGCTTCAGCTTCAGGCTTTCACGGATTTCGTTCAGCTCATCGCGGGCTTTTTCTGACGTATCGCGCAACATGCGCAGTACTTCTTCAGCTTCGATGTGGCGACCTTTCTCCGCCAGCCAGCGCGGGCTGTTGGGCAAGAAAACAACCAGAATAATCAGCAATACAGCCGGAAGCGCCAGCACGCCCAGCATAGCGCGCCAGTTACCGCTGTAGCTGAACGCGGTATCGGACAAAAAGGCCAGAACGATGCCCAGCGTCACCATCAACTGATACATACTGATCATCTTGCCACGCACGTTTTCGCTGGCCATTTCAGAGAGATAGAGCGGTGCGGTGTAAGACGCGATCCCCACCGCTACGCCCAGCACCACGCGAGCAAAAATGAGCATTTCTACGCTGGAGGCAAACGCCGAGCCCAGAGATCCGACGACGAAAAGGATCGCGCCCGCCATCAGGCTGTATTTGCGCCCCAGGCGGAATGACAACCAACCGTTAAACAGCGCACCAATTGCCGCACCCAGCATCATGCTGCTTACCACCCACTCCTGCAGGCGGCTGGTCAACACAAAGTGATCGGTGATAAAAGGCAACGCGCCAGCAATCACGCCAATATCCAGGCCGAATAACAACCCTGCGACAGCCGCAGAGATAGAAACAAACATATTCATACGTCGCGTATCGCGTACTGGGCGCGGCGCTAAAGCAGCATCATTATTTATTGAGACCATTTTTTCCTGCCAGATACAGAGTAACCATGCCATTGAAAGTAAGGGATCCCTTGCAGGAAGCGTCAGGCGGGAAACGGCAAAAACATGGATTAAATAGCTACACCACATGGTTATGTGATGGATATTCCAATTTTAAAATTTACCGACAATCACTCAATTAAATTTAATTTGTTGATATTAAAGGATATTAAAAACAATAAATTTATACGTATGAAATTTAATATGGAATAATTTATAACCACAATATGGATTTTATTAATCCGAATATAAAAAACCCTGCCAGAGGGCAGGGTTTAACGGTTCTGGAAAGTGAATTAACGTGCCAGCCAGCCGCCATCTACTGCAACGGTATAGCCGTTGATATAGTCAGATGCGCTGGACGCCAGGAACACGACAGGCCCCATCAGGTCGCTCGGTAAACCCCAACGCCCCGCCGGGATACGATCGAGGATCTCTGCGCTACGCTGCTCATCAGCACGCAGCTGTTGGGTGTTATTCGTCGCCATGTAACCTGGTGCAATCGCGTTGACGTTGATGTTATGTTTTGCCCACTCGTTCGCCATCAGACGGGTAACACCCATTACGCCGCTTTTAGATGCGGTGTAAGACGGCACGCGGATCCCGCCCTGGAAGGAAAGCATAGAGGCGATATTGATAATTTTGCCGCCGTTACCCTGAGCGATAAAGTGCTTCGCCGCGGCCTGAGACATAAAGAACACGCTCTTAATATTCAGGTTCATCACGTCATCCCAGTCTTTTTCGCTGAAGTCGATCGCATCGTCACGACGGATAAGACCCGCGTTGTTGACCAGAATATCAATATGGCCGAATTCTGCCACTGCGCGCTCCAGCAGCGCCGGAATACCATCGATTTGACGCAGATCGGCGGTCAGGCTTAAAAAACGGCGGCCCAGTGCGGTCACGCGTTCGATGGTTTCTGTCGGTTCAACAATATTGATACCGACGATATCGCAGCCCGCTTCAGCCAGGCCCAGCGCCATACCCTGACCCAAACCTGTGTCACAACCGGTCACAACGGCGACTTTACCTTCAAGAGAGAATGCATTCAAAATCATTGTAAATCCTTAATTTTTTATAATGCCCGCCGCAGCAGGCACGGCTGTCGCCCGCAACTAGCGCAGATCTTTTACTGCAACATGGTCCATATCATCAAAGACCTGGTTTTCGCCGACCATGCCCCAAATGAACGTATAAGCTTTTGTGCCGACGCCGGAGTGAATAGACCAGCTTGGAGAAATCACCGCCTGCTCGTTGTGCATCACAATATGACGCGTTTCCTGAGGCTGACCCATCATGTGGAAGACACAGGTGTCTTCTTCCATATTGAAGTAGAAATAGACTTCCATACGACGTTCATGGGTATGACACGGCATGGTGTTCCACAGGTTACCCGGTGCCAGTTCAGTCAGACCCATGCTCAACTGGCAGGTTTCCAGAACATCCGGCACAAAGTATTTGTTGATGGTACGACGGTTACTGGTGAGGTTATCGCCCAGCGTCACTGGCGCAACGTCTGCAGGCGTGACTTTCTTAGTTGGGTAAGTCGTGTGTGCCGGCGCGCAGTTGTAGTAAAACTTCGCCGGTTTCGCCGTATCAATACTGGCGAATACCACTTCTTTTGCCCCTTTTCCGACGTACAGCGCGTCGCGATGACCAATTTCATAGCACTGGCCGTCAACGGTAATCGTGCCCGGGCCGCCGATATTGATCACACCCAGCTCACGACGTTCGAGGAAATAGGTTACGCCCAGCTGTTTGCCGACTTCGCCACCCACAGAGACGGTTTTGGCCACTGGCATAATGCCGCCAACAATGATGCGGTCGATGTGGCTGTAGACCATGGTGTATTCATCTGCGACAAACACTTCTTCGACCAAAAACTCATTACGCAGCCCCAGAGTGTCCAGGGTTTTCGCATGCGCACTATGGATGCTTTGTCTTACGTCCACATTTACCTCCAGTGATAAATTGACCGTGAATGCTTAAACGAATAGCAAAACGCTGTTCCGTTTTATCTTATGCGCTCATGATATCCCTCCCTGAATGTGTTTTCAATTACAACTAAAACGATGTTTCACTTTTTCCGCATCTTATTATCAAAAGTGTAAGTGCGATCACGCTAGCGCATATAAATCGCAAAAATTGTTCAAATAAAATTATTTAAAACAATTAGATAGATGAAAATACAAAAAAGTAGATCATTAGTGGCAGGGATAAGATATTAAAAATACAGTCAGACTCATACGTCGTTCACACACCTTTTCTAACAAAGTGCGCTATCAATCACATGAAATGAAACAACGTTTTGATATGTTGGCAGGGTTTAGAGTGTATGTTTCTGTAACTGGCCTTGCCCTCCTGTTGGAGGGCTTTTTTATAGATGCAGGAGAAAGTCATCAGAAAAGGCGTTAAAGCAGAGAAATCGAAGGGAAATTAGTCTCGTTCGATAGCGAGCGCCACCCCCTGACCGCCACCAATACACAGCGTTGCCAGACCCTTGTGCGCCCGACGTTTCACCATTTCATGCACCAGCGAAACCAGAATACGACAGCCAGATGCGCCAATCGGATGGCCGAGCGCAATGGCCCCGCCGTTCACATTCACCCGCCGTTCATCCCACTCCAGCATTTTCCCAACGGATAATGCCTGCGCGGCGAAGGCTTCATTAGCTTCGATAAGATCAACATCAGCCAGTTGCCAGCCCACACGCTCAAGGCAGCGGCGTGTTGCATACACTGGCGCAATCCCCATGAGCGCAGGGTCGACTCCGACGCTGGCAAAGGCGCGAATACGGGCCAACACAGGTAAGTTAAGTTCCTGCGCCTTGGCCTCGCTCATCATCATCACCGCAGCGGCACCGTCGTTGATGGATGACGCGTTACCCGCCGTTACCGAACCGAGTCTGTCAAAGGTAGGATCCAGACGCGCCAGCCCCTCGGCGCTGGCATCGGTACGCGGTTGTTCGTCGGTGTCCACCACGAACGATTGCCCATTACGCTGTGTTACCACCGGCACGATTTCATCTTTAAAGCGTCCGGCATCAATTGCCATCCGCGCTTTGTGCTGCGAGTGCAGCGCGTAGGCATCCTGCAATTCGCGGCTGATTCCGTATTCTCGCGCCAGGTTTTCCGCAGTAACGCCCATGTGATAATCGTTGAAGGCATCCCACAGACCGTCATGTACCAGGCTGTCGACCAGTTGGCTGTTCCCCAGCTGTGCGCCAGTGCGGCTATCGGTAAGGACATGCGGTGCACGGCTCATATTCTCTTGCCCGCCCGCAATCACAATGTCGGCTTCGCCACACTGGATAGCCTGGGTCGCCAGATGCAGCGCTTTCAGACCCGAGCCACAGACATCGTTAATGGTGATGGCTGAAACGGTATTGGGTAGCCCACCATTGATGGCAGACTGACGCGCAGGGTTCTGCCCGGCACCTGCGGTAAGCACCTGTCCGAGGATCACTTCATCCACAGCGTGAACGTCCACGCCCGTGCGTTCCAGTAACGCCTTGACCACCATGCTGCCTAACTCAACGGCAGAGTGGCGCGCCAGCGTCCCCTGGAAGCAGCCAATCGGTGTCCTTAAAGCCCCGACGATCACAACCTCTTTCATCACTACCTCAGCGCAAAATAACACCGCAATAGTAGATGATTGTTAAAAATAGTTATCAAGGTTGTTTAAAAACGGTGATTTTTATCACAAAGGAAATTCGTATCACTTATTGGTCATCTGAACGCCACTCTGCTGTAAATGGTCACGCAGCCAACTTCCTGCCACACCAGGCGGTGATTTCTTATTCCACAACAGATCGATAGAGATAGCCTTTGGCCAGCCAGGCATCTTTAATTGCACCAGTGGTTTTTCTGCCGCAAACTCCTCCACCAGCGCACAAGGGAGCGCGCACCAGCCGAATCCCTGAACAGCCATACTTAGCAATAACAGATAGTTAGGAGCAGACCAGACGGGGCCGCGCGCCACGTTGGTGCCGCTTTCCAGATAGGTATTCAAACGCAGCTCGCGCCAGGTGTGTAGCTGCTCCCACTGCAGTTTTTCTTGAGCCGCGAGCGGATGCGACGCTGCAACGTATAATCCCATCCAGGTTTGCATCGGCAGACGCGTAACGCCCATGTCGGTCGGGTAATCTTCCCGCGCCTCGATCAACCCCACTTGAGCACGTCCTTTTTGCAGCAGATCGATCACGTCTTCATCTTCGCCAATCAGGCATTCAAACTCGGTATGGGGAAACTTGCGATCAAACTGCACCATCAACTCTTCCAGCACATCCGGATGCAGCGTGTCAGACAGCACAAAGGTCAGACGCGCCTCAGTTTCACCCGACAGCGAGATCGCCGCCTCATCGAGACGTTCGCTGGCCGTCAGAATAGCCTGCACATAGCCCAACACCCGCTTACCTTCCTCGGTCAGCGTTGGCTGGCGGGATGAGCGGTCAAACAGCGCAAAACCAAGATCGGCTTCCAGATGCGCAATGGCCGTACTGATAGTGGACTGGCTTTTACGCAGCCGCCGGGCCGCCGCAGAAAATGAACCGCAGGAAACGGTCTCCACAAATGCCGTTAATGCTTCAGGAGAATAACGCATGAGCTATCTACTTTATCGATGGATACTATCTTTTAGATATCACATAAAACGATAAAATTGCCACCATTCCGTTATCCGGGCATCAAAGAAGGTTTTAGGTTATGCAACACGATACTGTCCAACGCCGCTCGTTAGTGGAGCGTATTTTTCATGCCGTCTGCTTTGAAGGCATTGCCACCGCGATCCTCGCACCAACCACCGCATGGTTGATGCAGCGCTCGGTGCTGGAAATGGGCGGACTGACCATTCTTCTCGCCACCACAGCGATGATCTGGAATATCATTTATAACGCCCTGTTTGACCGTTTGTGGCCGTCACACCAGGTAAAACGTACGGCGAAAGTGCGAGCATTTCACGCCTTAGGCTTCGAGAGCGGTTTTATTGTGATCGGGGTGAGCATCGTGGCGTATGTGCTGAACGTCAGCCTGGTTCAGGCATTCACGCTGGAAATAGGTTTCTTCCTGTTCTTCCTGCCGTACACCATGTTCTATAACTGGGCTTATGACACGTTACGCGAGCGCGTTATGAAGCGCCGCCAGCAGCGCGTTACTGCCTGATAATTAAAATAATAGTCGGAATCTTCTCGGTTCCGGCTATTGTCCCATTCACTCGCCCGCTTGTTCACACCTCCCCCAGCCCCTGCCATTTGTGGTAAATTGCGCTTCTTTTTGTTTATTTTATAGTTGATACGTTCAAATAATGTCGAAATTTTGGTCAAAAGAAGAGACTCTCTGGAGCTTCGCACTATATGGGACTGCCGTCGGCGCAGGAACCCTATTCCTACCCATACAGCTGGGTTCTGCAGGCGCGGTGGTATTGTTTATCACCGCACTCGTCGCCTGGCCTTTAACCTACTGGCCGCACAAGGCGCTGTGTCAGTTTATCCTGTCCTCAAAAACGTCGGCTGGTGAAGGGATCACTGGCGCGGTTACCCACTACTACGGCAAGAAGATTGGCAGCCTGATCACCACCCTCTATTTTATTGCCTTCTTTGTGGTGGTGCTGATCTACGCCGTAGCGATAACCAATTCACTCACTGAACAGCTGGCAAAACATATCACTATCGATCTGCGGATCCGCATGTTGGTCAGCCTTGGCGTGGTGCTGGTGCTGAACCTGATTTTTCTGATGGGCCGACAAGCCACTATTCGGGTCATGGGCTTTTTGGTGTTCCCGCTCATCGCGTACTTTTTGTTCCTTTCGCTCTACCTGACCGGAAGCTGGCAGCCAACGCTACTCACCGGCCAGATGTCTTTCGATCAGCACACGCTTCATCAGGTTTGGATATCTATTCCCGTGATGGTTTTCGCTTTTAGCCATACGCCAATTATCTCTACGTTCGCCATCGACAGACGAGAGAAATACGGCGAGCAGGCCATGGGTAAATGCAAAAAAATCATGAAGGTAGCCTACGTCATCATCTGCCTGAGCGTACTGTTTTTCGTCTTCAGCTGCTTGCTTTCGATTCCGACAAACTATATCGAAGACGCGAAAAATGAAGGCGTGACGATTCTTTCCGCGCTGTCGATGATGCCAAACGCACCGGCATGGCTGTCGATTTCCGGGATCATCGTTGCCGTTGTCGCGATGTCAAAATCGTTCCTCGGCACCTACTTTGGCGTGATTGAAGGGGCAACGGAGGTAGTAAAAACGTCGTTGCATCAGGTGGGTGTGAAGAAAAGCCGGGCCTTTAACCGCGCTCTGTCCATCATGCTTGTCTCGGCTATCACGTTTATCATCTGCTGCATTAATCCTAATGCTATTTCAATGATTTACGCGATAAGCGGCCCGCTGATTGCCATGATTTTGTTTATCATGCCGACATTGTCTACCTATCTGATCCCGGCGCTGAAGCCATACCGTTCAGTGGGTAATCTGATCACCCTGATTGTCGGTCTGCTGTGCGTATCTGTGATGTTTTTTGGCTAGAACGTGTTGTTTAGCGGCTCATTCCAGTAAGCGGATGAGCCGTTAAACTGACTTATTTGATGTACGAATCCAGCACTTTCAGGACCACATCCAAATCCTCTTCGCGCTTAATTTCATCGCCCTGATGCACAATGTGCTCGGTCAGATGACCTTTAATCACTTCACGCATTAATCCGTTTACTGCCCCGCGGATCGCCGCTATTTGCTGCAATACTGCCGCGCATTCATGCGGTTCATCCAGCATGGTTTTCAACGCCGCTACCTGCCCCTGAATCTTGCTGGTTCGGGCTTTCAGCTTTTGTTTGTCGCGGATCGTATGTGACATAACTTTACCTTTTTAACGTCTGGCTGTAGGGACAATACCATCGACATTCTACTGGGGGGTAGTATTTGATACTGGGGGGGAGTAGAATCAGGCGAAATTAAACAACTAAGAATCATTCTCATGGGTGAGTTTTCTACGCTTCTTCAGCAAGGTAACGCCTGGTTTTTCATTCCCAGCGCGATTCTATTGGGTGTGTTGCACGGTCTGGAACCGGGGCATTCCAAGACGATGATGGCGGCCTTTATTATTGCCATTAAGGGGACCATCAAACAGGCGGTGATGCTGGGGCTGGCAGCAACGCTGTCGCATACCGCCGTGGTATGGCTGATTGCGCTCGGCGGGATGTATATCAGCAAAGCGTTTACTGCCCAGGCCGTTGAGCCCTGGCTGCAGTTTGTCTCGGCGATTATTATTCTCGGGACCGCATTCTGGATGTTCTGGCGAACCTGGCAGGGAGAGCAGAACTGGCTGGCCCAGACGCATCACGACCACAATCACGAGCATCACCACCACCATGATCATGACGACCATCATCATGACCACGATGACGATCATCACCATCATCATCACGAACACGAGCATAATCACGACCATGCCGCACTGGCAGGACTCACCGAAGGCTCGAAAGAGTATCAGGATGCCCACGAACGGGCCCATGCCACCGATATTCAGCGCCGCTTTGCGGGCAAAGAGGTCACCAACGGCCAAATATTATTGTTCGGTCTGACCGGCGGGCTAATCCCGTGCCCAGCCGCCATTACGGTGCTGCTAATTTGCATCCAGCTCAAAGCCTTCACGCTGGGTGCGACCATGGTGCTGTGCTTCAGCCTCGGGCTGGCGCTGACGCTGGTAACGGTGGGCGTGGGAGCGGCAATCAGCGTGCAGCAGGCGGCCAAACGCTGGAGCGGATTTAACACGATGGCACGCAAAGCACCCTATTTTTCCAGTGTGCTCATTGCGATGGTCGGTTTATATATGGGGATTCACGGCTATATGGGGATCGTCGGTTAACACCAAGAGAGCGCAGCAGCGATTGCCGCTGCGCGTAAAACCTGGCTAGCTTGCGACATTCCCCCACACCAGTTGCCCTTTATGGAAGGTCGCGGTGCGTGGGGAAATTCGCGCGACCGCTTCCGCCGAACAGGAGGCATCCATCAGTACAAAGCTGGCTTCATCCTGCGCTTTTGGCCAGACGCGCTCACCTTTATCGTTTAGCGGCAGCACATCGCCTGTGGCAAGAAACAGCGCACGCGACAGGTTAAGCTCATTGGGGCGAATATAGAGCTGGGCGTACAGATTCGCCTTCTCCAGCATGTCTCCCAGCCCGTACGGCGACCAGTGATCAATTACGCTGTCAGTTCCGGTAATCACTTCCACGCCTTTATCGCGCAGCTGCTTGAGCGGCATGTGCAAGGTACCGATCGGCACCGTCGAGGCAATGGTAATCTGCTGCGCCGCCATACGGGTCGCCAGCGCGTCAACCTGCTGTTCGTTCAACGTTGCCAGCGCAAACGCGTGGCTGATGGTCAGTTTGCCCTTTAACTGCGGCGTTTTCTCCACCGTTTCCACCATGTAATTCACCGCCGCCACGCCCGCCGGACTGGTTTCATGCAGATGGATATCTACACCTTTATCGTAATCCAGCGCAATCTGGAACATGGTGTCGAGGGATTTTTCCATCGCCCCATCGACGCTGGTTGGGTCCAGACCGCCGACGTAATGCGCTCCCGCCTGCATCGCTTCGCGCATCAGCGGTTCAGATTTTGATAACAACAGGCCATGCTGCGGAAATGCCACGATTTCACAGGCAAAACCCGGTTGACGACGCGCCAGTACCGCCTGCAGGTTTTCGAGATTTTTCAGCCCGGAAACCGGTTCTATGTTGCAGTGGCTGCGGGCGATCGAGGTGCCTTTTGATTGCAGCAGATCGATCAGCTTTTCTGCGCGCTCCTGCGTATAAGGCTGGAGTTCAGGCAGCAGCTTTTGTTCCAGGCGGATCATATCCTGAATAGTGGTGCCAGCCGGACGGTTCAGCGAACGCCAGGGGCCGCCGTAAAAGGTTTTATCCAGATGGATGTGCATGTCGCGCATGGCGGGCAGCATCAGCTTTCCACCCGCATCATAGTGGGGCAGCGTCGCATCCGGATGCTGCTTATTCTCGCGCAGCGCAACGATTTTTCCGTCCTGGATTTCAACGGTTTGCAGCGCGGTACGGGTGTGCACCACCACCGAGTTTTCGTAATCAAAGCCCGCTTCCAGCAGGACGTTATCCAGGTAATAGTGTTTATCGTTAATCGTCATTGTGCTCTTCGACCCGCAGGTGTTCCCGACAGGATTAGCAGCATACGCGACCGGAGCGACCGCGCCAAACAGCGCGGCAGCGGTCACCATTTTTCCGCTCTGGCTTAAAAATTCACGGCGGCTGTTACTTTCCTTCATTCACGTCTCCTCTCAGGAATGGACAATATGGGTGCCCGTTTCGCCGCGCAGTGCGGCAGGCAGGCATTCCGGCGTGGTGATGATTACTCGTTTACCGCCACGCTCCAGAAACGCCAGGCTGGCAACGATCTTGGGTAACATGCTGCCAGGCGGGAAATGCCCCTCCTGCATGTAACGGGTCATCGTTGCAACATCCACTGTATCCAGCGCCTGCTGGTTGGGTTTGCCAAAATGAATACAGACCTGCTCGACGCCGGTGGTGATCACCAAAATGTCGGCGCGGATCTCCTGCGCCAGTAGCGCCGTGGAGAGATCTTTATCAATCACCGCGTCCACGCTCTGGTAATCCCCTTGATCGCTACGCACCACCGGGATCCCGCCGCCGCCCGCGCCAATAACCACAAAGCCTTGCTGGGTCAGCGTTTTGATCGCCTCCGCCTCGACAATGCGCTTCGGTTGTGGAGAGGCGACTACCCGACGGTAGCCGCGCCCCGAATCCTCAACAAAGCGCCAGCCCGGATTGACCCGCTGCAGTTCATCACGCTGCACTTCGCTAAAGAACGCTCCAATGGGCTTGGTCGGATTAGCGAAGCCCGGATCGTTTTTGTCGACCTCCACCTGCGTGACCACCGTAACTGCCCTCTGCTCACCGCGCCGCGCCAGACGGTTATTCAGCGCCTGTTGGATCAGATAACCGATACCGCCCTGCGTATCGGCAACGCAGTTTGCCAGCGGGGTAAGCGGCAGCCCTTCACGCTCGTGCGCGATTTCCGCACGCCGCAGATCCAGCCCTACCTGTGGCCCGTTACCGTGCGTCAGCACAATGTTGTAGTCCGATGCCAGCATCTCCAGCACCGTATCCGCTACCGCTTTCACCGCTTCAGCCTGGTGTTCAATCGACTGGCTGGCGTTATCTTTGATAATGCTGTTGCCGCCAATGGCAACGACCACAAGTTCTTTCATAGTGTTATCTTCCGCTTGCAGGCAATTCAGGTCGTTTTCGTCGGTTCCTGCTCAGGCGCAGTCACCGCTTCACGGCTATCAAGAACATGCTTGAGGACAAACATGCCGCTCATCATCAGGTAGGCCACAACAAACATCATTGAGCTGCCTTCCGCAAAGCCAACCGCCGGGGAGTGGATCACGCCAAACAGCGATAACAGCGCGCCAAAGGCTGCGGCAATCGCGCCGCGCAGCGGCTTGTTCATAATGGCGAAGATAGCGACGCAGCCCCAAAGCATGCTGGCCAGCGGTGCGCCGCTTCCCAGATGCACCAGTCCGTCGTAATAGACACCTTTGCTGTGCAGCAAGTCACTACCCAGTTTCCCCGCGGAAGTTCCGGCGGCACCCATCACGCTGTTGACGATGGTCAATGCCCAGTTGGCGATCCACGGGAACAGACAGATGAAGATAACGGGAACCTCGACTTTGGGCGTTTCTCGCACCACCTGGTTGGCGGTCACCACGCCGATAAACACCAGAATTGGCACTATCGCGGTCATCGGAATAATGGCGAGCATAAACGCGCCCAGCCCAAACAGCGGGACCAGGAACATGGTGATGCCTGAAGCGAGGGTATAGCCGATGCTGGCGCCCATCGCTTTCCAGCCCGCATGCCCAACATATACGGTCACCGGGAACGGGTTACCCAGCATGCAGCCGAGCATGGAGGCAAAGCCGTTCGCCATCATGACCTTACGGGTGTTGTACTCATCGCCCGCCGCGTGCGCACTTTCAATGTTCTCAAGGTCAAAAATATAGTTCGCCAGGCCCAAAGGAACTGCAGAAGCCAGATACGGCAGTGCGTGCGGTAAACCTTGCAGGAAGCTGTCGACATGAATTTCCGGCGGGTTGAAGCCAAAGGAAGACATCGACGCTTTAATGGCTTCCGGGCTTTGTAAACCGGAGATCCACGCCAGGGCCGTACCGGCAATCAGCAGCAGTAAACCGGTAGGAATACGGGCAAAAATCGGCTTCTTACCGAACCAGTTAATGAAGATCAGCAACAGGACGATGAAAGAAACCGTCGGCGCTTCGAATGCCTGCAGCATCGGGTTCATCGCCAGCAGCAACAGCCCCAGGCCGGACAGACAAGAAAGCAGTACCGTACGCGGGATCATCTTGCGGATGGTCTCGCCCAGGAAGGAGCCACCGACCAGGATCAACGCTTCGACAAAGCACCACACCAGGGCTATCTGGATAGCGAAGTTGGCATCTTTGGTTTGCTGATAAACCGGCATCAGCACCAGGAAGGTCACGGTGAAGATTGACGGTGCACTCGGTCCGGACGGCAGCGCCGTTACGTCGTTACGCCCGGTGTGCTTAGCCATCTGCAGGCCAAACCAGGCGTAGCAGACGCTGGCCACCAGCACCGCCAGACCAAAGGCAGGCGCAATGCGACCATAGACAATTTCGGTAGGGATCCCGACGACAAAAATGAGTAGTCCCATCATTGTCAGCAGGTTAGTCAGGTTGTTGGTCATCAGCCCAAAGTAAGCCGCCCAGTCACCACGTTTCCATTCTAGTTTTATGCTGTTCATGGAATATCCTTAACAGGTTAAGCATCATTTGCGATCGCGGAGATCGCCCAGCCCTGCAGGTAAGCAACGTTTTTCGCTTCGCTACTGTGGGGCTAACCGCGTTAGCCCCGGTTATTGTTATTGGCAGTAGCGGTCGCGCCAGTTGAGGATCGCCTTTTCAAAACAGGCGAACGGCGGGTGAACTATTCCGGCGCCGATCATGCCGATCCCCGCGTCTTTGTGCGCAATAGCGGTGTTGATCACCGGCAGAATGCCAGTGCTGCCTACGCGCGTAATATCGATAGCGGTCGGTACGCCCATAAAACCAAGCAGTGGAATGGTGACGTTGGGGTTTTCGCCGAGAGTGATTTCTCGCATCTGGCGAGAGAAATCAACGGCCTCTTCGACCGTACCGCCCACCAGCGCTACGATGGCCGGTGCCGTCGCCATCGCGAAACCGCCAATGCCGTAGGTTTCTGTTATCGCGCTATCGCCGATATCACGTCCGGAATCTTCCGGCTTGTAGCCCGCAAACATCGGCCCAATCACCTGCTGCGCCGGACCGGTAAACCACTGGCCCGGTAAGCCGCTAATGCGCAGACCGAACTCAACGCCGTTGCGCGCCATCGTCGTCACCACGGTGCTGTATTCAATACCGTGTGCAGCGTCCATTGCGGCTTTACACATCGCCATCCAGGTCGGTCCGGAGAAGTAATCACTACTGAGGACGAACTCGAACACCTCACGTTGCTGCTCAACCGGATAACCGGTCTGAATAATCCACGGCGTCAGCGCCTGAATCAGCAGCGCCGTCCCGGCGTTGTTACGGTTATGGCACTCATCACCCATGTGCAATGCCTGCGCCAGCATCAGGCGCAGATCGATTTCGCCCGCCAGTTTCATAGCGTCGCGCAGCATCGGTCCCAGCACATCGCGCATCCAGTTCAAACGATCGATAACGCTCTGATCGTTCGCACCCATACGCAGGATCTTCGCCATCTGCTCGCTCATATTGGTATATGCGCGGTTGCCATAGGTTTTGTTCTCGACGATGTGCATAAACATCGATGCCGATGTCACGCCCGCCATCGAGCCGACACAGTCATGCTCGTGGCACGGAGAGAAGATGATTTCACCCGAGGCGGCCAGTTCGGCGGCTTCATCCAGATCTTTCGCCAGCCCTTCAAAGACCAGCGCCCCGGTTACCGCCCCCTTCATTGCGCCGCACATTTTTTCCCAGCGGATTGGCGGCCCGGCGTGCAGGATGGTGTTACGGGTCATGCCCGGCACGACGTTGATCGCCTGGTCATAGCCAATCAGCACCGGATGCGACTGGATAATGCGTTCCAGCGCCTGCTGGTTAGCGGCCGCGATTTTGTCTGCCAGCGGCGAATCGGCAATGTCGTCCAGCGCAGCCACGACCTGCATGTTGCCCTGCCCCGGCGGCGTCCAGTCGAGCTGGGTCACCGGTACGTTCTGCTTTTTCAGGTCATCGCTGAACATCGCGATGCCAACGTTAATCACGTTCAGCGGCTGGTTAAACAGTGTCTGGCTCATCAGGCTTCCTCCCCTTTACAGATAAATTCACGCGCCAGCAATCCGGTGTTGGTGCTACTGCTCGCCCAGATAACCCCGGCGTCGGTCAGCATCTGACACTGTTTTTCCAGCGACGGCGTATCAAGATCGGTTCCCAGCACATAGCCGAGGATCTCAAGCGGACGACCGTCTGCGACGGCGATCGCTTTGGCTTCAACGATCGCATCGAGCATCACGCCAACCGGATCTTCATGCGATCCAAATCCAAGGACGAAGTCCATCACGATCACGCCAACTTCAGGATCGCGCGCTTCCTGTAACAGACGACTAATGCGGTTGGTGGGATCGATCATCGGGTGCGGTTTGCCATTGGTAAAATCGTCATCACCGAAATCGAGGAAGGTATGCGCCACGCTGCGGTTGAGATCTTTCAGGCGGAACGCCGGATCCGGATGAATGTTGCTGTAAACTTCGGCATGTTTTTCCATGGCAGCAAACATCGCCTCATCGCACAACGTGCCGCCGCAGAACAAGCCACGGATGTACTTTTGCTGTGGAGTCAGACGGGCGCGAACCTCTTCAATCAGCGGCCAGTTGAGCGGATGTAGATCCAGACTCTCTTTTTTCACGCCGGTCAGCAGTACCGCTTTCAACGCCGCCTCTTTAGTACCGCGGGCAAACTGCAGGCCTTTTTCATCCGCAGGCGCGGCTTCACGGCCCAGGAAACACACCACCACGGGCTTATGACAGGCGCGCGCACGTTCCAGCACCTTGCGCGCCACCGCTGGCGCAGGCGGTTTGGAGATAAGCGCGATGATCTCGGTTTGCGGATCGGCCTCCAGCATGCCAATCGCGTCAAGCATCATCAGGCCGCCAATCTTTTCGCTAAGATCGCGTCCACCTGTGCCAATCAACTGGGAAATTCCGCCGCCAAATTCGTGAATGCGTACGCTCAGCTCCTGGCTGCCGGTACCGGAGGCACCAATAATTCCGATGTTGCCGCGACGCACCGCGTTGCCAAAACACAGCGCAGCGCCGTTAATGATGGCGGTTCCGCAATCTGGCCCCATCATCAACAGTCCTTTTTCATGCGCCAGCTGCTTAAGCGCCAGCTCGTCCTCAAGAGAGACGTTGTCAGAGAACAGCATCACATTGAGGTTATTTTGCAGCGCCTGGCGCGCTTCACGCGCGGCAAACAGGCCATTGACCGAGATCACCGCCAGATTGCTCTCAGGAACATGCTTCTTCGCGCTGGCAAGCGTGGCATAGCGCGCTTCATGCTGGCCACCCTGCTCTTTATGCGTAAACAGATCGTCAATCGCCATCAGCGTTTGGTCGTTCGCCGCCTCGCTGGTGCCTTTAATGACAATCATCAGATCGCCACTTTTCGCCTCTTCCAGCTCAGGCGTCAGCAGGCCGAGATTCTTCAGTACGCCCTTATTCATCTCTGTCGCCATAGCCACAAACGCCTGCTCAACGCCATCGAGCTTATTTGCGCGCGTGGAGATAGACATCAGTGAGACAGAATCAAAATACGTGTTCTTTTTAACAACTATCCTGATCGACATAATTCCCTCCGGACCTGTGGCTCAGGGCGCAGGCATCCGCCATGCCATACAGCATGTCGCAGCCAGAACTTGAACCGATATTTTTAATGTCAGTAATATATTGCGTAGAAACGAGTTGTTGCTCAGTAATAAATTGGTTCAGCAGCCATCCGATGCTTTCCCGATAACGCTGATTAAATGCTTCCTCTAGCGTTATTTTACTAAGTAGCGTTGTATTATTTCCGGCACGTTGCAATGCCGCTAAAAAATCATCTCTATATTTCCTCAGCGGATGTCCGGGAATAAATAAAATGGTGCTTAAGCCTACTAAATAATCATCCGATGAGGGCGTCAGCCCTATCCCCAAGCCAATTAAATGGCTGACCGCTGTAGTAATATTTTCTCCTGTACGCAACGCCGTCAGTAATGTTTGTCGGCGGTTGAGTAATTGACGGGTGATTTCCTGATAAAACGGATTGTCACCCCGGTACAGAAATAATGTGTCGTCGCTTCTTAGCTGTTGGCGGATAACCTCTTCCCAGTGCTGCCAGCCGACTGCGGCAAGGCTTGCTGCATCAGATGTCCACCGTGGTATTCGCCACAGCTGGCAACCGGCGGTTTCTATCCATTTATCATTGCCAACAACTATTCCCGACCCGCTAAAATTGACCCGCTCACCGGGGTGAAACAGGTCTTCACAATGCGTCAACGCCAACCGACAGCTGTTAGGTGCGTTATCACAATCTTCACTCAATAACGTCAACAGCCGCTGCTGTTCGGGTATCAACAGGTTTACCGCGTGAGAAAAAACCTGTTCAACCCGTCCCGTTCCCCGGAAAGTGAGAAACGCGCTGTCTGCGGTTAGCGCCCGTACGCATCGCCGTGATGGCGTAGCGATAATGGCGCTCCTGTGTCAGGCTCCGGCCGCAATCAGCAGCTCGGCAATTTCGTGGTACCCTTTCTCTCGCGCCAGTTCCAGCGGGGTTTTGCCGTATTTATCCGTCATGTGCGGGTTTGCGCCATGGTCGAGCAGCAGCTTAACGATCTCCTGCTGCTTCGCACCGCCGTCATTCAGCACGATGGCTTCCAGGAGCGGCGTCCAGCCAACAAAATTAGTATGGTTGACATTGATATCGGTACGCAGCAGTAGTTCGCGCACGATCTCGACATGACCTTTTTCGCTGGCAGGTGTAATACCAACGCCGCCAAAACGGCTCAGGCAATTGAGGTCGGGGTCAGCCGGTAATACCGTACGCAACAGTGTTAAATCATTAGTCAGGCAGCTAATCAGGAAGGGGTTAAAACAAGTTTGATCTTGTTTATTAATATCGGCACCCGCAGCAATCAATAAAGAAACACAGTCATAATGTTTATTCAGGCTGGCAATAATAATGGCAGTACGCCCCTGGCGGTTGGTGGCGTTAATATCCACATTTTTTGCCAGACAGGATTTTAATCCATCGGCATTGCCCTGTTCTGCCGCCAGCAGAAATTCAGTAATGAGTTCTTTCTCTGACATAATCGCTCTCCTGCAGTTTTTTAGACTTTTTAAATATCCGATAACCTGAGAATAGCAACAGAGTGCAGA
Organism: Citrobacter sp. Cpo100; assembly: GCF_030332595.1. Taxonomy (NCBI): domain Bacteria; kingdom Pseudomonadati; phylum Pseudomonadota; class Gammaproteobacteria; order Enterobacterales; family Enterobacteriaceae; genus Citrobacter; species Citrobacter sp. Cpo100. Next base: position 45,545 of record NZ_JAOWHM010000036.1, on the reverse strand, counting down.
GAATAACATCCGCTTAAATTTCATTCATCGTTAGTGCATCGATTATTGAATCAATTTTAACAATGAGGACAAAACGTGCTGTAGTGCAATCTTTCCCTTATGGCTGGGGCCCTTTTAGCCACTAATCAGTAGTCCGGAAAATCAGGCGGTATGCTGCACGGATAGCGGCCTGCAATTAAAATACAGAAGTGTGATTGCCTTCAAATCAAATGTAAAACCAGTGTTAAATTCTGTTCAAAACTGATTGCTCTGTATAAGGATTACAAATACATTCAACAATCATCGTGTTGCGGATGCGCATTGTCGCCGGAGGGGAGAAAGATGAATTCAATATTTACCGAGGAAAACCTACTGGCATTTACGATGGCTGCCCGCTATAGCAGTTTCAGCAAGGCAGCGGAGGAGCTTGGCTTAACCACATCGGCAATTAGTTACACCATTAAGCGCATGGAAATGGGTCTCGACGTGGTGCTGTTTACCCGCAGTACTCGCAGCATTGAGCTGACCGAGTCCGGACGCTATCTGTTTCGTAAGGCGACCGACCTGCTCAACGATTTCCACGCCATCAAGCGCAGCATTGATACCATCGCTCAGGGAATTGAGGCTCGGGTGCGCATCTGCATTAACCAGCTGTTGTATACCCCTCAACATACGGCGAGGCTGCTGCAGGTACTCAAGAAACAGTTTCCAACCTGCCAGATAACCGTCACTACAGAGGTGTATAACGGCGTCTGGGATTCGATCATCAATAACCTGGCCAATATCGCCATTGGCGCGCCCGATACATTACTGGACGGCGGCGGAATTGATTACACCGAGATCGGCGCGATCCGTTGGTCGTTCGCGATTGCCCCGGATCATCCGCTGGCGTTTATGCCTGAACCCATCTCTGAGAGCCAACTGCGCCTGTACCCGAACATCATGGTGGAAGACACCGCGCACACCATCAACAAAAAAGTCGGTTGGCTGTTACACGGTCAAGAGTCGATTCTGGTTCCCGATTTTAATACCAAGTGCCAGTGCCAGATCCTGGGGGAGGGCATCGGTTTTCTGCCAGACTATATGGTGCGCGAGGCGATGGAAAAGTCGTTGCTGGTGACACGGCAGATCCACAACCCACGTCAGGATTCACGAATGCTTTTGGCAACCCAGCATTCGGCAACCGGTCGTGTCACTCAGTGGATTAAAAAAGAGTTTGGCCCACAAGGGATACTGACGGGGATTTATCAGGATTTACTGCATCGGGCGTGATGCACCGGATGGCTGTTATACCTTCCGGTGCATATAAGATAATCAGGCGCGGATATCGTCGTACTCGCGGGTTTTATCAAATTCATGTTTGGCAAACGGGCACAGCGGAATAACTTTGCGGTTTTCAGCGCGCATCTTCTCTACCACTTTCGCCACCAGCTGTTTGCCGACGCCCTGACCTTTCAGGCTGGGATCAACATCGGTATGTTCAATGATGCTCAGATGCTCGCCCGTCGGCACGAAAACAATCTCGGCAACCTGGTTGCCCTCAGCATCATTGACATAAAACTTGTTATGGCCTGCAAGAATTTCCATGCTTCCCTCACTCATTTTTGGCGATATTTCAGCGCACCGCTCGGACAGGTATCGATGACCTTGATGACCGTGGCAACGTCCACTTCATCCGGAATAATCCACGGTTTACGTTTCAGGTTAAACAGCTTCGCGCTTCCCCGCACGCAATTGCCCGAATGCTGACACATCGCCGTGTTGAAGTAGACGTCAATCTTCTCGCCGGTATAGGCCCGGTAACCTGCATCCAGTAGTTCCTTATCCACGACATTGCCTCGCATTTTTTTATTGTCTGGGTCTAATCATAGACCTATGCGAGGCTGAAGGAAGCGGCTGAAAGCAGAAATATCATTCAGGCTTTTTCTGTATCGACGGCTGCGGCTCTGGCGGCAAATACTCCAGCATCGCAGGCGTCGGCGGCGGGAGGCGGTTATCGGCAATATCCCTGTCCACATCGATATGACTGATTTCGCCATTCTCATGATGGTGGACCGTCAGCACCCTCGCCTTGTTCAGTTCCGTAACCAGCTCCCGGGTAATACGCAAACTTTCTGCCAGCTCATGGTCTTCAAGCCCGGGTCTGCGACTGCGGCGTTCGACCCGAAAACGAAACTGGTTGTACTTCGCCCAGCCAATCAGCACCAGGCCGTTGACCAGGGCGACAAGGATATAAAACGTGACCGTATCCAGCGTGGTGAAAAAGGGTCGCACACCCATATACGGTGAATGCGCCAGGGCTGTGATCAGCCCTTTATAGATCAAATAGATAAATCCAACCCATGCGATGGCCGTCAACAACACATCGATGATGCGCGGCAGCAAACGCCGCTCCGTGAAGATCAGTGGCTGGTTCATGATTCGATCCTCCCAATTCCACGGTCAGGACTCACCCAGCGCGCCCTGCCGCGTTTGCGTTTAAGCATCACTTTCGGGAAAGCCACCAGCGTAGTGAACAGGCTTAGCATCCAGTACACCACCGGGAACCAGATAATCCAGAACAACGAGGCGCCAATGCCTTTTTCATAGCGTCGTTCAATCATCAGACTCACCGCAAACTGTATTAAGCAGACCACACCGAGAATAAGTCCGGTAAAGGCTGGCGGGAACAGATGCTGTACATACAGCGAGTCCGGCATCGGGATCATCAGCCCTAACAGGAACAGCACGATACTGATCGCATAGGCAAACGACCAGGCGGTAGAAAAACAGAACTCAAGAAACAGCGGCCACATGCGGCGGAACTCCCACGACCACAGACGACGCATGTTAACGATAAACACCTCTGCACCACCCTGCGCCCAGCGCAAACGCTGCTTCCATAGCCCTTTTAATGTTTCAGGCATCAGGATCCAGCACAGTGCGCGCGGCTCAAAGAATACCGACCAGTGGCGCAATTGCAGCTTCCAGCTGATATCGATATCTTCGGTGATCATGTCCGGGCTCCAGTAACCGACCTCGGCCAACGCGCGACGACGAAACGCCGCAACTACGCCGGAAACGGTAAAGATCTGCCCATAGACTCGCTGAGTACGCTTAATTAAGCCGATAATGGAAGAGAACTCACCGACCTGCACACGACCGATTAACGTAGAGCGGGTTCGAATACGCGGGTTCCCCGTCACTGCACCAACGCGCGGGAACTGGATCAGAGGAGCCACAATATAGGCAACGGCATCACGATCCAGTAACGCATCGCCATCAATGCACACCAGGTAATCACTGCGCGCAGCGGCTGCACCGGTCTTGAGCGCCAGCGCTTTACCCTGGTTTTCAGCCAGATGAATCACCCGCAGGCTGGGGTATTCCACTGCCAGTTGTTCCAGCACGTCGTGAGTGTCATCCGTCGAGCCATCGTTGATGGCGATCACTTCGATATTCTTATATCGCTGTGCCAGTGCTGCCTCAATGGTTTCACGCGCGTTGATCCCTTCGTTAAAACAGGGGATCAGAATGGACACCAGTGGATTCCCCGGCAGGGTCGGTGGTGGCGTGTCATCTCCCCATTTCCAGTGACGTTCACGGTAAAACCAGAAATAGACCCCGCCGCTTATCCACAAAGCAGACATGAACAAAGGCCAGAAGAAGACGAAGTTCAACATCACTTCACCTGTGAAGATGACAGCCACGCCAAACGGCAGGCTGAACATCAGGCAAAGTATCAGGAAAGCAATAATGCGATCGGTCATTTTTGCGGATACCAGTATGAGGAGAACGTCGAGCGAATCTCTGACATCTCAGGTTTGTCGCTGATGAAATCATCCGGGTAATAGCCGTAGTTACCTGCACCGCTTAATTTCAGCTGGCGCATCCATTCGGCTATTTGTTTTCCGCTGATTTCAGCCTGATCCCCGGATTTACGCCAGTCTCGTGCCTGCAGTTCAAACACGGTTTTATCCAGCGCCCCAGGGGTTTGTGCAACGGCATTCACCAGTCGGTCAAGCCATGCGTTGGCATCATTGGCCGGGATCTGTTCCATGAATGGCATCGCCATCGGCGCCGTCCAGTCATAGGTATTGAGGAAATCATTCAGGTTTTGTGCAAACCAGGCTTCACTTTCAGGCTCCAGTACCGGCATGGCGTAAATATTGCGCGCAGTTTGCACCTGTGGACCGCGAATATTACGCACCGTCCGGGTCAGTTGTTTGGTGAAGTCAATCAGCATCTTACTTTTCAGGCGAGTCCAGCGCTCGAACGCCTGAGGATTATTACGTATTTGCTCGATACTGCCCGGAAGCCCTGCGGCACGGTAGGCGGCTAACGCCTCCGGTGACGCATCTTCAAAATCCGTCAGGAAAGCATCGTCATGGAACAAAATACCTTTAAAGCTGGCGTGCTTCGCCAGGTCTTCATAGATTTCAGTGATGCGTTTGCGCGCTTCGCTGTCCCAGGGCGAGAGACGAACATAGTTCTCGTGATTGATAGCAGTGCGTCCCGTTTTCGGATCCCATGCGGTTACGCGTGGAATGGACGCGTCGAGATCGAAAGCCAGAACCGGCATCCAGGCATACACCGTCACCCCTGCCCGCGTTTGTAACTGCCAGGAGATATAGTTAAAGAGATCGGCACGCATCGGCAGCCAGCGGTTGGGGAAATAGAGTTCGCGAATATTCCCATCGCCCTGCGGATCGGCGTACGCTTGCAGGAAGACATGAGAAATACGCATGTCATAAACGCGCTGGATCAGCTTATCGATATTTCGCTTCTGCTGAGCAGGGTCTTTGTCATACACGTAATCCAGATCGACATGCATCACGCGCATCGTCTGTGGTTCACGGACCTGAGCGACCTGACTGGCAAAGCGCTTAAGGGATGGGTTATCAGAAATCAGCACGCGCGGAATATCATCGAGAAACGCGGCATTTGCCAACCCTTCATTAAGCGTAAAGGCCATCTTATAGCCATGCTCTTTGGCCAAGTTTAACGTTGTACCGTTGGCTGCGCCGTAAGGCCATACCCACGCGCGCGGCGATTTGCCGGTCACCGCTTTGATCTTGTTAGTGATCAGAGAGATATCCGTGTTTATACGTCGCGTGTACTGTTCGTCCGTTTCGTAAGTGCCGGTTTTCTTATCATACAGGCGGTTCGCCACAGCGGGCTCTTTACTCCCCTGCGGGTTGGCCTCAGCGCCAAAGTGCGAGTTCCAGGTGTGCGCACCGACTTCTACCAACGGCGACTTGCCCATTTCTTCGACCATTTTCCAGGTGGCGAATTTGTCTCGCGCGGTCATTAAGCCGCCAAAATCGACTTTTTTGTTGGCTGGCGCATCAACCCAACTGCCTACAGGCGCCCATAGCGCAGGCCAGTTATAGGCTTTCAGCAATGGCCAGACGCGGGTATAAAAACTGCTATATCCGTCGTCAAAGGTGAGTAATACCGCTTTTTCCGGCAGTACAATTTTACCGTCATGGGCGTCCAGAATTTGCTGCACGCTGATCGGCTGATAGCCATTATCACGCAGCCAGGCCATTTGATCGCTCAACGCGCTGGTACGCACAGAGAGGTAGCGCTGGTCGGCTGCACCATCCTCCACATCATGGTAGCCGAGCACCAGAAAGCTATTTTTCGGCCACGGATGATCCGCCGTCAGCGGCGTTCTCTCTGCGGGAGGAACATAGCGAGGCGTTGTATTGTGCGCGCTGCTGCACGCGGTAATCATCAACCAGCCAGCGATTAATGCGCTAAGCCACAGGCATCTTTTCAGCATGAACAATCCTTAAAACCTGACATTTAAATCGAAAGCGAGGGAGATATTCCGCTCACGTTTACCGTCATAGGGGCGTTTATCCCAAATCAGCATCACCCCGCCATCTACGACGTTGTTCCATTTAAGCCGTTGGCCGTATCCCACCTGGACAATAGCACCTGCATCTTCACCTTGCTGCCAGTAGCCACCTACGCCTGCCAGGCCTTGCTGCGTCCAGACGGTATCATAGTGGCGGTAAAGAACCTGCTCCGCGCTCAAGCCAGGGACAACGGAAAAATCACTCTTCGGGTTGTAATACGGCACATTCTCTTTGGTGTTGGTGCTCCCGCCGATACCCGGCGTAAAGTCCAGCGTGAAGCGCGGCGTGGTCCACATGCGCTCTTTTCCGCTGAGTCCATATTCGATGCGATCGTTACCGTCCGAGAAATGTGATGCGGCAAACGACAGTTGATATTCACGTCGTTCGTTTTGATACCAGCGAACAAACATATCGCCGCCGTTGGCATACACGCCACTACGCAGCGCGCGCAACGGGGTATTGCGAGAGAGGCGTTCGGCCGACCCACCAACGCGCCAGTTGTCATTAAAGTCATGCCAGCCGGATAGACGCCCGCCAATCTTCTGACCATCGCCATAATTTCGGCCTGACACTTCCATTTCCGCCCAGTAATCACGGGAAGTCCATTCAGCCCCCGCCGCCAGATCGCGGCTGATGCCCTTCCCTTCCTCAAATTCACCGGTAGCAAAGTTGAATCCGGTAAACAGTCGCCAGTTGTCATTAATTGGCGGACTGTAAATAGCCGTGTTGATGTTGAAGTCATTCTTACCGCTGACCGGGCTATCGGACGAGATCCCCTGCGTACCGCTAATGCGCACTTCCGACATTTTGTGGACATCACGAATACGCGCGAGGCGCAGCGTCGCTTCATCATCCGGGCTACGGGCAATAACGTCATCCGTCAGTTCATCTGCCTGTTTCCACTCCTGAAGATCCAGTGCAACGTAAGCCTGCTGACGTTCCAGCTCCAGGTTGCTTGGCTCAATGACTTCCGCCAGCTTAAGCTCTTTCTCCGCCGCATGCGGCAATCCACGCGCTTCAAGCACAGAGGCATAAGATATGCGCAATCCCTGGTTACCAGAGCCTGTTCGTGCCAGATGCTCTGCGAGCTTTTCTGCCTCTGGCAGTTCATTGGCAGCGATATGATATTGCGTCAGTAGCGACTGTCCGAGCAGCCAGTTATCGTTAGGCTGCGGCGTTGGCGAGCCATAGATACGCCGCAAATACGGACTCTCTTTGATCAAATCATCAACTTGTTTTTTGGCAGCATCGAAGTTTTCATTATCAATGTGCGCGTAGAACAGATCTTGTTGATCCTCAGGACTGAGCGGCGTCACCGGGATAGGTCCATTCGGGTAGTAAATGCTCGCCAGCATCGCTTCGGTTTTTTCCGGCTGACGTTCGCTTAACCATGCTGATGCCACCCAGCGTTTTGCATAGTTTGGTACTTCGCCGCTTGCAGAAAGGGACTCATACTCATCAATCACTTCGGCAGTACGCTTACGCACCAACAAGGCACCCATACGGTCAATTCTCGCCCGACGGACATCATTCTGCGCAGACGGCTCATCTTTCCAGGCCGCCAGCAACTGGTCATAACGGGCCAGCGCTTTATCGGCCACGATAAACCGTTCTTCTTCATTACGTGCGGACGTATAGGAGGAGCGTACCATTTCAGCCGCCGCATCAAGCTCAAGACGGCGCTTCACTGGATCAGCAGTGGGAACGACCTCCGCCATATTTAAAGCGGGTCCGGAAACGCGGTTCGCCGACAGCGCAGATAGCAGCGTGGATTTTGCATTTTTGTTGCCTGGATCAACATCATCCGCCTGGCTGGCAACCAACAGTGCATCCCAGTTTTTCCCCTGAGAATGATATACGTAGGCAAGCAGTGCGTCGGAGTCTGCGCCCGGATGCGCCTGCGCCCATTTATTCGCTTCAGTAAGGGCTTGTTGGTTGTAGCGCGCATCCGCCAACGTCATTATCCAGCCGGTGCGTACATCCACGTTATCAGGCTCTTCCTGTAAAACGCTTTCCCACACTGCCAATGAATCATTCCAGTTTTTCTGGTTACGGTACGCACGTGCAGCGGCGACTTTGCCGCGCGCAGGCACATCCATCTGCCCACGATACCGCTGCCAGATTTGAATGGTTGTTTTATCGTTGTTCTCAACCCAACCAGAAACTTGCAGCCAGTCGGCAACCTGATTTGGCGTTAGCGCACTTTTCTTTCCCTGATCCTCAAGGTAGCGCAATAGTGGCGCACTATTCCCCCCCCGCGCTTCAATAACCAAAGCATCATAATCTGATACCGCAGCAGAGATTTGCATAGGGAAAAGAATGCTTGCCGTAAATAAACAGCTTACAGACTTAAAACGTTTAATGAAGTTGGCATGTCGACGCATACTGAACATATCTGCCCTTATATCTTACATCAGAGTAAAAATAAGCGTTTTCAATAAGTTACGATCAATCCCTGACAGTTGCCGACCATGTAAGATGCACTGCCGCTTATTTCGTAATAGGGTTATGAAGCAATTAATTCTTTCGTCTTATTGACTACCCGCACCGCGTCCTCTAATCGTTGGACAGGAGGCATAAACTCGGGAATTTTATCACTCCATGTAGTTCGTGGCTACGCAATAAGAAAAGTCTTAGGCAAAAAAGTATTTTAGACTAAATAATCCTAATACTCTTGGGATTGAATTCTGAATTTAAACAAAGTTTGCCCGGTGACATCATGTGACGATGCTTACTATTGCTGGTTAGCATAGCTACACCGCGCAACTGTTTGCATGGTAACTATTTTGAGAGGTGAATAGAGAAAAATCTGATAATAGGCTCTCTGCTAACAACAAAATATAACTTAATTTTTAGGGCTCAAACAGGGCCAATGAAATGAAAATAAGGGTACAGGCGCAAGAAGAATTAGATACAGTAACAATGCGTTGAAATCAAACAACTTTATTTATCATTTTTCGAAACCTACCATAATTGGTATTTGGAAACTCAATCAAATACGTGCGTGAATAATTGTGTATTACTCTACCTGTTAATATATTTACCAACCTTGCGTACTATTGACAATATCAACCACAATCAATTATTTCCCCTTACAATATGCAAGCTTATTTGCATTACAAGCAACTGATAGAAGCATAATTTTTTGCACTTACCTTCCCCTCAGACTTTCAGGTAATCTGGGCAAAGACGCCAATGGGAGCCGGTCAATGAAAATCGTTAATGCAGAAGAAAAGCACATCCCCGCCATACGCGATATCTATGCACATCATGTTCTTCACGGTACCGGCAGCTTTGAAACCGACCCGCCGGATGCACACGAGATGCTTGCTCGTCTGGAAAAAATCCGCAGCCTCGGGCTGCCGTGGGTCGTCGCTCTGCAGGAAGATAAGGTCATCGGGTATTGCTACCTCACCCGCTACCGCGAGCGCTATGCCTACCGCTATACCCTTGAGGATTCGATTTATATTGCTCCAACGGCTCAGCGTCAGGGTGTAGGAAAAGCCTTACTGCGTCATGTGATTGGCTGGGCTGAAGCACAGGGTTATCGGCAACTGATTGCCATCGTCGGCGACAGCAATAATCAGGGATCGTTAAAAGTCCATCAGCAGGCCGGATTTACGCAAATCGGCACACTGAAAAACATTGGCTTCAAACATGGGCTATGGCTCGACACGGTATTGCTACAACGTAATCTGGGTGAAGGTAACAGCACGCTGCCACCGGATTCCGGTGTCGCTATCTAACGTTTTTAAGGATTAACTACAGGGAGAGAGTCTTGGAGCGGGCGAAGGGAATCGAACCCTCGTATAGAGCTTGGGAAGCTCTCGTTCTACCATTGAACTACGCCCGCATCGAAGTGCGTAAGGGATTATAAACCTTACGCTCTTCTTGGCAAGGGACTAACCGACTGACTGGCGATTAATTCACCGTCAGCATTTTGGCTTACTGCCCTGCGGCGGCAAATAACGCAGCGGATCGATAGCTGTCGCCCGGTAGCGGATTTGGAAATGCAGCCGCACCGTAGTCGCATCCGAGCTGCCCATCGTTGCGATTTTCTGCCCGGCCTTCACGTTTTGACCGTTGTTCACCAGCATGGTGTCATTATGCGCATACGCAGTGATGTAGTCCTCACTGTGCTTAATCATGATGAGATTACCATAGCCCCGTAGCTGATTACCGACGTAAACCACCTTCCCGGCGCCGGCGGCATAAATCGGTGTACCGCGCGCAGCCGAGATATCAATGCCCTTGTTGCCGCCGTCCGCGGTTGAATAAGGCAGGATCACCTTACCGCTGGCAGGCCACAGCCAGCAACGTTGCCCTACCGGAGGCCAGGAAGACTGCGGTACGGACGAAGACGGTCTGACAGCTGCCGTTTTGGTTGAGGATTTCTTGGTTGTTTTGCCAGAGTTAGAACTGGTTTTCGCGCCACCGCTGACCTTCAGTTTTTGCCCTACTTCAATGGTATAGGGCGGTGAAATATTATTCAGGCGGGCGATCTCTTTCACGCTGGTCCCGGTAGCGCGCGAAATACGGTATAGCGTATCCCCCCGCTTCACGGTATACACGGAGCCGGAATAACTTCCTGTATCAGACGACTTGCTCCCGGAACACCCTGCTAACAGCAGACCGACACAAAGCAACATCACGATACCCAGGCCATTTTTCTTCAGGCGTCCTGCACTCAAAACAATACCTCGCAACATTTTCAGACGCTTTATCATAGCAGCCAGACACCGGATGCCAAATCATATCGCGCAACGAACCGTCGGCTCTGGCATTTCACACCCTCTGTTAATCAATCTGACTTAATTAAGCATATAATATGGGTGCTTAAGATTGATGGTGGACGCTATGCGACAGGAACATGTCATTTTATTGAATGAGCAGGACCAACCCTGCGGAACGCTGGAAAAATATGCGGCGCATACCGCCACAACTCCCCTGCATTCCGCTTTCTCGTGCTGGATATTTAACGAGCAGGGCCAACTGCTGGTCACCCGCCGCTCGCTGCACAAAAAAGCCTGGCCAGGTGTCTGGACCAACTCTGTCTGCGGTCACCCGCAACTGGGTGAAACCCACGAAGCCGCTATTGTTCGCCGGGCTCGCTTCGAACTGGGTGCAGACATCGACTTGCTCAGCCCCGTATACGCTGACTTTCGTTATCGCGCTACAGACCCGAGGGGAATAGTTGAAAACGAAGTGTGCCCGGTTTATGCCGCACATATCGTGAGTCCGCTACAGCTAAACCCAGATGAAGTGATGGATTGCCAGTGGAGCAGTCTTGAGGATGTCTTAAGCGGGATTGACGCGACGCCGTGGGCTTTTAGCCCGTGGATGGTAATGCAGGTTGCAGACAAAGAAGCGCGTGCGCTGTTGCGGAATTACTGCCAACAAATTATTGCCTGATGGCGCTACGCTTATCTGGCCTACATAACGAATCGTAGGTCGGATAAGGCGTCAGCCGCCATCCGGCATTTCACATCTTACTTAACCGGGCGCATCGCCGGGAACAGGATCACGTCGCGGATGGTATGGCTGTTGGTGAACAGCATAACCATACGGTCGATACCAATGCCCAGACCCGCAGTCGGCGGCAGACCGTGTTCCAGAGCGGTAACGTAGTCTTCGTCATAGAACATTGCTTCGTCATCACCCGCATCTTTAGCGTTAACCTGATCCTGGAAGCGCTGCGCCTGATCTTCCGCGTCGTTCAGCTCGCTGAAACCGTTACCGATTTCACGTCCGCCGATGAAGAATTCGAAGCGGTCAGTGATTTCCGGGTTTTCGTCATTACGACGCGCCAGCGGAGAAACTTCTGCCGGGTACTCGGTAATGAAGGTCGGTTGAATCAGGTGCGCTTCCGCAACTTCTTCAAAGATCTCGGTCACGATACGGCCCAGACCCCAGCTCTTCTCAACTTTGATGCCGATAGATTCAGCAATCGCTTTTGCAGAGTCGAAGTTATCCAGATCGGCCATGTTGGTTTCCGGACGGTATTTCTGAATCGCTTCGCGCATGGTCAGTTTTTCGAACGGCTTACCGAAGTCGAAGACTTCTTCACCATAAGGCACTTCAGTCGTTCCCAGAACGTTCTGCGCCAGCGTACGGAACAGCGATTCGGTCAGTTCGATCAGATCTTTGTAGTCCGCATAAGCCATGTAGAGTTCCATCATGGTGAACTCTGGGTTATGGCGAACAGAGATGCCTTCGTTACGGAAGTTACGGTTAATTTCGAACACGCGTTCGAAGCCGCCAACCACCAGACGCTTGAGGTACAGTTCCGGCGCAATACGCAGGTACATATCCAGATCCAGCGCGTTATGATGGGTGATGAACGGACGCGCAGCGGCACCGCCAGGGATCACCTGCATCATCGGGGTTTCCACTTCCATAAAGCCGCGACCCACCATGAACTGACGGATGCCAGCCATAATTTGTGAACGCACTTTAAAGGTATTGCGGGATTCATCGTTAGAGATGAGATCCAGGTAACGTTGACGATAGCGCGCTTCCTGATCCTGCAGACCGTGGAATTTGTCCGGCAGCGGGCGCAGCGCTTTGGTCAGCAGACGCAGTTCGGTGCAGTGAATAGACAACTCACCGGTCTTGGTCTTGAACAACTTACCTTTCGCGCCGAGGATATCGCCCAGATCCCATTTTTTGAACTGCTCGTTGTAGACGCCTTCCGGCAGGTCATCGCGAGCAACGTACAGCTGAATACGGCCGCCAACGTCCTGCAGCGTAACGAATGATGCTTTACCCATAATACGACGGGTCATCATACGGCCAGCAACGGATACCTCAATGTTCAGCGCTTCCAGCTCTTCGTTTTCTTTCGCGTCGAAGTCAGCATGCAGTTGGTCTGAGGTATGATCGCGACGGAAATCGTTCGGGAACGGGATCCCCTGCTCACGCAGGCTCGCCAGCTTCTCACGGCGCGTTTTCAGTTCATTGTTAAGGTCGGCTACCGCGTCAGCGCCCTGTACGTGTTGTTCAGACATGTTGGTTCCTCATAACCCTGCTTTCAAACTTGCTTCGATAAATTGATCCAGGCTGCCATCCAGCACCGCCTGCGTGTTACGGGTTTCAACCCCGGTACGCAGATCTTTGATGCGGGAGTCATCAAGGACATAAGAACGAATCTGGCTACCCCAGCCGATATCTGACTTGTTGTCTTCCATCGCCTGTTTCTCGGCATTCTTCTTCTGCATTTCCAGTTCATAAAGCTTCGCTTTCATCTGCTTCATGGCCTGGTCTTTGTTCTTGTGCTGGGAACGGTCGTTCTGACACTGCGTCACAATCCCAGTCGGGATGTGGGTAATACGCACCGCAGATTCCGTACGGTTAACGTGCTGACCACCCGCACCGGAGGCACGGTAAACGTCAATACGCAGATCCGCCGGGTTGATATCGATATCAATATCATCATCAACTTCCGGATAAACAAACGCAGAACTGAACGACGTATGGCGACGTCCGCCGGAGTCGAACGGACTCTTACGAACCAGACGGTGTACGCCGGTTTCAGTACGCAGCCAACCGTACGCATATTCGCCAGCAATTCTGATGGTTACGGATTTAATACCCGCCACTTCACCTTCAGACTCTTCAATAATTTCAGTCTTAAAGCCGCGCGCTTCAGCCCAACGCAGATACATGCGCATCAGCATGCTTGCCCAGTCCTGCGCTTCCGTACCGCCAGAACCTGCCTGAATATCGAGATAGCAATCTGCGCTGTCATATTCACCGGAGAACATACGACGGAATTCCAGCTGGGCCAGCTTATCTTCCAGCGTGTCGAGTTCTGCTACGGCTTCGTTAAAGGTTTCTTCGTCGTCGGCTTCTACAGCCAGTTCCAGCAGGCCGGAGACATCTTCCAGGCCCTGGCTCATCTGATCGAGCGTATCAACGATGGCTTCAAGAGAAGAACGCTCTTTACCCAGCGCCTGCGCGCGTTCGGGTTCGTTCCATACGTCCGGCTGTTCCAGCTCGGCGTTTACTTCTTCCAGACGCTCTTTCTTGGCATCATAGTCAAAGATACCCCCTAAGAACGTCAGAGCGCTCCGTGAGGTCCTGAATGCGGTTATTTACCGGATTAATTTCAAACATTGTCTGATTTCTTTTATTGGACTAGTCAAAATGCGGTGATAAGAGCGGGATTGTAACTAATCCACGCCCTTTTTTATAGCGATTAGTGACGCTAAAGTGGCCAGATATTGTCGATTATAATCTGCAAACTACGGTTGCCGCGAAACTCGTTAATATCCAGTTTGTAGGCAAGCTGAACTTCGCGCACGCCGTTGTCCGGCCAGCAGGTGGTATCGACGTTAAACGCAATACCGTCCAGCAGTGGGCCGCCGCCAACAGGCTCGACCATCACCTTCAGATGACGCTCACCGACCAGACGCTGCTGTAGCAAACGGAAATGTCCGTCAAACAGCGGTTCCGGGAACATTTGTCCCCACGGTCCGGCATCGCGCAGCATCTGTGCGACTTCCATGGTCATCTCCGACGCGTTTAGTGGGCCATCCGACACCACTTCACCTTGCAGTAAGGCGGGATCCAACCACTCGGTTACCAGTTCACCAAAACGCTGCTGGAAAAGCTCAAACTGTGCCTCTTCAAGCGATAAGCCCGCAGCCATGGCGTGACCGCCAAACTTGAGGATCATGCCCGGATAAAGGGTGTCCAGGCGCTCCAGCGCATCGCGCATGTGCAGCCCCTGAATCGAACGCCCGGAGCCTTTGAGAGTACCGTCACCTGCCGGGGCAAATGCTATCACCGGGCGATGGAATCGCTCTTTAATACGCGATGCCAGAATCCCCACAACGCCCTGATGCCACTCGGGGTGAAACATCGCCAGACCGCCCGGAAGCGTATCGCTACTGCGTTCCAGCTTTTCACACAGGGTCAGCGCTTCTGCCTGCATACCCTGCTCAATTTCTTTGCGCGTTTGGTTGAGTGCGTCCAGCTCATTGGCCAGCACGCGCGCTTCACCAATGTTGTCGCACAGCAACAGCGCTACGCCAACGGACATATCGTCCAGACGCCCCGCCGCATTCAGCCGTGGCCCGAGGGCAAAACCTAAATCACTGGCTGCCAGCTTTAGGGGGTCGCGATTGGAAATCTCCAGCAGAGCTTTAATACCTGGGCGGCATTTTCCGGCGCGGATACGGCTTAAGCCTTGCCACGTCAGAATGCGGTTATTGGCATCCAGCGGGACCACGTCCGCCACCGTGCCAAGCGCAACCAGATCGAGCAAATCCGCCAGGTTCGGCGGTGCAATGCCTCGCTCATCAAACCAGCCTTTATCACGCAGGAAAGTGCGCAGCGCCAGCATCAGATAGAAGGCTACACCAACGCCTGCCAGCGATTTCGACGGGAACTCACAGTCGTGCAGGTTAGGATTGATGATCGCCTCTGCGCCCGGCAGCGTATCCCCTGGCAGGTGGTGATCGGTCACAACGACCGGGATCCCCAACGTTCTGGCATGTTCGACACCCGCGTGAGACGAGATGCCGTTGTCTACGGTGACAATCAGCTGAGCACCACGGGCATGGGCCTGATCAACGACTTCCGGGCTTAAACCATAACCGTCCTCAAAACGATTTGGCACCAGGTAGTCAACGTTACTGCAGCCCAACGCGCGCATCGCCAGGATGCTTAGCGCCGTGCTGGTCGCGCCATCGGCATCGAAATCGCCAACAACGATGATGCGAGTTCCCGCACGAAAGGCGTTGTAGAGGATCTCAACCGCCTTTTCGACACCGTTTAAATGCTGCCACGGCAGCATTCCTTTGACGCTACGCTCAAGCTCCTGCGCGCTACGTACACCGCGGCTGGCGTATAAACGACGCAACAATGGCGGCAAGTCATCAGGCAGCTCGGCTGTCTCGTCGGCTTCACGCCGACGAAGTTGTATCTGTTGTTTCACGCGAATTATTTACCGCTGGTCTGTTTTGCATGTGCGTCGAGGAATTCTTTCATCTCTTTCGGGCCCTGATAACCAGGTACGACATAGCCATTGCTCAGCACAATCGCCGGTGTACCGCTGACGCCAAACTGTACGCCCAGCGCATAGTGGTTAGCGATATCCACATCACAGGTCGCCGCTTTCACGCCCTTGCCTGCCATCGCATCATCAAAGGCTTTGTTTTTGTCCTTAGCACACCAGATAGACTTCATGTCCTGCTCAGCCTGGCTGTCCAGCCCCTGACGTGGGAAGGCCAGATAACGAACGGTGATCCCCAACGCATTGTAATCTTTCATCTCTTCATGCAGCTTGTGGCAGTAACCACAAGTGATGTCGGTGAAAACGGTAATGACGTGTTTTTCCTGCGGCGCTTTGTAGATGATCATCTCTTTTTCCAGCGCGTTCAGATGCTTCATCAGCAGTTGGTTGGTGACATTCACCGGACTTGCGCCGCTCACGTCGTACATCGGTCCCTGAATAATATGTTTACCGTCTTCAGTTACGTACAGCACGCCGCTATTGGTCAGTACGGTTTTCATGCCCGCAACCGGAGCAGGTTGAATCTCGGTGCTCTGCACACCCAGCTTTGCTAATGACTGACGAATTGCCGCGTCGTCTGCATGTACCATGCCGGAAAACGCCGTCGCCAGAAGGGTGAACATCATAAAACGTTTTTTCATAGCCTATCCTATCCTGTCAGCACTCACGCTCGCGGGTGATGCTGTTGATGTAGTTGCCGCAAGCGCTCCGTTGCGACATGAGTATAAATCTGCGTTGTCGAGAGATCGCTATGCCCCAGTAGCATCTGCACCACGCGCAGGTCTGCGCCATGGTTGAGCAGATGCGTGGCAAACGCGTGCCGCAGGACGTGCGGTGACAGCTTTTCGCTGTCGATTCCCGCCAACACAGCATAGTGTTTGATACGATGCCAGAAGGTCTGACGGGTCATCTGTTGCGCCCGCTGACTAGGAAACAGCACATCAATCGATACGCCGTTGAGCAACCATGGACGCCCATGCTCCAGGTAAGTTTCCAGCCAGTACACAGCCTCCTCACCCAACGGGACAAGGCGCTCTTTGTTACCTTTACCGATCACCCGTACCACACCCTGACGCAGGCTGACGTCACTCATCGTCAGTCCTACCAGTTCAGACACGCGCAGGCCTGTTGCATACAGCACTTCCAGCATGGCTTTGTCGCGTAGCTCCAGCGGTTGCTCAATAAGCGGCGCTTGTAGCAGCCGCTCAACCTGCGCTTCGCTGAGATCTTTAGGCAGGCGCTGCGGAAGTTTAGGTGATGCAAGCGAGGCGCTGGGGTCATCTTCGCGATATTTTTCGCGGTACAGATGCTGAAAAAAACGTCGCGTCGCACTGAGCAAACGTGCGGAACTGGTGGCTTTATACCCTCCATCCATCCGCTCAGCCAGCAAGGCTTGCAGATCATCACTTTGCGCGGTCGCAAGCGAAGCGCCGCGGTGATGTAACCATTCCACAAGCATGGTCAGATCGCGACGATACGCACTTAATGTGTTTTCCGCCAGATTTCGTTCCAGCCACAGGGCATCAAGAAACTGCTCGATGCGCGCCAGATCCTGTTCCACTCGCGCCCCTTATTCCACTCTCATTTTTGATGCATTATGCCTCATTGTGCCGAGAATGCGGCGATTCTGTTACACTACCCGCAACGCTACAGCAGAATTGAGATGTTTACGTCATGAACATGGGTCTTTTTTACGGTTCCAGCACCTGCTACACCGAAATGGCAGCAGAAAAAATCCGCGATATCCTGGGTCCCGAACTGGTGACACTGCACAACCTCAAAGACGATTCTCCGACCCTAATGGAGCAATATGACGTGCTCATTTTGGGCATCCCAACCTGGGATTTCGGTGAAATTCAGGAGGACTGGGAAGCGGTCTGGGAGCAACTGGACGACCTCAACCTGGAGGGCAAGATTGTCGCGCTTTACGGTATGGGCGATCAGTTGGGATACGGCGAATGGTTCCTGGATGCGTTGGGTATGCTGCACGATAAACTGATCACCAAAGGTGTAAAGTTTGTCGGCTACTGGCCCACAGAAGGCTACGAATTCACCAGCGATAAACCCGTCATTGCTGATGGACAGCTGTTTGTTGGCCTGGCGCTGGATGAGACGAACCAGTACGATCTCAGCGATGAACGCATTCAGGCCTGGTGCGAGCAAATTCTTGGGGAAATGGCCGAGCACTGGTCCTGATAACCGATTTGCCGGATGACGGCGTAAATGCCTTATCCGGCCTGCATGACGCACCTAACTGTTGGCCTTCAAGCTGCGCGCCATCAGGCATGTGTCATGCGTTACCCTTGCTTCGCCTTTTGCAGCATCAACCGCCGTAAATCCCGCCACTCTGCATCATCCATACTGTCTGCTGCCAGCCACAAATGTTGACGTTTTCCGGCATCAGATCGCAAGCGTAGCATCATACCTGTTTTAACCATCCAGGGGGCGCTAACGATAGACCACTCTTGCCCTTGCCAGCGCAGACGGCCATCCATCAATAGCCGAATCTCACCCTGACAGGCGTTGATTCGACGCTGACTGCGAACGCTATCGAACACCACCAGAGAGAGCAAAACCAGCCATAATGGGGTGTAGCTCAATGGCCAGGGCATCAATAAAATAAACACCGCGACCAGCCCATGAATTAGCAGTGAAAGCCACTGCGCGCGCCATGATACGCGTAAATCAGATTGCCACTGGACCACGTTCCCGATTCCGTGTCTGGATAAGTCGCACCATCTGCTCCAGCTGCTCATCAGCTGGTTTCCCATGATTCATCAACCAGTTAAATAAATCTGGATCATCACATTCTAGCAGACGGATAAAGATACGTTTTTCTTCGTCACTTAAGCTGTCATATTCATGTTCGAAAAACGGCATGATCGAGATGTCCAGCTCGCGCATACCGCGGCGGCATGCCCAATGAATACGTGCTTTGTTGTTAATATCCATGTTCTTCTCCCTGTCTCGCGAAAACGAAGTATCCCGCTATTGTAACGTGTTTTTCCCGCTCTTTTTACGGGAATATCAGTAAACTGAAGCTCGCTCGCTAAATAAAACCTTATTAAGCCAAAGGATTCACCAATTTTGGATGTCTCCTCGCAAAGCACAATATATGGCACAAATAGCCTGTTTAAACCGCTTGCAATGGGCCATAGCTCTTTTACCATTAGTCATCATCACTGCGTTAAGCAAATCAGGACATTATTATGGCTTTTACATCTTTTCCTCCTCGCCAGCCTTTTGCGTCAACGCGTTTACCTCTGACGCTAATGACGCTCGATGACTGGGCGCTCGCCACCATCACCGGTGTCGACAGTGAGAAGTATATTCAGGGTCAGGTCACGGCGGATGTCAGCCAGATGACCGAGCATCAGCACCTGTTGGCTGCACATTGTGACGCCAAAGGTAAAATGTGGAGCAACCTGCGTCTGTTCCGCCGGGGTGACGGTTTTGCATGGCTTGAGCGCCGTAGCCTGCGTGATGCGCAGCTCACTGAGCTGAAAAAATACGCGGTCTTCTCGAAGGTGGCGATCGCCCCAGACGACGAGCGCGTCTTGCTGGGCGTAGCGGGATTCCAGGCACGTGCAGCGCTGGCCAATCTCTTTAGCGAATTACCGAACAGTGATAAGCAGGTCATTACCGAAGGTGCCTCCACGGTATTGTGGTTCGAACACCCTGCCGAACGTTTTCTGCTGATCGTTGATGTCACCACAGCAGAAACCTTGGTTGAAAAGCTGCGTGGCGAAGCTGAGTTAAATAACAGCCAGCAGTGGCTGGCGCTGGATATCGAAGCGGGTATCCCCGTTATTGATACAGCCAACAGTGCACAGTTTATTCCACAGGCTACCAATCTGCAGGCTCTGGGCGGGATCAGCTTTAAAAAAGGCTGCTACACCGGTCAGGAAATGGTGGCTCGTGCAAAATTCCGCGGAGCCAACAAACGCGCCATGTGGACTTTGGCGGGTGCCGCCGGTCGAGTACCGGAAGCTGGCGAAGACCTTGAATTAAAAATGGGCGAGAACTGGCGTCGTACTGGTACCGTACTTGCTGCAGTACAACTGGCCGATGGTCAGGTACTGGTGCAGGTTGTGATGAATAACGACATGGAGGCCGACAGCGTGTTCCGCGTTCGTGACGACGCAAAAACGCTGCGTATCGTACCGCTGCCATATTCGTTAGACGAAGAGTAATTGGTAGGCCTGATAAGCGCAGCGCCATTAGGCAATTCGGCACAGGCCGCCGGATTGCGGCATTGCCTCGTCCGGCCAACAAAATACAGCCCGGGCGAGGCGTTTACGCCGCCCCCGGGGTTGCACTGAATCTATGCGTGTTGCCCCACGTACAGATAGATCGCCAGGAAGTGGCAAACGCTGCCGCCCAGCACAAAACCGTGCCAGATCGCATGGTTATAAGGAATACGCTTACAGACGTAGAAAATTACGCCCAGCGAATACACCACACCGCCAACAGCCAGCAACGTCACGCCTCCCGCCGCCAACTTCACCGCCAGTTGATACACCACAATCAGCGAAAGCCAGCCCATTGTCAGGTAAGTCACCAGCGACAGAATTTTAAACCGGTGTGCGATGGTCAGTTTGAATAAAATACCGATCAGCGCCAGGCTCCAGATAACAATCATAAGTCCACGTGCCAGCGGCGAATCAAGCCCCACCAGCAGAAATGGCGTGTAGGTCCCGGCAATCAGCAGATAAATCGCACAGTGGTCGAACTTTTTCAGCCAGACTTTCGCTCTCTGATGGGGGATCGCGTGATACAAGGTTGAGGCGAGGAACAGCAGGATCATGCTGCCGCCGTACAGGCTATAGCTGGTAATCGCCATAGCGCTGGCATTGGTATCCACTGCCTGAACCAGCAACAACACCAGTCCGACAATCCCAAACACCAGCCCGATACCGTGACTGATGCTGTTGGCTATTTCCTCTGCCAGCGAATATCCCTGCGCGATTAATGGCTTCTGAACCATAACTTACTCCCGAGAAACGAACACTATCGTGATTGCTCCTCTAGCGTAACTGAGAATGGTTCCAGTGAACACCTGTTAGCTAAAATAATTAACAGATAAATATTTATCAATAAAAATCATGGTGTTAGTTTTTAAATTTCAGCTAACATGCGTACCATTAAAATCAAAGACATTTAAAATCAATCACATAAAATTGCGTCTGATCCGGGTAAATCTCGGCAATGACATGTTTAAGTTCTTCAAGCGTCATATTTTCCTGCTGGGCATGTTTATCCGTCAGCGTATCCAGCGTGACGGTTGAGGTGCCAACAACCTCAATCGTGCAGAAGTAACCGTCATCTTCGAAGCGCCCAACCCGTAAAATGTCCCCGGCTTTGAAGTGTGATTCAGACTCGTCACGGATAGTGATGGTCTTGCGTCCGGCCAGAATGTCATCCTGGAAACGCTGAAAAAAAGTGATGTCATTTGGCTGCATGTTATTATTCCCTGTAGATGAAGTCTGATGAGTGAGTTTTGCCATTGTGAGTATGTTCTCCCACGCTGCCATCGCCAGTCTCAACAATCTTGAGATGCTGGTCTACAACTATGTCATCAAAAACCGTGACAAAGTCATGTACATGACCATTCGCGAACTGGCCGATGCCGTGGGTGTTTCCACTACCACCGTACTGCGCTTTTGCCGCAAGCTTAAGTGTGAAGGTTACTCAGAATTTCGCGTGCGCTTCAAATTATATTTAGAGCAGAATGAACCGCAACAGGCTAATTTCGGTGCCAGCGAAATTATCAGCTTCTTTAAAGGCGTTAATAACGATGAGTTCGATAATCTGCTCGATCAGGCTGTTGATATTATATTATCTTCCGAACGTATTATATTCGTCGGAGCGGGAACATCCGGAGCCTTAGCCAAATATGGCGCACGTTTTTTCTCAAACGTTGGAAAATTCAGTAATCACATTGATGATCCTTATTTCCCGGTAACGAATGACATGGCCAGAAACGCGCTGGCGATCGTGCTTTCCGTTTCCGGTGAAACAGAAGAGATCCTGCGTTTTGCCAGCCAGTTCAGCCTGCATAACTGTAAGGTCCTGTCTGTCACCAGTCATGAACATTCGCGGCTGGCCAAATTGGCTGACTTTAATCTCTCCTGGCACGTTCCACAGACGCGCATTGCCGGGGTATACGATATAACCACACAGATCCCTGTTATTTATATTCTGGAGTCACTCGGCCGCAAGCTGGCGAAAAGAATAGCGTAAAAAAACAATCTGTTTTTTGGATGTAACAAATCACATTAGCGCTATTTTGTTATATCGTGACATTTATCTTTCCTTTGTTAGACTCAAAATCAGATTGTATTAATTTGAGACTGAGCGCAGATGAAAAAACTTACCTTACCAAAAGATTTTTTATGGGGCGGCGCGGTTGCGGCGCACCAGGTTGAAGGCGGCTGGAACAAAGGTGGCAAAGGCCCCAGTATTTGCGATGTACTGACCGGTGGTGCGCACGGCGTTCCGCGAGAAATCACTCAGGAAGTTGTGCCCGGTAAGTACTACCCCAACCACGAAGCCGTCGATTTTTACGGTCATTACAAAGAAGACATTAAGCTGTTTGCCGAGATGGGCTTCAAATGCTTCCGTACCTCAATCGCCTGGACGCGTATCTTCCCCAAAGGGGATGAAAGCCAGCCGAATGAAGAAGGGCTAAAGTTCTACGACGACATGTTCGATGAACTGCTGAAGTACAACATCGAACCGGTCATCACCCTTTCACACTTTGAAATGCCGCTGCACCTTGTTCAACAGTACGGTAGCTGGACCAATCGTAAAGTCGTCGATTTCTTTGTCCGATTTGCTGAAGTCGTTTTTGAGCGCTACAAGCACAAGGTCAAATACTGGATGACCTTTAACGAGATCAACAACCAGCGCAACTGGCGCGCACCGCTGTTTGGTTATTGCTGCTCCGGCGTGGTGTATACCGAGCATGAAAACCCGGAAGAAACCATGTACCAGGTGCTGCATCACCAGTTCGTGGCCAGCGCTCTGGCAGTGAAAGCCGCACGCCGCATTAACCCGGAAATGAAAGTCGGCTGCATGCTGGCGATGGTGCCACTTTACCCGTTCTCCTGTAAGCCTGAAGATGTGATGTTCGCGCAGGAATCGATGCGTGAGCGCTACGTTTTCACCGACGTTCAACTGCGCGGCTACTATCCATCATATGTACTGAACGAGTGGGAACGCCGCGAATTCAACATCCGAATGGAAGCCGGAGATAAGCAAATCCTGCGTGAAGGCACCTGTGACTATCTCGGATTCAGTTACTACATGACCAACGCGGTAAAAGCGGAAGGCGGCAGCGGCGATGCCATTTCTGGTTTTGAGGGCAGCGTACCGAACCCGCACGTAAAAGCGTCCGACTGGGGCTGGCAGATTGATCCGGTCGGTCTGCGTTACGCCTTATGTGAACTGTATGAGCGCTATCAGAAACCGCTATTTATCGTAGAAAACGGATTTGGTGCCTACGACAAAGTGGAAGAAGACGGCAGCATCAACGACGACTATCGCATCGACTATTTGCGCGCCCACGTTGAAGAGATGATGAAAGCGGTAACCTATGATGGCGTAGACCTGATGGGCTACACGCCGTGGGGCTGCATCGACTGTGTCTCGTTCACCACCGGTCAGTACAGCAAACGTTACGGCTTTATCTACGTGAACAAACACGACGACGGCACCGGCGATATGTCGCGTTCACGCAAGAAAAGTTTTAACTGGTACAAAGAGGTGATTGCCAGCAACGGCGAGAAACTTTGATTTTTTGCCGGATGGCGGCGTAAACGCCTTATACAGCCTACAGATTAAATTCCCGTAGGCCGGATAAGCATAGCGCCATCCGGCGATTAAATCCTACTTCCCGCCAGCCAGCTCCAGAAAACTGCCCGTTACGTACGACGCCTTCTCGCTCAGCAGCCAGGTAATCGCCTGCGCGACCTCCTCCGGTTGTCCTCCGCGCTGCATAGGCAACATCGATTTCACGCGATCGACCCTTCCCGGCTCGCCGCCTGAAGCGTGCATTTCAGTGTAGATAAGACCAGGTCGCACGCAGTTTACGCGGATCCCTTGCGCCGCAACCTCCAGCGCAAGGCCGGTGGTGAGCGTGTCCACCGCGCCTTTTGAGGCCGCGTAATCAACATATTCGAATGGCGCACCAAGCCGCGATGCCGCCGAAGAGACATTCACAATCGCCCCGCCTGGCCCTCCGTGTTTGAACGACATGCGCTTTACCGCTTCCCGACAACACAAAAAATAGCCGGTAACATTGGTCGCCAGCACGCGGTTAATTCTTTCGGCGGTTAGGCTTTCCACCGTGCTCTGTTCAAACAAAATCCCGGCATTATTCACTAACGCAGTCAGTGGTTCACCTTCACGGTCAATAGATTCAAACATTGCCACAACCTGGCTTTCATCGCTGATATCAGCCCGTAGAGCAAACGCCTTTCCCCCGGCAGCGACAATAGTATTCACCACCTCCGTTGCCGCACGGATATTGTGATGAAAGTTAACCGCAACCGTGTAACCCTCTTGCGCTAACTGCAGCGCGGTTGCCCGCCCGATGCCGCGACTGCCGCCAGTAACCAGTGCGATTCCCATGGATACCTCCAGATATGAAAAAGCCGGGAGGCGACTTCGCCTTACCCGGCCTACAAAAGCTTTACTGCGCGGAAAAGTTACTGATATTCGCTCATCGGCACGCAGGAGCAGAACAGGTTACGGTCACCGTAAACATCATCAAGGCGTTTCACGGTCGGCCAGTATTTGTTCGCCACACCAGCCGGGAAGACGGCGATTTCGCGGCTATAACCGTGATTCCACTCCGCGACCAGCTCGTTTTGCGTGTGCGGTGAGTTAACCAGCGGGTTATCTTCCAGTGACCATTCACCGGCTTTCACGCGATCGATTTCAGCGCGGATTGCCAGCATCGCATTGATAAAGCGATCAAGTTCCACTTTGCTTTCAGATTCAGTCGGTTCAACCATCAGGGTACCCGCGACCGGGAATGACATAGTCGGCGCATGGAAACCGTAATCGATCAGACGCTTGGCAATATCCAGTTCGCTGATGCCGGTCTCTTCTTTCAGTGGGCGAATGTCGAGAATACATTCATGCGCCACGCGACCGTCGCGACCGGTATACAGTACCGGATAAGCATCTTTCAGACGGCTGGCAATGTAGTTAGCGTTAAGGATAGCCACCTGGCTTGCCTGCTTCAGACCTTCTGCACCCATCATACGGATGTACATCCAGCTGATTGGCAGAATGGATGCGCTACCGAACGGCGCCGCTGAAACTGCGCCCTGACGGGTGAGCATTCCTTCAATCTGCACTACGCTGTGACCCGGTACGAACGGTGCCAGATGTGATTTGACGCCGATCGGTCCCATACCTGGGCCGCCGCCGCCGTGCGGAATGCAGAATGTTTTATGCAGGTTGAGGTGCGAGACATCTGCGCCGATAAAGCCCGGCGTGGTGATCCCAACCTGAGCGTTCATGTTCGCGCCATCAAGGTAAACCTGACCGCCAAACTGGTGTACAACGTCGCACACTTCACGGATCGTTTCTTCATACACGCCGTGAGTAGACGGATAGGTCACCATGATGCAGGAGAGATTCGCAGCATGTTGTTCTGCTTTTGCTCGCAGATCGTCCAGGTCGATGTTGCCGTTCTTATCACACGCGACAACCACAACCTGCATCCCCGCCATCTGTGCGGATGCTGGGTTGGTACCGTGGGCAGAAGCCGGGATCAGACAGATATCGCGATGGCCTTCGTTACGGCTTTCGTGATAGTGACGAATCGCCAGCAGACCCGCATACTCGCCCTGCGCGCCGGAGTTCGGCTGCATGCAGACGGCGTCATAACCGGTCAGTTTTACCAGCCACTCGGAAAGCTGGCCGATCATCTGGTGATAACCTTCTGCCTGCTCTGGCGGGCAGAACGGGTGAAGTTCAGCGAATTCCGGCCAGGTGATAGGGATCATCTCGGCGGCAGCGTTCAGCTTCATGGTGCAAGAACCCAGCGGGATCATTGCCTGGTTCAGCGCCAGATCTTTGCGCTCCAGCGAGTGCATGTAGCGCATCATCTCGGTTTCACTGTGATAGCGATTAAACACCGGATGGCTGAGGATCGCATCGTCACGCAGCATGCTGTCCTGAATGGAACGGCTGTCGAGCGCCACATCTTTATCCAGCGTATCGATATTCAAACCGTGGCTGTCGCCCAGCAGAACATTGAACAACTGCACCACGTTTTCACGGGTGGTGGTTTCATCGAGCGTAATACCTACCGCGTTATGGATATCGCTACGCAGGTTGATTTCTGCCGCTTCGGCACGCGCCAGAACAGCCGCTTTGTCGGCCACTTCAACACACAGAGTGTCGAAGTAGTGCGCATGGCGCAGCTTCAGCCCTTTCTGCTGCAGACCGGCCGCCAGAATATCAGTCAGGCGGTGGATGCGATTAGCAATACGTTTCAGGCCAACCGGACCATGATAAACGGCATACAGGCTGGCGATGTTGGCCAGCAGAACCTGCGAGGTACAAATGTTGGAGTTCGCTTTCTCACGGCGGATATGCTGCTCGCGAGTCTGCATCGCCATGCGCAGTGCGGTATTGCCCGCCGCATCTTTCGATACGCCGATAATACGGCCTGGCATGGAGCGTTTGAATTCGTCTTTAGCGGCGAAGAATGCCGCGTGTGGGCCGCCGTAACCCATCGGTACGCCGAAGCGTTGCGCAGAGCCGAAAACAATATCCGCGCC
Source organism: Citrobacter sp. Cpo100 (assembly GCF_030332595.1). Taxonomy (NCBI): domain Bacteria; kingdom Pseudomonadati; phylum Pseudomonadota; class Gammaproteobacteria; order Enterobacterales; family Enterobacteriaceae; genus Citrobacter; species Citrobacter sp. Cpo100. Next base: position 18,900 of record NZ_JAOWHM010000036.1, on the reverse strand, counting down.
CTGTTTGCCCGGTGCAGTCAGCAGTACCAGCGCCATAAAGTCGGCAGCGACACTGACCACAACTTTACGGGATTTCAGCTCGGCAATCAGTTTGCTGTAGTCGTGCACTTCACCGGTGGTGCCAACCTGCTGCAACAGCACGCCAAACACATCCTGGTGATCCAGTGCTTTCGCCGCGTCATCAACAATGACGTCAAAGCCAAAGGTTTCTGCACGGGTGCGAACCACGTCCAGCGTTTGCGGGTGAACATCAGCCGCCACAAAGAAACGGTTGGCATTTTTCAGTTTGCTGACACGTTTGGCCATCGCCATGGCTTCAGCAGCCGCAGTGGCTTCATCCAGCAGAGAAGCGGAAGCCATATCCAGCCCCGTCAGGTCCAGTGTGACCTGTTGGAAGTTCAGCAGAGCTTCCAGACGCCCCTGGGAGACTTCCGGCTGATACGGCGTATATGCGGTGTACCAGCCAGGGTTTTCCAGCATGTTACGCAGAATAACCGGTGGCAACTGCACGGCGGTGTAGCCCATGCCAATGTAGGACGTGAAGCGCTTGTTACGCCCGGCGATGGCTTTTAATTCAGCCAGCGCAGCGTATTCGGTCGCCGCCTCGCCCACCTGTGGCGGGGTTGCGAGCTGAATGTCTTTCGGCACAATCTGGCCGATCAGCGCGTTTAACGACTCGGCGCCAACCGCATTCAGCATCTCTTGCTGCTGCGCGGCGTCCGGTCCGATGTGGCGTTCAATGAAAGCGCCGCTGTTCTCAAGCTGGCTTAACGTCTGTGTCATGGGCGATGGTTCCTGAAACGTGCAGTGAATCGTGATGGTCTCTAACTCAATGCCCGGTGGCGCTGACGCTTACCGGGCCTACATAAAACCGTAGGCCGGATAAACGCAGTGCCATCCGGCACAATCTTATTCGTCTTCCAGTAATGCCTCGTACGCAGTGGCATCCAACAGCGATTCAATTTCGCTTTCATCGCTGGCTTTGATTTTGAAAATCCAGCCGCCCGCATACGGTTCGCTGTTGACCAGTTCCGGGGAGTCGCTGAGCGCATCGTTAACCGCAACAATCTCACCGCCTACTGGCGCATAGATATCGGATGCCGCTTTTACGGACTCCGCAACGGCGCAATCATCGCCCGCGCTGACGGTGGCGCCTACTTCTGGCAGGTCAACGAAAACCATGTCACCTAACAGCTCCTGAGCGTGTTCGGTGATACCAACGGTGTAAGAACCGTCAGCTTCTTTGCGCAGCCATTCGTGTTCTTTGCTGTATTTCAGTTCTGCAGGTACGTTGCTCATCAATCAATCTCCAAAAAAGGATGAATTACGCGACGGCTTTGCCGTTACGCACAAAAACAGGTTTAGTCACTTTTACCGGCATTTCACGGTTACGGATCTGTACGATCGCAGTCTCACCGATACCCGCAGGCACACGCGCCAACGCGATGCTGTAACCCAGCGTTGGGGAGAATGTGCCACTGGTGATAATGCCTTCATGCTGGTTGCCAGAAGCATCGGTGAAACGCACCGGCAGCTCATTACGCAGCACGCCCTTCTCAGTCATCACCAGCCCGACCAGCTGTTCGTGGCCTTTTTCACGCTGCATTTCCAGCGCTTCACGACCAATAAAGTCGCGGTCAACCGGTTCCCACGCGATGGTCCAGCCCATGTTGGCCGCCAGCGGAGAAATACCTTCGTCCATCTCCTGGCCATACAGGTTCATACCCGCTTCCAGACGCAGGGTGTCACGCGCGCCGAGACCGCAAGGTTTGACACCAGCCTGTACCAGCGCACGCCAGAAATCTGCCGCCTTTTCATTCGGCATAGCAATTTCATAACCTGCTTCGCCGGTATAACCGGTGGTTGCGATAAACAAATCACCTGCCTGAACGCCGAAAAACGGCTTCATGCCTTCAACCGCATGGCGCTGCTCGTCAGTAAACAACGTAGCTGCTTTTTCCTGCGCATTTGGCCCCTGCACCGCAATCAGCGACAGGTCGTCACGAACGGTGATGTCGATGGCGTAAGGTTCAGCGTGTTGGGTAATCCAGGAGAGGTCTTTTTCGCGGGTGGCGGAGTTTACAACGAGGCGGAAGAAATCTTCAGTGAAGTAGTAGACAATCAGGTCATCTATCACGCCGCCCGAAGCGTTGAGCATCCCGGAGTAGAGGGCTTTACCCGATTTCGTTAGCTTCGCGACGTCATTTGCCAGCAGATAACGCAAGAACTCCCGGGTGCGGCTACCGCGCAGGTCGACGATGGTCATATGCGACACATCAAACATTCCGGCGTCGGTGCGAACAGCATGGTGTTCATCGAGCTGAGAACCGTAATGCAGTGGCATCATCCAGCCATGGAAATCGACCATGCGCGCGCCACATAGCGTGTGTTGTTCGTACAAAGGAGTCTGTTGAGCCATCTTTTCCTCGTTGAATAAGCGGGGCTACCAACTCTTTCGCGGTGAAATTTTCGCCACGAAACCCAGCACCGCAGCCGCTCCAGGGGCTACGACGCAAACGTTCTCTTTGTCCTGAACTTACCACCGAAACAGACGCTAAACCATAAGTCAAAATTAACCATCACATTAGCTTATGGCGAAAAACAGCCAGATCACCAACAGAATAAAACTCCATACATATAGCAATTAATCAGAACAACAAACAAAGGTAAGCGTAAAATCACAGCACCAATCCACATTAAATGTGGAAAAAATGTCAAAAATGGCGTTATGAAAAAAACGCAATATTAGAAAAACTAATGCGAAAAAAGGCGTGGAATTAGATTATTTCAAATGAGAGAAGCACCCCGGCGCGAAGGCCGGGAGAGGAAAGTGTGACGGGTCTCAAACTCTTAAGATTGTCCTTACGGACACTAACGTAACCACTCGGGAAGATCGTTCAGTCCCATCGCCTGACGGATGAGTTGTGGTTTTACGCCCGGGAGGGTATCGGCCAGTTTCAGCCCAATATCGCGTAGCAGTTTTTTCGCCGGATTCTCGCCTGCAAACAGTTCACGGAAACCCTGCATCCCCGCCAGCATCAGCGCTGCGCTGTGCTTACGGCTGCGCTCGTAGCGGCGTAAATAGAGATACTGCCCAATATCTTTGCCCTGACGTTGTAGACGCTTAAGCTCATCGATCAGTTCCGCCGCATCCATAAAGCCAAGGTTAACCCCCTGACCCGCCAGCGGGTGGATGGTATGCGCCGCATCCCCCACCAGCGCCAGACGATGGGCCGCGAACTGGCGGGCATAACGTCCCGTCAGCGGAAACGCCTGACGTTCGCTTTCAAGGCTGCACAGCCCCAGACGATTATCAAAGGCGATATTCAGCGCCTGATTAAACTCGTCAACGCTTGCCTGCTGCATACGTTCTGCTTCCTGCGGCGAGAGCGACCAGACAATAGAACACAGGTGTGGATCGCTGAGTGGCAGGAATGCCAGGATCCCCTCACCATGAAACGCCTGACGCGCAACCGCACCGTGAGCTTCCTGCGTGCGGATAGTCGCCACCAGCGCATGATGACGGTAGTCCCAGAAGGTGAGCGGAATGTCCGCTTTATTGCGCAGCCAGGAATTAGCACCATCGGCACCGACGACCAGACGCGCCGTCAGCATTGCGCCATCTTTGAGGCTGAGAAATGCCTCGTTCTCGCCCCAGGCCACCTGCTGTATTTCAGCTGGCGCCATCAGCGTAATATCCACTGAACGCTGTGCCTTTTGCCACAACGCATAATGGATTTCTGAGTTTTCAACGATGTGGCCCAAATGGCTGTAACCCATGCTCTGGTCATCAAATTCAATGCGTCCAAAGCTGTCTTTGTCCCAGACTTCCATGCCGTGGTAGCAGCAAGCGCGACGGGCAACAATGTCGGACCAGACGCCAAGACGGGTAAGCAGTTTTTCGCTGGCTGCATTAATGGCTGAAACGCGAAGCTGAGGAGGTGCATCCGCCACCAACGGCTGCGGAACATGTTGTTCTAATACAGCAACGCGCAACCCACTGCCCTGCAGGCCGCAGGCAACCGCCAGCCCCACCATGCCGCCACCAACAATTGCTACATCAACACTTTGCACTGTTTGTACCTCGAAACCTGTAATCCGTAGGCCTGATAAGCGCAGCGCCATCAGGCATTTTTGCGGGGACCCTTGCCGGATGTCGGCGTTGCCTCATCCGGCCTACAGGTCATATTTATCGTGCAACCCAACCCAGGGTCCGCTCCGCCAGCGCATCGCGCGCAGGGGTGAATAATTCCATCGCCATCAACCCGACATTGCGCCCAACAACCAGCGGGGCCCAGTGATTGGCAAACAAATACACTAAATTATTGGTCACACCAATCGTCGTCTCGCGATCGCGCTCGCGGCGCTGCTGATAGCGTGCCAGCACCGCATAATCACCCACATCTTCCGCGCCGTTCTGCGCCTGCGTCAACGTCTCAGCAAGGCTCATGACATCGCGCAGGCCAAGGTTGAAACCTTGCCCGGCAATGGGATGCAGCGTCTGGGCGGCGTTCCCTACCAGCACGGTACGATGGGTAATCGCTTTCAGCGCCGTAGTTAACGAAAGCGGATAAGCGCTGCGTTTACCAGACTGGGTAATACGTCCCAGTCGCCAGCCAAAAGCGGTTTGCAGTTCACGGCAAAACTGTTCGTCGGACCAGGCCATGATCTCATCACGCTGCTCCAGCGGATGGCACCACACCAGCGAGCAGCGACCGTCAGACATTGGCAGCATTGCCAGCGGGCCATATTGCGTGAAGCGTTCAAACGCTCGCCCGTCGTGCGGTACAGAGGTCGTGACGTTGGCAATCACCGCCAGTTGCTCATAAGGCTGTTGCAGCCAGTCAACACCGCAGGCAGTCGCCAGTGCGGAACGCGTGCCGTCAGCAGCCACCAGCAGGCGACCGGTAATCATCTCGCCATTCTCCAGCGTCACTTCAACGCGCTTCTGCGTGCGCGACACGCTGGCTACGCGGTCGGGGCAGTGCAATGTGACGCCAGGTGCTTTGCGCAGCAGCGCAAACAGACGCAGCCCGACGTCGTGCAGTTCTACCACCTGACCCAGAGCCGGAATACGGTATTCCTGCGCATCCAGCGTCACAAATCCGGCATGGCCGCGATCGCTGACGTGAACCGTTTTAATGGCCGTTGCGCAATCAGCAATCGCCTGCCATACGCCAATTCGCGCCAACTGTTGGCAGGTACCTGCCGCCAGCGCGATCGCCCGGGCGTCAAACCCGGGATGGCGGTCAGTTTCAGGTTCGCTCGCTTCTATCAGATGAACCGGCAGAGTCCCATGGCTGAGCTGAGAAATGGCCAGCGCCAGCGTCGCGCCAACCATACCACCACCAACGATAATCACGCTCATTGCAGTCGCGCCGCAGCCATTAAGGCTTCAATATCATCGGCTTTCGTCACTACGCTGGCGGTCAGGTTTTCATTGCCGTCCTCGGTGATGAGGATGTCATCCTCAATACGAATGCCGATACCACGATAGGCCGGCGGTACATCGGCATCCGGCGCGATATACAGTCCCGGTTCGACGGTGAGTACCATTCCCGGCTCAAGAATACGTGAGCGGTCCTGACCATAAACGCCGACGTCGTGCACATCCAGACCCAGCCAGTGACTTAGGCCATGCATAAAGAATGGGCGGTGCGCATTTTCGGTAATCAACTGATCGACATCACCGTGCAGAATGCCAAGCTTCACCAGGCCCGTAATCATGATACGCACCACTTCGCCAGTGACTTCCTGAATGGACGTTCCGGGACGATACAGACGCAGGCTGGTCTCTAAGGATTCCAGTACGATATCGTAGATTTCACGCTGTGCTGGGGTAAATTTACCGTTTACCGGGAAGGTACGCGTAATGTCACCCGCATAGCCTTTGTATTCGCATCCAGCGTCGATTAGCACCAGATCGCCATCGCGCATTTCACTTTCATTTTCGGTGTAATGCAGGATACAGCCGTTTTCACCGCTGCCGACAATCGTGTTATAGGACGGATAACGCGCGCCATGACGGGTAAATTCATGGTGAATCTCCCCTTCTAACTGGTATTCAAACATTCCCGGACGGCATTTTTCCATCGCGCGGGTATGCGCCAGTGCGGTGATTTCTCCGGCACGACGCATGACCGCAATTTCTTCCGGTGATTTGAACAGGCGCATTTCATGCACCATCGGACGCCAGTCGATAATCGCGGCAGGCGCGTGCAGATTTTGTCTGGAGCCTTTGCGCAGTTTATCCAGCGCCGTGCACACAATCTCGTCGGCCCAGGCATACTCGCCCTGGGCGTGGTATACCGCGTCCAGACCATTGAGCAGTAAATACAGCTGTTGGTTGATTTCACTGAAGGCCAGCGCCCGGTCAACGCCAAGTTTTGCCGGGGCAGCATCCTGGCCCAGACGGCGGCCAAACCAGATTTCCGCTGTCAGATCGCGAACCCGATTGAACAAAACGCTGTGGTTATGAGTGTCATCACTTTTAATCAGCACCAGCACGGCTTCAGGTTCGTTAAAACCGGTGAAGTACCAGAAATCACTGCTTTGGCGGTAGGGGTATTCACTGTCCGCGCTACGCGTCGCTTCCGGTGCGGCAAAAATCAGCGCGGCGCTGCCGGGCTGCATTTGTGCCAGTAAAGCCTGGCGACGACGCTGGAATTCTTGCTGAGATATCTCGCTCATCACACTCTCCTTTGCGTTTCGTTCTTAGTGCAGAGTCGGTTTACGGACTTCCGGCGCGGTCGGCTGCTGACGCGTAAACGTGTCATGGCACAGCAAGGCGGCTACGCGCACGTATTCGATGATCTCTTCGAGCGACATTTCCAGCTCTTCCTGATCTTCGTCTTCGTCATATCCCAACTGAGCGATATTGCGCAGGTCGTCAATCGCTTCCCCGGTTTCGCCGGTCACTTTGTCGAGCTTCGGCTGCGTGACGCCAAGGCCCAGTAAAAAGTGGTTTACCCATCCCGCCAGCGCATCGGCGCGATCGAACACGCTGACGTCATCCCCTTCAGGCAGATAAAGCTGAAAAAGGAAGCCATCGTCTTCGAGGGCATCACTGGTGGCTGAGTGCATTTTCAGCAGCGCCTGAGCCAGCTCGTGACCAAAGGCCAGACCTTCGTTCGTCAGGTCGTGCAGCAGCGGCTGCCATGAGCTGTCGTTGTTTCCGCCACAAATCATTCCGCTTATCAAGCCGTGCATTTCGGCCGGGGTTAATCCAGCCCCTTGTTGGTTCAAAAACTGGCTAACTTCGTTGTAACCAGGCATTTCGTTCTGTATAGACATAAGCATTCGTCATCAAAGGGAGGAATATTCATGGTATGCTACCACTTTGGACCCTGGTGGACCAGAAAAGGGCTTGTATCTTGATACCAGGGTAGCTATAGTGTCGCCCCTTCGCGGACCCACGGTCTGGAGACGAAGGCAGCGCAGTCAATCAGCAGGAAGGTGGCATGTCTGCACAACCCGTCGATATCCAAATATTTGGCCGTTCACTGCGAGTGAATTGCCCGCCTGAACAAAGGGATGCGTTGAATCAGGCTGCGGACGATCTCAATCAGCGATTGCAAGATCTGAAAGTTCGCACTAGAGTCACAAATACTGAGCAGTTGGTTTTCATCGCCGCGTTGAACATCAGCTATGAATTAACTCAGGAAAAAGCGAAGACGCGTGAGTACGCGGCGAGCATGGAACAACGTATTCGGATGCTACAACAGACCATCGAACAGGCGTTGCTTGATCAGGGTCGCATAACCGAAAAAACGGGCCAAAACTTTGAATAACACTTTTCGGTTTACTGTGGTAGAGTGACCGTGAAGACAAAATTTCTCTGAGATGTTTGCAAGCGGGCCAGTCCCCTGAGCCGATATTTCATACCACAAGAATGTGGCGCTCCACGGTTGGTGAGCATGCTCGGCCCGTCCGAGAAGCCTTAAAACTGTGACGACGCATTCACCTTGAACCAAGGGTTCAAGGGTTACAGCCTGCGGCGGCATCTCGGAGATTCCCTTCTACCTGGCAACAGCCATGACATTACTTTCAGAACTCCCTTTATCCCGGCATGAAATCCGTCAACTGATTCGGCAGCGTCGTCGCGCGCTTACCTCCGAACAGCAACGACAATACGGTCAGCAAGCCGCAACCCGAATGCTCAGCTTTCCCCCTGTTGTACTCGCTCATACCGTGGCGGTATTCCTCTCGTTCGATGGCGAACTCGATACCCAGCCGCTAATAGATCAGCTGTGGCGAGCGGGCAAGCGCGTCTATCTTCCGGTTCTTCATCCCTTCAGCCCTGGCAACCTGCTGTTCCTGCATTATCATCCGCACAGCGACCTGGTAACCAATCGCTTAAAGATCCAGGAACCACGACTTGATGTACGTGACGTATTGCCGCTCTCACAGCTGGATGTACTGATTACGCCGTTAGTGGCGTTTGATGAGGTCGGGCAACGCCTGGGTATGGGCGGCGGATTTTACGATCGGACGCTTCAAAACTGGCAGCAGCATAAGATCCAGCCCGTAGGCTACGCGCACGATTGTCAGCGAGTGGAAAAGCTACCTGTCGAAGAATGGGATATCCCGCTGCCTGCGGTGGTGACGCCGTCCAAAATCTGGGAGTGGTAGCTTTTTTACCAATTGCGGCAAGGCTCGAAAACAGAATGTATGCGTGACAGGAAGAGATTTTGAGGCCGGGAAATCAGAGGAAAGATGGGCAGGTCATCGCCTGCCCATGTAGAGGAAATCAGTACAGCAGACGAGCGCGAATGGTTCCCGGAAGGGCTTTCATCGCCAGCAGCGCTTTCTCTGCCACATCTTCATCCGCTTCAATATCAATAACCACGTAACCTACCTGTGCGGAAGTCTGCAGATACTGCGCGGCAATGTTGACGCCCTGCTCGGCAAAAATCTGATTCAGCGCAGTCAGTACGCCCGGACGGTTTTCGTGAATGTGCATCAGACGACGACCGCCGTGCAGCGGCAGCGAAACTTCCGGGAAGTTAACAGCAGACAGCGTAGAGCCGTTGTCGGAATACTTGGTCAGTTTCCCAGCCACTTCCAGACCGATGTTTTCCTGTGCTTCCAGCGTTGAACCACCAATGTGCGGCGTCAGGATCACGTTGTCGAAATCACACAGCGGCGAAGTGAAAGGATCGCTGTTGGTTGCCGGCTCGGTTGGGAATACGTCGATTGCTGCCCCTGCCAGGTGCTTGGTCGCTAACGCGTCGCACAGCGCAGGAATATCAACAACTGTACCGCGTGCGGCGTTAATCAGCAGCGCGCCTGGTTTCATCAACGCAATCTCACGCGCGCCCATCAGATTTTTGGTGGAGGCATTTTCCGGGACGTGCAAACTGACCACGTCGCTCATATTGAGCAGGTCGGAAAGATGCTGCACCTGCGTGGCGTTGCCGAGCGGGAGTTTATTTTCAATATCATAGAAATAGACGTGCATCCCCAGCGATTCCGCCAGAATGCCCAGCTGAGTACCAATGTGGCCGTAGCCGATGATCCCCAGTTTTTTGCCACGTGCTTCAAACGAGCCGGTAGCCAGTTTATTCCACACGCCGCGGTGTGCTTTGGCGTTTGCTTCGGGTACGCCGCGTAGCAGCAGCAGCAGTTCGCCAATCACCAGTTCCGCAACGGAACGTGTGTTAGAGAATGGTGCGTTAAACACGGGGATACCGCGCTTTGCCGCAGCGCTGAGATCAACCTGGTTGGTGCCGATACAGAAGCAGCCAATCGCGACCAGTTTCTCTGCGGCGTCAATCACATCTTCAGTCAGATGGGTACGGGATCGCAGGCCAATGAAATGGGCATCACGGATGGACTCTTTCAGTTGTTCAGTGTCCAGAGCGCCTTTATGAAACTCGATGTTGGTATAACCTGCTGCACGAAGGCTTTCGAGCGCTTTTTGATGCACGCCTTCAACCAGCAGAAATTTAATCTTATCTTTCTCCAGTGATACCTTTGCCATTTCCCCGACCCTGTCTTTTTTTGTTCAAACTGATGTGTTGTGTGTGGGATTTTCATCCGTCTCTTCAACATATCAAAAAATAATATTGCGGCAATATGAACGTTTGCGTCGCCGTGCTGAAGAAATGTCATTCAGAGAGAAATGTCAGAGGAAAATACTGGCGATAACTTTTTCTTTGGAGAGATCGGCAGGACAATATTATAAACGTGACACAAGTCACCAAATTTGCCCTGCCAAAATTTTTTTAACGGGAGAAGACACTCCCGTCAGATCATTTTACGATAGTTTTCACGCCGTCTGGCGTACCGATCAGCGCAACATCCGCACCACGGTTGGCAAACAGACCGACGGTTACCACGCCCGGAATCGCATTGATGGCGTTTTCCATCGCGATGGCATCGAGGATCTCCAGACCGTGTACATCAAGGATCACGTTACCATTGTCCGTCACTACGCCCTGACGGTATTCAGGACGACCGCCCAGCTTCACCAACTGGCGAGCCACAGCGCTGCGCGCCATTGGGATCACTTCAACCGGCAGCGGGAAGTTACCGAGAATATCGACTTCTTTGGACGCGTCGGCAATGCAGATAAATTTCTTCGCCACGGAAGCAATAATTTTTTCACGGGTCAACGCAGCGCCGCCGCCCTTGATCATCTGCATGTGGCCGTTGATTTCATCCGCGCCGTCAACGTATACGCCGAGGCTGTCCACTTCGTTAAGATCGAACACGTGGATACCGAGGCTTTTGAGTTTTTCGGTTGAAGCGTCCGAACTGGATACCGCACCTTCAATCTGACCTTTCATTGTGCCCAGCGCATCAATAAAGTGTGCGGCTGTTGAACCTGTACCTACGCCCACAATGGTACCGGGCTGTACATACTGAAGTGCCGCCCATCCTACTGCTTTTTTCAGTTCATCCTGCGTCATGATCGTTTCGCCTGTGGTGTGAATATGGTGGGAAAATTCACGCGCATTATAGAACATTGTGCAGAAAAATGTCCCCACACCCGCTCGCAAGCGGCGGATTTCGTCTTTACCCAACCTAAATTTGTGTCATAGTGCAGAACAAGCAAAATTTTCAGGAGTGCGTCAAAGCAATGAAACGTCCGGACTACAGAACACTACAAGCACTGGATGCGGTTATTCGTGAACGAGGATTTGAGCGCGCGGCGCAAAAGCTGTGCATCACGCAATCCGCGGTTTCACAGCGCATAAAACAGCTTGAGAATATGTTCGGACAACCGCTGCTGGTGCGTACCGTACCACCACGCCCAACCGAACAGGGGCAGAAACTACTGGCGCTTTTGCGTCAGGTTGAACTGCTGGAAGACGAGTGGCTGGGTGATGAACAAACCGGCTCGACGCCGCTGCTGCTCTCACTGGCGGTGAACGCCGACAGTCTGGCGACCTGGTTGCTTCCGGCGCTGGCTCCGGTACTGGCAAATTCGCCGATTCGGCTGAACCTGCAGGTTGAGGATGAAACCCGAACTCAGGAACGTCTGCGTCGTGGTGAAGTGGTCGGTGCGGTGAGTATTCAACATCAGGCGCTGCCAAGCTGTCTGGTGGATAAACTCGGCGCGCTGGACTACCTGTTTGTCGGTTCTAAACCTTTCGCCGAGCGTTATTTCCCTAACGGCGTCACCCGCTCTGCCCTGCTGAAAGCCCCAGCGGTAGCGTTTGACCATCTTGATGATATGCACCAGGCGTTTCTGCAACAAAACTTCGACCTGCCACCGGGCAGCGTGCCGTGCCATATCGTTAACTCGTCTGAAGCCTTTGTTCAATTGGCGCGTCAGGGAACGACCTGCTGCATGATCCCCCACTTGCAGATTGAGAAAGAACTGGAAAGCGGCGAGCTTATCGACTTAACACCGGGCCTGTTCCAGCGCCGGATGCTGTACTGGCACCGTTTTGCACCGGAAAGCCGCATGATGCGCAACGTCACCGATGCGCTGCTGGCCTATGGTCACAACGTACTGCGTCAGGATTAAACCGCTCATAACCTCTGAGTGCCGGATGGTGGCGTAACGCCCTATCCGGCCGACAAGCCTTTTACCCTCTTTTCATGCTATTCCCGCCACGTCTTTGAAATAAATCACAAAATCAAACACGCCACGCGGCAAAAAACGACGCCCTGTTGGCTATTTTTTGCTGGCGACAAGCCAAATGAAAAAGCTCACCGTATTCGCAAAGATTCAACTTATTGCGTAATACGGAGCAAAAAATGGCAAACGTGCAGGAGTGGCAAACACTCGCCAATAAAGAACTCAGTCGACGGGAAAAAACCGTCGAGTCGCTGGAAAGACAGACGGCGGAAGGGATTGCCATCAAGCCGCTGTACACCGAAGCGGACCTCGATAATCTGGAAGTCACGGGCACCCTTCCCGGCCTGCCGCCTTACGTGCGTGGCCCGCGCGCCACCATGTATACCGCGCAGCCGTGGACCATTCGTCAGTACGCCGGTTTCTCTACCGCCAAAGAGTCCAACGCCTTTTACCGCCGCAACCTCGCCGCCGGGCAAAAAGGGCTTTCCGTCGCCTTTGACCTTGCCACCCATCGTGGCTATGACTCTGACAACCCGCGCGTGGCGGGTGACGTCGGCAAAGCGGGCGTGGCGATCGATACCGTCGAAGATATGAAGATACTGTTCGACCAGATCCCGCTGGATAAGATGTCAGTATCGATGACCATGAACGGCGCGGTTCTGCCGGTGCTGGCGTTTTATATCGTCGCTGCAGAAGAACAAGGCGTAACGCCGGAACAACTCACCGGGACCATTCAGAACGATATTCTGAAAGAGTACCTGTGCCGCAACACCTACATTTATCCACCAAAACCGTCCATGCGCATTATCGCCGACATCATCGCCTGGTGCTCCGGCAACATGCCGCGCTTTAACACCATCAGCATCAGCGGCTATCACATGGGTGAAGCCGGAGCGAACTGCGTGCAGCAGGTAGCGTTTACGCTGGCAGACGGTATTGAATACATCAAAGCCGCACTCTCCGCCGGACTGAAAATTGATGACTTCGCCCCGCGCCTGTCGTTCTTCTTCGGCATCGGCATGGATCTGTTTATGAACGTCGCCATGCTGCGCGCGGCGCGCTATTTGTGGAGTGAAGCGGTCAGCAGCTTTGGCGCGACCAACCCGAAATCTCTCGCTCTGCGTACCCACTGCCAGACGTCTGGCTGGAGCCTGACCGAGCAGGATCCATATAACAACGTGGTACGAACCACTATTGAAGCACTCGGCGCTACGCTTGGCGGCACCCAGTCGCTGCATACCAACGCCTTTGATGAAGCACTCGGTCTGCCCACCGATTTCTCCGCCCGTATTGCGCGTAATACGCAAATCATCATTCAGGAAGAATCAGAGATCTGCCGCACCGTTGATCCGCTGGCCGGATCGTATTACGTCGAGTCACTCACCGATCAAATTGTGAAGCAGGCACGCACGATCATCAAACAGATTGACGAGGCAGGCGGCATGGCGAAAGCGATCGAAGCCGGGCTCCCTAAACGGATGATCGAAGAAGCTTCCGCGCGTGAACAGTCGCTGATCGACCAGGGTAAGCGCGTTATCGTCGGCGTCAATAAGTACAAGCTGGATAAAGAAGACGAGACGTCGGTACTGGAGATCGACAACGTGAAGGTGCGCAACGAGCAGATTGCCTCGCTGCAGCATATCCGCACCACCCGCGACAACGATGCCGTTAAAGCCGCGCTCACGGCACTGACCCACGCCGCGCAGCATAATGAAAACCTGCTGGCTGCTGCCGTCAACGCCGCCCGTGTTCGCGCCACGCTGGGTGAAATCTCCGACGCGCTGGAAGTCGCCTTTGACCGGTATCTGGTTCCCAGCCAGTGCGTCACCGGCGTGATTGCGCAAAGCTATCACCAGTCAGACAAATCCGCCGATGAGTTCGATACCATCGTTGCGCAAACCGAACGATTCCTCGCGGAAAATGGCCGCCGCCCGCGTATTCTGATCGCCAAGATGGGTCAGGACGGCCACGATCGCGGCGCGAAGGTAATCGCCAGCGCCTATTCCGATCTCGGTTTCGATGTCGATCTCAGCCCGATGTTCTCCACTCCGGAAGAGATCGCCCGTCTGGCGGTAGAAAACGATGTGCATGTAATAGGCGCATCGTCACTGGCGGCGGGCCATAAAACGCTGATCCCTGAGTTGGTTACCGCACTCAAAAAATGGGGGCGTGAAGATATCTGTGTGGTAGCAGGAGGCGTTATTCCGCCACAGGATTACGCCTTCCTGCACGAGCATGGTGTAGCAGCCATTTATGGCCCCGGAACGCCAATGCTCGACAGCGTCCGCGATGTGTTGACCCGTATCAGTCAGCATCATGATTAACGCTGCCACGCTTGAGGATACCGTCCGCCGCTTACGACTTGGTGAAAGAGCCACACTCGCCCAGGCAATGACGCTGGTCGAAAGCAACCACCCGCGCCACCAGCCGTTAAGTACGCAATTGCTGGACGCGATTATGCCGTTCACCGGTAACGCCCTGCGCTTAGGGATCACCGGCACGCCGGGCGCGGGTAAAAGTACGTTCCTGGAAGCATTCGGTATGCTGCTCATCCGCCACGGATTACGGGTGGCGGTGATCGCCGTCGATCCCAGCAGCCCGGTCAGCGGCGGCAGCATTCTTGGTGATAAGACCCGCATGACGGAGCTTGCCCGCGCAGAATCTGCGTTTATTCGCCCGGTCCCTTCCAGCGGTCATTTAGGCGGCGCCAGCCAGCGCGCACGCGAATTAATGCTGCTGTGCGAAGCAGCTGGCTTTGACGTGGTGATTGTAGAGACCGTCGGCGTTGGACAGTCAGAAACCGAAGTCGCAGGTATGGTGGATTGCTTTATCTCACTGCAAATCGCTGGCGGTGGCGACGATTTACAGGGTATCAAAAAAGGCCTGATGGAAATGGCGGATCTGGTCGTCATCAATAAAGACGACGGCGAGAACCATACCAGCGTTGCGATCGCCCGCCATATGTACGAATCCGCCCTGCACATTTTGCGCCGTAAATATGACGAGTGGCAGCCGCGGGTTCTGACCTGTAGCGCCCTGGAAAAACGCGGTATCGAGGAGGTTTGGCAGGCGATAACCGACTTTAAAACGTGCCTGACCGCCAGCGGTCGACTGGAAAAAGTTCGCCAGCAGCAGGCGGTGGACTGGTTACACCAGCAGGCTGAAGAAGAAGCCCTGCATCTGCTGTTTGCGCGGACTGATTTCGACCGCTATTTCCAGCAGACGCTTCAGGCCGTCAAAAACAATGATCTTTCGCCGCGCACCGGTCTGCGGCACATCAGCGAATTCATTCAGCATCATTACTTTCAATAAAGAGAACATTATGTCTTATCAATACGTCAACGTGGTCATCATCCAGAAAGTCGCGGTTATTGAGTTCAATTACGCCCGCAAGCTCAATGCCCTGAGTAAAGTGTTTATTGACGATCTGATGCAGGCGCTGAGCGATCTCAATCGTGCGGACATTCGCTGCATCATTCTGCGCGCTCCGAGTGGAGCCAAAGTGTTCTCTGCCGGGCATGATATTCATGAACTCCCGACCGGACGTCGCGATCCGCTCTCTTATGACGATCCGCTGCGTCAGATAACCCGTATGATCCAAAAATACCCGAAGCCGGTGATCTCCATGGTCGAAGGCAGCGTCTGGGGCGGCGCGTTTGAGATGATCATGAGTTCCGATCTAATCATTGCAGCCAGTACCTCCACTTTCTCGATGACCCCGGTCAACCTCGGTGTGCCATATAACCTGGTGGGCATCCACAACCTGACCCGCGACGCTGGTTTTCACATCGTGAAAGAGCTGATTTTTACCGCTTCGCCCATCACCGCTCAACGCGCCATGGCGGTCGGGATCCTTAACCATGTCGTGCCCGTCGAGGAACTGGAAGATTTCACTCTGCAAATGGCGCACCACATCTCGGAAAAAGCGCCGCTGGCCATCGCCGTCATCAAAGAAGAACTGCGCGTGCTGGGTGAAGCGCACACCATGAATTCTGATGAGTTCGAGCGTATTCAGGGCATGCGCCGCGCGGTGTACGACAGCGAGGATTATCAGGAAGGGATGAACGCGTTTATGGAAAAACGTAAACCAAATTTTGTTGGCCATTAATCACGTCCGAGGAAGGAGACGGCCATGAAACGGATGAGCGCCGAACAGGCGGCAGAAATTATCCAGCACGATGATATGGTGGCGTTTAGCGGCTTTACCCCTGCGGGTTCACCCAAAGCGTTACCCAGCGCAATTGCCCAACGCGCCTGCGAACGGCATCAGAACGGGCAGCCTTTTCAGATCCGCCTGCTGACCGGAGCATCAATTGGCGCCGCCGCTGATGATGTTCTATCCGCGGCGGATGCCGTTTCCTGGCGTGCGCCTTATCAAACGTCATCGGGCCTGCGCGAGAAAATTAATCAGGGCCAGGTGAGGTTTGTCGATCTCCATTTGAGTGAAGTGGCGCAAATGGTTAATTACGGTTTTTTTGGCGAAATCGATGTTGCCGTCATTGAAGCCTCCGCCATCGCGCCAGATGGCCGGATTTGGCTTTCCAGCGGTATTGGCAATGCACCCACCTGGCTGCTACGGGCGAAAAAGGTGATAATCGAGCTGAATCATTACCATAATCCGCGCGTGGCGGAGTTTGCCGACATCGTAATACCCGGCGCACCGCCGCGGCGTAACAGCGTACCCATTTTTCATACCATGGATCGCGTGGGCAGCCAGTACGTGCAGATAGACCCCAAAAAGGTGGTCGCGGTGGTAGATACCGAACTGCCCGATGCCGGAAATGCGGCGGATAAAACCAATCCGGTCAGCCAGCAAATTGCCGATAACGTCGTCACTTTCCTGCTGGCAGAAATGGCGCACAAACGTATTCCAGCTGAGTTTCTGCCCTTACAAAGCGGCGTGGGCAATATCAACAACGCGGTAATGGCGCGACTGGGCGAGAACCCGGATATCCCGCCCTTTATGATGTATTCGGAGGTGTTGCAGGAGTCGGTGGTGCATCTGCTGGAAACGGGCAAGATAACAGGTGCCAGCGCCTCCAGCCTGACCATTTCAGCCCCTTCGCTACAGAAGATTTACGACAACATGGACTTCTTCGCCAGCCGGATTGTGCTGCGCCCGCAGGAGATCTCCAATAACCCGGAAATCATCCGTCGGCTGGGGGTTATTGCGCTCAACGTCGGCCTGGAGTTTGATATCTACGGCCATGCCAATTCCACGCACGTTGCGGGGGTGAACCTGATGAATGGCATCGGCGGCAGCGGGGATTTCGAGCGCAATGCCTACCTGTCTATCTTTATGGCGCCATCGATTGCCAAAGGCGGGAAAATCTCCACCATCGTACCGATGTGCAGCCATGTCGACCACAGCGAACATAGCGTTAAAGTGATTGTGACCGAACAAGGGATTGCCGATCTGCGTGGGCTATCTCCGATGCAGCGGGCGCACACGATTATCGATAACTGTGCGCACCCTCTTTACCGGGATTATCTGCACCGCTATCTGGAGAAAGCGCCCGGCGGGCATATCCATCACGATCTCAGCCATGCATTCGATCTGCATCGCAACCTTCTCGAGACTGGATCGATGCTCGGTTAACTTGCGCTACCGTCACGATCTTCAGCAATATGCTGGAGCATGGTGGCGGTATAGCGATGATTTTTCAGCGAATAGAGAAACTCCTGCATATACATGGGGCTGCCGGGCGCATCGAAATACTTTAGCGTCGACGGGTTCACCAGCCGCCAGGCGAAATGAGGGATCACCGTCAAAAACTGTCCGCGCTCTACCGCGCTGATCTTGGCCATAAAGCTGTACGGACGGTAGATAATCGTCGGGTTGATCCCGCAGGGCCGCATGTATGCATCCAGCATCGCCTCAAAGTTGGCGCGATTCTGGAAGCGCATTTGCAGCCAGGGCAGCTCGCGCAGCAGATCCTGCGGCTGTTTTTCTTCGTAGCGCCGGGAAACGAGAAACCCCAGACGCAGTGGAGGCAGCTCGCTAATCGCCAGATTCTCCAGTTCCTGGACGCGGGGGGAAACGTGCTGCGGCGAGATAATAAAATCCAGTTTGCGATCGAACAGGTTATCAATCACCCCATTCTCGCTGAATTCAACGGCCTGAGCCGTCACGCCGTCATACTTGTCACCAAGGCTAATCAACTGGTCAAAAATAATCGTTGGGTAGGTATTGTCGATACCGATGACGATTTCCCGCGAGCGGCGAGAGGCGTTATGGATTTCGTTATCAATGGCAGAAAGGCGCTGATAAACGGGAAACAGCTTCTGATACAGCTCCTGTCCGGCTTTATTCAGGCTGATGTTGTTATCTTTGCGGGTAAACAGCGTATAGCCGATTTGATCTTCCAGTGCGGCAATGCTTTTACCGAAAGGCGATGCGGTCATATGTATTTTTTCTGCCGCTCTGGCGATGTTATTGGTTTGCGCCAGCAGAATGAAATTACGCATCTTTTTCGAGATAAAAATATCCATAGCGTCCCCTTAAAAATCGCTATGGCCTATCCTCATTACGGCGAAAAAAAAGACTGCATGTGGGGTCTCATTTTTACAGTTGCTCACAGAAAAAGAAGGAGCGAGCATTAATTATTTGTATAGTTCTCTTTAATTTATTCATCTTATTCTAAACGTTTTCCGAATCTACACTCTACTATTCCCCCTTTACTTTCCCCTCTAGCCTTGCTGGCGTAACCTGCAAATCCTGATGTTTTACAAAAGGATTTGGCGATGAGCGGTGGTAAACCGGCAGCCCGGATGGGCGACATGACGAAGTTCGGCGGCCCGATTGTCCAGGGTGCCATGGGCGTGATAATTGGTGCCCCCACCGGCATCGCCTGCTCTGTCTGTCCCGG
>NZ_JAOWHM010000035.1:0-485049 GCF_030332595.1 Citrobacter sp. Cpo100 | reverse complement strand
CGGTAGTTCAGTTGGTTAGAATACCTGCCTGTCACGCAGGGGGTCGCGGGTTCGAGTCCCGTCCGTTCCGCCACTTATTAAGAGCCCTGAGCTAACGCTCAGGGCTTTTTCTTTGTCTGCAATTTAATTATTGCTGAATCCGCAAAAATCCTCTGCATTTTTCACTCTTTTTCTATAAAGAGCTTAAGCTCATAATCCTCTCAGTTAACGAACATAGTGATTAAAAAGAGGAATTCTATGACTATCCCTGCATTCGGTTTAGGTACTTTCCGCCTGAAAGACGACGTGGTTATCGCTTCTGTTAAAACGGCGCTTGAGCTAGGCTACCGTGCTGTCGACACTGCACAAATCTATGATAATGAAGCGGCTGTTGGTCAGGCGATTGCCGAAAGTGGAGTACCGCGTAACGAGCTGTATATCACCACCAAGATCTGGATTGAAAATCTCAGCAAAGAAAAACTGATCCCAAGCCTGAAAGAAAGCCTGAAGAAGTTGCGTACAGATTATGTCGATCTGACGCTGATCCACTGGCCATCTCCAGGTGATGCGGTATCTGTTGAGGAATTCATGCAGGCGCTGCTCGAAGCAAAACAGCAGGGACTGACTCGTGAAATTGGTATCTCAAACTTCACCATTCCGCTGATGGAAAAAGCCATTGCCGCAGTAGGTGCAGAGAATATCGCGACTAACCAGATTGAGCTTTCTCCGTATCTGCAGAGCCGTAAGGTGGTTGACTGGGCGAAAGCACACGGTATCCACATCACCTCTTACATGACGCTGGCTTACGGTAAAGCGCTGAAAGATGAAGTGATTGCGCACATTGCCGCTAAACATAACGCGACCCCGGCGCAGGTTATTCTGGCATGGGCAATGGGGGAAGGTTACTCCGTAATTCCTTCTTCTACCAAACGTGAAAACCTGGCAAGCAACCTGCTGGCGCTGGAACTGCATCTGGATGCCGAAGATAAAAAAGCGATCGCGGCACTGGACTGCAACGATCGTCTGGTCAGCCCGGAAGGTCTGGCCCCTGATTGGGATTAATTGCCTGACCCTCTGTACCCATTAACCCTCTTTCACAGCTCCTTCGGGAGCTGTTCTTATATATTCACTTAAAAAGTCGATAAATGCCCGGATGCGCGTACTGACGGCACGATCGCTGTAATAAACTGCGCTAAAAGGCATCTCTACCGGCAGACGTTTATCTGCCAATAACTCCACCAGTTCACCCCGCGCGATCTCTTTATCTATCATATAATCTGAAAGACATGCGATGCCGTTGCCATTCAGGCAAAGCTGTTTTAGCGTTTCTCCACTGTTGGAAGAAATTCCGCACTCGACCTCATGCAGCTGTCCGTCGCTACAGGCAATCGGCCAGGTATTGAGTGAAACTGGTTCGGAAAACCCCAGGCACAGATGCTGGTTTAACTCCTCGACGCTCTCTGGCTTGCCGAAACGGGCAATGTAGTCCGGTGAGGCAATAATCTTACGATAGCTGGTAAATAACGGACGCGCACGTAGACTCGAGTCAGTCAGTGTACCCGCTCGTATAGCAACATCCACTTTTCGTTCAATAAGATTGATGAACGTTTCTGAGGAGACGAGAGACAACGTCATCTCGGGATACCGTTCCCGGAACGGCTTGATTAGTGGCATCAGGAAATGCAACATCACCGGTGTTGCTGCGTCGATGCGCAGCAGGCCGCGCGGAGTATTACGCGACTCCATGATTTCCGTTTCTGCTGCAGCCATCTCTTGCAGTATCTGCTGCACCCGCCTGAAGTAGCGCTCTCCTTCTTCGGTCAGGCTTAGCTGTCGGGTCGTTCGATTAAGCAAACTGACACCGAGCTTCATCTCCAGCTTTTTTACTGCCCGACTGACCGCGGAATTGGCTTGTCCAAGCTGTTCTGCCGCCCGGCTAAAGCTGCCGCTTTCCACTACCGCTACAAAAATCGCAAGTTCTTCAGAGGTTGCTTTCATTTTTGCACCTGACGCAAAATTATATTGAGATTTTGAATGTTTTTGTTATTAAAGCATCCAGGCATACTGCGTGTCATCTGATTACTGATGTTACGGAGTTATTTATGCCTCTCGCTTTATTTGCACTAACAATAAGTGCCTTCGCTATAGGCACTACTGAGTTTGTGATTGTTGGTCTGGTGCCGACCATCGCTCAACAGCTGGCGATCTCGTTACCTTCCGCCGGGATGCTGGTTTCAATCTATGCGCTGGGTGTGGCAATTGGCGCACCGGTACTGACCGCTCTGACCGGACGCCTGCCACGTAAACAGTTACTGGTTGCGCTGATGGTTCTGTTTACGGCGGGGAATCTGCTGGCATGGCAGGCACCCGGGTATATGACACTCATTGTCGCTCGTCTGCTGACTGGGCTGGCACACGGCGTATTCTTCTCGATTGGTTCTACCATCGCGACAAGTCTGGTGCCAAAAGAGAAAGCAGCTTCCGCCATTGCCATTATGTTTGGTGGCTTAACGGTGGCGCTGGTCACCGGCGTGCCGCTGGGAACATTTATCGGTCAGCACTTTGGCTGGCGTGAGACTTTCCTCGCGGTATCAATGTTAGGCGTGATTGCACTGATCAGTAGCCAGTTACTGATCCCTGCCAACATTCCCGGTCGTGCTGCCGCCAGCATTCGCGACCAGGTGAAGGTGCTGACTCATCCCCGTCTGTTGCTGATTTACGCCGTTACGGCACTGGGCTACGGCGGTGTATTCACGGCATTCACCTTCCTTGCGCCGATGATGCAGGATCTGGCGGGGTTCTCCCCGGCAGCAGTAAGCTGGATCTTACTGGGTTACGGTGTTTCAGTGGCTATCGGTAATATCTGGGGCGGTAAGCTGGCGGATAAACATGGTGCGGTTCCTGCGCTGAAATTCATTTTCGCCGCGCTGTTTGTTCTGCTGATGGTCTTCCAACTGACGGCCTCTACGCAATACGCCGCGCTGGCTACCATTCTGGTGATGGGGATCTTTGCCTTTGGTAACGTACCGGGATTGCAGGTCTACGTGGTACAGAAAGCTGAGCAATTTACGCCAAATGCTGTAGATGTGGCGTCAGGGTTAAACATTGCGGCGTTTAACATTGGGATTGCGCTGGGGTCAGTGATTGGCGGGCAAACGGTCGAGCATTATGGTTTAGCGCAGACGCCGTGGATTGGCGCCCTCATTGTTCTGGTAGCTTTCCTGCTGATGGGTGTCAGCGGTCGTCTTGATAAACCCGTGCGTGTTGCTCTGGGGTAAATCATTGATGTAAGCGCCCACTTACAAAACAAACTGCAATTGTTCGTTGAAAGTGAGTGCTAAAATCCCTATAACAGAAGAACCAGTCCGGCTGCGGACTGGTTGACGTTACAGAGGTTTGAAAGTCTAAAGTGCGAAAAAACACCTATGCCATGCGTTATGTTGCCGGACAACCCGCCGAGCGGATTTTACCGCCGGGGTCGTTTGCGCATATTGGCCAGGCATTACCCGCAGGCGTTCCGTTAAGCAGTGAAGACCGCATTCGCGTGCTGGTATGGAATATTTTTAAACAGCAGCGCGCAGAATGGCAGTCGGTGCTGAAGAATTTTGGCAAAGATGCGCATCTGGTATTATTACAGGAAGCGCAAACCACGCCAGAACTGGTGCAGTTTGCGACCGCTAACTACCTTGCGGCCGATCAGGTTCCTGCCTTTGTGCTGCCTCAGCATCCCTCTGGCGTCATGACGCTCTCTGCTGCTCATCCTGTTTACTGTTGTCCATTGCGCGAGCGTGAGCCTATTTTACGGCTGGCGAAATCGGCTCTGGTAACGGTATATCCGCTGCCTGACTCTCGATTATTAATGGTGGTGAATATCCACGCGGTTAACTTTAGCCTCGGCGTCGATGTTTATAGTAAGCAGTTACTTCCCATTGGCGATCAGATTGCTCATCACAGCGGTCCGGTTATTATGGCCGGTGATTTTAATGCCTGGAGCCGTCGACGGATGAATGCGCTGTACCGCTTTGCGCGAGAAATGTCGCTGCGCCAGGTACGTTTTACCGACGATCAGCGCCGCCGCGCGTTTGGTCGCCCTCTCGATTTTGTGTTCTATCGTGGTCTGAACGTGAGTGAAGCCTCTGTGCTGGTCACCCGTGCATCCGATCACAACCCGCTACTCGTTGAATTCAGTCCCGGCAAACCTGAACAATAACGGTGTGTCAGGTCTGCCGTAGGGCAGGCCTGTGATGGTTGCCCTTCCTATTTCACAACAACCGAAGGACAACACAATGACAACACGCTCTCACCATGACAACGTCGAAAAACAGTTTGGCTCTCAGGCTAATGCCTATTTAACCAGTGCGGTGCACGCCTCTGGCCGTGACTTGCAGCGTCTGGGGGAAAGGTTGTCGGCATTTCCGCAGGCCCGTGTGTTGGATATGGGATGTGGAGCGGGGCATGCCAGCTTTGTAGCCGCGCAACACGTAAAGCAGGTTGTGGCTTATGATTTATCGCCCCAGATGCTTGAGGTGGTCGCTGAGGCGGCAAATGACAGAGGCCTGGAGAATGTCGCCACACGCCAGGGTTATGCCGAAAGTCTGCCGTTTGAAGATAGCGAATTTGACGTGGTGATTAGCCGCTATTCTGCGCATCACTGGCATGATGTCGGACGCGCGCTGCGGGAAGTGAACCGCGTTCTGAAGCCCGGTGGTGTATTAATTGTGATGGATGTGATGTCGCCAGGCCACCCAGTACGTGATATCTGGTTGCAAACCGCGGAGGCGTTACGTGATACCTCGCACGTTCGTAACTATTCCAGTGGAGAGTGGCTGTCGTTAATCAACGATGCCAATTTGATTGCCGATACTTTGTTAACCGATCGCCTGCCACTGGAGTTCAGTTCGTGGGTCGCGAGGATGCGCACGCCCGCGGCGTTGAGCGACGCGATTCGTGCATACCAACAAAGTGCTTCTGCAGATGTGAAAGCCTACTTTGCGTTACAGGAAGATGGCTCGTTTACCAGCGACACGATAATGGTTGAGGCACATAAAGCGGGATAAATAAAAAAGGCACTGGGGGGAATCCAGTGCCTTCATTTCTACAATGCTATCAGGAGTCCGGCATTCCGTTGTTTTTCACAAACAACGTGAGCTGATCGCCTGGCTGTAGATTGTCCGTATCGCTGTTCCAGCGCATGACATCTTTGATGTTAACCCCGTGACGTTTGGCAATGCTCGACAGCGAGTCGCCTTTACGCACACGATAGGTGATGCTATCGCTGTTGTTCGCCAGACGCTGTGCGCTGGTACCCGCACCCACCGTCAGGTTTTGACCCACTTTCAGGGATGACCCGCGCAGATTATTCCACTGCTTAAGGTCATTGGTGCTCACGCCAAGGCGTGACGCGACGCCAGAAAGCGTATCGCCAGAGCGAACTTTGTAGCTACGACTGTTCAGCGGCGTGTTATCCGCGACCAACGTTGACTGCACGGCTGCAATTTCGCCTGAAGCCAGAGACTCACGCAGCTTCTCTGCATGCTTCTTTGGCACCATCACATATTGCGGGCCGCTGGCACCCAATGTGGAGCCTTTCACGCCTGCATTGAAGGTCTTCAGCTTGCTGACGGAAATACCCGCCATATCGGCAACCTGAGCCATCTCAACCGGGCTACTCAGGCGAACACGTGCCAACGCGCGGCTTTCGTCTGTTGTTGGCAGACGTACGCCATAGCGTTTGCTGTTTTTGAGTATATCGCTCAATGCCAGCATTTTAGGCACGTATAGCTTCGTTTCCTGAGGCAATGGCAACGACCAGAAGTCAGTGGGTTTACCACGTGCTTTGTTCGTTTTGATTGCCTTCATGACACGACCTTCACCGCTATTATAAGCAGCAACGGTCAGCAGCCAGTCGCCATCAAACATCTTGTTCAGACGCTGCATCATGTCCAGCGCGGCGGTGGTGGAAGCCACAACGTCGCGACGTGCATCATAACTGCGGGTCTGTTTTAAACCATAATTGCGCCCCGTGCTCGGAATGATCTGCCAAATACCTGCGGCATTGGCGCCAGACGTTGCGTGAGGATCAAAAGCGCTCTCCACTATGGGTAGTAGTACCAGTTCCATAGGCATGTTACGTTTCTTAACCTGCCCGGCTATCCAGTACATATACGGCTCTGCCCGTAAAGTTACATCGTGGAGATAGCTCTTATTGCGTAAATACTTCTGTTTCTGTTCGCGAATCCGGCTGTTTTCCGGAATTCCCATCTTTAGCTCGTCACCAATGAAAGCCCACAAATCTTGATCAGCAGCGATAGATGTTCCGTCGTCCATCCATCGCGCCTGACTTGTAAACTTTCCTGCTTCCCCTTGACCAGCTGCAGAAAGGCTCTGTGCGTGTTGTTGGACGTTACCAGTATTCTGGCACCCAACAAGCAGGACAGAGGCGAGTAATATCGCTTTTGCCTTCATGTGTGTGTCAATAGTTGCTTAAAAGACGACCGATCATAACGGCGAAGTTTTCAAAAGGCAACCCGGAATTGTCAGAACGTATCTTTCTTTGACCTTAACCAGGCAAAACGCTCTTCAGGTTGTTGCAATATTGTTTCTTTGTTGATTTCATTAATTAAATCAATATCTTCCGTTCTCAAAAAAAGATTATTTCGCCGCTCATTTTTCAGAATTACGGGTAGTGTCATTTGTTTTTTTACGCGTAACTCATTAACTTTACGATAATATTCATTTATGAACGAATCGTGCGGGAGAATGCTTAAGGAAAACTTCATGTTTGCTAATGTGTACTCATGTGCGCAACAAATTAATGTATCGTCAGGAAGTTCGTTTATTTTTTTAAGTGATTGATACATTTGAGTTGCTGTACCTTCGAAAAGTCGACCGCAACCGCCAGAAAAGAGCGTGTCACCACAAAATAAGTAAGGATGGCTAAAGTAACAGATATGTCCTAAAGTGTGACCCGGAGTAGCAATTACCCTAAATTCATGCCCCAAAACGAGTGCAGTATCGCCATCTTCGACTACGTGTGTCGTTCCCTTATCTTGCGTTTCAGCCGGTCCGTATACCACTATTTGTGGGAAATGTTGCAGGAGTTCTTTCACACCGCCCACGTGATCCTGATGATGGTGGGTTAGCAGAATGGCTTCCGGCACCCAGTCATGCTCTGCAATGGCTTTCAAAACAGGAGCCGCTTCACCCGGGTCCACAATCAGACAATGCTGGTCATTATTTGACAGGACCCAGATGTAATTGTCCTGAAATGCAGGAATACTGTTAAGATTCATATATTACCTCTCAATGCGTAACGGAAGGTTGTGATGAAACCGGCAAGGATCCCTCAAACTGTCGTAGCGCCCGTTAGCTGGGATGATTTGCCCTGGGGCGAACACTATCGTGAGGCGCTGGAGCATCAGCTTAACCCGTGGTTTGCAAAAATGTACGGTTTTCATCTGCTTAAGGTTGGTAATTTAAGCGCAGAAATCGATTCTGAAGCGTGCGCGGTTTCTCATCAGGTAAATGTTTCTTTGCAGGGATCTCCCATGCAGGTGACGGCCGATCCTTTGCATCTTCCCTTTGCCGATAAGTCCGTGGATGTCTGTTTATTGGCCCATACGTTGCCGTGGTGCTCTGATCCGCATCGCCTACTGCGTGAAGCCGATCGCGTGTTGATTGATGACGGCTGGTTGATTCTGAGCGGCTTTAACCCGGTAAGCTTGATGGGATTGCGTAAACTGGTGCCCGTATTGCGCAAGACATCGCCCTATAACAGTCGGATGTTTACCCTCATGCGTCAACTGGACTGGCTATCATTACTGAATTTTGAAGTGCTGCACTATAGTCGTTTTCATGTTCTGCCCTGGAACAAGAAGGGCGGGAAAATGTTAAGCGCCCATATCCCCGCGCTGGGCTGTTTACAGCTGGTGGTTGCGCGCAAGCGAACCATTCCGCTTACGCTCAACCCGATGAAACAAAATAAAAGCAAAACGCCTATCCGTCATGCCGTTGGCGCGACCCGGCAATACCGTAAACCGGACGCTTAAGCCTCAGTCTGATACCCAATATCATCCTGAGTCGGGCTCATGGCCGCGGTGCGCGCAAGCTCATCGCAGCGTTCGTTTTCCGGATGGCCCGCATGGCCTTTAACCCATTCCCATTTGATTTGATGCGGCCCCAGCGCGGCATCGAGACGTTTCCACAGATCGACGTTCTTCACCGGTTTTTTATCTGCTGTTTTCCAGCCGCGCTTCTTCCAGTTGTGGATCCACTGCGTAATGCCCTGGCGCACATACTGGCTGTCCGTGCTGAGTATTACTTCACACTGTTCTTTCAGGGCTTCCAGCGCAACGATTGCCGCCATCAGCTCCATGCGATTATTAGTGGTGAGGTTGTAGCCCTCGCTAAAGGTTTTTTCGCGCCCGCGATAGCGTAAAATCGCCCCATAACCACCAGGCCCTGGATTTCCCAGGCAAGAACCATCGGTGAAAATTTCTACCTGTTTAAGCATCTCTGGTAGACTTCCTGTTTTAGCAAATCGAAATCAAACGATAAGTCTGACATAAATGACCGTTATGAGCACTGGAATTACACGACAGATCGTCCTCGATACCGAAACCACCGGTATGAACCAGATTGGCGCCCACTATGAAGGCCACAAGATCATTGAGATCGGTGCGGTTGAAGTGGTGAACCGCCGCCTGACCGGCAATAACTTCCACGTTTACCTGAAGCCGGATCGGCTGGTGGACCCGGAAGCGTTCGGCGTACACGGAATCGCAGACGAATTCCTGCTCGATAAACCTACGTTTGCCGATGTAGCCGACGAGTTTCTCGACTACATTCGCGGCGCGGAGCTGGTCATTCATAACGCATCGTTCGATATCGGCTTTATGGATTACGAATTCGCGAAGCTCAAGCGTGATATTCCGAAGACGAATGAATTTTGCAAAATAACCGATAGCCTGGCGCTGGCGAGGAAAATGTTTCCTGGCAAGCGAAACAGCCTTGATGCGTTATGCTCGCGCTATGAGATAGACAACAGTAAACGAACCCTGCACGGCGCATTGCTCGATGCCCAGATTCTGGCCGACGTTTATCTGATGATGACCGGCGGGCAGACCACGATGGCGTTCTCAATGGAAGGCGACAGCCAGCAGCAGAATGACACGGGGATCCAGCGTATTGTGCGACAGTCCAGCAAACTACGCGTTGTTTTCGCTACTGATGAAGAGTTAGCGGCCCATGAGTCACGCCTTGACCTGGTGCAGAAGAAAGGCGGAAGTTGCCTCTGGCGGGCATAGTTTGTACGTTTACCGTATGAAAATGGCCATTCGGGTGATTTTTGCAGCAAACGATTAAAAACGTGAGAAAAAGCGTTGACGAGGCGCGAGGCAATCCGTAATATTCGCTTCGTTCCCAAGCGGAACACAACGCGGAGTGGTAGTTCAGTTGGTTAGAATACCTGCCTGTCACGCAGGGGGTCGCGGGTTCGAGTCCCGTCCATTCCGCCACTATTCAGAAAGCCTGAATCAGAAATGATTCAGGCTTTCGTCGTTTTAGCCCGCCAAAAATAATAATCTCATTACCATACTTTATCGACCGCGCCCGAGCTTTCGGGTGGGCAACACATCAGGTCATCCTTAACCCGACGCATATCCAGAAGGCGATTAACTCGCGAAGTGATTCATCACGCAGGCGAAGCGGGGTGAGAAGTTATCGCCAATAAGAACCGTTTCCTCATTCAGGTGCTTTAGCATATACAGCTTGTCGGCACGTTCGTAAGCGTCGAAGAAGAGATAGTCGACAGCGTCCGTTGCGTCATCATCGGGGGATTTTTCCCGACCATCGGGAGTGAGCATAAAAACGCCTGCGGTATGGCCGAGTGGACGGGCATAGCGAAAGAACAGTTTTCGGTTAACAGCGAACTCGCCGTCGTCACTTTTGAGTTTCCCCTGGACTGACAATGAAAGGTGTCCGGAGTTGTAGCTGGTTATCAGCATTATTCCGTGGAGTTCCTTTTTTGTATTCTGGATGTCGAGTATCGACGTGAATTCCGAGGAGCAGGAAAAACTGATTTCTTGTTTTTTCGCATTCCCGGCGATAATAAAAAAAGCGATAGCCGCTAGCCCAAAAATGGCAATCACGACTGACCATAGTAAAGGAGAGTGATCGCTTTCCTGCTTCATATCATTCCTCATGATGGCGATACTGGCTGATGCAATGGTAATAGCCGAGGTTTAGCCCGCATTCAGCGGTAAACGACCACTCAACCAGATTATGGTTGCTCGCCCAGGTATTGAGATACAGATCTTTTGGGTACGAACAGTTGGGGTTAATACCCACGGACTTGAAAATATCCAGCGCTTTTTTTTCGGTTATGGTGTCGGTGAGGGCGTTTCCTAATATATGCACACGGCATTGCTCGTAGTCGATAGTCCGCAGGATCGCCGCGTCCGTCATCGCGATTTCATTGGGTATCCATGTTAACCACGCTGTCGCCAGCACGGCGATGCCGGTAATTAACGTTGTTATCGTGACAGGCCACAGGTTTCGTTTCTTTTTCCTGGGCGTCAATGCAACATTGACTATTCTGGTGGGCGCTTGCGATTCCTCCAGTTGCTGAATATTGATACTGGCGTCGCTCATCCGAAATCCTATTCGCGGAATGGTGACGATCAGTTCTGCAGGATGGCCCGTAGACGTTATTGCTTTGCGCAGAAATGAAATGTGCTGATTGAGATTAGCATCCGTCGCTCTGGCGCCATTATGCTGGAAAACATTCCGCAGAATTTCATCGCGCGAGGATATCTCTTTACCATTTTGCAACAGATAGAGCAGTAATTGTGTTGCCACATTATTCAATGTGGCCATTTCACCAGATGCCAGGTCTTTTAGGGTATTTTTATGTGGTCTGAAAACTAAGCCTTCACCAATAATTACGGATTTAATTTTGTTTATTGGTATATGAGAAATCACTGATGTCTCCTTTAAAGCAGGATATCTCGCATTCGAGTGGGGGAAGCAATAGCATAACATAATTCATTTATAAAAAATGATTGTGCCATAGATCGCTTTATTAATATTTATATAACAATCTCTTAATATATCTAATAGAATCCTCCAATCTCCTTCCTCTCTTTCACTATCTTATTGTCATTACTCGCTTTTGATGCCCAATTTCATTTTTACAAAACATTCATAAATACATTTTGCCTGTTCTTCTGGCTAAATAAAAAAATAGTTGATAGATAAAAACTCTATAAAAATTATAAATAATAGACATTAACACTGGTGTCGGCGTGTTTTTTGGCTATTTTTTAGGTAAACGATCGCTCTACAGACAGTGTTACAACACGATTCCCTGAGTTTGATTAATACCGGATTTTTGCATTGTGTCATTTTTTCGTCGACTTAATATAAGCCCCGAAACAGCGTAAACAACTGTGGGCGGTATTTCGGATAGAATACCAATGAAGTTCAAAATACAGGGTGGCTTGAGATGGATTGTTTGCAAGGAAATGCACTTCCGCCACCTGCAGATCAGGGTTTCCCTTGCATAAATTGTCTGTGGAAATAGATCGTCGGAATAACCAAAAAACAGATATAAGGTTAAGTAGTAATATGAAAATGAAAAACGTGGCTGTGGCTTGTGCGCTGATGGCGGGAATGACTTTTACTGCATCTTCTGCTTTCGCTGCAAAAAATGTTGAACCGACTAACGGTAAAATTCACTTCACTGGATCTCTGGTTAATTCCGCATGCGGTCTGGCCCCAGAATCCAGCCCGGTGCAGGTTAATTTTGGTGAGATCCCAACTTCTCAGTTAAAAGACAACCAACGTGCTGGTGTTAAGCATGCCAAAATCGTTCTGCAGGGCTGCGATACAACTGTTGCGAAAACCGCCACAGTAACCTACACCCCGGCAACGATTGATACCGACAACAATGCGCTGGCTGCATTTACCTCGGGTACAGCAAAGGGCGCGGGCATCGGTATGATTGACAGTGGTAACCAGGACGTGAAATGGGGCGAAGCCGCATCTCAGGTCAACATTACCGATGGCGAAACCGACATTGATTTCGTTGCTTATCTGCAGGCCAACAATGCATCCGCAGCCGTAACCCCGGGTGACTTCGAATCTACCGTTAATTTCCAGATCGATTATCAGTAACGATCTGCTGCGGGCGCAATTATGCGCCTGCTTAACCCTTCCTGCGAATAACTGAAAGGAAATGCGGTGATGCCTGGATGGCGTATTTTACTGCTTTTTATCTTCATATCGCCTGCATGGGTTTTGGCTGACACCCATCGTCTTGTCAGTACGCCCGGCAAAATGCGCATGCGGGGAAATATTATTGAGGCTGCCTGTTATGTCGATCCACGCGACCGGTCGCTGCTGGTTGAATTTGATGACCTCTCAGCCAGAGATATTTCCGGAAAACCTGAAAAAGTATCTGCGCATGATTTCAGCATTCATTTGCTGGGATGTTCATTAGGGGATTCTCAACACCCCGGGAATCTGTTCCAACGCGCCAATATTACCTTTTCCGGCGCACCGGATAGTGACAATCCTGATTATCTGAGCGTGCAATCGGAAACTGAAAATTTAGCGATAGAAATATATGACGGCAAAGGCAAGCAAATTCATTTGGGTGAGCCATCACCGGATTATGCGCTTAACCCAGGGAAAAACACGCTCAATTTTACGGCTTATTTGATCTCCCGCGACGGAAGAATGACGTCTGGTGAATTTACTGCAGTCACGCATTTTGTTGTGAATTATCTCTGAGCTGCACAGCAATTCGGGTATCTGAAGGTTTGCGAACGAAAATGATCACGCTGAAAACAGATAAAAAACGTCTGGCGCTTTTAATTGCTCTGGTCTGTGCCTCTTCATGGGCTGAAGCGGATGAGTCTATTGAATTTAATACTGACGTCCTGGATGCCAGTGACAGACAAAATGTCGATTTACAGCGTTTTTCCGAAGGCAACTTTGTGACTCCCGGAGAATATCTGCTGGATGTTCGTATTAACAGCCAGGAGATTCCTCAGCAGTCGATCCGTTATATCGTTGATCCTGCCAACTCGCATAAATCCATGGCGTGCCTGACGCCGCAACAGCTCGAATTACTGGCGCTCAAAGAAGAGGCGCTGACCTATATTCATCCGATTAGCGCGACCTGCTATGACATTTCCCGCCTGCCGGGTGTGGTGCTGAATAATAGCGCAGGCGTACTGGACATTACCGTGCCTCAGGCATGGATGAAATATACCGATCCAGACTGGACGCCGCCGGAGCGCTGGGATAACGGCGTCGCGGGACTGATTTTCGACTACAGCGTTTCGGGCCAGGCCACACATTACGAACAAGGTGGCGATCATTACCGCTCACTGTCTGGTTATGGACAGACGGGCTTTAACCTCGGCGCGTGGCGCTTTCGTGGTCAGTATCAGGCCAATTATGCTTCGGATGAAAATCGTGGGCGTATCGACTGGGATCAGATCTATGCCTATCGCCCGTTACCGATGCAGGCTGCAAAACTGACGGTCGGTGAAATATATCTGAATTCCCAGGTGTTTGATTCAGTGCGATTTACCGGGGCTAACCTTGCCAGCGACGAGCGCATGCTACCACCGAATTTGCAGGGCTACGCGCCCGAAGTGCACGGCATCGCCCGCAGTAATGCGAAGGTCACCGTCAGTCAGCAGGGGCGTGTTATCTATCAAACCACTGTTCCAGCAGGGCCATTTAATATTCAGGATCTACACGGTTCGGTACGCGGCACGCTGGATGTTCGCGTCGAAGAGCAGGATGGCAGCGTACAAACCTTTCAGGTCAATACGGCAGATATCCCTTACCTGATGCGCCCGGGCTATGTTCGTTACAACGCCGCTGTCGGTAAGCCATCGCGTTATAACCACGACGTCCAGGGACCTGCATTTTATAGCGGTGATTTTTCATGGGGGGTCAGCAATGCGTGGTCACTGTACGGTGGCGCGTTGCTCACTGGCGATCGCTATAACGCCTGGTCGATGGGGATTGGGCGGGATTTGAGCTGGCTGGGCGCGCTGTCGG
Source organism: Citrobacter sp. Cpo100 (assembly GCF_030332595.1). Classification (NCBI taxonomy): domain Bacteria; kingdom Pseudomonadati; phylum Pseudomonadota; class Gammaproteobacteria; order Enterobacterales; family Enterobacteriaceae; genus Citrobacter; species Citrobacter sp. Cpo100. Next base: position 470,991 of record NZ_JAOWHM010000035.1, on the reverse strand, counting down.
CTGATGCGACGCAATCCGTGAGCCGAGTGAAGCATCAGGCTGAACAAAAAGGGATGTCCTTTAAGCTCAGCTATGCCAAAACCTTTGATGAATACAACAGCGCCATCACTTTTGCCGGTTACCGTTTTTCACAGCGTAACTTCCGCACCTTCTCGCAGTTCCTCGACGAGCAGTATGAAAATAACAACAGCGCCGGCAACGAAAAAGAGATGTACACCATCACCGGTAACAAGACCTTTTTTGCTGACGACCCGCAATTAGCGACCACGCTGTACCTGACCTATACCCACCAGAATTACTGGGATCGTGGCTCTCAGGATCGTTACGGGGTGTCGATGGGGCACAGCTTTTCGTTCGCAGGCATTCAGGGGATCAGCGCCAACCTTGCCGCTTACCGCTCTGAGTACCAGGGCAAACGGGACGACAGCCTTTCGCTGTCCATTTCGGTGCCATGGAGCGATGGCCGCTCAATGGATTATGAAGTGCAAAACAGCGGTAGCCAGACCAGTCAGATGGTTTCGTATTCCGATAACCGCGACCGTAACAATCCATGGCGACTGCGCGCAGGGGTTTCCGGTGAAGGGCACACCGCGTTTGATGGTTACTACAAGCATCGCAGCATGATGGCGGAACTGGAATCTAACGTCAGCTGGCAGCAATCACGTTATTTCTCCGTTGGCGGCACGATGCGCGGCGGCTTTACCGCAACGCGTCATGGTGCGGCACTACACAACAGCCAGGCGTCGATGAATACCGCCAGGGTGATGGTTGATACCGACGGTGTGGCGAATGTACCGCTGAACGGCGAACAGGCGCACTCAAACCGCTTCGGTATTGCCGTCGTACCGGACGTCGTCAGCTATCACAGCTTTGATACCCGTATCGATGTGGACGCAATGGACGAGGACATTTCCGCGACCAAAGCCATCGTCACCAACACCCTGACGGAAGGCGCGATTGGTTATCAGCGCTTCGCTGTGGCGCAGGGGCAAAAAATGATGGCGCTGCTGCGCCTGAAAGATGGTTCGGTACCGCCGTTTGGTGCCGAAGTGTTTAACGCCAACGGTGTCAGCGTCGCCATGGTGATGGAAAACGGCATGGCCTGGATTGCGGGTGTGAATCCAGCCGAGCGTCTTTCTGTTGCCTGGGGCGGTCGCGCGCAGTGTCACTTACAGGTGCCGCAACAAATCAACCCGGAAGGTAACGTGCTGTTGCCTTGTGAATAATATCAATAACCTGAATGAATTTTGTCATGAAAAATCAAGCATTTTACTCCGTGCAGCGTTGGCTCAAACCCGTGGTCTGCGGTCTGCTTTTTATTGCAGAGATCAACGCCTCATGGGCGGGTATTGCACTTGACCGTACCCGTCTGATCATCACTGGTGATGCGCGATCTGTCAGCGCGAACTTAACCAACACCAGTCCGAGCATTCCGTTTCTGGCTCAGTCGTGGGTGGAAGACGCTAATGGAACAAAAATTACCTCGCCGTTGATGGTTTTACCGCCGCTGCAACGGATTAACGGCGGGCAAAAGGGCATTGCGCGAGTGACAAAAACCAGCGGTATTAACGCTCTGCCGCAGGATCGCGAAAGTCTGTTCTACCTGAATGTGCGTGAAATTCCACCCAAGCCGGATAAGCCGAACGTACTGCAACTGGCGATGCAGTCGCGCATCAAACTGTTCTACCGTCCGACCGCCATCGTGCCGGAAACACCGGGCGCCGTGTGGCAAAACCAACTGGTCTTTCATAAGCAGGGGCAGCGCTGGAGTGTGGATAACCCAACGCCGTACTTCGTTACCTTAATCGGCTTAAGCCGCAAGCCTGAAGCGCAGGGCGGCGACAGGCTGACTGACTTCCCTGGGATTATGGTTTCACCAAAGTCCTCTCTCGATTTCAGCGTGACCGACGGCAGCGTTAGCCAGTTCAGCATGATGTACGTGAACGATTTTGGCGGTCATCCCGAATTGAAATTCAGCTGCACAGGCAATGTGTGTAAAGCATTGCCGATGGAGCAACAGCCCCGGTAACAGGATTCGTAAATGAAAAAGATGCTTTGCGCTCTGCTGATGGCGGGCATGGCCTGCTCGGTTCAGGCCACAAGCAGTCGCCAGGATATGAGCAATGTGTCCGGCGAGTATGGCAACGTCCGCTTTCATGGTCGGGTGTTCGTTTCGCCGTGCGTGCTGGATATGGCCTCCCGCGATCAGACTATCGATCTTGGTGATATTTCCGCCAGCCGATTTCGCCAGGGCGGCGATCGCAGCGATCCGGTATTGGTCACGCTGTATCTGAATGGCTGTTTAAAGGGCTCCGGTCATACCTTAAGGGATTTCCCCGGGCAGACCAGTGAGATGCCTGAGCTGGCGCACAGCACGGTGGAGCGTGGTGTTTCGATGACGCTAATGGCTGAAGGCGCACCGGAAAACAGCGATTTGGGGCGCATTCGTGGCGATGTTCGCGGCGCGGGCATCCGGCTACTGACTGAACGTAATCAGTTAATCCACCTGAACCAACCGCAACGCATGTGGATCCTCAAACCGGGCGATAACGCCATTCATTTTCTTGCCGCGCTGGAATCTTTTGGGCGAGAGGTGACCGCCGGAGAATTTAACGGTCTGGTCAGACTTAAGCTGGAGTATCTATGAGCGTATTACGTAAAACGCTGTTGTGGTTGGTGCTGGCAGGTTGTCCGTTGGCCGGGCAGGCATTTACACAGGGAGAAGGTGAGCCGGAAGGTGGGTCGCCGCATCAGTACGATATTGAACTGAGCTCGCTGGATGTCAGTAAAAACCACGTGGGTGGCAGAACGGAGCCGTTCCCATGGAATCTGGGCGGCTGGTATGTGGTGAATTTCTATTGCGAACAGGCTGACATCTCCCGAGCACCAATTTACTACACCACCACAACCACGATGCCGCCTTCAAATCAGGGGGCGAACCGTTTTCGGCTAAACGAGTATCTGGATGTGGAAGTTCAGGTGTGGGTTGCCGGGGGCTATAAAAAATATGTGCAGGCGCCTTTTACCAATGTTTCAAACCGCAACAGCAACAACAGCTGTAAAAAGCGTAAGGGCTACACGCGAGCGACTAACGTTGAAAGTGGTTCAAAAGGGAAAGTGACGTTTATTGTCACTAAACCCATTATCAATGGCATCAATATCACTTCCCAGTCGCTGGTGGAGGTGGCCGGGCGCATGGGAAGCGCGGGACCTACGCCAACCACGGCGATTTCTCGCGTGGTGATTAAATCCGGGCTAATTACCGTCCCGGACAAATGCACCTTCAACCGGGGAGACAAAATCAGCATTGAGTTTGGCGATCTGCCTGGATCCGCTGCCCGGCTCAACGGCACTAACTACAGCAAGTCAGTCCCTATACATGTGGTCTGTGAAGGCGGGAGTTTCGATCAGGGCGCGCTGAACATTAATCTTGGTATACAAACGACCACGGCGTCAGGCACGGCGGGGTTTAACGGTAATCTCCTTGGCACGCTGAGCGGCGGACAAAAGCGCGATGATCTCGGTATTATGCTTAAAGACGAGAGTGGTGGCACCGTCGTGCCCAATCAATTCTACAACGTGAAGGGATTTTACCAGAATCAGGGCGACTGGAATCTCACCGCCGCGCCGGTGGCAAAGCCGGGCGTGGGAAGCGTGAAAGAAGGTGAATTTGAAGCCTCTGCCACCGTTGTCGCGCAGTTTCAGTAGGGGGATGTCATGAGATTCTCGGCGTTATTCGCGACCAGTATGTTACTGCTAGGTGGCATGGCGCAGGCCGACACCAAACTGGTCGGCGGCGATATGTATTTTCACGGCACCATCAGAGCCCTGGCCTGCAGCCTTGCACCGGGAGGCGACAAAATCGAGGTCGATTTCAAGCAAATCGCGACACAGGATCTCTATCTCTCGGGGCGCAGTAAGCCGGAAAAATTCAGCATCCAGTTACGCGACTGCAACCCTGAGGTTTTCCGTGGGATCTCGGTTACCTTCAGCGGTCGTGAGGATGCGGAGCTGACCGATCATCTGGCGCTGGATAGCAGTGAACAAGGCGGCGCGTCAGGGATCGGGATTGGGATGAGCGAAGAAGACGGCACGGCAATCCGCCTTGATGAGAGCACGTCAGTTAAAGAGATAACAGAAGGCTCGATGACGCTGAATTTCTTGGCGTGGGTCGCAGCGGAGCCATCGGCGATAAAAAATCAGTCTCTCGAATACGGTCCGTTCAGCGCCAGCGGGACCTGGACGTTGAACTACCAGTAGCATGATGAACGTACTGAATCGCATTGCGCCGCTGCCTGCGCAGAAATTATTGCTCGGTATTAGTCTGTTTTTCTGGTGTGGGGCCATGCATCTCTACTGGCCGAACAACGGCGGCAGCGGTCTGTCGTTGCCGCTTAATATTACGAGCTGGATCTACGCTGTTGTACTGGCTGCAAGCGTATTGATGCTGGTGCCTCGTCAACGCTGGCGCATCACTGTGCCCGCTGCGGGTTTTACAGTCGGGGCGTTCATCCTGACGTTGCTTTGCCTGCTAACGCCTGATGTCTGGCAGGCCGAGGCACTGCTGGTGGCGGGGGCGTTACTGGGCGGTGTGAGCGTCTATCTGGTCACATTACAAATTCCGCTCACGGCAAACACCTTAACGGCACTGCTGGCTCTGCTATGGGGAGCGTGCGTCATTGAATGTCTGGCGTTTGTCTATCAGTACTGGCATTTGCCGGGCGTTGAATACTGGGAGTTTGCCTGGTGGCGCGGTACGCGACCCTACGGGATATTTCAGCAGGTCAACCTGATAGCCAGCTTCACGGCATGCGGTGTGCTGCTGTCAGCGCCGCTCTTTTTACGTCTGCACCGCGGGTATCGAATTGCCATTGGGATAGGCCTGGTAATGATGGGATTTGTGCTGCATGAATCTCAGTCGCAAACCGGCTACCTGTCTCTGGTAGTCGGTGAAGTGCTGCTGCTGGCGGTTTTCCCGGCGCAACGGCGCACGCTGCTGCTGCTTCTACTGCCGCTGGCGTTAGGCGTAGCGATAGGGGCCACGGCCCGCCATTTTTTGTCTGTGGTCACGGTCGATCATCTGACGACTTCTCAAGTGCGCTGGACGGTGTTGAAAACGTCGCTGGCATTATTTGCCGAACGTCCGTGGATGGGGTGGGGCGTGGGCAGTTTTGCTGCCGTGTTTCTCGAACGCGCGGGGCCATTGGGGCTGGGCAGCATTTCGCATCCGCACAACGAACTTGTGCTGTGGTTGGTGGAGGGCGGTCTGGTTGGGCTGGCGGGGGCACTCTGTTTTATAGCGGGTGGTTTATGGCTCTGGCTGCACGGTAATTGCTGGCGTCGCGCCTGCCTGGTGGCGGCACTGCCGGTGGTTATTCATGTGTTGACGGAATACCCCGTCAGGCAGTCAACGCCACACTGGCTGCTGTTGATCCTGCTGCTTCGATGTGCAGACAGCGCGCGAACGGGAATACGCCTGGCGCTTACGTCGACGTCGCTGATTCGCGCGGCAGGGTTTATCTCGTTACTGACCGTCGCGCCATTGCTGCTTCTCACGCTGCACACGCAACAGCAATTGACGCTGGCGGAGAGGCAGTCAACGCAGTGGCAACTTGCCGAACCACTCCCTGTCGGAGGCTGGCTTCTTACCAGTCGCTATCGGTTTGATGTCCAGATGGGATATCTGCAACGGTATCAGCGTACCCGGGACGCACGTTGGCTGGAGGCGGTTCGTCGCTGGGCGCCTGACTATGTGCGCGTTCACCCAGACCCTAATGTCTCCTTCACGCATATCTTACTGGCGTTGCAACAGCGCGACCTGGTCGAGGCGCATCGTCTGGCGACGCGCTTTTGCCTGATATACCCAAACGATCGCCGTATCCCGTGGCTGCAGGATGCACGACGTCCTTTTAATAAAATAATGGAATGATATGAACAGATTCAGTGAACAGGCCCGTTATGTGCCAGAACTTCCCCGCAACGCCGAACTGCTGCGGATCACCGGGATCCGTTTGCAGCGCATTCATTTTTTTGATGACGCATCGCTGGATGTCTGTGAGGTGTTAAGTCAGGTACGCACACCGCTCCCACTGGATTTGTTTTTCAAGCACCTTTCCATCACGGCAAAACAGCAGCTTTTTCTATGGCAAATGCAGCGGGTGCTGGCCCTCTCTGGAAGCTATTCGCTGAATTTATCCGTCAGGATGCTGACAAGTCTGTCATGGATCACACGTCTCACAAAGCAGGTGCATCAGGGGAGGATTGTTATTGAAATTCAGGATCCGGGCTCCATGATGCGCCTGGATAAGGCAGAGCAGCAGGCCGTATGCATTGCCGTAAAAATGCTGGTGCGTCACGGGTTTCGCGTGTGGCTGGATGATGTTTCGCCTGAGCTATTTTTTGTCTGGCGGCTGTCGGGCATCCGTTTCGATGCCATCAAAATTGAAAGCGGAATGTTTCATCAGTTCAGAACATCGGAGTGGCAGTTGAGGGTTCTGGTCAATCAATTTCGTGGGCTGGGTGAACGGGTTGTCATTGAGGGAGTTGAAACACCACAGGATTATGCCATTTGCCGTATGAGCGGCGCAGATGCTGTACAGGGCTTTCTGTTTGAGCAGGAAATTTTACCGAAAAGCCTGAATCATTGCTGACTCAGGCTCTGACAATTACTCGCTCAGCGTCTGTGCGATATCTTTTTGCACCTGCTGGCGCTGTTCTGGGGTCAGCACTTTGTTCAGGTCAAAATAGTATTTTACGCGATAATAACGCGCCTGCTGTTCGATGTTGCTGAACGCGGAAAGCTGTTTCTGAACGGCAGCTTCATCCCATTTCCCGGACTTGATGACGTCAATCAACGCGCCGTCTTTAACATCTTTCACCGAAATCTGGCTTACGTTGGTTTCAAGCTGCTGGTGCAGTTTTTTAATCTGCGCCACCTGGTCGTTGGTCAGCTTAAGATGCTGAACGACCGGGTCCTGAGCTGGAGCAGGAACATTGGATACGTTTGCTGCAAGCGTACTAAAAGAAGCGCCCGCTAAGGTAGCTGCCAGCAAAGTCATGCGTAAGAAGTTCTTCATTATTGAAATCCTGATAAGGAAATTATCGACATTGTCTGCCACTCGCTGGTTACGAGTGATTATCCTTTGCAGAATACGATGCCCGCCGCATGTCGCCACGCGAATTTGTTTTGCGGTTGGTTACGGAGTGAAACAATCCCGCCACAGGAAACGTAGTGCAGCGGGAGTGAAGGCGATAGTTATAGCGTGAACGGGTCGGCGTCCTGCCAGGCGGGAAACTTCTCGCGATACTCGCGCAGCGCTGAGAGTGACAGCTCGGCGTCAATGCGTGTGGCCTGATGCGGCTCGGCGGTGGCAATAATCTCACCCTGCGGATTAATCACCCGGCTGTCACCGCGATAATGATGCCCGTTACCGTCTGTGCCCACGCGGTTACATCCTGCTACATAAGCCTGGTTCTCAATCGCCCGTGCGGCAAGCAGAAGCTGCCAGTGCAGCGAACGCGGCGCAGGCCAATTGGCAACATACAACGCCAGGTCGTAATCGTTGCGATTACGCGACCATACCGGAAAACGCAGGTCATAACAGACCAACGGCAGAATGCGCCAGCCGCGCCATTCAACAATAACGCGCGCGTCACCTGCATGGTAATGCTGATGCTCGTCCGCCATGCGGAACAGATGGCGCTTGTCGTAGAAATGCACATTACCTTCGGGCTCAACCAGAAAAAAGCGGTTTACCGGGCCGCGTTCAGACTGGATAGCAGCGCTGCCCGCGATCAGGGCGTTGGTCTGTTGCGCCTTGGCGCGCATCCAGCTTACGACTTCTTCTTGCGGCAACGATTTATTTGCCGCTTCCATGGCAAATCCGCTGGTAAACATCTCGGGCAACACGATGACATCACGTCCGGCGACGGTTTCCAGTTGTCGGTCAAAATGGCGCAGGTTGGCCGGGCCATCCATCCAGATCAAGGGTTGTTGCAGCAGAGTAATTTTCAAACCAGGCACGATCGAGGCTCCTCGTTGAACAACATTTTGACACTGTAGCATGAGCATTAATGAAAATGTGGCAATAAAAAGCCCCGCATTAAGCGGGGCTAAACGTTGTGCGTATATCGTTATGCGGCTTCGACTTTACGCACTTTCTCTGGCAGCTTTACCGGCTGAGTCGCCAGCTCCTCGGGTTCAAAGTCATCCACGTTGATACTGCGCAGGCGGCTCGCTTCGGCTTTCACCAGAATCGCGGCTTCATCTTTATCAATCAGCCCTTTCGCCAGCGCATTGTGCGCCAGTTCGTCGAGGCGGGTAAATGGCAGGTTTTTACCCAACTCTTTACAGATCCGCTGGTGGATAGGGTCGGCTGCAATGACATCCAGCAGAGCCTCTTCCAGCAAACCAACCGGGTTATGCTCGCTTGGCGTCAGATATTGACCGCGACCAATACGAGAACGAGTAGCACTCGGAACCTGCAAAATCTTCGCGACTTTATGGTCCAGCTTGTCAGAAGGTGCGTCGTAGTGGCGACCGGTCGGGAAGATAACCACGTTCAGCAAGCCCGCGACCAGACGGTTCGGGAAGTTTTTCAGCAGATCGTCCATCGCCTGTTCCGCTTTGTACAGCGCATCCTGAACGCCCCAGTGAACCAACGGCAGGTCCGCTTCATTACGGCCTTCATCGTCATAACGTTTCAGTACCGCAGAGGCCAGATACAGCTGGCTTAACACATCGCCCAGACGCGCGGAGATACGTTCGCGGCGCTTCAGGCTACCGCCCAGTACGGCCATGGACACATCTGAAAGCAGGGCCAGGTTGGCGCTCAAGCGGTTCAGGTGCTGATAGTAACGTTTGGTCGCATCACCGGTTGGCGTGCTGCTGGTTAAGCCACGCGTCAGACCAAGCCAGAAGCTGCGCACTTTGTTACTGCCAACGTGACCGATGTGTTTGAACAGCAGCTTGTCGAACGCATTCACATCGTTACTCTGTGCCGCAGCCATCTCTTCCAGAACATACGGATGGCAGCGAATAGCACCCTGACCGAAGATCATCATGCTACGGGTCAGAATGTTGGCACCTTCAACGGTAATGGCGATTGGCGCACCTTGATAAGCGCGGGCGAGGAAGTTGCTTTCGCCAAGCATAATGCCTTTACCGCCAGTGATATCCATCGCATCGATGATTGACTGCTGCCCGCGGTGGGTACAGTGATATTTCACGATAGCCGACAGCACCGCCGGTTTTTCACCCAGCATAATGCCGTAGGTAATCAGTGATGCCGCAGCGTCCATCACGTAGGCGTTACCGGCAATACGTGCCAACGGCTCTTCAATACCTTCCATCTTGCCGATGGAGATTTTGAACTGGCGACGAATGTGCGCATACGCGCCGGTGGCCATTGCGACCGATTTCACGCCGCCCGTCGAGTTAGACGGCAGGGTAATGCCACGTCCCACAGACAGACATTCCACCAGCATGCGCCAGCCCTGACCGGCCATTTTCGGACCACCGATGATGTAATCAATCGGTACAAACACATCTTTACCGAGGGTCGGACCGTTCTGGAACGGCACGTTCAGCGGGAAGTGACGACGCCCAATTTGTACACCCGGCGTTGAGGTTGGGATCAGCGCACAGGTAATACCGAGATCTTCTTCACCACCCAGCAGTTTTTCCGGATCAGAGAGTTTAAATGCCAGACCCAGTACCGTGGCGATAGGCGCCAGCGTAATATAACGTTTGTTCCAGGTCAGGCGCATACCCAGCACCTGCTGGCCCTGCCAGTCGCCCATACAAACCACACCGGTATCAGGGATCGCCCCTGCGTCGGAGCCTGCTTCCGGGCTGGTCAGAGCAAAGCATGGGATCTCCTGACCGCGAGCCAGACGCGGCAGGTAATGATTTTTCTGCTCTTCGGTGCCGTAATGTTGCAGCAGTTCGCCTGGGCCTAATGAGTTAGGTACGCCAACGGTGATCGCCAGGATCCCGGAAACGCCGGAGAGTTTCTGCAGAACGCGAGCCTGAGCATATGCTGAGAATTCCAGCCCGCCGTACTCTTTCTTAATGATCATCGCGAAGAAGCGGTGTTCTTTCAGATATGCCCACAGTTCCGGCGGCAGATCCGCGAGTTCGTGAGTGATCTGGAAGTCGTTCGCCATGCGGCACGCTTCTTCCACTGGACCATCAATAAACGCTTGTTCTTCAGCGGTCAGATGCGGTTGAGGATAGTTATGCAGTTTTTTCCAGTCAGGCTTGCCCTGGAACAGGTCACCTTCCCACCAGGTTGTACCCGCATCAATCGCTTCTTTCTCAGTACGCGACATCGGTGGCATGACTTTACGGAAGCCGCGGAACACCGGCGCAGAGATCATGGATTTGCGCATCGGCGTAAAGTTAAACGGCACGAGGATAATGGCCAGAGGAACCAGCAGCCAGACTGACCACAGGCCAGCCACGCCAAGCGCAGCCGTCCAGGCGAGCAAAATTAAACTGCTGAGGAATAAGCTCACGCGGTGATAAAACAGAACGCTGAGCAGAACAACCGTAGCGATAATACTCAAAATCATCATAACGAAAAGCTCCCTTGCTTGTAGGAGGTCTGACCACTTGTGATGATATGTTTGTAGTGGATGTAAATTCTTTTAGCAATGTGTTTACAAAATAATTACAACAAAGCTCACATTGTTGCTGTTTTAACCGGCACAAAAAATCAAAAGCCGTAGCCATTCCTGTCTGGATAATTTTCTGTAGTAGGAAATATCAACATGCGTTGTTAAGGTAATGAACGTGTTAATTCTGAGAAATTGTTCCGTTCACTTTGCGTTTATCGCCACTCTGCAGCACCAATATTTGTGAACGTGTTAAGGGGGCTATCGCTGCACCCTTAACAATCCCGGCTCCTGGCGGGAAAATTGTTGCTGCGCAATACCCTTCGCTTATTCCTTCAGGCTACCGGGCCGGGCGCGAGGTAGCGTCCCTGCAAAACGCGCCCTGAGCCAGCATCCATGCTGGCTCTCCCGGCCTTACGGAAACACGTCGGCAATTTTCAGCCGGACCAGCCCACACCTGATCATCGCCGCCGTTTTTTCAAACAGCGAAACAGAAACACCTGAAATTAAGAGCGTTGAAGCGATACCCTCGGTCCGGCTGAAAATTGATGAGGCGTTGACGGCTGACCGGGGTCGTCCGCAGGGATGCGGACGGAGGGGATGGCCTGCAGGGATGCAGGCTCGGCCCCGACCCGAAAGGCAGACGGAATAAGACGAATGAATCGCATAGCGACGATTTTCCCGCCGGGAGCCCGGGTTGCAAGGGTGGTGGCGGTGAGCCACCCTTGCACGTTCACGTAAATAGCGATATCAGAGTAGCGATGAACATAAGGTGAACGTAACCCTGTTCAAAGATAAAATATTCTCCTTGCATGATTCACTTGCAGTCATTATGACCATTCCTGTGGCTTGTACTTCTCGCTGGTAGCGCTATCCGGTACACTGCATCTTGTCATTTACATTCATGCTGAAGGATATCCTCATGTACCAGGATCTTATTCGTAACGAACTGAGCGAAGCGGCGGAAACGCTGGCTAATTTTCTTAAAGATGACGCCAATATTCACGCCATTCAGCGCGCGGCGGTCCTGTTGGCAGACAGCTTTAAAGCGGGCGGTAAGGTACTTTCTTGCGGTAACGGCGGTTCCCATTGCGACGCGATGCACTTTGCCGAAGAGCTGACCGGACGCTACCGTGAAAACCGTCCTGGTTACCCTGCTATCGCTATCTCTGACGTCAGCCATATCTCCTGCGTCAGCAACGATTTTGGTTACGATTATGTGTTCTCTCGCTACGTAGAAGCCGTGGGTCGTGAAGGTGATGTCCTGCTAGGCATCTCTACTTCGGGTAATTCCGGTAACGTAATTAAAGCGATTGCCGCAGCGCGTGAGAAAGGGATGAAAGTGATCACCCTTACCGGTAAAGATGGCGGAAAAATGGCGGGTAGCGCGGATATCGAAATTCGCGTGCCGCACTTTGGCTACGCTGACCGTATTCAGGAAATTCATATCAAAGTGATCCATATCCTGATCCAGCTGATCGAAAAAGAGATGGTTAAACCATAAGAAGACGATTGCCGGATGGTGGCTGAAGCCTTATCCGGCCTACATGAGTGCCACGTAGGCCTGATAAGCGCAGCGCCATCAGGCAGTTCACGGTTTTAAGGTAGGTGATGTATGTGCGAACTGCTCGGGATGAGCGCCAATGTGCCAACCGATATCTGTTTTAGCTTCACCGGACTGGTTCAGCGCGGCGGAGGGACCGGGCCGCACAAAGACGGCTGGGGTATTACGTTTTATGAAGGTAAGGGCTGCCGTACGTTTAAAGATCCGCAACCCAGCTTTAATTCGCCTATTGCCAAACTGGTACAAGACTACCCCATCAAATCCTGTTCCGTGATTGCCCATATTCGTCAGGCGAACCGTGGCGAAGTGGCGTTGGAAAATACCCATCCCTTTACCCGCGAATTGTGGGGACGCAACTGGACCTATGCTCATAATGGACAGCTCAGTGGCTATAAATCGCTGGAAACCGGAAATTTCCGTCCGGTCGGGGAAACCGACAGCGAAAAAGCTTTCTGCTGGCTGCTCCATAAGCTGACGGAGCGTTATCCGCGCACGCCGGGCAATATGACGGCAGTGTTTAAATACATCGCAATGCTGGCAGGAGAGCTGCGGGAGAAAGGCGTCTTCAACATGCTGTTGTCTGACGGACGCTATGTGATGGCCTTCTGTTCGACCAACCTGTTTTGGATCACGCGTCGTGCGCCGTTTGGCGTGGCGACATTGCTGGATCAGGACGTGGAAATCGATTTTAGCTCAGAGACCACACCCAATGATGTGGTCACCGTGATTGCCACTCAACCGTTAACCGGCAATGAAACCTGGCAAAAGATTATGCCAGGCGAGTGGGCATTATTTTGTCTCGGGGAGCGTGTAGTTTGATGCCAGTTGCGGCTGAACCACTTCGTGACTCAACGGCTTGCTGACGACGTAACGACCATCGACGACGGAAACGGTCGGTGGTTTACGTGTTTGTTCAAAGTAATCGTATCCCGGCTTTAACTGGGCCCAGAAATCTTTGTAATACGAGAACTTATGGCGTTGCATGTTGGCATCGGTCATGCGGAACGGGTAAATGCTAACCTGTACGCTGGACTGCCCGAACACCAGAGCACCGGTCACAAACTGGAAAATCTCATCAATGCCGTTGTCGGTCATTGCGTAGCAGCCGACGGAAACACAGGCACCGTGGATCATCAGGTACTTACCTTCATAACCGTGTGCGCGGTCGTAGGCGTTAGGGAAACCAATGTTAATCGCTTTATAGAAGCGGCTATCCGGTTTCAGCTGTCCACGCTGTACGCTGTAAAATCCTTCCGGACTTTTGAAATCACCCTGACGCTGCTTCGGACCTAAGCCACCGGAATAATTACAGATCTTATAACTGTCGAGCAATTGATACTGTTCGCCCATCTTGACGTACAGATCCAAGGTTCGCTCTTCTTTGAAGATCTGGATATAAACGGGGGAGCCCATTAATTGCTGCTTATATTCTTTGCTGACAGGCGTAGTCGGGCTGCTGCTGCTCAGCAAACCGGCAAATGAAACGCACGGCAATAAAAGCATCGCAAGAAAAAATGCGATTTTACGCATACTGCTTATTCCTTGATAAAACGATCACACACGCCAGGACGGCAAAAAGAATCCCCAAATCGGATAAATCTGGATCTGGAGCGCTCACATTAGCACCAAGAGAGTTTTTCGCAAGTCTCTCGTGCGGCGTTTACACTTTAGTTTTTCTTTATACGGAAAATTGCGCTTAAAGGCAGTCAGACACTGGCGTATTTTGCTGGTTACTGCGCTTCATTGGGTCTTATTCGTGCTGGATGGATAATGGGTCAGGAACGGCCCAGCATTAGGTACAACCAGACTTCTCACAACATAAAAATACTGTATACTTAAACAGTGATGTGGGAGACAAACGATGCGTAAAATCATACATGTCGATATGGACTGCTTTTTCGCGGCGGTGGAAATGCGCGACAACCCCGCCCTGCGTGATATTCCCATTGCTATTGGCGGCAGTCGAGAACGTCGGGGGGTCATCAGCACGGCCAATTACCCGGCGCGCAAATTTGGCGTGCGTAGCGCAATGCCAACGGGAATGGCATTAAAGCTGTGTCCGCATCTCACTTTATTACCTGGTCGTTACGAGGCCTATAAAGAAGCCTCCCGCCAGATTCAGGCTATTTTCTCCCGCTATACCTCGCTGATAGAACCTCTTTCGCTGGATGAAGCCTATCTGGATGTGACCGACAGCACCCACTGCCACGGCTCAGCTACGCTGATCGCTCAGGAAATCCGCCAGACAATTTTTAACGAGTTACAGTTAACCGCCTCTGCCGGAATTGCGCCGGTAAAATTTCTGGCAAAAATAGCTTCCGATCTCAACAAACCCAATGGGCAATATGTGATTACCCCTGCCGATGTTCCTGAATTTCTCAGAACATTACCGTTAGGCAAAATTCCCGGCGTTGGCAAAGTCTCCGCCGCTAAGCTGGAATCAATGGGATTACGTACCTGCGAAGATGTTCAAAAATACGACCTGGCAATGCTGCTCAAACGCTTCGGCAAGTTTGGTCGTGTGCTGTGGGAGCGCAGTCAGGGGATTGACGAGCGGGACGTCAACAACGACAGGCTGCGTAAATCCGTCGGCGTGGAGCGTACGCTGGCGGAAGATATTCACGAGTGGTCGGAGTGTGAGGCGATAATTGAACGGCTCTATCCCGAACTGGAACGGCGTCTGGCAAAGGTAAAGCCGGATCTGCTGATCGCTCGCCAGGGGATAAAACTCAAGTTTAATGATTTTCAGCAGACTACGCAGGAGCACGTCTGGCCGCGCTTAAATAAAGATGACTTAATTACGACAGCGCGCAAGACCTGGGACGAGCGTAGGGGAGGGCGAGGTGTCAGGCTGGTGGGATTACACGTCACGCTGCTGGATCCACAAATGGAAAGACAGCTACTGTTGGGGCTGTGACTCAGAACAATTGCCGGATGTCGGCGTAAACGCCTTATCCGGCCTACAAACCAGCGTGCAGGCCAGATGGCTGCGTAACAACTTTATCCGGCCTACAAATCAGCGTGCAGGCCAGATGGCTACGTAACAACTTTATCCGGCCTACAAATCAGCATGTAGGCCAGATAAACGTAGCGTCATCCGGCATTTAGCGCAGAATCTTACTTCGCCGGAATAGACTTCAGCAGTTCAGTCAGCAGCGTCCAGTAATGGCCGACGCTTTCGATATGAACCTGCTCATCCGGGGAGTGTGGACCGGTGATAGTTGGCCCGATCGAAACCATGTCCATATCTGGATACGGTTTCTTGAACAGACCACATTCCAGACCAGCGTGGATGATCTGGATATTCGGCGTTTTATTGAACAGACGCTGATAGGTTTCACGAACCAGGTGCATAACCGGAGAGTTAGCATCCGGCTGCCAGCCTGGGTATCCGCCTTTTGCCTGGGTTTTCGCGCCAGCCAGTTTACCCAGTGAATCCAGCATGCTCACCACGTAGTCTTTACCGCTGTCGATCAGGGAACGGATCAGGCAGTGAATTTCAACATTGTCGTCAGTCATGGTGACAACACCGACGTTCAGAGAGGTCTCTACCACGCCTTTGGCGACGTCAGAGTTGCGGATTACGCCGTTCGGGGTGGCGTTCAGCAGACGCACAAAGCTGTCGCGAGACTGAGCGGTCAGCGCGGCTTTGTCTTGAGTTACGGCATCCAGCAGCAGAGCCAGGTTCTTCTCTTTGGCTTCCAGTTCGTTTTTCAGGATTTCCTGATAGGTGTTGACCAGCGCTTTTAACGCATCAACTTTATCTGCAGCCACGGCGAGTGTGGCAAAGGCTTCACGCGGAATCGCGTTACGCAGCGTACCGCCGTTGAAATCAACCAGACGCAGATCCAGCTCTTCAGCGTGGCCCGCCAGGAAGCGTACCAGCAGTTTGTTCGCGTTACCGAGACCCACGTGGATTTCGCCGCCGGAGTGACCGCCTTTCAGGCCTTTTAACGTCAGCTTAAAGCTCTGGAAGCCAGCCGGGATTGCTTCACGGGACAGCGGCAGGTTAGAGGTAAAGTCGATACCGCCTGCGCAACCCATGTAGATCTCACCTTCTTCTTCTGAGTCGGTGTTGATCAGGATATCTGCCTGCAGCCAGTTAGCCTGCAGACCAAACGCGCCATCCATACCCGCTTCTTCGGTCATAGTCAGCAGCACTTCCAGCGGACCGTGTACCACGCTGTCATCAGCCAGAACGGCCAGCGCAGACGCCATACCGATACCGTTATCCGCACCCAGCGTGGTGCCACGGGCTTTCACCCATTCGCCGTCAATATAAGGCTGGATAGGATCTTTAGTGAAGTCATGCACTGTGTCGTTGTTTTTCTGTGGGACCATATCCAGGTGCGCCTGCAGAACGACCGGCTTGCGGTTTTCCATGCCTGCGGTAGCGGGTTTGCGAATCAGGATATTACCGACTTGATCGCGCTCGACGTGGAAACCTTTCTCTTGGGCCCAGCTCAGAATGTGTTCAGCGAGCTGCTCTTCATGATAGGACGGATGAGGAATAGAACAGATTTTGGCAAAAATATCCCATAGCGGTTGCGGGGATAATTGAGACAGTTCAGACACGTTGAGTCTCCTTGGCGATGTCCTACAAAACTTGCTTGCAGGCCACGGGGTTAGCAGAATTAAAAACACCACAAGTCAGGCTTGCGCGATGCGATTGAGAATACCACTTTCTCCGCTGACGGCTAGCATAAAGCATGCAAAAAGAGGCGCGGATTCCGCGAAACACTGGTTTTTAGTGCGTCAGATCTCTATAATCTCGCGCAACCTATTTCCCCCTCGAACACTTTTTAAGCCGTAGATAAACAGGCTGGGACACTTCACATGAGCGAAAAATACGTCGTCACCTGGGACATGTTGCAGATCCATGCACGTAAACTGGCAAGCCGCCTGATGCCTTCTGAACAATGGAAAGGCATTATTGCCGTTAGCCGTGGTGGTCTGGTGCCGGGCGCATTGCTGGCGCGTGAATTGGGTATTCGTCATGTCGATACCGTATGCATCTCCAGCTACGATCACGACAACCAGCGCGAACTGAAAGTGCTGAAGCGTGCCGAAGGCGACGGTGAAGGTTTCATCGTAATCGATGACCTGGTTGACACCGGAGGTACCGCCGTTGCGATCCGCGAAATGTATCCTAAAGCGCATTTCGTCACTATCTTCGCTAAGCCGGCTGGTCGCCCGCTGGTGAATGATTATGTTGTTGATATCCCTCAGGATACCTGGATTGAGCAGCCGTGGGATATGGGCGTGGTGTTCGTCCCGCCGATCTCTGGTCGCTAATCTAAAAAGTTTTCAACGCCTGGCAACTGCCGGGCGTTGTTCTTTTTGTGCTGTGTCAGGTTACACTATGCCTTAGTGAGTACTCATGGAGGCTGCAATCATGTCACAGGCTAACCTCAGCGAAGTCCTGTTTAAACCCCGCTTCAAACACCCTGAAACGTCAACACTGGTTCGTCGTTTTAATCACGGCGCGCAGCCGTCCGTACAATCTGCCCTGGATGGCAAAACCATTCCGCACTGGTATCGCATGGTGAATCGCCTGATGTGGATCTGGCGCGGCGTCGACCCACGCGAAATCCTTGAGGTGCAGGCACGTATCGTGATGAGCGAAGCCGAGCGTACAGATAAAGAACTCTACGATACGGTTATCGGCTATCGCGGTGGGAACTGGATCTATGAGTGGGCGAAGCAGGCGATGGACTGGCAACAGAAAGCGTCTATGGAAGAGGATCCGCAGGTGAGCGGACGCCACTGGCTGCATGCGTCTACGTTGTACAACATTGCCGCTTACCCACACCTGAAAGGCGATGAGCTGGCAGAGCAGGCACAGGCTTTGGCGAATCGCGCCTATGAAGAGGCCGCACAGCGATTGCCGGGCACGCTGCGTGAGATGGAGTTTCCCGTCGCTGGCGGTGCGCCGATCACCGGCTTCTTACATATGCCAAAAGGTGACGGTCCGTTCCCGACGGTGCTGATGTGTGGTGGTCTCGATTCCATGCAAACGGATTACTACACCCTGTATGAGCGCTATTTTGCCCCACGGGGTATAGCCATGCTGACGCTGGACATGCCGTCGGTTGGGTTCTCGTCAAAATGGAAACTGACTCAGGATTCCAGCCTGCTGCATCAGCATGTATTAAAAGCGCTGCCTAATGTTCCCTGGGTGGATCACACCCGCGTGGCGGCCTTCGGTTTCCGCTTTGGCGCTAACGTGGCGGTACGCCTGGCGTATCTGGAATCATCACGGCTGAAGGCGGTGGCCTGTCTGGGGCCAGTGGTTCATGCGCTGCTTAGCGACCCGCAGCGTCAGGCGAGCGTCCCGGAAATGTACCTTGACGTTCTGGCCAGCCGCCTGGGGATGCACGACGCCTCCGATGAAGCGCTGCGCGTTGAGCTTAATCGCTATTCATTAAAAGTGCAGGGCCTGCTGGGTCGACGCTGCCCGACGCCAATGCTCTCAGGATTCTGGAAGAACGACCCGTTTAGCCCGGAAGAAGAGTCACGTTTAATCACATCTTCATCTTCAGACGGTAAGCTACTGGAGATCCCCTTCAACCCGGTGTATCGCAATTTTGACAAAGGGCTGCAGGAAATAACCGGTTGGATCAATCAGAGATTGTGTTAAAAGTTTGCTAAATTTTAGCGATTTGGTAAAACAGGTGCTTCACCTAAGGAGATCGTAATGACGTTACCGAGTGGGCATCCGAAAAGTAGATTGATCAAGAAATTCACCGCGCTTGGCCCGTATATCCGGGAAGGGCAGTGCGAAGATAATCGATTTTTTTTCGATTGTCTGGCTGTTTGCGTCAACGTGAAACCCGCCCCTGAGAAACGCGAGTTCTGGGGCTGGTGGATGGAACTGGAGGCGCAGGAAAAACGTTTCACGTACAGCTATCAGTTTGGTTTGTTTGATAAAGACGGTAACTGGACGGCGGTGCCGGTGAAAGAGACTGAAGTGGTAGAGCGACTGGAATACACCTTACGTGAATTCCATGAAAAATTACGTGGCTTGTTAACGACGCTGAATCTGGCGCTGGAACCTGCTGACGACTTTAAGGATGAACCGGTTAAGTTAACGGCATAATGAACAGTAAAATGCCGGATGGCGGCGCAACCCCATCCGGCATTTTTTTATGCTATACCCTAAATAATTCGAGTTGCAGGAAGGCGGCGACGCAGCGAATCCCCAGGAGCGTACATAAGTACGTGACTGGGGTGAGCGAGGAAAGCCAACGCACATGCAGCTTGAAATATGACGGGTATAATTAGAACTGGTAGACCATACCGACAGCAACGATGTCATCATCGTTGATGCCCAGTTTATTATCGCTATCCAACTGGTTGATTTTATAGTCAACAAACGCGGACATATTTTTGTTGAAAAAATACGTTGCGCCCACGTCGATATAATTCACCAGGTCTTCATTGCCGACGCCTTCAATATCTTTCCCTTTAGAAAGCACATAACCCAGTGACGGACGCAGACCAAAGTCAAACTGGTACTGAACAACCGCTTCGAAGTTCTGTGTTTTATTGGCGAAGCCGCCGGAAATTGGCGTCATATTGCGTGTTTCAGAATAGAACGTCGCAATATAAATATCGTTAGCATCATATTTTAAGCCGGTTGCCCAGGCTTCAGCTTTATCACCCGTACCGCGAGTTTGCAGATTCTGCTGGTTGGTACGATCGGAGTTGGTATAAGCGCCGCTCACCGCGAAATCGCTGCCACCAAAGTCATAAGTAACAGAAGTACCAAAACCGTCGCCGTTCTGTTTTTTCACATCGCGATCCTGGTTTTTACCCTGGTATTGCAGGGTCAGATCCAGGCCATCCACGACGCCGAAGAAGTCGGTGTTACGGTAAGTTGCCAGACCGCTGGCGCGTTTGGTCATAAAGTTATCGGTCTGTGCGGAGGAGTCGCCACCAAATTCCGGGAACATATCGGTCCAGGCTTCCACGTCATACAGCGCACCCAGGTTACGACCATAATCAAACGAGCCAAAATCTTTTAATTTCACACCGGCGAAGGCCAGACGTGTTTTTTGTTGGTTAGAGTCGCTTTCAGCTTTATTGCCGGCAAACTCTGCTTCCCAACGACCATAACCGGTTAGTTGATCGTTAATTTGCGTTTCACCTTTAAAACCTAAACGGATATAGCTTTGGTCACCATCTTTGCTGTCATAATCCGTCATGTAATGCATGGCTTTTACTTTGCCGTACAAATCCAGCTTATTGCCGTTCTTGTTATACACTTCCGCTGCCTGTACGGATGCCGACGCAACAATTCCCATCACCACTAATGCCAGAGTGCTCTTTTTCATTTTCATTCCTGATTAAAAGTACGCGCTAATATTCACTGGGTGTGATCCCCGTTAAAAGACAGGAGGGTTTTTAACGTCTGGCAATGAACGTTTTATGACAAAGTAAGAATATTTTTAAAAAAGGATGTTTTTTTGTTTCTGTAATAAATGCGTCAAAATCTGCCGCTACGCTTGCTGATCCTGCGCAATAAAATTTCATGCTTTGTGCGCTGGTTGTTGGCAACCGGGGCCAGTCCTGCTAAAACGTTCGTTTGATATCATTTTCCCCAATTTTGAATGGCAGAGAATCATGAGTGACAGCCAGACGCTGGTGGTAAAACTTGGCACCAGTGTGTTAACGGGCGGATCCCGCCGCCTGAACCGCGCCCACATCGTAGAACTGGTTCGCCAGTGCGCGCAGCTCCATGCCGCAGGGCATCGTATTGTTATCGTTACCTCTGGTGCGATTGCCGCCGGACGTGAGCATCTTGGTTACCCGGAGCTCCCGGCAACGATAGCTTCGAAACAGCTGTTGGCGGCGGTCGGGCAGAGCCGACTGATTCAACTGTGGGAACAGCTGTTCTCGATTTACGGTATTCATATCGGGCAGATGCTGCTGACGCGTGCAGATATGGAAGACAGAGAGCGCTTCCTCAACGCCCGCGATACGCTCCGCGCGCTGCTGGATAACAACATTGTTCCTGTCATTAATGAGAATGACGCCGTAGCGACCGCCGAGATTAAAGTCGGCGATAACGACAACCTCTCCGCGCTGGCGGCAATTCTGGCTGGAGCCGATAAGCTGCTGCTGTTGACCGATCAGCAGGGGCTGTTCACCGCCGATCCACGCACCAACCCGCAGGCTGAGCTGATTAAAGACGTGCACGGCATTGATGATGCGCTGCGCGCCATTGCCGGGGATAGCGTCTCAGGTCTGGGAACCGGCGGCATGGGCACAAAACTGCAGGCCGCCGATGTCGCATGCCGCGCCGGGATTGACACCATTATTGCCGCAGGCAGCAAGCCGGGCGTGATTGGCGACGTGATGGAAGGCGTTTCCGTTGGGACGCGTTTTCATGCTCAAGCCTCTCCGCTGGAGAACCGTAAACGCTGGATCTTCGGCGCTCCGCCTGCCGGAGAGATTACCGTCGATGAGGGCGCGACCGCAGCAATTCTGGAACGCGGCAGCTCATTACTGCCAAAAGGCATTAAAAGCGTGACAGGTAACTTTTCTCGTGGTGAAGTGATCCGCATCTGCAATCTCGAAGGGCGCGATATTGCCCACGGCGTCACCCGCTATAACAGCGACGCGCTGCGCCGTATTGCCGGACACCACTCACAACAGATCGACACCATCCTGGGCTATGAATACG
Source organism: Citrobacter sp. Cpo100 (assembly GCF_030332595.1). Taxonomy (NCBI): domain Bacteria; kingdom Pseudomonadati; phylum Pseudomonadota; class Gammaproteobacteria; order Enterobacterales; family Enterobacteriaceae; genus Citrobacter; species Citrobacter sp. Cpo100. The sequence goes on along the minus strand of NZ_JAOWHM010000035.1, from coordinate 449,122 downwards.
GTCCGGTTGCTGTCCATCGCGACGACATGATCACCCGTTAAGGAACAGGCATATGCTGGAACAAATGGGCATTGCTGCCAAAGCCGCGTCATACAAGCTGGCGCTGCTCTCCAGTCGCGAAAAAAATCGCGTACTGGAAACCATTGCTGATGAGCTGGAAGCGCAAACGGAAAGCATCCTCAGCGCGAACGTACAAGATGTTGAGCAGGCGCGAGCCAACGGCCTGAGCGAAGCGATGCTCGACCGCCTGGCGCTGACGCCGGCGCGTCTGAAAGCGATTGCTGACGATGTACGCCAGGTCTGTAATCTCGCCGACCCGGTAGGGCAGGTGATTGACGGCGGCCTGCTGGATAGCGGTCTGCGTCTGGAGCGTCGTCGCGTCCCGCTGGGCGTGATTGGCGTGATTTATGAAGCGCGTCCAAACGTCACCGTTGACGTTGCCTCACTGTGCCTGAAAACCGGCAATGCGGTGATTCTGCGCGGTGGGAAAGAGACCTACCGGACGAACGCCGCCACCGTGGCTGTTATCCAAAAGGCGCTGGAAGCCTGCGGTTTACCCGCGGCTGCCGTACAGTCAATTGATAACCCGGACCGCGCGCTGGTCGCTGAAATGCTGCGGATGGATAAGTACATCGATATGCTGATCCCTCGCGGTGGCGCGGGTCTGCATAAGCTGTGCCGTGAGCAGTCGACCATCCCGGTCATCACCGGCGGTATTGGCGTATGCCATATTTATGTTGATGATACCGCGGAGATCGCCCCGGCCCTGAAGATTATCGTTAACGCCAAAACCCAGCGTCCAAGCACCTGTAACACTGTAGAAACTCTGCTGGTGCATCAGGATATTGCTGAGTGTTTCCTGCCTGCGTTAAGCCAAAAGATGGCGGATAGCGGTGTTACGCTGCACGGTGATGAAATTGTGATGCAGGTTCTGCATGGCCCTGCCAAACTGGTGCCACTAAAACCGGAAGAGCTGGATAACGAGTTTCTGTCTCTGGATCTGAACGTTGTGGTGGTCGAAAATATGGATGGTGCTATCGCCCATATTCGCGAACACGGTACCCAGCACTCGGACGCCATACTGACGCGCACGCTCAGCAACGCCAACCGTTTCGTGAATGAAGTGGACTCTTCTGCCGTGTATGTAAACGCCTCTACTCGTTTTACCGATGGCGGCCAGTTCGGACTGGGTGCGGAAGTGGCGGTGAGCACGCAAAAACTGCACGCACGTGGCCCAATGGGACTGGAAGCACTGACCACATATAAGTGGGTTGGCTTCGGTGACGACACGATTCGTGCGTAAATGAAACTGGGTGATGTAATAATAGCCATCTGATTTAAAAAGCTATTAAGGCATCACCCAGTTAATTCTAATCTTCACCCCGCTGCCGCATTTTTTATCCTGCGTTTTTAACATCATCCGCACCCGTCTGGTTCTGACCTATGCATTCTCTGGCGCCTGGAAGGCTGCGGATCACAGAATTTTCCCTGCCTGCATGAATTTTCCTGGTCTTCGTTTCACGTATTGTTCCCATGGCCCGATCTATTAGAATCAATCTCATTTTTATGAGGAGTTGTTGCGTGAAATCGGATATTCACAAACTTAGCATTCCTGTTGTGCCGCTTGGCAACCCGTTTCCTCCCCGTCATTGTTCGCTGTGCCCAAAGGGAGCGGCGATTGATCGTGATAATCAATACAAATTAATAGACAAAAGAAGGCGGTTTAAAGCTGGGGAGATACTCGCTCGGCAGGATGAAACCGCGGATATGCTTTTTGTTATCCATGAGGGGTACTGCAAGTCCAGCGTGGAATGTGGCGATAACGTTTTTATCAGCCGCTTTTATGTTCCGGGAGATATCATGGCGCTGGATGCTGTCGAAGAGGGGAAGTACCTGACAACGATTAAGGCGGCAACGGCTGCGGAAGTTTGCCACATTGATATTGCGCGGTTGTTCAAGGTAGCAGAGAAGGAGCCTTCGGTTGCTGCCGCAGTCATCAAGTTTCTCTGCAGGGATAATGGATTCATTGTTGAAAAACTGCGGCGCTATGCGAATAAACATGCTGAGGCCAGGATCGCGGCTTTCCTGGTGGAATTTTACGAGATGCATTTGCGCATCGGCAGGCCAGAAACGACGCTTCGCTTGCCATTTTCTCGCGAGGAAATTGCCAGTTATCTCGATCTTAAAATTGAAACCGTTAGCCGCTCATTAAAATCACTTGAACAGCAGAATTTGATTACCTTACATAGGGTACGTACCGTAACTATTAATAGTTATCTTGGTTTAAAACGTTTTATCTAATTTTCTATTTAACGATAATCATTATCTCTCCTGATAAGCCAGGAATATTCATTTTATATGGAAAATTCCTGGTTTTAATTTTGTCAAATAATTATCAATTAGAATGTAGTTTCTGTAGGTGAATGATTTTTTTATAAGAATATTCCCTCGCAAATGGATATATCATGAGAATTTTCTTGCGGCGTTAAAAATTTAGCATAATTGCAACAAATAATAAGCATTATAGAGAAACTATGGAGGTGTTAATTATCTTTATGTTTTGTAAGGGTTTTGCTCTCGTGGTATTTGTATGATCTTTTTGATATTTATCAAAAACATAAAAAAGATGAATTGTTTGATTTGTCTTATTTATTTGGGTGATAGTTCTGGTTCATGGTGTTATTTAAGTAAATTAAACTTAGGAAACTTCTTAGATTATCGTTTTAGTGGGAAAATTCTTAGTCTTTTTGTAATTTTTGCGTTTCAGGGTTTGTTGAGATGTTACTTAATTCAAATGATAATTTTTGGGCGCGGCAATTCTGGCTCGCAATTAATGGAACCGCTGGAGTGACTTAATAATAAGACTCGGTGGTGAGTTTGTTCTTAGGAGAAGATAAAAATGAAAAAATTATTATTAGTGACCTCTCTGGCGTCTGTATTTGTTGCGGCAAATGCAATGGCAGATGTCACTGCTTCTGCAACGGCCTCGTGGGACGCGACGGCAACAAAAGATACCACCAGCATGTTGGTCGTCACTCCGCTGAACTCTTTGACTTTCCAGTATGCGGAAGGTCTGAATGGCTTCAACTCCCAGGATGGCGCGTTTGATGTGACTATTCAGGGCCAGGAAACGGCAACTGATTTTGAACTGACCGCTCAGATTATTAGCAATACTCTGGCCAACGCCAGTGGTGATGCGTCTACCCTGAACGTAGGGGTGGCATGGAATGGCACCGCGTTGACTAATTCATCAGATACTGTCCTGGTAAATTCCAGCTCGACTTCTGGTCTTGAAAGCCTGATGGCTGATGGCGCTTACAACGGTGCTGACCGCGTCAGCGATCAATCCAACTTCAAATTCACCATTGCGTCTGCGACTTCTGATGGTAGCACGCCGGTAACGGATTACTCTGCACTGCCAGACGGCTATTGGACTGGGGATGTAAAAGTACAGTTCAATGCAACCTGGACGACTCCGTCCGCCTAAGAAATAAAAGTTCGGGAGGAGAACTTCTCCCGAACTTATCAGGAATGGTGTCATGAATAAATATTTACCGGCAGCAATGTTGGTAGGGTTGGTAATATCTTTTTCCAACTGGGCAATTAACGTCGGTGATATCACGTCGATAATGACTTCTACTGAGAGTTCATTATCGAAAGAAATCACTAATACGACAGATTCGGCTCGTTATGTCAGCGTATCGGTAAAACAACTGTCATCACCTTTAGCGGGCGGAGTCGAAATAAAACCCGTTAATTCCGGGGAATTACTCTCTACGCCTGCCAATCTAATTCTGCCTGGTCAGGCAAAGGATGTTTTTCGCTTCTTTTATAAAGGGCCAGTTGATGATGTCGAGCGTTATTATCGTCTGCAATGGATAGATGAGCCAGTCACCGAGAGCGCGGAAACCCGGGCCAATAAATTAGCTGTTGCGACAGCGTCAGCAGAAATTGGCACAATCCTGGTCGTTGCGCCGCGAAAAGAGCGTTTTGAATATAACCGTAATGGTGATGTTATTAGCAATACTGGCAATGTTTCATTTCGAGTAATCGCCTATGGGGCTTGCAAAGATAATGCTCGCGATCAGGGGCGGGGCTGTCGTGAACGTTATTACATTATGCCAGGTACAAAAATAAAACTGCAGTTCACCGACATTAGTAATAGCCGCTCACGCATCGGTATCTGGCACGGTAAGCAGTTTATTACAGTGAAGTGATGGTCAATAGCAGCCATCTGTACGGGAAAAATAAAAATACCGGATTGTAAGGATGCATATGACAACAACATATATTGTTGGCGGTAGCATTTGTCTTTTTCTTGCGCTGACACCAGGAACTTCACATGCAGCCCCAGTAAAAGTGGGTAATTACGTTATTCCCAGCGCTTTCGCCCGTTCACTGGAGCAGGGAATGACGGTGCCGGTTTATATCCGTTACAACGAGACTGATGAGAAAAGTCAGCAAAAAATTGCCGATGCGGTGATTTCGCTTGTTGATGGCAATATTACAGTTAAAGCACTGACTCTTGCTGAATTGCCCAATAATGCTGTGTTATCCGAGAAAACCCGCGCGTTAGTGGAAAAAATCCGTGATGTAAAGTTTCACGATAATACGAATATTGAACTGTCAGATGATGCTCGACTGCAACTTAATGTCTCATCATTTCACCTGGAGATGATTGTCAGCAAAGATGCGTTAACTGAAGCGATTGTCGCGCGCAGTAGCTTGCTTGGGCCTTCCAGCGTTGAAACTCTGTCTAACGTCCTGAACTACAACTTTGGTACCTACTACAACGATTACCGAAATGGCAGCAGTACCCGCAGCTATCTGACGATGGACAATACAACATCGCTGCGGGAGCACCACATTAATGTTAACGGTTCGTTTTACGGTATCGGTGACAGCAATGGTACCAGTAAACTTTATCGTGCGATGTATGAGCGCGATTATGAAGGGTATCGACTGGCGCTGGGGATGCTTGATACATGGAATGTCCAGTCTATTGCCAGCCTGAATGCGCTGAATGGTGGGAAAATTTACGGTGCGAGCTACGGGAACAAAGGAAGTACGGTTGTTGAGAATACCGCGCTTTCACTCACGCCGATTACCGTATTTTTGCCAGCCGCTGGTGAGGTTCATGTCTTCCGCGATGGACGTTTGCTCAGCGTGCAGAACTTTAATATGGGCAGCTATGAAATTGATACCAGTCGCTTTCCGTATGGTGTGTACGACGTCACGGTAGATATCGTGGTCAATGGGCGGACAATTAATAGTCGTGTCAGCCGGGTTAATAAGATCTTTGCTCGCCAACAAGCTGCCGGAGTTCATCAGCTCTCATGGCAGTTTTTTGGGGGTTCGCTGGATTATGATCGGGTGAGCTATAAGCGTAACCACTATCAGGATTTGGGTAATGAGCAGACCTGGATTGCCGGGGGGGCCGCATCGGTGACGCTGGCGATATTGTCGGGACTGGGCCTGAAATCAACGATCTACGGTTTTGATAACAATGCGGTTAATGAAACGGATGTCACGCTGAATGTGAATGAATACGTCAGTATTGGCAATCAGATGTTGGTAGCGAACGATTCATCATGGCGAAACATCAGTAACATTAATCTCAATGTCCCTGAGGGATATGGTTCCCTTTGGGCATCTCGTGAAGACAGTAAAATTGGCGATCGCTTGCCTATGCAGGAGCGTGATAACTATTCCATTGGCGGAACTCTTAACCTCGGAAAGTTTATTCCTCATGGTGGTTCACTCACTGTTAGTCAGACGGAGAATCGTTACTCAGGCAATAAATACCGTAATCTGGATTACAACACGACTCTTTATTCTGGAAGGTATGCCACGATTGGGTTACGTGCAGGAATTCAGCGTTATTACTACAACAACCGAAATGACGATGGGCGACAGGAACGTTATGTCAGCCTGGACTTATCGTTGCCGTTGGCGACCTGGTTGAGCATGGGCGTCTCCCGAGATCGCTATGGCAGCACCCAGGGTAATCTCAGTGCACGAAAACAGTATGCTGAAGGGCCGATTAAATCGGTCGGATTATCTGCATCAACGCGTCTGAGTGGTGAACAGTATTACGACAATAATTATTCGGTAAACGGCAATCTAAGTTATGACACGAAATATAACGCTGGCACCGTATCGGTAACACGTTCTGCTGACAACTCCACCAATATGAACTTCTCTTCCCAAGGTTCTCTGGCATGGGCAGGTAAAGACTTCGGTCTGAGTAAAGAGAGGCAGCGTTCTGGCGTTATCGTAAAAACAGATTTGACCGGCGAGGGGAAACTGGCTGCGAAGATTAATAACCGCAATTATCGTCTCAGCGGTAAATCAAACTTCATTGCACTGCCGCCCTATGCTCAGTACAAGCTGGAGATCCTTAATGATAAAAATTCTGAAGACAGCTTCGATATTGTTTCAGGGCGCAAACAGGAACTGACGCTATATCCGGGTAACGTGGGAGTTATCAACCCTGAAGTGAAAAGCATGGTCACCGTATTCGGTCGCATTCGTTATCCCGATGGACAGTTGGCTACAAATACCGATATTCATAACCACATCGGTAAAACACGTACGGATGCAAAAGGTGAGTTTGCTATCGATATTGATAAAAAGTATCCGGTTATTACGTTAATTTCTGCCAATGGCAGGGTATGTGAAGCCGATCTGGATCTGGAAAAAGCACGCGGCGCTGCGTGGGTTGGCGATGTGAAATGTGCAACGCAAACCACGATGGCACAACGATAAGGTATTAATAATGAATAAATCTCTTTCCCTTATTCTCGGCTGTGTCTTTGCCGCGTTATCTCCATCCGCCTGGGCGCTCTCGGCTTCCACTCAGGCGGCGGTCAACAACAACTATTTGTTTATAGAAAACAATGTTGATAACGAATACTTTATTACCCCGTCCTCTCTCGATCCTCGCATTAGTGGGTCGAACACCTGGGTAAAATATGGAAACGACCAGGATAGCCTGGGATATATGGGTATCGTTGGTTGGGTAGCCAATACCTCATATTATAAAGATATGTGGATTGATAATTCACCAATCAGTGAACCATTCCGGGGTATTCGTTGCACCACTGGTGCTAATTGCCCTGCATCTGGCTATATTGCTGCCGAGCTAACCGATCAATTTGGTTTTTATCACACCAAAGCAACCGGATCCGGGATAGCCGGTGGATATTATGGTTTTGCATCGCTGACAGACTCGGCGTATGAATACTTTCGCAATATGTCGGTCGGAAGCGCAGAGACATATAACCTTAATTTTTGTCGAACCACGATTGACTATGATTATGCGGCTGGGCAACGTTGTAAAGACCAGAGCAGCGGTAATTGGTATATCAGACCTTATACATTAAATAAAATAGGTCATTTATCTTTGGTTTCTACCAATGCATTTCAGGAGTTATGGGTTGCCAGTGATGGCACCCCGAGCATCACTAAAGATAGTGGTTATTGTGAGCTGGGTGTGGTCAGTCGTGAAGATGGTGTTATCTGTAAGATGATTTCATATAATTTAAATCAAACCAGCAATCTGACGGCTTCACTACGTATTCGTATGTACGCGGATAGCGGTTTGCTCGGTTTTACGCCTGCGGCTGCCACAATAAAATATTCTGGTGATGGTCAAACCTGGACTAACTTTAGCTCGACGTCGGTTTATTATAATATTTTTAGTAATAGTGGTGAGTATGTCTATGTTTTTCTGTCGAAAACATTCCTGAAAAATATGGTGGATCGTGGCGTCAGTATCACCAACAGCCAACCATTTACATTTGCTTTTACAAATAGCGTGACGCCAGAGTCGGGGTATTACCAGTTTACGCCTTCGCTACAGCTCAATATTGTTCCAAAGGAATATGGGATCAGTATTATCTCATCGGATAACAGCACCTCGGCAAGCGGCAGCGGCACAATTGGCGAGACCGCTCCGATTGAGATGGATTACACCGTGACGGTCTCGGGGCCTCGTCAGGCTGATAGCATTACCGCACAAGTTATTGGGGAAAGTACGACGATAAACAATGTGCCTTATTGCCTGTTCACTTCTACGCAAGGTGGGTTATCTGTCCCAATTCCCGCCTTTCTTCAGTACAACAGTCAGTCGGGTGGTGTGGTACAGAAACGAAATAGCTGTAGTGAAGCGGCGATCAGCATGAGAGATGCGCAATGGCAACAGACGCCCTGGGACGCAAATAATACAGATGATGGAACCTACTTTGCGACTGATTTAAAATTGCTTTTCCCAATGAATGATTCGCGTTCGATGTTGACCGTTTCCGGTGCGGATTGGGAAGGTGTTGTCAGTGCCAGCGGAGAGATAAAAGTGACGGCGAATTGGGTGGGAGTGACGCCATGAGCCACTGTCGTTTGGCGCTAAGATGGATATTGGTCTTGCTTTCCGGGCTAACGGTGTTCTCCGCTCACGCCGTCTACCTGGAGTCGACTATTTATGAGATGCCATCGGATAAATCATTTATCAGTAAACGAATCTATAACGATAGCCAGAAACAGAACGTGTACAGTATTAGTGCAGTTAAAATAGATAAACCGGGACCGGGAGGTGAAAACAGAAGTGCTATTGCCGAAGGCGAACTTTTGTTTACTCCGCTCCGTTTTTCACTGGCACCGCAGGCAAGTGAGTTTTTTAAGATTTTCTATCGTGGCCCGCAGGATGATAAAGAACGCTATTACCGAATACTGTTTCGTGAAATGCCGATAACGCTGTTTACCGAGCGTAATCAAGGGAAAGGCGGACAGGCTCTCCCGGTGATCGCTATGGATACCATATTGGTCGTTCGTCCGAGGAAAATGAACCTGGCCTACACCATTGATGAGATAAACGGGACGTTGAAAAACACAGGGAATACTTTTTTCAAAATTATCGTACACCAGGGGTGTCACTCAACTGATGATGAAGCCACCATGCGTTATGTGTTACCGGGGGAAACCTGGCATAGTAGTGAGTTGAAAACAAAAAACCGGAAATTTATCGTAGCGTTGCAGAAATACTTACCCGTGGGTCAGGGTTGCTCAAAAATTAATCATTAGAGGTGTTGGGTCTGAACCAATATGCCCTGATTATATATTGAACCTATACTGTCACTCGCTATAGAAAATGTAGCAATAAATTTAGAGTCGATGAAACAATATGTCGTGCATATTGCCGGAAATGTTTATGAATACAAGATCTACGACATCCTCTCTTAGTTTGTCGGTCAGCATAAACTACGGTAATATGTTATTCTGTTGGTCATTGTAGTTATATGTTTTGTAAATTTTGTATTTATAACTTTTTGTTTTGTAATGAAGTGAAAGTGAGTAAAGGGATTTGTACTGATTAAGAAATGGAGTTTTTTCTTTTTCAATTTTTAAATGGAATTTACGGTGTGATGAGAATACTCATATGGATAACTGTGATTATAAATTCTGAATTTATGTGATATGGCTTATGGATAAAGTTATATCACGAATCGCCTTATGATTATTGGAGGTCGAAGGTGTTGTATATTCTCTCGTGAATAGAGCGAGGGACCTGCTATGCCATAAATTTAAGTTGGTGATAACTATGAATACGAAAAAAATTTTTCTGCTCAGTTATGATACTTTCCTTTTTTCAGGAATAAAAGCATGGTTACCAAATCTGGTATTGATCGATGCACGGACATTTATTTCTGGCACGCAGTCAGTTATGTCGCAATATCCGTCCTGCTTGCTGGTGATCGATAACCGGTTGCCATTATTATTGGTCAAAAAATGGCTTCAGAGAAACAGTACACAGTTCATCAACATACACTGTATTGTTCTGCGGATGTGCGAAACCCTGCCTGTTAATCGGGGATATGAAGACTATTCCTTTATCAATGGGGGTGAATTGTCGGAGCAGTTGATCGCTCAATTAAAAGAGAGTCTATTGGCACCTAACAAAGTTGTGGAAGTCAATAAAGATTCACCGATGTTTACTTTTAACTTGACTGAATTTGAAGAAGAAATGCTGTATTCATCATTCACAAAAGAAAAACTGCATGATTTCTGTATTGCTAATTCGCTAACAATTAAGTCAGTGTATCGATATCGGGATAAAATTACTGCTCGCCTCGGCTTTTCCAATTTTAATGAAACTGTTATCTTTTTAACCCGAAATAATTTATTAAATGAAAGCTCTATAATCAATAATAATGTGAATGGGGATGCAGTTTACACTGACGCATATGATGTTTCGGATACTAGTAGACTGAGTATGGCAATAAGGAATGAGGAGATCATTCCTTATTTTCAGCCCATCGTGAATATCAGGGGCGACGTTTGTGGTGTTGAGGTATTGGCTCGTTGGCCACAGGGACATAACTATGCTATTTCTCAGCGAGAGTTTATTCCATTGGCTGAAAAAAGTGGCTTAATCAATGAGTTAACTAGCTATTTAATGACCGCTGTTGCGCGCAATCTGGTCTCTGGAGGCGCAAGCATTAATAAAACTCTGTTCGTTTCTTTTAATGTCAGTCCGTCAGGTTTAAATAATCCCGTATTCTATTGGGAATGCCTTAATTTTATGGAGATAACGCAAGGTCTGCCGATAAAATTGATGATAGAGATAACAGAGAACCAGACGTTCACGATCACTCCTGCAATCAAAGAACTTATTCGTTCGTTACGAAATAAAGGTGTGTTGTTTGCTTTGGATGATTTTGGTACTGGATACGCTAATCTCTGCTATCTCAATGAGTTAGACCTGGATGTAATCAAAATTGATAAAAGCTTCATTAAGGAAATTAAAGAGGTTGATCAATATATCCCTATGCTCGAGTCAATTACTCACCTTTCAGGACTTCTGGGGTTACGTACGGTGGCCGAGGGCGTTGAAAATGACTATCAGCAACAATGGCTGGGAAAAAATAATGTTGACTATCTGCAGGGGTATCAGTTTCTACCGCCAGTGACATTTAATGATTTTATCCGGTATTACCAGCAGTCTGTAGATTTGTTTGAATCAGCGTCGGATTCACCTTTATCTACGTAATTCATTTTTGACACGGTTTTTACATATGAAGGGTAAAACCTTTAAACGAGTATGTGCTCTGAGCTGACATGGCCTGCAGCATGATTTTTTCCTGAACACCAGGGGCAGACGCCTCTGGTATTGGCGTCTTTGCATCGCTGCCTGTCTGTCTGGTTAAGTAAAAAGTCCTACAGTGAAGTACGCACCGTTTGTTTATGTATCTTAAACGGGGTATTTATAGTGATATCAGCGTTAATCAAACAGGTACTGAGGTTTGCCCGCAGCCATGCGTCATTTCCTGACAAAATTAAGAGTCTGGCTTCCACCACCACTCATCCTATTATTATTCCTCATCGCGGATGCGTTGACGGCGATCCCGCGTTTCACATTTGGCGCGGTGACTATCGTAATAAGTGCATTTTTGGCTAGCGTCAGTCTGGCGATGATACTGCATACCGCGTGGCAGATGCGGAAGAAACGTACGACGCTAAACCCACTGCATGCAGAGAAATCGACCACGCTTGTTACTGGCGGATGTTATGCCTGGAGCCGCAATCCAATCTATCTTGGAATGAGTGGACTCCAGTTAGCTTTTTCTCTCTACGTTGGTAGCCTGATTCGAATATTGGCTGCACCGCTGTTTATACTGGTGGTTGCCAGATTACATATTGATTTTGAAGAGGAACAACTGCGAAAACATTTCGGGCCGGAATGGATACGCTATGAGCAGCGTGTTCGCCGCTGGTTATAGAATTCCCTTGCCGCGTACCAGGACACCTGTGACGACACGATTCGTGCGTTATTGAAACCGGATGATGCAAAATTAGGCGTTTGATTCGCAAGGCCATTGACGCATCGCCCGGTTAGTTTTAACCTTCTACCCCGTGTTCACATTCGTGGGCATGTCCTTATCAGGGCCGATATAGCTCAGTTGGTAGAGCAGCGCATTCGTAATGCGAAGGTCGTAGGTTCGACTCCTATTATCGGCACCATTTCAAACTATTTCCAGGTCTACCGAAATCAACGCAAAGCCCGTTTACTGCGGTTTTCAGCGCACATCTTATTTTTCGGGTAACCTGCACCACGTTCTCCGTATCGCCATTCTTGGTTGGTAGTTCAGAGGCCGTTAATCAGGCCTCGTCGAAATGGCTGATAATATCGAGCGGCCCTGCGCCAGGGCCGATTCGTTTACTGAGCAGATTCAACAGGATGTAAATGCAATACGCTTCAATCCCTCTACCGCTTTTTCGAGGTAGGCGCGTGGACATCCCATGTTCAGGCGGATAAAACCTTTTCCAGCAGGACCAAAGCCATTTCCCATTGAAGGCGCAATACCGGCAACATCAAGCATTACCCATTTGAGCTGCTCATCATCCAGTCCAAGCGCTTTGCAATCTATCCACAGTAGATACGTTGCCTGGGAAGGAACAACCCGAGCCCATGGGAGATATTCATCAATTTGTTGAATAAACCAGCGTCGATTTTCAGCCAGATAGCCAAGTAAATCGTCTAACCATGGTGCACCATGTTGCCATGCAGCCGTACTCGCCTCGACGGATAGCGCATTGAATACATCCAGTCCATGCGCATCCAGACGGCGTAAAAAGTGTTCACGCAATGCCGGTGCCGGTATCAGAAAATTAGCAATACGCAATGTCGACAAACCAAACGTTTTACTGGCTGAAGTAGCTGAAATTACACGCGAATGCCAGCGTTCTCCCAGATGCAGAACTGAAGTAAATTGTTCTCCAGGAAGCAATAAATCTGCCCATATCTCATCAGACAGCAACGTTACATCATAGGTCTCGCATAGCGTAAGTAGCTGTTCCAGCTCCTGTGCAGTCCAACAACGACCGGTTGGATTATGCGGATTACATAAAATCATCAACGGCGGACGTTCAGTCCGGAATAACATTTCCAGGTGAGCAAAATCCATTTGATAACCGGTAGCCGGGTCCTCATACAACGGATTTTCCAGCAGCTGTCTGCCGTTCAGAGAGATAATTTTAGCGAATGAACCATAATAAGGCCCCTGAACGACCACGCCTTCACCGGGTTGACTTAGCATTTGTACGAGTAGCGATAATCCCGGAACAACACCTTCAATACTGCAGATCCACTCTTGCTTGATTTCCAGCTGATGCCGGGTTGAGAACCATGAAATTAATGAATCAAAGTAGCTTTGTGGTCGTTCGCTGTAACCAAAAATACCGTGCCCGACGCGGTGAGTTAATGCCTCCTGAACAGCGGGCGGGCAAGTAAAGTCAAAATCAGACACCCACATTGGCAACAGTTGATGTGTATCCTCGCCGAAATATCGCGCCATAAAGTCCCATTTCAACGAGGCGGTATCGTGACGATCGATAATCTTATTAAAATCCATTACATGCTCTCCCTATTCTGTTGCCGTAATATTTTTTTCTGTTTCTGCCACTGATGGCGCCTTCGCAATACCGATTCCCGTGAAACCGTAAATCAAGGCGAAGAAGATTGCGGCATAGCACTGAATCGCCCATGGCAATAAATCCAGCGTGCTCACTCCTAATGTCGTGGCCATATAAACTCCGGCAGCGGTCCACGGCAACAACGGCTCAATAACGGTGCCAGCGTCTTCAATGGTGCGGGACAGATTTTTGGTATCCAGTCCCATACGACGATATGCGTCTTTAAACAGTTCAGCTGGAACCAGAAGAGCCAGCTTGCCGTCGCTCGTCGCTCCGGTCACCAGAAGGGTGGTACCAATGGTTGCCGCAATTAACTGACCGACACTGTGAATGACCGTCAGTAAGCGGTTAATGATAATGTTGAGTGCGCCCGTTAACGTTAAGGCACCGGCAAAAGAGAATGCGCAAAATACCAGAAGGATAGTGCTCATCATTGAGAACATTCCGCCGCGGTTCAGCAGGCGCGGAACATCAGCAATAATGCCCTCACTCCCTTGCGGGAACATAGTAATGTTGAATCCATCTATAAAGGCATCCAGTCCCTGCTTGATGCTGAGTCCTTGCATGACAACGCCCAGAATCAGGGCTAATACGCATGCACTCAGCATTAAAGGAATGACCGGTTTTTTACGAATCGCGCCCCACAACACAATAACCGGCGGCAAAATCAGAATGATATTGAAGTGGTATAGCGACTCCAGAGCGTTGACAATGTCGGTAACCCGTTGTGGCGTGGCGACCTCGCCGAGCATATTGCTGTGGCCGGCAATAAGATAAACCACGGCGGCAAGCAGAAAGCTGGGAATGGTGGTCCACAATAAGTGCTGGATATGCTCGAAAAGGGTGGTATCTGCAACAATGGCCGCAAAGTTGGTGGAGTCTGACAGCGGAGATATCTTGTCACCGAAGTAAGCGCCAGAAACAACGGCACCTGCCGCTGCTGCCATCGAGACATCCAGTCCGGCGGCAACGCCCATCAATGCAACGCCAACCGTTCCGGCGGAACCCCAGGAGGTTCCGGTACACACCGATACGACGCTGGTCAAAAAGAACGCGGCGATAAGAATGTATTCGGGGCTGATGAGTTTAAGTCCCCAGTACACCATGTAAGGGATGGTGCCGCTGAACATCCATGTACCAATCAGGCCGCCAACACAGATAAGAATCATGATAACCGGCATTGCTTTGGCGAGTTTATCAACCACCGAATTAATGATGTCTTCCCAGCAATACCCTTGCCACCAGGCCATACCCGCGGCGACTGCAGCAGAACATAGCAACAAAGGCTCAATACGTAGCCCCATGATGCCGTAGCCAATAATTAACAGCAGTAGCATGGCTAAAATAGGGATCACTGCCAGTCCAAATGAGAGTGTTTTTTTCTGATTTTGAGAGGCATTCATTCATGAATCTCCAGTCTGTAAGGTCGCTTAAGAGTAGAGAACACCCTTTTGCCTGACTGTGATCGCTCATTGGCCCTCATGTAAGCGATTACATGAAGACGTTAAACTTGAAGTCGATCACAATTCAGGGGCTTGACGATTTACGCATTGATTTCAGAGAGAGGGGGGAAGAACAGAATCGCGGATCACTAAATCCGCAGTGAAACTATTCACGCTGGGACGCTGAGTTGCGCCCTTAAAAAGCTGTATCGCCAGCTGCGAAGCGCAGCGAGCCATGCGCTCAACGGGATAATGCATTGTTGTGAGTGCGGGATAGAGATAGCGGGCCATCACCACATCATCAAATCCAACGATCGAAAGCTGCTGCGGAAGTGTAATTCCCTGCTGATGGAGGATGCGCATAATCCCGGCGGCCATCACATCATTAAATGTCACCGCTGCAGTGAAAGGAATGCCACAATTAAGCAGTTGATGTGCAGCGCGTTCGCCACCTTCTTCATTAAAGGGCACGCTAATCACCCAGTTTTTATCTGGCGTAATGCCATATTCAGCCAGCGCCTGGCAATAGCCTTCCAGTCGCTCACGGCGATCGATAATCGGTAAGTCACTTGTCACGCAGGCAATACAACGGTGCCCCTGTTCCAGGAGATGTAGCGTGGCTGTTTTGGCTGCTTGACTATTTTCCAGCCACACGCAGCGATTGGCCATCCCGGCAATATAGCGGTTCACGACCACCATGGCAGGAAAATGAGCGGCATATCGCAACAGTTCCTTTTCCGACAGCCTACTGGCATGGACCACAATAGCTTCACAGCCCTGGTTTATCAGAAAATCGAGTCCTGATTTTTCCATTCCTTCATCGTGGCCACCGCTGCATACCATCAGCCGAAATTGCTGCTGGCGTGATACTTCTTCCACGCCTCGGGCAAGCCTGGCAAAAAAGGGATCGGCAAGATTGCCGGTCAATAACCCGAGCATGTCACCGCTGCGTTTCGCTAATGCAATAGCGGCGGCATTGCGATGATAGTTCAGTTCGCGCATGGCTTTTTCAACACGCTCACGCGTCACGGGTTTAACCCATGCGGTTTGATTAATAACACGTGAAACTGTTGCGGTGGACACTCCCGCTAACTCTGCAACATCCTTTATCGTTGCCATGCTGGCTCTTTACCTTTTTGATTCTTAAGAATTTGCTTATCGCTGGTTTTTTTCCTTATCTTATTCAGGTTGGGGGGATTTGTCACCGAGACATCCTCTGAGTATATCTACTCAGAGGCTTATTTTTAGTACTGAATAATTAAATACTATCCTGAGTATTATTATCCTTACATACGATATTCGATCATCCCGCTCTTTTGGGCCACCCAGTCATACAGACGTTGTCCACGGAGATTGGTTTCATGCGTATGCCAGTATAATCTTGACGCGTGGTGTTTTTTGGCTTGTTGTTGGACATACTCGATAAGCTGTTTACCGATATGTTGGCCACGTACCTCTTCGCTAACAAATAAATCTTCGAGATAGCAATAGTTGGATTCTGCCCATGTTGAACGATGAAAGAGATAATGCACCAGTCCCACTATTTTTCCATCATATTTGGCAACAGCACAATAAACAGGTTCGCTCGGGGTAAGGAAACGCTCCCACGTTAATTTTGTTACTTCATCTGAAATTTTAGTGCGATAAAATGTTTGATAGTTTATCCATAAAGGAAGCCAGCAGGCGTAGTCTTTTTGTTCTGCACTTTCAATAGTAACGGTATTCATGTTAGTCATATATATCCTGATATTTTATACGAGTAATGTGTTAGTATGATGATACTAAGAACTTTATAAATTCTCGTAAAGAGACACTTTCGATATATTGATAGGATCCACTTTTAGTATAAAGGTTAATACAATGAAGAAAAACAATGCGCCTTTATTTCAAGGATTTGTTTTAGGAAAAGGCGCGGTTAAGGAGCAGGTTTACCACATCCTCCGCGATCACATCCTCGAAGGGCGATTGCCGCCAGGAACAAAAATGCCGTCAACCAGGGCATTGTCCGAGATGATGTCAATTTCACGAAACTCAGCGATCGCCGGTTATGACAGGCTATTAGATGAAGGGTATATCCAGACCCGTAAAGGGTCTGGAACATATGTCTCACATAATATTCCGGATCGGAGTATCAGCAATAGCTATCCAAAGATAGCGTCGGGGAGCGTCGTCTCGCCTGATGAACAGGTTCACAGCCGAAATAATCCTGTTCGCGATTTGTGGTCAAATGAGTATGAAGGGCGCGGCATGAACCGCCTATTTGCGGTTGGTGTCGGGTGTACGGATCTCTTCCCGCATGCGTTATGGGGAAAGCTACTGCAACGTGTCTGGAGACAATCCCGGCATCAACTGGGCGCTCACACTCATCCTTGCGGGTACTTTCCATTGAGAAAAGCGGTTTGCCGCTACATTAAAACAACGCGTGGAGTGAACTGTAACGAAGAACAGATAATCATCGTAAATGGTATTCAACAGGCATTGAACATTACTGCACGAGCATTGCTGTCGGCAGGAAGTGACGTTTGGCTGGACGACCCGGGTTACAAAGGCGCCCGCGGAGCCTTCATGTCAGTTGGCGCGATGGTGAGGCCGGTACCGGTAGATAGCGAGGGAATGAACGTCCGCTATGGTATTGATCATTTTCCTGACGCTAAGCTGGCCTATGTCGTCCCGTCGGATCAATATCCATTAAGTGGAACGTTGAGTTTATCCCGACGTTTTGAGTTGCTGGAATGGGGGAAGTCGAATCAGGCATGGATATTTGAAGATGACTATAATAGCGAGTTCCGTTATGCCGACCGTTCTTTACAAGCTCTGCAAGGATTAGATCAGAATCAACGCGTAATCTACGCCGGAACATTTTCTAAAATGATGTACCCGGAATTCCGTTTAGGTTTTTTAGTTGTCCCGCCGGGTTTACAAGAACAGATTATGGTGACGAAATATTTTTCCGATCTTGGCACCAGTTATCTTGAACAGGCTGTGATGGCGAATTTTATTGAGGATGGTCACTATGCCAGTCATGTGCGCCGAATTCGTAAGGCATGCTATGAAAGAAGAACTGCGCTGGTCAATGCTATTCAAGAATACCTGGCTGATAAAATGATTGTGCAGCCTTCTGACTCTGGCGTCCATATTGTGTGCTGGCTACAAAACGGATTAACCGGAAATGAAGTTGAGGAGCAAGCCAGATTACTAGGGATGGGAATACTATCACTAAGTCGTTATTACCAGAGCGATATCTCACGACAGGGGATTTTGATTGGTTTTGCAAATCATCCGGTAGAGGCAATTGTTGATGGGATTCGCCGTTTGGCTCAGGTTATTTAAATTATAATTTATTCAGCTCTTAGCATTAATGCAGTAAATACGTTTCTTTCGCTACAGGCAAAAATATAGCGTCTGTTTTTTGTACAATTAAAGAGTGTGGATCCGTTAAAAACACGCATTGTGGTTCTTTTGGGCCGCTCAGTTTGATCATACCCTGCGCTGGTTTAGTTCTGTTTTGTAAGAGGTACAGATATGCCGGGCGTCTTTAATCAATTCCAACAACCCGTAGGTATGACTTTGTCTGACTGGAAAGGCGCACCCTTTCCACAGGCTCAGCAAATTACAGGTCGCTATTGTAAGCTTGAACGCATTAACAACGAACGTCATGCAAAAGAGTTGTATGAAGCGTACTGCGAAGCAAGCGATTGTCGTGATTGGACATATCTGGCGGTCGGGCCTTTTGAAACTTTTGATGCCTTCCTGGTTTATTTAAAAAACATGGAAGAACAGACAGATCCGATGCATTTTGCCGTGATCGATTTAACCAGTATGAAGCCTGTTGGTACGTTTGCACTGATGCGTATTGATCCCGCAAATGGTGTGATTGAGGTAGGGCATGTTTCTTACTCCGTACGCATGAAACGCACGCGAATTTCAACGGAAGTCATATCATTGCTTTTAAAGTACGTTTTTGAGGATCTGGGTTATCGCCGTTTTGAATGGAAATGTGATGCCTTCAATGAGCCTTCCCGTAGGGCGGCGGAGCGCTTTGGCTTCAGTTTTGAAGGTATATTTCGGCAGGCTATCGTTACCCGGGGTCGTAATCGAGATACCGCATGGTACTCAATCATTGACGGTGAGTACCCGATACTTCGACCTGCCTACGATCTGTGGCTCGATGAGCGTAATTTCGATAGCCAGGGACGGCAGATTCGGCGCCTTGGCGAGCTGATGGAAAGGGGATAAAAAAGCTCCCCGAATAAACCGGAGAGCCAGAAAGCGTAGCGCACGCGCAGTATTATTTCTGCCGCGACTCCAGCCAGACCAGTGCCAGCGTGGAGAGTGCGCACATCAGCAGAATGCCGACAAACCAAAACAGATACCACATCGTACGGTCCTCCCTAGTAAAGTTCGTGATTGTGGCGGCGGATCGTTTCTACATTGATTCGTCCCAGCATTTTGTAATAACTCCACACGGTATAAAGCAGAACGATCGGTAGAAAAATCAGCACAATAACCAGCATGATACTGAGCGTCATCTGGCTGGAAGTGCTGTCCCACACCGTCAGACTGGAGAGCGGATACGCGCTTGAAGGCATCACAAACGGAAACAGGGTGATTCCGGCGGTGAAGATCACGCAGGCCTGGGTCAGTGAAGCGCACAGAAATCCCCATACGGCCCGACGTTGCCCGCAGGCATAGATCGCGAGCATCGGGAAAATCATGCCAAGCAGCGGAATAATTAACAGCAGTGGTGACTGATAAAAGTGCGCCATCCACGCGCCCGGTGAGGTCGTTACCATTTTTAACAGCGGGTTGGAAGGACCATTCGGATCCTGGCTAAGTAGCACATAGCCGTCGATCCCCGTCCATAGCCAGTAACCGGCTAACAGAAAGCAGAGCACGACCAGCATTGCGCTACGACGGGTAGCAGAGAGCGCGCGTTGGTGAAGAATGCCGTCGGTCTTCAACTGGAGCCACACGCCCCCTTGCAGAATAACCAGCATCAGGCTTAATGCGCCGCACAGCAGCGCAAAGGGGGAGAGTAACTGCCAGAAAGTGCCCAGGTATTGCACATGAAGCTGTGGTGTGAAGATAAAAGGTACGCCCAAGAACAGGTTGCCGAACGCGACGCCGAAGATAACAGGAGGGACCAGGCTCCCGATAACCAACCCGGTGTCCCACATAGCACGCCAGTGCGCATTGGCTATTTTGCCGCGATAATCAAAGGCCAACGGGCGAAAGAAAAGAGCACACAGCACCAGGATCATCGCTACATAAAACCCCGAAAATGCGGCGGCATAGACCCGCGGCCAGGCCGCGAATAATGCACCGCCCGCCAGAATGAGCCACACCTGGTTACCTTCCCAGTGCGCCCCGACGCTATTAATCAACACCCGACGCTCATCATCGTTTCGCGCGATCAGCGGTAACAGGCAGCCGACCCCCATATCAAACCCGTCAGTGACCATAAAGGCCACCAGAATGATGCCAATCAGCAGCCACCAAATGAGCCGCAACGTTTCATAATCCAACATGATTGTCTCCTTTATCCCTGTTGTTGCGTTGGTTGCTGGTTATGCATTGCATCTGGACCAAGGCGCGCGTATTTCTGCATCAGGTAGACCTCAGCAATTAAAAACAGGGTGTAAAGCGTGAGAATTAGCCCCATCGAGAAGGCCAGTTGGCCTGCGCTCAGCGCGGAGTGGGCGTACCATGTCGGCAAAATATCCTGAATCGCCCACGGCTGGCGGCCAAACTCCGTCATAAACCAGCCAGCTTCGATGGCAATCCATGGTAGCGGCAGGCTCCACAGCGTCATGCGCAGTACCCAGCGATGCTGGTCGATACGCCAGCGTAAGGTCTGTATCAACGCAATCGCCATCACCAGTAGCAGCAGCGAACCGCAAGCAATCATGATGCGAAAGCTCCAGAACACGGGGGCCACTTGCGGAATGGCGCCGCGTTGCGCGGCCTGATATTGCGCTGGCGTAACGTGGTTCATGTCAGGCGCGTAGTTCGCCAGCAGGATGCCGTAACCCAGATCTTTCTCCACAGCGTGAAAAGCGTTCAGTACCTGAGGCGTTCGGTTACCTTTGGCAATTTCCTGCATCAGTAACCATGCCTCCCGGCCTCGCTGCAGGCGTGGGAGCGCGTCCGCCATCAGGTTTTTCAGCCCCGGAACCGGCGTATCCAAAGAGTGGGTCGCCAGAATACCCAGCAGGGCCGGTATTTTCACGGCAAAGGCGTTACGCTCTTGCTCCTGCTGCGGCCAGGCGATGACATGAAAGGGCGCGGGGGCCGGTTCGGTTTGCCATTCGCCCTCCATTGCCGCCAGTTTTACTGGCTGGAGCTGGGCGACCTCAAAGGCTGAGCTATCACCCAGTTGTAGCGTGCCGAGGATAGCCAGCGTGCCAAAGACGGAACCCACCGCGAAGGAGCGCCGGGCGAACTCGCGATTGCGACCACGCAGCAAATACCAGGCGCTGATGGACATCACAAACATGGCGCCGGTGACATAACCAGACATCACGGTATGCACAAATTTCACCTGGCTGACGGGGTTAAAGACCAGCTCGCTAAAGCTGCTCATCTCCATGCGCAGGGTATCAATATTAAAGCGAGCGCCTGTCGGATACTGCATCCAGCCGTTGGCGTTGAGGATCCACAGGGCCGAGATGTTAGAGCCAAACGCAACCAGCCAGGTCACCAGTAAATGCTGATACTTGTTTAAGCGCTGCCAGCCAAAGAAGAACAGCCCCACGAAGGTGGATTCAAGAAAGAAGGCCATCAAGGCTTCCATCGCCAGCGGGGCACCGAAAATATCACCCACATAGTTGGAATAGAGCGACCAGTTAGTACCGAACTGAAACTCCATGGTCAGGCCGGTTGCCACGCCGAGCGCAAAGTTAATACCGAATAGCTTTCCCCAGAAACGCGTCATGTCGCGGTAGACTGTTTTGCCGGTCACCACGAACAGGGTTTCCATGATGGCTAGCAAAAAAATCAGCCCCAGCGTCAGGGGAACAAACAGAAAATGGTACAGCGCGGTCAGCGCAAACTGCCAGCGCGATAGGTCAATGACGTCCCACATGCGAACTCCATCAGGCATTAGAGAGTGAATAGGTAAGGAAGAAAACGTCAGACCCGCAGTAGAAAAGTACGCGGGTCTAAAGAGGGGATCAGGCAGGCGGGCCGGATGCCAGCCAGCCGCAGACTTCATTCAGGCGCTCGAGCGAGTCGAGCAGATCTTCCGGTGCGGCCAACACCAGTTCCGGCAACGGACAGATCTCATAACTCTCAAGCAGAAGCCCTTTCAGGGTATCCAGACAGCGAACATGCCAGACATGGCGCAGCGCCGTGGCGTCGATTTGGCTCTCGCCGTAGCCGATGGTGCGGATTTGAATGTGCCCTTCGCCGCACAGGCGGGCGAGGAACAGGCGATCCGCGTCGCTAATCGGCAGTTGGGTGAGGTTAATGCTATGGGGTTGCGCTGCCGGATTGCGCACGTGCGCCAGCAGTTCCTGGGCCAGCGTCAGGCCATTCATCAACCCATCTATAGGCGGAGGCAGCAGGCTATCGTCCGGCAGCGTATTGATTGTTGCCGCCTGCCACAGTGCCCGTGGTGCGCTGCCTACTTCCAGATGTTCCTGCCATTGCCCCTTGTCATCCTGACAACGCACCCGCCAGATACCGCAGAAAATCGACTCCTGAATCTCGCTCGCCCTGCCGTCAGCATGCTGAATGCGCACGGAAACTTCGCCTTCGCCGAGTAGCGTATTCAGAAAGGTGAGATCGTCTGCATTGAGCGAGGATAAATCCCATCCCAGCACATCCTGTTTGGCGGGAATTCTCTGGGTGAGCTGGTGGCACACATCGGCTAACAATGCCATCACCGCCGGGCTGTGCGGACAGTTTTCCAGTGTTGCCATGCTGGGGTCGCTGTTGACCTGGCAGGTGAGGGGCAAGGGATTCATGCTGAAGCAGTCATCACCTGGCTGCGTTCCTGGCCCCAGCAGATGAAAAAAGGAATCGCTCATCATGCAGACTCCGGCGGTATACGTTCTTCAACGAGGGGACGCATCAGGTTGAGCAAGTCGGCCCACGGGTGGATACCGCTGAGAATGCCGCGCAGCTCACCTTGGGTAAACACCAGGGTAGCCGGAAAACGGAACACGCCAAAGCGATCGCCGATCGCCTCGCTGTGTTCAAGATCCGCCATGGCGATGTGCCAGTCAAACTGGGGAAACTCGCGGAGCAACTCGGCAATCATGACCGGGTTATCGCTGACTTCCGGTGTACGGCGAGGATCGCTACTGAGCAGGACCACGCCATTACGCACGCGGGTTATCCAGTCATCCAGTTCAGATGCGCTCAGCGGTTGCCAGCCCTTAGCCAGCATTCGCTGCCATAGCGCAGAAAACGGTTGGTCATTCAACATGTTAATTATCTCTCCAGCGTTACGCGATACTGGCGAATACGCACGCCTTCATAGTTTTCCATCGACAGGCAGTCATAGTTCAGGCAACGCGTTTCATCGCTTATCTGTGGCGCAATGCCCCACGCGGCCAGTTGCGTAAGCGCGGCCTGTTCTGCCGCCGGGAGCTGAGCGCGCGCGATGTCGGTCAGGCTGCCGCCATAGTCGTCCAGCTGTACCGGCTGTAGTCCCACCAGAGCGATGTGCGCGGGGAGATGGCCGCGAATATCCGCCAGAGCCAGCACTTCAGAGAAGCTGTTCTGATGCAGACTCATTTTTTTAGCGCTGAGGTAACTCGGGACTTTGTCTCCGGCGTAAGATTGCAGGGTTCCCGGCTCAAGCCCGTAGTCGATGGCGTCAAGCAGCAGCAAATGGCTGGCCTGCTCAACGTAGCCCAGCAGATTCAGTCCCTGCGTGCCGCCGTCAACAATCTCTACCGATTCAGGCCAGTGATAATGAGCGTACAGGCGCTCAGCGAGGCGAATACCAAACCCTTCATCTGCCCACAGCAGGTTGCCTAAGCCCATCACGATGACGTTAGGTTCGCTCATGACGCCTCCTTATCGTGCTGACCCTTGGGAAACTTATGACTACGAAAGCCGTTAATCATGGTTGAGATGACGGTTTCGTCAGACATGATGTCCTCACGAATCGCCATATACACATGGCCTACGATGAAGGCGGCGATGAACCACATCCCTAACCGATGCCAGCTGTGGATATCGAGAGAGTTCCCGCCGGTCCAGTAGAAAAACTCTGTCACATAGCGGAAAGGGGTAAAAATGGCGTACTGGCTATGTTCGCTGTATAAGGCAAAACCGGTGAGGATCATAAAAACGGAAAGCAGGAAATAACCGCACATCGCCGCCTGTGCGATGGGGTTATGACCGATATCATCTCCCGGTTTTTTTTCCAGAAACAGATACCAACGCACCACAGAATACGCCCCCTGCCACCAGCTGCGCCGCCAGACCGGCACGATAAACAGTTCGCGTGAATAACGGTTACCGACGAAGGCCCAGTAAATGCGCATCAGCAGTATCACCGTGAACACCATGGCGGCGGCGAAATGCACCAGCCGAATGTCGCCCATATAGAACAGATAAGTGGCCTCACCGCTGACCGACGGCAGCGGTCGGCCAATGAAGTATCCGGTCACCATCAACACCAACATGCAGCCCACCGTCAGCCAGTGCCACAAGCGTACTGGCGCTTCAAACACATAGTGGCTGGTGGCGGTATCACGCGCCTCCCTGACGCGTAGGGATGTTTTTCCAGTCATCGTTCCGTTCCTTAACGCTTAGCGAACCTGGACGGCGATAAGTTCGCTGCCGTCGTCGCCGAGTACGTGGGTTGAACATGCCAGGCAGGGGTCGAAGCTGTGCAAGGTGCGCAGGATCTCCAACGGTTGATCCGGTATCGCCATTTGGGTGCCCATCAGCGCCGCCTCGTAAGCGCCAATTTGTCCCTTTGGATCGCGCGGGCTGGCATTCCAGGTGGTCGGCACCACGCATTGATACAGGTCGATCTTCTGGTCGCGAATCGATGCCCAGTGGCCTAATGCTCCGCGCGGCGCTTCGGTAAAACCGATCCCGCGACAGTGCTGCGGCCAACTTTCAGGCTCCCACTTTTCGGTATTTGCGGTAGCCAGATTGCCGTTTTTCAGGTTGGTCATCAGCTTGTCGAAGAAATATTGCAGCTTGCTCACGGCCCACTGCGCTTCGTGCGCGCGACACAGAATACGTCCCAGCGTTGATTGCATACCCGACAGCGGCAGCTTGAGGGCGGACATCATGCGATCCACGGATTCAATCGTGGCGGCATCCCCTTTGTGATAGGCAATCAGCGTACGCGCCAACGGCCCAACTTCCATAGCGTGTCCCCGCCAGCGCGGGGCTTTAATCCACGAGTAGCGTTCCTGTTCGTTGAGCTGCTTGATATCGGTATCACTGCCTTTGACATCGCCCGGGTTATACCAGGGTTCAGTAATCCCTTCGAACGGATGACGACCTAATTGATCGTCCGGATAACGATACCAGGCATGATCGACAAACTCCTGAATTTGCTGCTGATCGTCCAGGTCCACCGGCATGACGTTGTTAAAATCACCGTTAATCACCGCGCCGCCAGGCATCAACAGGCTCTTCGCGCTGAAGTCATTGGCGATATCCGGGAACGCGCCGTAGCTTAAGACGCACTTATCAGAAAGCCCGGTGCCAATCTGGCTCCAGGGTTTATTGAACTGGCCGATAGCCAGCGCGTCAGGCACCATGACGTTGTTGATGAAATCAGCGGTGCGGGTGATGATCGACTGCACCAGGTTCAGGCGTTCCATATCGACTGCGCCTACCGCGCCGCTCTGATCGATATTGATAGCACACGGCATCCCGCCGACAATCCAGTTCGGATGCGGATTCTTACCGCCAAACACCGTATGGATTTTGATGATCTCGCGCTGAAAATCGAGCGCTTCCAGATAGTGGGCAAAGCCCATCAGGTTGGCCTCTGGCGACAGCTTGTACTGCGGATGTCCCCAGTAACCGTTGCGAAAAATCCCCAACTGACCGCCTTCGACAAATTTCTTCAGGCGATTTTGGACGTCAAAGAAGTAGCCTGGAGAAGACATCGGCCAGGCTGAAAGGCTTTGTGCCAACTGCGATGTGGCGCGCGGGTCTGCTTTCAGGGCATTCAGCACGTCAATCCAGTCCATTCCGGCTAACTGGTAAAAGTGCACCAGATGGTCGTGGCACCACAGCGTCGCCAGCATAATATTGCGAATGATGTTGGCGTTGTCGGGCACCTTTATGCCAATAGCGTCCTCAATGGCATAGACCGAGGCGAGCGCATGTACACCGGTGCACACTCCGCAAATTCGTTCGACAAATGCCCAGGCATCGCGCGGGTCGCGCCCCTGTAGAATGATCTCCAGCCCGCGGAACATAGTGCCGCAGGAAACCGCGTTGGTGATGATGTTCTGCTCATTAATGTTCACTTCACAACGCATATGGCCTTCAATGCGCGTGATGGGGTCGACAACCAGGCGGCGACCGGCATTATTGACCGTATATCCCTGGGTTTGATACGAATTGCTCATGCCTGTTTATCCTTATTGTCTGGAGACTGTTGTCCGGCGTCGGCTAGTTGCTGTTTGTGGCGGTTGTGTTGATTGACGGCGCTGGCGACTGCGTGAACACCGACACCGGCCGCCACGACGCCTAGCGCGGTGAGGCCCACGGTATCGGCAGTTGAATGCGTCCCCATTTGTGGAATATCAACCACGCGGCTGTAGAACGAACCGCGATCCCAGAAGCCGTTTTCCGAACATCCCAGACAACCGTGGCCGGACTGGATGGGGAAGGAAACGCCACCATTCCAGCGAGTGGTGGAACAGGCGTTATAGGTGGTTGGCCCTTTGCAGCCCATTTTGTACAGGCAATAGCCTTTGCGGGCGGCGTCATCGTCCCAACTCTCAACGAACTCCCCGGCGTCAAAGTGGGCGCGGCGGTAGCATTTATCGTGAATACGCTGACCATAGAACATCAGCGGACGACCCAGACGATCGAGTTCAGGCAAACGATCAAATGTCACCATGTAGGTAATGATGGCGCTCATGACATCCGGAATCGGCGGGCAGCCGGGCACTTTCACGATCGGCTTATCGGTGATCACCTTATCGATCGGCGTAGCCCGGGTAGGGTTAGGCCGGGCAGCCTGCACGCAGCCCCAGGAGGCGCAGGTTCCCCAGGCGATAATCGCGCTGGCACCTGCTGCGGCTCTTTTTAGCTTTTCAATAAAAGGACGCCCGCTGCTGATGCAAAACATCCCTTGCTCGCCCAGCGGAGGGTTGCCTTCGACTGCCAGAATGTATCGGCCGTGGTAGCGGCTCAGAATGTCTTCAAATACCTCTTCGGCCTGCGTTCCGGCGGCGGCCATCAGGGTGTCGTCGTAATCGAGGGAAATCAGGGAGAGGATGACGTCTTTGGCAAGTGGGTGAGAGGAGCGGATAAATGATTCGGTGCAGCAGGTGCATTCCAGCCCGTGGATCCAGACTACCGGGATCCGGGGTTTGTTCTCCAGCGCCCAGGCAATTCTGGGCGTCATTCCGGCTCCCAACCCCAGCGATGTAGCCGCGAGGCTACAATATTTGAGAAAACTGCGTCTGCTTACGCCTTTGCGGCGCATCGCCTGATAAAAGGTCTCCTCGTTATTCGTATTCATAACACGCGTTTCTTCCCCCGTTGAGTTCTGGCGCATGCCGCCAGCGATATCTAAAAAAGCGTATCCGATCGGAAGGGAGAAACAATGCAAAGAGTGTGGTTATGTCCTATTGCGATATTTTCGTACCTGTTATCTGTTTTTCGCTTTCCAGGAATAAAAAAACGCACAGGGGGGATCGCCCTGTGCGTCGGGTTTATCGCGGAAGAACTTAAACCCCAAGGCGATCGCGTAAGCTGTAATATGCCGCCCCCATGGCGGTAAACGGAATGCGCAGGCTGCGGCCTCCCGGGAACGGGTAGTGCGGCAGTTTGGCGAACGCGTCAAAGCGCTCGGCATCCCCGCGCAGCAGTTCGGAAATCAGGCGTCCTGCCAGGTGAGTACAGGTCACACCGTGGCCGCTGTAGCCCTGCATATAGTAAATGTTGGTATCAAGACGGCCGAACTGCGGCATGCGAGACAGCGTTAACAGGAAATTACCGGTCCAGCGGTAATCAATTTTTACCCCCTGCAATTGCGGGAAGGTCTTCAGCAGTTTCGGCATCACCAGACGCTCAATATCGTCCGGATCGCGAGCGCCGTAGACTACGCCACCGCCGTACAGCAGGCGGTTATCGCCGGTCAGACGGTAGTAATCGAGCAGGTAGTTACAATCTTCCACGCAGTAGTTTTTCGGGAGCAGCGAGCGCGCCATCTCCGCCGACAGCGGTTCGGTGGTTAACACCTGCGTGCCGCACGGCATGCTGCTTTTTGCCAGCGCTGGTTCCAGTTTGTCACCGAGATAGGCGTTGCCCGCGACGATCACAAAGCGGGCCGTCACCTGGCCTTTTTCAGTGCTGACCACCGCCGGGCTGGTGTGCTGAATACGGGTGACTGGCGACTGTTCGTAGACGCGTCCGCCGTTCAGACGAATGGCGTTAGCTTCGCCAATCGCCAGGTTCAGCGGGTGAATATGACCACCGCTGTGGTCGAGCAGCGCGCCGACATAACGATCGCTGCTGACTTCGCGACGAATTTCACTGCTGTCTAACAGTTCAAGCTGCGTGTTGCCGTAGCGTTCCCAGTTCGACTTCTGCTCTTCCAGCGTTTCCATCTGTTTGTGGTTCAGCGCTACAAACAGCCCGCCGGGACGATAGTCGCATTCGATCTGATAACGCTTGATGCGTTCGCGGATGATATTGCCGCCTTCAAACATCATTCCACCGAGCATTTTAGCGGCGTCCGGGCCATAGGTACGTTCGATGACGTCGATATCGCGACTGTAGGAGTTCACCAACTGACCGCCGTTACGTCCGCTGGCCCCGAAACCAATACGCGCGGATTCCAGTAGCACCACGTCGTAACCCATTTCCGCTAAATGCAGGGCGGAGGAGAGTCCGGTATAACCACCGCCCACGACGCAAACATCACAGCTAACCGATTCGCTAAGGGTCGGAAACGGTTCGTACTGATTGGCGCTTGCGGCGTAATAACTGCTGGTATGTTCAGTCATGATTAAGACTCCAGGGAGATCCAGATGGTTTTCAGTTCGCTAAATTTTTCCAGCGCATGCAGGGATTTATCGCGTCCGTTACCGCTTTGCTTATAACCGCCGAACGGCACGGTCATATCACCGTCGTTGTAGTTATTCACGAAGACTGAGCCGGCTTTCAGGCGACGGCTCATACGGTGGGCGCGCGACAAATCGCGGGTCCAGACCGCGGCGCCGAGGCCGTAGTCACTGTCGTTAGCCAGCGCCAGAGCTTCGGCTTCGCTGCTAAAACGGGTGACGACCAGTACCGGGCCGAAGATTTCATCGCGGCTGACGTGGGCCTGCGGTGCGGTATCAACAAAAATCGTCGGGCCGATAGCCGCAGGATGTACATGGCTGCGGCCATCCAGCGCCAGCGTGCCTTGCGCTTCACCGTCGCGAATAAACGTGTCTACGGTGTCGGCATGCGCATTGTCGATAAGCGTGCCCATCGTGGTTTCCGGATCCAGCGGGTTGCCAGGCTGCCAGTTTTTCGCCTGCTCTTTCAGCAGGGCGATGAACTCGTCGGCAATGCTCTCTTCCAGCAGCAGGCGCGTTCCGGCGATACAAACCTGGCCCTGGTTATAGAAGATACCTGCCGCTGCATTAGCGGCGGCTTTCGGCAGATCCGGACAGTCGGCAAACACGATGTTGGCGCTTTTACCTCCGGCCTCCAGCCAGACGCGTTTCATGTTGCTGTCGCCAGCATCTTTGAGCAGTTGCTTGCCGGTACGGGTCGAGCCGGTAAAGGTGATCACATCAACATCCGGATGTTGTGACAACGCCTGACCCGCTTCGTGACCATACCCGCTAACAACGCTGAGAACGCCATCGGGCAAACCTGCTTTTTTAGCCAGCGCAGCCAGGCGAATGGCGGTCAGCGGTGATTTTTCGGAAGGCTTGAGGATCACGCTGTTACCCGCAGCCAGTGCCGGGCCGAGTTTCCAGCAGGCCAGCAGCAAAGGAAAGTTCCACGGTACAATGGCGGCAATCACGCCTACCGGTTCGCGCACAATCAGTGCCAGATCGTTCACCGAGGTGGTGGCAACTTCGCCATAGACTTTATCTATAGCTTCGGCATACCAGCGGATGGCGCGTGCCGCGCCGGGAATATCATCACGCAGGCTATGGCGAATCGGTTTACCGGTATCGAGCGTTTCCAGTAGCGCCAGCTCCTCGTGATGCTGCTCCATTAAATCGGCGAGTTTGTGCAGTACCGCTTTGCGCTCTGCGGGTGATGCTTGCGACCAGTCTCCGCGTTCAAACACGGTACGGGCTGCGGTTACCGCGCGGTCCACATCCGCTTTTTTACCGCGGGCGACTTTAGCCAGAGGACGTTGTCCTGCCGGATCCAGCGTAATAAAGGTTTCGTTATCAGCGGCGGCACAATATTCGCCGTTAATAAATAAACGGGTCTCTGGTGAATAATGGCTGGCTTTCTCACGCCAATATTTAAGATTCTGAAAGTTCATAGCTACTCCTTTTATATCAATAAGATAAAGTTCGTTGCTGATCTTTTTCAGGCAAAATCAGGCTGCACGATGCCCCAGGGATGTACCCTGTTAATGCGCGTTATTTAAGAAGGCCTGAGAAACTCAGGCCGCTACTTATTAGAAAGTGGTGGGAGTGTGGGCACTGATGATGCGGCAGATCCCTGCCGAGGTGTTGCTGAAGCTGTGTGGTATGCCGGTGTTAATGGCATAGCTTTGCCCTGCAACAAGAGGATACGTTTGACCGTTGATGGTCAGTATCACTTCACCTTCCAGTATTGTGCCAATCTCTTCACCCTGGTGTTTAATTCTCTCCCCGGTTGTCGTGCCTGGCTGATAGGTTTCAAACATCATTGCCAGCGTACGATTCGGATTTCCGTTGTGTACCAGCTTCATGGATACTCCCTGACTCCCGATCTCAATCAAATCATCCTGATTGATAACCACCTGCGGTTCGTCAGGCTTTTCCGGTTCCGCGAAGAACTCGGAGAGCGACAGCCCATATACTTTCAATAGCTTTTGCAGCGTACTGATGGCAGGACTGACTTTATCCTGCTCTATGGTGCTGATGGCGCTATGCGTTAACCCAGACAGTTCGGCGGCACGACGCTGCGAAAGACCCAATTGCTGGCGGATCTCTGACAAACGTTTACCCGGCGCCAGGCCGTCATCGCTCATAATTGCATTTCCTTAACTGTAGTGGTCAGAGTCGCTGTTTTTCAGCGAGGTGGTTCTGACAAGCGGTGATAAAACCTTCAAGTAACAAACGCGACAGGGCGTATTCGCTACTGTTCCATTCCGGGTGCCACTGCACGCCGAGCGCGAAAGGATGGTCATGGACGCTGGCAGCTTCCACTAATCCATCCTGCGAGCGTGCTTCCACGCGCAGCTGCGGGCCAAGGGTTTTTGCGCCCTGACCATGCAAGGAGTTAACCCAAAACGTGCTGCAACCTGGTATTAACTGAGATAGCAATCCTCCCTGTTGAACCTGGACTTCATGAGATGGTGCATATTGCTGCTCCACCGGGAGTTCCGCATCTTCACGATGTTCCAGGAACTGTGGATGATCGCACAGGCGACGATACAGAGTCCCGCCAGTGGCGACAACTAATTCCTGCAAGCCCCGGCAGATGGCGAAAATGGGAATGCGCCTTTCGAGCCCGGCGGTAATTAGCGCCATGCTCAGAAGATCACGCCCGGGATCGGCGTCAGACTCATCGCCATTTTCACCATAGAGGTGCGGCTGCACATTGCTTGGGCTTCCTGGCAGGAAGATACCGTCCAGTTTCGGTAACAGCGCGTTCAACAATTCGGGTTCCGCAAGCGCATGGGGAAGCGCTATCGGTAATCCACCGGCATTTAATACCGCATTCAGGTACTTTTCTTGCAGAGTCTGGGTCTGGTGACCCTTAAGCCTGTTCCTACACATCACTACACCAATAACTGGCTTGTCAAATATATTGCCCATGATCGACCTCACGTTTTGGAATAAATTATTGCCAAACGGTTCCTTGTTGTGCCATTCCGTTCATTATTTTCTCAATCTAGCAGCGGAATAACCTTCTAGCAAACTTAATTTAACATTTGACAAACAATTTGTTTGCATCCAGAGTCGAAGGGTGGACATTATATTTAACAGTCAAATCACAGAACAGCTTACCAGGCCAACGGCGGTGAATCATGGAAACCAATATCGTAGAAGTTGAGAATTTTGTTCAGCATTCTGAAGAGAGACGAAGTAGCGCGTTTGCGCGCGAAGTTAAGCAATATCTGGAACGCTATCCTAATACGCAGTATGTGGATGTGTTGTTAACCGACCTTAATGGCTGTTTTCGCGGTAAACGCCTTCCCGTTGCGGGATTGCATAAGTTAGAGAAAGGCTGCTATTTCCCGG
Source organism: Citrobacter sp. Cpo100 (assembly GCF_030332595.1). Classification (NCBI taxonomy): domain Bacteria; kingdom Pseudomonadati; phylum Pseudomonadota; class Gammaproteobacteria; order Enterobacterales; family Enterobacteriaceae; genus Citrobacter; species Citrobacter sp. Cpo100. The sequence continues at coordinate 416,637 of NZ_JAOWHM010000035.1, read as the reverse complement.
CATCCGTTTTCGCGATGGATATTCTGGGCAATGTGGTCGAAGAGGCGGGATTAGGCCAGGAGCTTGGCGAACCGGATCGGACCTGTGTACCCGTGGCAGGTACGTTAACCCCTTCGGCTGCCGATCCGGAATTTATTGCGCAGATGATGCTGACGATGCTGGATGAAGATGGCGCTCCCTTTGACGTTGAGCCGCGGAACGTACTAAACCGACTCTGGCAGAAACTTCGCCAGCGCGGTCTGTTCCCCGTCGTAGCGGTAGAGCTGGAGTTCTATTTACTCGATCGTAAGCGTGACCCCGAAGGTTATCTGCAGCCGCCATGCGCGCCGGGAACGGACGATCGTAATACCCAAAGTCAGGTTTATTCGGTTGATAACCTGAACCACTTTGCGGATGTGCTGAACGATATCGATGAACTGGCCCGTTTACAGCTGATCCCGGCTGACGGCGCGGTGGCTGAAGCCTCCCCTGGGCAGTTTGAAATCAACCTCTACCATACCGACAACGTGCTCGACGCCTGCGATGACGCGCTGGCGTTGAAACGTCTGGTACGGCTGGTGGCAGAGAAACATAAGATGCATGCCACGTTTATGGCAAAGCCTTATGAGGAGCATGCCGGTAGCGGGATGCATATCCACATCAGCGTCATGAATAACAAAGGTGAGAACGTGCTGGCTGATGCGAATGGCGATGATTCCGCGTTATTAAAGCGTGCGCTTGCCGGGATGATTGATCTGATGCCCGCATCAATGGCGCTGCTGGCGCCGAATGTGAACTCCTATCGCCGCTTCCAGCCGGGGATGTATGTTCCGACCCAGGCGTCCTGGGGGCACAACAATCGTACGGTGGCGCTGCGTATTCCCTGCGGCGACCGTGATAACCATCGGGTTGAATATCGCGTAGCGGGGGCTGATGCCAACCCGTATCTGGTGATGTCGACCATCCTGGCGGGGATCCTTCACGGTCTGGATAACGAACTGCCGTTACAAGAAGAAGTGGAGGGTAACGGTCTGGAGCAGGAAGGGCTGCCGTTCCCGATTCGCCAGAGCGATGCACTGTGGGAGTTTATGCAAAATGACAGTCTGCGTGAACTATTGGGTGAGCGGTTTAGCCATGTGTATCACGCCTGTAAAAACGATGAGCTTATCCAGTTTGAACGTCTGATTACCGACACTGAAATTGAGTGGATGCTGAAAAACGCCTGACCGTTGTACAGGTCATTGAAAAAGAAGTCGCATCATGCGGGCTGAGCGGAGCCAGCCCGTAAAAATTGCAGGAATACCTGCCATTTCCCGGATGTCGCGTAATGGAGCGCGGGCGACAACGGGTCTTCAGATAACCGACAGAGTTTGTGACGAGGAAATGTGATGATGCCAATGTTTAAAAACCCGCCCCGCGTGAGTATTCATGGCTCCCGCAGTAAATACGGACCGCATCTGTGCCGTACCCCATTGACGCCTTTTTTATGCCATTCCTCCCCGACACGACCCAGGTCTGCTGTACCCACGTTTCGAACGCAGATCTGGACTCGTAGCGGGGAGGAAAACTATGTCGACTAACTCTTCTGCGGATCATTCTGCCCAGCCGGGCAAAGCACAGCTGCGTAAATCCCTCAAGCTGTGGCAGGTGGTGGTGATGGGGCTTGCCTATCTCACGCCGATGACGGTGTTTGACACCTTTGGCATTGTTTCGGGTATTAGCAATGGCCATGTTCCGGCCTCCTACCTGCTGGCCCTGGCGGGAGTACTGTTTACCGCCATCAGTTATGGAAAGCTGGTGCGCCAGTTTCCACAGGCCGGTTCGGCTTATACCTATGCGCAAAAAGCGATCAACCCGCATGTCGGGTTTATGGTCGGCTGGTCGTCACTGCTTGACTACCTTTTCCTGCCGATGATTAACGTACTATTGGCGAAAATTTACCTTTCCGCGCTGTTCCCGGGGGTTGCGCCATGGATTTGGGTGGTGATGTTCGTCGCGATCCTCACCGCGGCCAATCTGAAAAGCGTTAATCTGGTAGCGAACTTCAATGCGCTTTTTGTACTGGTGCAGGTGGCGATCATCGTGGTGTTCATTTTCCTCGTGGTACAGGGGCTGCACAAAGGGGAAGGGGTTGGGACCGTCTGGTCGCTGCAACCGTTTATCAGCCAGAATGCGCATTTGATCCCGATTATCACCGGGGCGACCATTGTCTGCTTCTCGTTTCTCGGCTTTGACGCGGTGACGACTCTATCTGAAGAGACGCCGGATGCTGCGCGCACCATCCCGAAAGCTATTTTTCTTACCGCGCTGTACGGTGGGCTGATCTTCATTGCCGCCTCGTTCTTTATGCAACTGTTCTTCCCGGACATTAGCCGATTCAAAGACCCGGATGCGGCGCTACCGGAGATTGCGCTGTACGTCGGCGGCAAGCTGTTCCAGTCTATTTTCCTGTGTACCACCTTTGTGAATACGCTGGCTTCAGGTCTGGCGTCGCATGCCAGCGTTTCGCGCCTGCTGTACGTGATGGGCCGCGATAACGTCTTCCCGGAGAAGTACTTTGGTTATGTCCATCCCAAATGGCGTACTCCCGCGTTGAACGTCATCATGGTCGGGATTGTGGCGCTGTCGGCCCTGTTTTTTGACCTGGTGACTGCCACGGCGTTGATTAACTTTGGTGCGTTGGTGGCCTTTACGTTCGTTAATCTCTCCGTGTTTAACCACTTCTGGCGTCGTGAAGGACGCAAGCATACCTGGCAGGAGAAGCTGCACTATCTGGTATTGCCAATGGTCGGTGCCGCCACGGTTGCCGTACTGTGGGTGAATCTTGAGGTGACATCGCTGACGTTGGGACTGGTATGGGCCGGCGTCGGGCTGGTGTATCTTGCCTGGCTGACCGGACGTTTTCGCAAACCGCCGCCGCAGTTTGACGCCGCGAAATCTGAGCGCGCCTGGGAGTGATGGAAGCTGAATAGGCCGTAGCATTCGGCTGAGTTGAGGTAAAAATGAAACACGGTATGTCGCGGCAAACGGTCGCGGCATACCTGCTTTAATTAAAGTCCCGCTTGTTTTAGGGAATAAAAAAACCGGCACGGGAGCCGGTAAGTAAATCAATGTAGGAATATAATTATTATTATAATTACTGAATTATAATTCAGCCAACTCAATAGGAACGGGTTTCCCTATATGGTATCCCTGTAACCAACCAATACCCATCGTAATTAGCATCATTTCAATTTCCTCATTTTCAACAAACTCAGCGACTACTTCCATGTTTTTGAGTTTTGCTACTTCGCAGAAGGATCTGACGGCGCATCGACTAAATTCATCGGTCAGTATGTTACGGATGAAGGAACCATCAATTTTCAGAATATCTGCGTCTAACGTTCGTAGTCGTGAATAGCTTGATGCTCCTGTGCCAAAATCATCAATAGCAATTTTAGAACCGGCTTTACGTAGTGCTCTCAGAACATCAGTGACATTAGCGTTGTCAATGATATCTGATTCAATAACTTCAAATATTATACGCTCAGGTGCTATTGAGTATTTTCTAAACAATGTGAAAACATTATCAAGAAAATCAATTTTATTAAGCGAGTCAGGCGTCAGATTAATGGAGAAGTGACTGTTTGGGTCAGATTTCTGCCGTGACTGTATAAAACGAAATGTTTGCTCTATAACAGTGATATCCAGCGCAGGAAGTAATCCTGCCTCGCGAGCAACCGGTAGGATGGTGTCTGGAAAGATTAACTTACCATCAACCATTTTTATCCGAATAAGTATCTCGTGATAACGTGTCAGTCCCGTGGTTGAAACGATCGGCTGAACAACCAGCATCGTTGATACGATGGGTTGAGCCATAAGCTCAAACGACTTTCTGTCAATTGCCTTTTGCAACATATGACGAATGACAGCCTGGCTGACAATTTTATCACCTGGCACTTGCGGGCTGAGTAACAACGGTTGCCCCTGCATTAACGAGATATAGCTTTGGGTATTAAGGTGCTTAATTGCTTGAGATAAATTTTTAATCAGGTTTTTCTCGGTGGTATATGCCATACCACAAGATAGCCCTAATTGGTAGTCCTTCCAGATAAAACGAAAAGAGTTTAGGTCTTTGTAGAGATCAGGAATGTCAGGGACAGCATTAAGGCGAAGAATTATTCCATGACCTGGTGCGTAATAAATGTCACCTGTACCCTTAATCAATTTACGTACATATGCGCTTAGCGCTTTTACAAATTCAAAACGGAATTCTATTCCGTGAGTTTGCTCCAGCGTATTCAACTCTGTACAACGGATGTAACACAAGCACTCTGTTGCGTGTTTACGGATGTCCATTTGCAGGGCCTGAAAGTTAGGCAGTCCGGTGTTAGGCTCTGATCTAAAAAGTTGTTTGAGGCGGCGGAGATATTTTCGGTTATGAACCACAAGTACACCGGTAACAACAATCGTAATAGAAAAGACAAACACTATCGTGGAGGAAATCACGAGACTATGTACATAATTATTATAGTTACTAGGTGGAATATAACTGTTTATATAATATCCCAACAGGATGAGCATTGTTACCCATACAGGGGATATCAAAGCATGGCCAATACAGATCACTCCCCATAGCATTACTGGAAGTAACCACAGTAATGAATAGTCTGTAAATATAAGAATATCTTCTCTGATGACGATCAAAGCGGACATAATGCAGAGTAACAGCGCCAGCCATAATACTTGATACAGAATAGGAGGGCCGGATTTTATCAGCGCCTTTACTTGTCTAATGTATAGAATGCACCATGCAGGATTTTGAACGCTTCTAAGCAACAGATAACAAAAAGGGATGCCAGTCAGGCAAGAGTTCATCAGCCACTGTAAGTTAATTAATGTTTGTAGTGTGAAAAGGTTTGCGAGCGGTGCAGAGGCAGTGTTCGACTGGAACCAGTGATCAATCGAGATGAATAGTAAGGCGTTGCAACATACGAGCCAGACAATACGCAGGGTTGTAAGCTGGCTACGACCAAAGCTAACCGCGCCTCGTTTGCCTGTCGAGAAAAAGTAGAGTGTCTGGCTAATGAGAGCAGCCAGTAGCTGAGCCGTTAGTGTGAATACCGAAGATAAAGAGTAAGAGTAAAGCGCATACAAGAAAAAGGCAGCCAAAATTGGCAGTGCCTTTTGCCGGTATAAAACCAGCAGTGCAGAAATGAGAGGTAAAGTGAGATCGTAAAAATGCAGTGTTATACCCGCAACATCCTCTTGCTTACTGAGATGACCTGCGACCAGCTGTAATGCAAAAAACGCGATGCCGACACAAAAATAGTCTCTAAATGTATTAATGAAATTTATACTTTCCGTTTTTCTTAGCAATATCATCATTCGCAATTCTCAGTGAGTTATCACCGTTCTCGATTTAAGTCATCTACTTAAAACAGGTTAGACTAGAGGTTTGAAATGTGTATTTTTGGATGTTTTCGCTAATTGAAAACTATTCTAAAATATGTTATATGGATTTTTTAAATGTAACCCTCGATAATTTCACTGTGTTTCACAACGCAGGGGAGAACAATCTTTGTGGCTGTACTGATAATAAAAGTTGCGTCAGAAGTCATTATTTAAGACAGAATATACGATCGATAATAACGATCAATATAAATCTTTTGATAGATTTTATCGATAGGTTTAGCAGATCATAAATACCATGAAAGATCGATGAAAGCTATTAAAGTGTTATCTTTTAATGGTATTTATTTCATAAATGTTAATTAGGTGCTTTGTTTATTAAAATTTAACCTACGGAGGCATCTTTCTAAGGGAATCATTTTTTTATTGCCAGGAAAGTGAGTTTCCCCACCTTCCCACAACACACTCAATTGTTAATCATTAACGAGGCTGCTGCTGTGTCGCGCAGTGAATACCGCCGCCACCGGCAGCGATACCGTCGATATTCAACTGAATAATTTCACGATCGGCAAACAGCTCCTGCAAAATAGCATGGGTATTACGATCGGTGCGCTTATCGCCAAATTGCGGTGCAATGACGGCATCATTACACAGATAAAAATTGATATACCCTGCGGCGAAATCATCGCTCGCATAAGTCTGTCGGATGGTAGAAGGTCCTTCCAGCGTGACTACCTCCAACCGTCGGCCTTTGGCATCCGTGGCGGCCCGTAATATGTCCAGATGACGTCGGGTGATCGCGTAATCAAAGGATGACGGATCCTGCTCAAGACCCGCCACCACCGTACCCGGATGCGTGAATCGGGCGTAAAAATCTGTATGGCCGTCGGTAATATCCTTGCCGGCAATACCCGGCAACCAGATGATTTTCTCCAGACCTAGCAGTCGCTTTAGTTCTTCTTCGCATTCGGCTTTGCTGACGCCAGGATTACGGTTGGAGTTAAGCACGCAGCTCTCGGTGATGATTGCTGTACCTTCACCATCTACCTCAATACCGCCACCTTCCAGAGTCAGCACCGAGCGGATAAACTCAGCATGAACGTAATCAGTAACAAATTCAGCCACATCGGCATCTCGTTCGTGCTCTTGCTTATTGCCCCAGCCGTTGAAATTAAATCCCACTCCGCCGAGCGCGCCGCTGGCGCTTTTCACAAATACCGGCCCGGTGTCGCGGATCCACAGATCGTCTATTGGGTGAACCAGAAGATTGACTGACGGCCCGCACAGACGCGCGGCGAGCTCGCTGTCTTCTTCGCGTACTAACATATTCACGGGTTCAAATGCGGCGATGGTTTTGGCAACTAACGCCAGGTTTTCCTGCACCACCGGTAGCAGATGAGGCTCCCAGATCTCCGCACTGGCACCAAACGCCATCCAGGTTGCCGCATGCGGTGCGCCTTCATCAGGCATTTGCCAGCGGCGGTTCTCTGTTGCGCGGGCAAATTGGCTAAAGCTGAAGCCCGTCATACCGGCGAGTAGCATACTCGTTGAAGTCACCAGACCTTGTCTGACGAATGAACGTCTTGTCATCATAGGATTAACCTTTGCGTATTTTTACCTGATATCAGGTGAATAAAATAATAATAGATAATAAATATTTTGCGTATTTTAAATATTGAATAATAAATAAAGTGATCGCGGGTAAATTTCACGCGAAATATAGCACAGGAGATATACGTTGCAATCTCTTAGTTTTATATAATGAGTGAAACTGGTGACTATTAAAATTTCTCAACTATATATTTATATATAATTTATATTTATCAGCATGAACATATGGCACGCCGTTGGCTCTGAGCCCTCGTCTGACGGGCCTTGCCGTGGATTGTGATCTGGCCGATTGTTCTGTTGTATTTATTAATGCCATGAACCGTGTGGACTATAGTAAAGATGGCCGTTATTTCTCATCATTAATAACCGTGAGTGGGGGATGTGAATGAAGAAGATACTGATGCTGGTCGGAGATTATGTCGAAGATTATGAAACGATGGTGCCTTTTCAGGCTTTGCAAATGCTTGGGCATCGTGTGGATGCCGTCTGTCCGGATAAAAGTCAGGGTGACTACGTTCAAACCGCCATTCACGATTTTGATGGGGCGCAGACATACAGTGAAAAGCCGGGGCATCGTTTTACGTTAAATGCTAATTTTGCCGAGGCGCGGGCCGCCGATTACGACGCACTGTTGATCCCCGGCGGGCGTGCTCCGGAATATCTTCGACTGAATCCGGATGTCATTAAGCTGGTGCAAGATTTCAACACTGCCGGTAAGCCTATCGCCGCAGTTTGTCATGGGCCCCAACTGTTAGCGGCGGCGGGGGTGTTAGAAAACCGGACCTGTAGCGCTTATCCGGCCTGTGCGCCCGAGGTTCGTCTGAGCGGTGGACATTATGCCGATATTGGCATTGATCAGGCCCACGTTGATGGCAATCTGGTGACGGCACCAGCATGGCCCGCGCATCCGCAATGGTTAGCTAAATTTGTTGAAGTATTAATGAAGTAAGCGATGATGCGATGAAAAAGTCGGTATAACCTGCTAGGCTATACCGACTGCATTTATTACCTCTGCATGAGTGCGAACACGCCCCACCCGATATATTCCCGGGTGAATGCAACGTGGCGCACTGGTGAACTTCTCAGTTGCTCTCTGACTTCGGCGGCAAACTCATCGTCCGGATTTGCCTCCAGCCACCGGCGCATTGTCAACCATTTTGCCGCCTCGTATCTGTCTCAACCTTCCTGGTCAGCCAGTACCATTTCCACCACGTCATAACCGAGCAGGTCGAAAGACGAAACGAGTTCCGGCAGAGAAAGAAAATCGGCTACTGAAGTCGCGCCGCAAGCCATAGCGATCTCCTCCGTTGCGGGCATCTGACGCCAGTACGGTTCGCCGATGAGCAGGATCCCGCCTGGTTTGAGACTTTGTTCCAGCTGTTTGATCGTTCCGGCAACGCCGCCGGCAATCCAGGTTGCACCAACGCAGGCGGCAATATCGAATTTTTCTTCGGCGATATAACCTGTTGCATCGGCATGAATAAAACGCACGTGCTCAGTGACGCCCAATTCACTTGCCCGCAGGGTGGCTTGTTCACTGAATAACTGGCTCATATCGATACCAACGCCGGAAATTCCATGATCGCGTGCCCAGGTGCACAACATCTCGCCCGAGCCGCTGCCGAGATCCAGGATGCGGGTTCCTGGGGGCATCCGTAAAACCTGACCTAACGTCGCATATTTTTGCGCGGTGAACGGATTATGAATGCGATGTGCGCTTTCGCTGATCGTAAAAATCTTCGGGATATCCATCTCTCTCTCCTTAGCGATTATCCAGTTGGGCGCGAACGTTGTTCAGCCCGGTGGTATTGATGCGGTAGGGCTGACCATTAACGGATTTGATTAGTTTTTTCGTTCTGAGTTTTTTGAATACGTCGAGCGTGCAGTCGCAGAGCAGTAACCCTTCGCGGCTATAGCATTCGACGGAAGTGACACGACCAGATGCATCGCGGACGTGAGCAATACGGCCACCTTTGGCGAGAACGTGTAAGGTACGTTGTTCCTGACGGGATAAATTCATACTGGAAAACCTGTTTAATCATCATGTGCAAAACGTGCAAACACACAGCGGTGTCCGCATTCGATTTCGGCGCATTGATAACCAGTCCGGCCTGAAAAGGTCGGTAAGCTGATTATCTGATGATTACATTCTCCAGCATCAAAGCCTCGGGTTGAGTTGATAGGTATTTACCTGCTGAATCATACCAGCCTGGGCGAGTAGGGGAATCGTTCTGTCGGGAAAATGTGATCTATGACGAAAAATTGCGTTTAGCTTATTTTATAATTTTTTAACTCTCGTTAGCTGAGCGGTGTATGGATATATTAAATTTATTGAATATTCAGACATCATCAGTAGCGGCATTGTCCGTAATGATGTGTTGTGAGTCCCACTTGCGTCATACTATAGATTAGTGATATTTAATTTTTCCCTATCCTAATTTTGCTTTATTTGATAAACATGTCTTTATTATAAAAAGGATTTTTAATGGTGTTTTCTTTTAATTCTTTTTAGGAATTTTCTTAACGTCGTGAAGTGTGTATACTCAATCCAGCAAGAAGCTCTTCTGTTATCATCAAAACTATAAAAATGTCCTTAACACCCGTATTACCTCTGCCCTGAATCTCTTCTCAGGGGAGAGGTTTTTTTTGCCTGTGTATAATTTTGATAATCGTCATATATAGATAATTTAATATTATTGTTCTTGTTGTTTTGCATTAGTGATGACGACAGGTTTTGTTCTGTGAACCATACGGTAATGTTGAAATAGTATCGCTACGAATCTATTTCATGGTGAATAGTGTGATTTCATCTTTATTTATAGGGGTATTATATAGTTTTTCTTATAACTGTCTGTTTTTAAGCGTTATGTTAATTTTCGCTTTTGAAGTAATTGTGATTTTGTTCACGGATTTTAGTGCGTTAAGTGGCTATTTGTAGAGAGGTGCAAACGGTTGCATGTTGCTGTTACAGCATTTGTTCATTAAAAAAATATAGCGATGGTATGTCTTGTGTCGGTATCGGGGGCAAGAATCTAAATGATTTTTATTATCCCTTAGACATACGAATGCCGTTTATGACTTCTGTTAGCTTAACACCATGGAAAATGTAGTAAAAACAGACAGGGAATATGATTTTATCAATCAAAAGGAGTTTTTAATCACTGGTATAATTACTGGCCTTTTTTATCTTCCTTTATATAAATCGTTGTCGTAACACCCATAAAATCAGCGTTCTGGGATGAGCGCTGATTTTATTTTGTTCTCAGATTATTCAACCCACGCTGTATGCAGATCTTCTCTTGCAGTACCACGTAAATGATACATTAAAGGATCTCCTGGAATGGATATTGTTGAACGCTTTATTAACTACACGAAAATCAATACCACGACCTCAAGGGAAAATGGTGCTAATGGGATAATGCCTTCTTCACCTGGTCAAATGGAACTGGCAAAACTACTTGCAGTAGAACTTGAAGCATTAGGAATGGAAAACATTGAGGTCAGGGATACCGCTATTGTGACCGCGACCTTACATGGAAATACCGATGACACCATCCCTGTCGTTTCCTTTTTTGGTCATCTGGATACCAGCGCAGAACAGACCGCGGACACAAATGCGCAACGTCTTCACTACAGCGGTGGGGATTTGTGTCTGAACCAGGAGCTGAATATTTATCTGCGTGAAAGTGAATTCCCGGAACTGAAAAATTATATCGGTGATGACCTGCTGGTGACGGATGGTACCAGTCTGCTAGGGGCTGATGATAAAGCCGCCATCGCCGCGATTATGAATGCCCTGGAGTACCTTGTAGCGCATCCGGAGATTAAGCATGGGCCGGTGAAGGTCGGTTTTGTTCCTGATGAAGAGCAGGGATTACGGGGAGCAAAAGCGTTTGATGTTGCGGCGTTTGGCGCTGATTTTGGCTATACCCTGGACTGCTGCGGCATTGGAGAGTTTGTCTATGAGAACTGGAACGCGGGTGATGCGGAAATCATCTTTACCGGCCAGTCCGCGCACCCTATGTCGGCCAAAGGTAAGCTGAAGAACTCTCTGCTGATGGCGCATAAGTTTATTGCGATGCTGCCTGGTGGAGAGGCGCCTGAGTATACGGAAGGACGCGAAGGGTATTACTGGGTAAAACAACTTCAGGGTAACAGCGCCCGTACGGTGCTTAAGCTGGATATCCGGGATTTTACCGAAGAAGGGTATAAGGCGCGTATGGCATATATCCGCCAGCTTGCCGTCAGCACCTGCGCGCTGTGGGGAGAAAACAGCGTGGTCTGCCATTTAACCGATCGCTATGCCAATGTGTTCAATAGTTTGCAGGGCGATGCACACTACCCGATTGATATTGCGTTACGCGCGTATCAGAAGTGTGGCATTACCCCGCAACCTGTCGCCATGCGTGGTGGGTATGATGGCGCAGTGCTATCGCAGAAAGGACTACCTTGCCCGAATATTTTTACCGGTGCTCATAACTTTCATTCAATTTATGAATATCTACCGGTGCGTTCACTGCGAGCCGCCAGCGATGTGGTGGTAGCGGTCATTGAGGAAACCTTTGCTGAGTTCGCGCAGAGGAGAGCTCAGTCATGATTCAGGTGTTAATTGCCCTACTGGTTATCGTGGTGGTCGCGCGTCTGATACTGAAAGGTTATCGCGCTGAACCAGTGCTGTTCATTGCGGGCCTGGTGTTGATGATTTGTACGGCGTTAACCGGATGGGGTTCTGTATTACCGAAGGGCGTTGCCAGTACGGGGATTTCATTTCTCGATCCTTTCGAGGTGATGCGCGATCTCTTTAGTACGCGTGCTGCCGATCTCGGCCTGATGATTATGGCGCTCATGGGATTTGCGCATTACATGGATCATATCGGGGCAAATGAAGCGGTTGTGCGGGTCGTGACGAAACCTTTGCGCGCGCTGCGTTCGCCCTATGTGCTTCTATTTTTCTCCTATCTGCTCGCCAGCCTCCTGCAGTTGGCCATCCCATCCGCTACCGGGCTTGCCGTGTTGCTGATGGGGACGATGTTCCCCATTATGCTGGGGTTAGGGCTTTCTGCGGCCTCGGCTGCTGGGGTTATTGCCACCTCGCTTGGTGTGGCGTATACCCCGACGGCCATCGATGCTATCAGGGGATCTAAAGCGGTCAATATGGATGTGGTGGAATACGTTGTTTACCACCAGGGACCCGCAGCGCTGGCAACCGTGCTGGTCGTGGGCGTCTGCCATTTCTTCTGGCAGCGGCATTGCGACCGTAAAGCGGGAACGCTACCACGAGAAATCGGTAGCGCTGAGGTGACTGACTCAGGAAAAGCCCCGGCTTTTTATGCGCTGCTCCCGATGCTTCCGATATTGATGGCGGTGGGATCATCGGAAATGTTCGTCAGTGGTATTAACCTGAATATTATCACCATTGTGCTCATTTCGATGGCTGTCTGCATGTTGATTGAGTGGCTGCGGGTGCGTGATTTAAAGTCAGTATGCGAAGGATTCAGCCATTTCCTTAAAGGCATGGGCACCGCCTTTACCGGGGTGGTTGGGCTACTGGTTGCGGCAGGTGTTTTTGCTCACGGGATTAAAGTTATTGGTGCCATTGATCAATTAATCCTGATGGCGGAGCACGTGGGATTACCTCCATTTGCTATGGCGGTGGTGTTTGCGCTGGTGACGCTGGCGGCAGCAATTATTATGGGATCGGGTAATGCGCCATTCCTTGCTTTCGTTGAGCTGATCCCGCAAATCGCGGCAAGTATGGGCGCTAACGCTGTTGCCATGATCCTGCCGATGCAGCAGGCATCACATATGGGGCGGGCAATTTCACCGGTTTCCGGCGTGGTGATTGCCGTTTCCAGTGGGGCGAAAATAACGCCATTTGATGTGGTTAAACGTACCGCCGTACCGTTGATTGTGGGCTTTGTAACGCATACCCTGATCATCGGTATTTTCTATTAACTTCGTCTGTACTAAGCAAACTTCCGGCTTGCTGAATGCCCGGTAGTTTGCTTTATCTGTTTACCGGTCTCATCACAGAAGGTGATATTGATTACTGGTGATTATTATTAACCTTTATCTTTATCGCATTATTCTTATTAGTCATTGTTGAGCCACCTCGGATTAATGATTAATAAGTATGATGTATTATATTTGCACGTTTATTACATAGGGATAAGTTAATCTGGATCATATTTTGGCGATTTTAGTTGTAGTAATTTTTTAATAGAGTAATACAAGAATGACGTGGAATAACAATGATGATTTATTTGGGCAGGTTTAAGTGGTAAGGGATTCTGGAAGAGTTAGTACGTTACGACATCATTATCAGGATGATCTGGAAGCCTTTACCTGGAGTGCGTTAGTCGCAATTGGTATTGCAATAAAGGATCATAAAATCTACTCTAAAATGTCAGAGCATCTATTCATTATGCATTGGCTGGCTATTGCCAAAAAAAGAAAAATATTTTCGAAGAGCATTGTCAGTGAGCTTCAGTGGTTAATTGATGAGGGGAAGAAAAAAAGCCTCAATGCACAACTTAAATTTAAAATAGAATATTTGTACGCCACATCGAGTGGTGATGTGACAATGCAAAACGACTATTTTAAATTTACTCACACGATTGAAGTGTTGAGAAATAATGGATGGGAGAGCTTTCTGCTCACTCCGGAGAAGTGGCAAGGCCTTCATGAAAGTATTAAAGTCAGAAAAGGTGACTTTATTTTTATGGATGACACCCGGCTTCAGGAGTGCTTTGGCGTGCAGGGCGAGATAGTCAAACCTTTCTGTATTCGAGTGTACGGCGATATTGAGTTTGCAAAGTTAACGTTCATCAAACATAACCTGCCGGTTGAATTTGTGAAACATATTTCGAATGAGTTTTATTACTTCAATTTTCTTTCAGTTAAGTAATGCTTAACTGATATGGGGGACAAATTTCTGTTTGTTCAAAGAGTGTATTGATCTACCTGTGAAATTATCGGATTTATACCACGCGCAAAGGACAGCGAATGTTTACTCGAAAGTTAGTGATTACAACTGAATGGATAAGGTTGTCGGATACGCCAGACAATGTGTCCATTTCTTTTCGGGGCGTTCTTGAGATCGGTGAAAGCACGGTTGTACCAGATGGCAACACGCCTTTACTTCGCTTAGAAAATGAAATGGCACCTGTCGCCGTTGATGCGTTGTCATGGGTAAGGGTGCCAGTTGAACGCCAGGAAAATGTTATCGTCTATATTTTCTGAATCCTGGTTTATAAATCCATTAATAATGTTAATGTCGATTTGTTCTTATTTTATTCCTCCCGGTGCAAGATGAGATGTCTGGCTGAACAATTCGTTGGGGATCACATCGCGGGTGAGAGCATTTGTAGCGCGTGTACATTATAAATAATGCCAAACACCGCCACCGCGAGCAGAAACAGGGAGGAGATAAAAACGCTGCGTCTGGCAAACCGCTCTGGCATCCAGCGTTTGAAAACCATGATGTAAAAAGACAGCACCGTAACATCAAAAATAACCCACACCAGCGTTAGCGTCAGAATGCTGGTGGTGAAATCTTGCGTAATGGCAATGAACTGGGGAAAAAACGCTACGAAAAACAAAATGTCCTTTGGGTTAGCGACCCCTGTCAGAAATCCATGGATAAGCCCGCTGTTATCGCGTTTTGGCGCACTCAGTCCGAGGTGTGAGTCCCTGGCCCGCAGGTCGCTAATCGCCATCACACCGATATACAGCGATCCCACAAGACCCAGTACGCCAAGCCATATCGCAGAGATTGATACCACGCCAGCTAGCATCAGTGCAGCCAGAGCAATCAATACTAAAGAAGCGCCGTTAGTGCCAATCAGCGTGAGAAAGGCCCGGCGATAGCCGTGCTGCGACGCGGTGGTGGTAATCAGCGCCACGACAGGACCCGGAGTTAACTGCAGGGTTACTACGCTGAGGCTATAGGCAGCCAGTAAAGTGAAATTCATACCTGATTATCCTGATGATATTTTCCATCAGTATTCCGCCTGCGTGGCGCATTGAAAAACGAATAAAACTGCGCTCTACTGTGAGTAAAACTCAACATAGAAGCTGAGAATGACGCTACCTCCGTTGTATGCCCTGAGGGCTTTTGAAGCCGCAGCCCGTCTGGGATCGTTCAGTAAAGCCGCTATTCAACTTAACGTGACGCCGGGCGCGGTAAGCCGTCATATTCGCACGCTGGAGGCATGGTTTGGTTGCGAGCTATTTGTCCGCAGCGGCCCGCGTATCGAGATAACGCCTTCTGGCCAAGGGCTGGCGCAGCAGTTGACGGCTGGGTTTCAGAGTCTGGAACACGCGTGTCATGCCTTTCGCAGCAGCAGTCATGAGCTACGGCTGAAAGCGCCGTCTACGTTGACGATGCGCTGGCTTCTGGACGTGCTGCGTCATTTCCGTGAAGCGCATCCGACCCCGGTTGTCGAAATTTCCAGCGTCTGGATGGATACCGATTCGGTATCCTTCGGTCGTGAACCGTATGACTGTGCGATCCTGTTAGGGAATGGCCATTTTGGTGACGATACCGACAGCCGGTTGCTGTTTCAGGAGTGGCTTATCCCGGTGTGCTCACCCGCACTGCTGGTGCAGGCGCAGCGCGATCTTTCTGCCTGTGAACTGATTCATCCCTCAGCGGATCGCCGTGACTGGCGTCGGTGGCTGCAACGCACCGGGAAGTTTCCGGCGTTGAATCTTGCGCGAGGCAAAGTGTTCGACACCCTGGAGCAGGGCAGTCTTGCCGCGATGAGCGGTCATGGCGTGTCCGTTGCCGACCTGCTGTTAAGCCTGGCGGCCATTCAGGCAGGGATGTTGGCGTTACCGTTTAAAGATGCGGTAGCGACTGGCGAGGGCTATTACCTTGTCTGGCCAAAGACTTCAACACGGCTTAGAAATATTGAGCTGCTGTATCGCTGGTTAAAAGAGGCTGCGCCGTGTGTCTCCTCGGCAGATCTAAACTGGCTGGATTAAGCTGTTTATTCTGCTAATCACCCATATTGATAATGGTTCTCATTATTATTGTCGTATTGCGCAGGTAATGGTAATGTTGCTTCAGTTATAAACCGTTAATCCCATTTTCTGTGCAGAAGACAGCATGAACAATACCACCGCCCTGAATGCCTCCGGACGCGTCGCTCGCACTTTCTCCGTCAGCGAGTTTATGGATTTTGGTGAGCGCTACGGGATCGATTACCGCTTTCCCCAGTTGGCACAAAGGCCGGATTTACCGTCTGGCAGCCCTGTTCTGCAAGGTGAAATTGAGGAGATGACTCTCCCATGTGGGATGTGCGTGACGCACTCCGACGTACAGGTATTGCAACCCTACGAAACCACCTCTCGTCACGACAGCCCTCTGTATATGCTGGTGGTACTGGAAGGCTGCGTGATCCTGACGCTTAACGGACAGGAGCACGTGGTGCGCTCCGGCATGGCGTTTAGCTCGCGCCTGAGTGAGCACCAGACGATGCGTGCCCGTCATCATGCTGATTGTAAACTGCGGACATTATCGCTCGGTTTGTATCCCGACGGCGCGTGTCGCACGGGGTTGCTCGAATCGTTGATGCGTGAGTGGGAAAGATGCCAGACGCCGACGCTTATCTGGCAGGTGCCGGGTTTTTTACTCAGCGGGCTGCAGTACGCGCAGCAGAGTACGATTAGCCATGTTTCTCGTCAGCTGATGTTGGAAGGGCTGATATTACAACTGTTTGGTCATGGCCTCAGCGTGTGTCAGGTCGAGAGCGGTAAACGTCTTGCGGCGAGCGGTGAGCAGCAGCGGCTGGAGGTCGTTCGCCGACTGCTGGAGCAGAGTCCCGAAAATGACTACACCCTTAATGAACTGGCCCAACGCGCAGCGATGAGTCCCAGCAGCCTGCGCAGTAAGTTTCGCGCAGCCTATGGCTGTTCGGTATTCGACTACCTGCGCGATTGCCGTCTGGAACGTGCACGCGGCTATCTACTGGAAGGATATAGCGTACAGCAGGCGGCCTGGATGTCGGGTTATCAGCACGCCACCAACTTTTCTACCGCTTTTCGTCGCCGTTACGGCTTTTCACCCGGTGATTTGCTCAAACTTTGCTAATCCATATTTGCGTTTTACGCACGTGATTTCCTGACAATTTGGCACTGCGCATAGGCAACCTGGCATCCGGCATAGCTATCTCCGCCAGCAAAAAGGTAATAATTCTCACTTACAATTAGACATGCCTTTGGAGATATTCATGTTCGCGAAGACTCGCTTGGCGCTGCTGGTGGGATGGGTTACCGGCAGCGTGGCTTTTCCTCTGCTGGCGCAGGAAACAACAAAAAACGATACGGTGGTTGTCACCTCGCAGATGCAGAGCGGGGCCACGAAGCTTGCCACGCCGGATATTGAAACGCCGCAGTCGGTATCGATCGTTACCCGTGAACAGTTTGAAGAGCAGGGCGCAACCAGCGTGCGGCAGGCCGTCAGCTATACGCCGGGTGTGTACAGCAATCAGATTGGCGCCTCCAACCGCTTTGACTACATCGTGCTGCGTGGCTTTTCTGACGGTAGCCTGGATAACGTCTATCTTGATGGTCTGAAGATGATGGGCGACACCAACTCACACAGCTCGCTGGTGGTCGATCCGTGGTTCCTCGAAGATATCGAAGTCGTACGTGGCCCGGCTTCCGTACTGTATGGCCGTTCCTCCCCGGGTGGCATTGTGGCTCTGACCTCACGTAAGCCGTCGTTTGATGCGGGCGGTGAGGTGAAGCTGTTTGCCGGCAACAATAACCAGCGCGGCGCGGCGTTTGACGTCACCGGGGCGCTGGATGATAACGATCGCGTGGCGGCGCGACTGAGCGGGATGACGCGTTACGCGGACTCGCAGTTTGGTCCATTGAAGGAAGAGCGTTACGCGCTGATGCCCAGCCTGACCTGGCGTATCACCGACCAGACGCGTCTGGATCTGATGGCCTATCTGCACCGCGACCCGGAAGGCGGTAGCCACTCCGGTCTGCCGTATGACGGCACCGTGGTTCCGCATTACGGGCAAAAGATCTCCAACACCTTTTACGAAGGCGAGGATGATTACGACAAATACGATCGCCGTGAAAACATGGTGGGCTACAACATTGAGCATATGTTTGATAGCGGTTGGTCGGTGCGGCAAAAGCTGCGCTATCTGCATACCGACGTTGAGCTGAATCAGGTGTATGCGGCGGGCTGGCTGAATGAAACCGAGCTTAATCGCGGTTACTCCGGCTCCGATGAAAAAATGTCGGCGATTACGCTGGATAACCAGCTTGACGGCAGCTTTGATACCTGGCAGGTAAACCACCGTCTGCTGGTGGGGATCGACTATCAGGATCGCAGCAACAATACTACCGGTTACTACGGCGCTTTCCCGCCGATTGACGCTTTTAATCCAGTGTACGGCGCGAAGCCTGATTACATCGACATGTATGCGCGTGAGAAACACAAGCTGCGCCAGACGGGTTACTATTTGCAGGATCAGATGTCATGGGATCGCTGGCGTATTACGCTCGGCGGTCGCTACGATCAGGTCAGCGTGTCTAATATTGATAAGATCAACGATACCCGCAGCGATCTGGATAAAAACAACTTTAGTACTCGCGCCGCATTGCTCTACTTGTTCGATAATGGCTTTGCGCCGTACGTGAGTTATTCCACCGCCTTTACGCCAACCAGCTTTGCCGATGAGAACGGCAATCTGCTGGATCCGATGAAAGGCAAGCAGTGGGAAGCGGGGCTGAAATATGAGCCGGAAGGACTCAACAGCCAGTTCAGCGCATCGGTATTCCGTATTAATCAGACGAATATAGCCACCAAAGAAGAGCCGACCGATCCGTACCGCTCGATTGGGGAAATTGAATCTGAAGGGGTGGAGCTGGAGGCAATTAGCCAACTGACGGATAGCTTCCGTTTGCAGGCGGCGTATACCTATACCGACATTCGCTATAAGAAAAGTAGCCCGGAAGAGCAGGGCAAGCGAGCAGTGTACGCCCCGCGTAACCAGGCCAGTACCTGGCTGAGCTACGATGTGAAAAGCGGTCCGCTGGACGGCCTGACGTTGGGTTCAGGTGTGCGCTACGTTAACGGTATTACCAGCGATCGCCTGAATACTCACACCCTGCCGTCCTACACACTGGTGGATATGGTGATTGGTTACGACTTAACGAATATCGGCATTAAAGGGTTGAGCGCGCAGTTGAACGTTAACAACCTGACCGACAAGCGCTACGTTGCAGCCTGTAACTCGCTCTCATACTGCTACTTCGGCGCTGAGCGCAGCATTGTCGGCAGTGTGTCCTGGAAATTCTGATGTTTTAGCTGGATGCGGCGCTGGCGCCTTATCCGGCCTACAGCAGCGTGCAAATCGTAGGCCTGATAAGCGCAGCGCATCAGGCTTTGTGATTGCGGCTATTGTGTAAAATCGTTCTGCAGACAAATCTGCGCGCTGGTGCCTTATCCGGCCTACGGCAGCGTGCAAATCGTAGGCCTTATAAGCGCAGCGCATCAGGCATAGTGATTGCGGCTATTGTGTAAAACCGTTCTGCATACAATCTGCGCGCTGGCACCTAATCCGGCCTACGGTAGCGTGTAAATCGTAGGTCTGATAAGCGCAGCGCATCAGGCATAGTGGATTGCGGCTATTGTGTAAAACCGTTCTGCAGACAAATCTGCGCGCTGGCGCCTTATCCGGCCTACGGCAGCGTGCAAATTGTAGGCCTGATAAGCGCAGCGCATCAGGCATAGTGGATTGCGGTTATTGTGTAAAACCGTTCTGCATACAATCTGCGCGCTGGCACCTTATCCGGCCTACGGCAGCGTGCAAATCGTAGGCCTGATAAGCGCAGCGCATCAGGCTTTGTGATTGCGGCTATTGTGTAAAACCGTTCTGCAGACAAATCTGCGTGCTGGTTCTCAGCGTAAAGGCGACTTTGTCTGGGTACTGGCTGTAATAGTTATGCTCTTCTTCCAGCCCTTTTGCCTGCGCCAGACGTACCGTTTCCAGCGAGCAGGTACGGTAGATCAGGTCTTTATTCATATTGGTCTGCTTCTCGCGCTGTTTATCTGCGGACAGCGCCAGCCAGCTTTCGGACAGTGAGTAATCGTAGACCACCCGATTTCCTTTCGCCTGCACGTTCTCAATGGTAATAAATTCGTCGATTTTCAGTCTTGGCTGCCCGCGCATTTTTTTCTTATCTTCTGCGGCGGCATATTGGGCCAGCGCATGAATATCCATACTGGCTATTTTCTGTTTATAAGCATCTACATAAGCGGTAGGTTGCTGATAATGCTGAGCGTAAGCGTTTCTTAATTCCCCGTCATTCATCGTACAACCTGCCAGAAACAGAGGTAATAGCAGTGCCAGTTTTATTTTAGTCATGATGTTATCCCGTTCATTATTTTGATCCCAGTCGCCCATAACAAAATAGAAAAATTATTACAGATGATATTTAAGGTTGTATAAACGAGAGCGCGATGGCACAAGTTCAATTGTCTTAAAATGGCAGGACAGGCGGGAAACCCTGCCAGAATTGGCAGGGTTTTGAACATACTGATAAAAAAATTAATGGCCGATCATCTTTGCCTTCGGGATCAGCTGGAAATACATATGATCGGGCACTGGCGTATCCCAGACATTGGCATAAACGGCATAACCAATGGTGGCAAACAGAATGCCAAGCACCAGTAGCGTCATGGCAACACCTGATAGCGTCCTCTGTCGCCATAACGGTTTACCGTTGTCTTGCGCCCCCGGTGGTGTTTGCAGTGAGAAGCTCAGCGTTGAGGCCACCGGGCAGGATTCAACGCAGGTCATGCAGCCAGTGCATTCCACGGTACGCACCTGAATCAGTCTGTCGACCGGGATATTCGACGGGCAGTTTTTCGCGCATTTTCCGCAGTCGATGCAACTGTCTGCGTTACGGCGGATTTTAAACGGCGAGAGCAGCGAGAACAGACCGAGCAGCGCACCATAAGGGCACAGATAGCGGCACCAGGCATTGCGAATAAACAGGCTCAGGACACTGATAACGACAACAAAGATGAGCGTAGCGGAGCCAATATGGCGAAAGAAATCGAGCATCTTCACGTCGATAATCATGCCATAGGCCGACATTAGAAAATACTGAATCCCCTGTGCAGGCATCGACAGGGCGATATACAAAAAGAAACTCAGCAGCAAATACTTCAGACTGAGCAGCGGGATATCCAGCCAGCGCGGCAGCGTGAAGTTGCGACCAAATACTTTTTTCCCCAGATTGCCGAGCAGTTCGGACAGCGTGCCCACCGGGCATAACCACGAACAGAAGGCTTTTTTTAACAACAGACTAATCAGGATAAACGCAACTAACAGCAGCATGGAGGCGGCATGGATAGGCGGAAGAAAACCAGTCTCCAACGTATAGCGGATATTCATCAAACCCGCGATTGGTAGCCATCCCTCAATACCACCTGGCCTTGGAATATAGACGCTGGTGCCGGCGGTTTCGAAATAGCGGACCCAGTAATAGAACGTTACGCCAATATAAATATTAATAGCCAGCAGGAGAAACTGGGTGGCTTTTCGCCAGCTGCTGGCGTTGCGCCAGTCATTCCACGGCAGTTTGCCTCCGATCGTGCCTGGACGGCGCTGCCAGCGCGTTCTTTTCTTCCCGTTCATGGTTTTATACTATCCCTCATATTTCCCCTTCTGCATTCAGAAGGCGTCATCACCGGGATATGCTAGCGCTATTCAGATTTGGTGTATTTGATTTACATCTTATTACGTGGCTGTTATTTTCATCACGCAAATAGGCCTGAATAAAAATAACAGCTCGGTATTTATCGCCGATCAGATAAATACCCTGAACGGGGTATTTATTTCTCTGTGGCGGAGAAGATTATTCCTGATATACCTCTATGCGATCGCGGCCATTACTTTTCGCCAGATAAAGCGCGCGATCGGCTTTATCAACCAACTGTTTATAGTCGGGATGATAGTCATATTCGGCGATACCAATGCTGACGGTAATAGACAATGATTCTGCCGCCGATGCCGCCATGCACATCTCGGCAATCTTCATACGCAGCGTTTCGAGGATAATACTGGCCTGCGACTTGTCTGACTCGACGAGCAGGATCATAAATTCTTCACCACCATAGCGAAACACGTAATCGCTGCTACGGATATGATCATAAATGACCGCTGCGACGTTTTTGAGCGTCATATCACCAGTATTATGCCCATAGTTGTCGTTAATTTGCTTAAAGTAGTCGATATCCAGCATCGCCAGGGTGAAGGGCTTCCGCGCATGTAACGCTAACGAAATCTCACGCCGCATGATGGTTGGAATAAAGCGGCGGTTAAGTAACTGGGTCAGCGAGTCTTTACCATTTTCCTGTTTAACCAGTGCGTCAAACATTGAGGCGAGCAGGAAATGGATTTTTGCCGATAGCTGGCGGACATCCTGCAACAGGCTCATCCTCTCAGGTTCTGTTGGCTGATGCTGATGCGAAAAGGTGGTCGTCATGCGGTTGTCGATCTCTGCTATCAGCGATTCCATTTCTTTCAACAGATTGCTGTTGCCGAGAATGTGTTTTCCTTTATGTGAGAACCACATACCAAAATCAGAATTCGCCAGAAATACCATCTCACCGAAAGGCATACCGATGGCGATGTTATAGATAAACTGATTTTCCCAGTCGGTAAATGAGCGAATTTGCCGTTCGCGCTCGACGTTAACGTCATCGTAAATGGTCTGCAGGCGATACTGCTCCTGCGTATGCAGAGAGTTTTGGTGGCTTGGGGAATAGGAGACGGTCATGGCCTCCAGCGCAGTATCCATTGCCAGGCTGCTGAAACAGATAGCATTGCTCAACAGGGAAGACGAGTCGTCAGCTTTGGTTTTCAATACCCGATACAGCTCATCCTTGAGCTTACGCGCGCCGCGGTTTACCAGATCGATGGGCAGGCCGATACGGGCATGCACCACGCCAATTTCTCGCTGTTTGGCCAGCAGCTGCGGTAGATCTTCGTGCGCGCTGCCAAGCACGCTGCGTAACCAGTCAAACATACTGCCGCTGAGGCGGGTACTGACCTGTTCTGTATTGAGGAACAATGCGCTCTGGGCATGGGAGAGCATATAGTCATAAAAAACGGTCACTAAATGGCGGATCTCTTCATCGCTTAACGATGTGAGGAGCGTGTGAACGTCAGGCGATGTTTGTCGTATCAGCGCCTGCCATTCTGTAAGGAGTAATGTGTCGTTTACCGGTTCAACCTGTTCCATCTCACTGCCACTCAACGTGCGATTAAAAATTCAGGCGGTATTACGGACAATTACCTCACGATGGTCAAGTTAAACTCTCTTATCGATGGCTAATACCTTCATAAATAAGCCTGAGCGCGAAGACACCGATAATGGCGCCAATCACCCGGCTGGCAACCCGCTGGATTCGGCCATAAGCACGGCGCACGGCGGGCAATGAAAACGCCTGACTGAGAAAAATACGCCAGATAACGGAAGACAATATTATGCCTGCCCAGGCCATCAACCTGGCCCACGTTGGTGTGTCAGCGCTTAAGGTGACCGAGAAGATACTAATAAAAAACAGCACGGTTTGCGGATTTGATAAATCCGTTAGTAATCCACGGCGGAAAAACACATACCAGGGCGCGGAAAGCGGTTGCTGTAGAGTGGGCATTTGCGGCGTGGCCTGATGGCGGATGCTGTTCCAGGCAAACCACAGCAGATAGGCGCCGCCGACAATCTTAATCAATGAAAATATCTCTTCACACTGGGTGATTAGCGTTGCCATACCAAAAAGCCCAAGGCCGGAGTAAAACGCATCACCCAAGGCAACACCCAGACCGGTCATCACACCTGCGCGTCGTCCGGATGCCAGGCTAGTTTGTACTACCACGAACAGGTTTGCGCCGGGGTTAAAAAAGGTTAAAACAAAGAGGCTGATGGTAAGAACGACGGCGTGCAGAGGTTCCATAGACAACATTTCCATTAGTAAGCGCTTAAGTGACAGCTAACACTATAATTTTAGTGTGTTCATCATTCTGCGTATTCACTCACACTGCGCAGTGAAACGCGCTGAGATTTGCAAATGACTTCATAGATTATTTTGTGCAAACCTGGCGCGTCAGATAACGCGACGGCACAGGTTTTCTGTTATCAACGATTCGCAAAATCTCTTTATATTTCCGCCTGCTCTGGATCTTTTTGCCAGGCTGAACTACTTATTAATCATCCTTGACTCGCATGTCGAATGTTCAGGGGTCGATGATGGCATATATAACAAAATCTGGAGCTTTTATATGAAAACTGGAATTAAAGTACTTATTGGTGCGTTAGCTTTTGTTGTGACCAACGCGTACGCCGCGGAATTTATGACGAAGGTTGAGTTTGAAAAGGTTGAGTCTCAGTATACAAAAATCGGTGATATTTCAACGAGTAATGAAGTCTCTACTTCGGATGCTAAAGAAGACCTTCTGAAGAAAGCTGAAGAGAAAGGTGCTGACGTGGTGGTATTAACCTCCGGCCAAACGGATAACAAAATCCATGGCACAGCGAATATTTACAAGAAAAAATAACGTGTAGCTGTAAAAAATACGACACCCGTCGGTCATTGTACCGGCGGGTTTTCTTTTAATCTGCGCCAGAACGTGGTTCTGCTAATTCCGAGATACCGCGCGGCGGCAGTTTTGTCACCATCAAATTGTGCCAGCACCTGCTGTGGCGTCAGTGATGATGATATGTGCGGTGTAGTGGTAACAACGGACAGTTCCGGTAACAGCTGCTGTAAAAAATCTACGTTCAGCTCTGGCTGCGGTTCGACGCTTAAAAACAGTGCCAGGCGCTCCATCATATTACGCAGTTCGCGGATATTCCCCGGCCAGCCATAATTCAGCAACGTCGGCTGACTTAATCCCAACCCCTTGCGAACAGGCTCTGAAAACGGCACGTCCAGTTCCGCCAGCGACTGTTTTAAAAAGCCTTCCGCCAGTGGCAGGATATCGGGCAACCGCTCGCGCAGCGGCGGCAGCTTGAGGCGTAAAATGCTCAGGCGATAAAACAGATCGGTACGAAATTCCCCCAGTTTCATCTCCTGCTCCAGATTACAGTGTGTGGCGCTAATCACCCGGACATCGACCGGAATCGGCTGATGTCCACCGACCCGGGTAACCTCTTTTTCTTCCAGCACACGTAGCAGTCGGGTTTGTAACGGCAGCGGCATCTCGCCTATCTCGTCAAGAAACAGGGTTCCGCCGTGAGCGATTTCAAACAGGCCCGCGCGTCCCCCTCGGCGAGAGCCGGTAAAGGCGCCATCCTCATAGCCGAACAGCTCCGCTTCCAGCAATGACTCGGTGATTGCCCCGCAGTTGACGGCAACAAACGGCGGTGAGGGTTTACCGCGCCGATTCTCCTGACGGGTGAAAAACTCACGGTGAATGGCCTGTGCGGCCAGCTCTTTACCCGTTCCTGTTTCGCCCTGAATGAGGACCGGCGCACGCGAACGGGCGTACAGCATAATGGTGTGCCGTACCTGTTCCATCTGCGCAGAGTGACCGCGCATATCTCCGAGCGCGTAGCGAGTGCGCAACGTATCGCCAGAGGCGTACTGACCGTTTCTGCGTAATGTCAAGCGGGTCATATCCAACGCATCGACAAAGGCCTGGCGCACGGTGGCCGCCGAATAGATAAAGATGCCGGTCATGCCTGCTTCTTCTGCCAGATCGGTAATCAACCCCGCACCAACTACCGCTTGTGTACCGCCAGCCTTCAGCTCGTTGATTTGCCCACGAGCATCTTCCTCGGTGATATAGCTGCGCTGTTCAAGCTGCAAATTGAAGGTTTTTTGAAACGCGAGAAGCGCCGGGAGGGGTTCCTGATAGGTAATGACGCCAATCGACGAGGTGAGTTTTCCCGCTTTTGCCAGCGCCTGTAGCACGTCGAATCCGCTGGGTTTAATCAGGATCACCGGAATCGATAAACGGCTTTTCAGATATGCGCCGTTGGAGCCCGCCGCAATGATGGCATCGCAACGCTCGGTAGCCAGCTTCTTGCGGATATAGGCCACCGCTTTTTCGAAACCAAGCTGAATGGGGGTGATGGTCGCCAGGTGGTCGAACTCCAGACTGATGTCGCGAAACAGTTCAAACAGGCGGGTGACCGAGACTGTCCAGATAACCGGTTTATCGTCGTTCACTCGCGGCGGTAGATGCGTATCTGCCATAACTAACCCCAAAAATTAAGGAACCGAGTAGTAGGGTTTAGTTGTGTTTCATAAATGTTGCAATGAAACGTGAAGGAACGTTTCATGAAACGATAGCTGACACGCTTTTGTGCAACAAAAATAGAAACATTGGATTTAATCTGTTGTTTTAAAAGATAAAAAATTAAATTGAAGAGAAAATAAGCTCCCTGGCATACCCCTTGCTTTAGAAATATCAACGAACGATAACAAGTTGATAACAAGAGGACGGGATATGTCTCTACACTCCCCAGGGCTGGCGTTTCGCGCTGCGCTCACTAAAGAAAACCCATTACAAATCGTTGGCACCATCAACGCCAACCACGCTCTGCTGGCTCAACGTGCCGGGTATCAAGCGATTTATCTCTCCGGCGGCGGTGTCGCTGCGGGGTCGCTGGGTCTGCCGGATCTCGGCATTTCTACCCTTGATGATGTGCTGACTGATATTCGTCGCATTACGGATGTTTGCCCGCTGCCATTGCTGGTGGATGCGGATATTGGTTTTGGATCGTCTGCATTCAACGTGGCGCGTACCGTCAAGTCGATTTCCAAAGCGGGTGCTGCTGCGCTGCATATTGAAGATCAGATCGGCGCCAAGCGCTGCGGTCATCGCCCGAACAAGGCGATCGTCTCGAAAGAAGAGATGGTCGACAGGATCCGCGCAGCCGTTGATGCGCGCACCGATCCCAACTTTGTGATTATGGCGCGGACCGATGCGCTGGCGGTGGAAGGGCTAGAGGCTGCCATCGATCGTGCCCAGGCGTATGTCGAAGCGGGCGCTGACATGCTGTTCCCGGAAGCCATTACCGAACTTGCGATGTACCGCCAGTTTGCCGATGCGGTACAGGTACCAATTCTCGCCAACATTACTGAATTTGGCGCCACACCGCTGTTTACCACCGATGAACTGCGCAGCGCGAACGTTGCGATGGCGCTATACCCGCTGTCAGCTTTCCGCGCCATGAACCGCGCGGCGGAGAAGGTTTACAACGTGCTGCGTCAGGAAGGTACGCAAAAGAACGTTATCGACATTATGCAGACGCGCAACGAGCTGTATGAAAGCATCAATTACTACCAGTTCGAAGAGAAACTCGACGCGTTGTACACAAAAAAGTAACCGTCGTAGGCCGGATAAGGCGTAGCCGCCATCCGGCAATAAATTAGTACCCTACATATTACAATAATGACGAGGACAACATGAGCGACACAACGATCCTGCAAAATAGTACCCATGTCATTAAACCCAAAAAATCGGTTGCGCTGTCAGGCGTCGCTGCCGGAAATACTGCCTTATGTACCGTGGGTAAAAGCGGTAACGATCTGCACTATCGTGGCTACGATATTCTTGACCTGGCGCAACAGTGTGAATTTGAAGAAGTTGCGCATCTGCTGATTCACGGGAAATTACCCACCCGCGATGAGCTCACCGCCTATAAAAGCAAACTGAAAGCGCTGCGCGGATTGCCCGCTAACGTGCGTACCGTACTGGAAGCGCTGCCTGCCGCCTCGCATCCGATGGACGTGATGCGCACTGGTGTTTCCGCGCTGGGTTGTACGCTGCCGGAAAAAGAAGGACATACCGTCTCCGGCGCACGCGATATTGCCGACAAACTGCTGGCTTCGCTCAGTTCTATCCTCCTGTACTGGTATCACTACAGCCATAACGGCGAGCGCATTCAGCCGGAAACCGACGATGATTCTATTGGCGGTCACTTCCTGCATTTGCTGCATGGTGAGAAGCCATCACAAAGCTGGGAAAAGGCGATGCACATTTCGCTAGTGCTGTACGCCGAGCACGAGTTTAACGCTTCTACCTTCACGGGGCGTGTGATTGCGGGAACTGGCTCTGATATGTACTCCGCGATTATCGGCGCGATTGGCGCACTGCGTGGGCCGAAACACGGCGGCGCGAATGAAGTATCGCTGGAGATCCAGCAGCGCTACGAAACGCCGGATGAAGCCGAAGCGGATATCCGTAAACGCGTTGAAAACAAAGAAGTGGTGATTGGCTTTGGTCACCCGGTTTACACCATCGCCGACCCGCGTCATCAGGTGATCAAGCGTGTGGCGAAACAGCTTTCTCAGGAGGGCGGTTCGCTGAAAATGTACAACATTGCCGACCGTCTGGAAGAGGTGATGTGGGAAACGAAAAAGATGTTCCCTAACCTCGACTGGTTCTCGGCAGTCTCTTACAACATGATGGGCGTCCCCACTGAAATGTTCACACCGCTGTTCGTTATCGCCCGCGTCACCGGCTGGGCGGCGCACATCATCGAACAGCGCCAGGACAACAAAATTATCCGTCCTTCCGCCAACTATACCGGCCCGGAAGATCGCGAATTTGTCCCGATTGAAAAACGTTGCTAATGCAAAACCTCTAAAGATAAAAAAACAGGAAATGTACCCTATGTCTGCACATATTTCGAACGTCCGCCCTGAATTTGACCGTGAAATCGTTGATATCGTTGATTATGTCATGAACTACGAGATCACCTCGAAGGTGGCGTATGACACCGCGCATTATTGCCTGCTTGATACCCTTGGCTGTGGCCTGGAAGCGCTGGAATATCCGGCCTGTAAAAAACTACTGGGGCCGGTTGTACCGGGTACCGTCGTCCCGAACGGTGTGCGCGTACCGGGTACCCAGTTCCAGCTCGATCCGGTGCAGGCGGCGTTTAACATCGGTGCGATGATCCGCTGGCTGGACTTTAACGACACGTGGCTGGCCGCAGAATGGGGTCATCCTTCCGATAACCTCGGCGGTATTCTGGCGACGGCTGACTGGCTGTCGCGCAATGCGGTGGCGGTGGGTAAAGCGCCGTTAACCATGAAAAAAGTGTTAACCGGAATGATTAAAGCCCATGAAATTCAGGGCTGTATCGCGCTGGAAAACTCCTTCAACCGCGTCGGTCTGGATCACGTCCTGCTGGTAAAAGTCGCTTCCACGGCGGTGGTTGCCGAGATGCTCGGCCTTAACCGGGATGAAATTCTCAACGCCGTCTCGCTGGCGTGGGTCGACGGTCAGTCGCTGCGTACCTATCGTCATGCGCCGAATACCGGCACGCGTAAATCCTGGGCGGCTGGCGATGCCACCTCACGTGCTGTGCGTCTGGCGCTGATGGCGAAAACCGGTGAAATGGGATATCCATCTGCACTGACGGCGAAAACCTGGGGCTTCTATGATGTCTCTTTCAAAGGCGAATCTTTCCGCTTCCAGCGCCCGTACGGTTCGTACGTGATGGAAAACGTGTTGTTTAAAATTTCCTTCCCGGCAGAGTTCCACTCGCAGACCGCGGTAGAAGCGGCGATGACGCTGTACGAGCAGTTACAGGCTGCAGGTAAGACCGCTGCCGATATCGAAAAAGTGACCATTCGTACGCACGAAGCCTGTATCCGCATCATCGATAAAAAAGGCCCGTTGAATAACCCGGCGGATCGTGACCACTGCATCCAGTACATGGTGGCTATCCCGCTGCTGTTCGGACGCTTAACGGCGGCAGATTACGAAGACGGCGTGGCGCAGGATAAACGCATTGATGCACTGCGTGAAAAGATTAACTGCTTCGAAGATCCGGCCTTTACTGCCGATTACCACGACCCTGAAAAACGCGCCATCGCGAATGCCATCACGCTTGAATTCACCGACGGCTCACGCTTTGAAGAAGTGGTAGTGGAATACCCAATTGGCCATGCGCGCCGTCGTAACGACGGTATGCCGAAGCTGGTCGAGAAGTTCAAAATTAACCTGGCGCGTCAGTTCCCGACCCGTCAGCAGCAGCGCATCCTGGATGTCTCCCTGGACAGAGCCCGCCTGGAGCAGATGCCGGTCAATGAGTATATGGACCTTTATGTAATCTAAACCTGCGTGCGGCAAGGCGTAAGTTCAACAGGAGAGCATTATGTCTTATAGCGAGTTTTATCAACGTTCTATTACGCAGCCGGAGTCGTTCTGGGCTGAGCAGGCCCAGCGTATTGACTGGCAGCAGCCGTATACGCAGGTGCTGGACCACAGTAATCCGCCGTTTGCCCGCTGGTTTTGCGGCGGTACGACCAATCTGTGCCACAACGCCATTGACCGCTGGCTGGAGAAACAGCCTGATGCGTTGGCGCTGATTGCCGTTTCTTCAGAAACTGAAGAAGAACGCACGTTTACCTTTCGTCAGCTGTATGACGAAGTGAACGTCGCGGCGGCGATGTTGTTGTCGCTGGGCGTACAGCGTGGCGATCGGGTACTGGTTTATATGCCGATGATCGCCGAAGCGCACATTACGCTGCTGGCCTGCGCACGTATAGGGGCGATCCATTCGGTGGTGTTCGGTGGTTTCGCCTCGCACAGCGTAGCGGCGCGTATCGACGACGCCCGACCGGTGGTTATCGTGTCGGCGGATGCCGGGGCGCGCGGCGGTAAAGTCCTGCCGTATAAAAAGCTGCTCGATGATGCGATCAACCAGGCGCAGCATCAGCCGCGTCATGTGGTATTAGTCGATCGCGGTCTGGCGAAAATGGCGCGGGTAGAGGGGCGAGACCTCGACTTTGCTACGCTGCGCCAGCAGCATCTCGGCGCACGGGTACCGGTTGCCTGGCTGGAGTCGAACGAAACGTCCTGCATTCTCTACACCTCCGGGACAACCGGTAAACCGAAAGGCGTCCAGCGCGACGTTGGCGGCTACGCGGTCGCGCTGGCGACCTCGATGGACACCATTTTCGGCGGTAAAGCGGGCGGTGTGTTCTTCTGCGCGTCGGATATCGGCTGGGTAGTTGGGCATTCGTATATCGTGTATGCCCCGCTGCTGGCGGGGATGGCGACAGTGGTTTACGAAGGGTTGCCAACGTATCCAGACTGTGGCGTATGGTGGAAAATTGTTGAGAAGTATCAGGTCAGCCGGATGTTCTCCGCCCCAACCGCCATCCGCGTGCTGAAGAAATTCCCGACCGCGCAAATCCGCAATCACGATCTTTCCTCGCTGGAGGTGCTGTATCTGGCGGGTGAGCCGCTGGATGAACCGACCGCCAGTTGGGTAACGGAAACGCTGGGCGTCCCGGTTATCGACAACTACTGGCAGACTGAATCCGGTTGGCCGATTATGGCGATCGCTCGCGGGCTGGACGACCGCCCGTCGCGGCTGGGTAGCCCAGGCGTGCCGATGTACGGATATAACGTGCAGTTGCTCAATGAGGTGACCGGTGAGCCCTGCGAAGCGAATGAAAAGGGCATGCTGGTGATTGAAGGGCCGCTGCCGCCGGGCTGTATCCAGACTATCTGGGGTGATGACGCGCGGTTTGTGAATACCTACTGGTCGCTGTTTTCTCGTCAGGTGTACGCCACCTTTGACTGGGGTATTCGCGATGCGGACGGCTATTACTTCATCCTTGGTCGTACGGATGATGTCATCAACGTGGCCGGGCATCGGTTGGGGACGCGTGAGATAGAGGAGAGTATTTCCAGCTATCCGAACGTTGCCGAAGTGGCTGTGGTCGGCGTGAAGGACGCGCTAAAGGGGCAGGTCGCGGTCGCGTTTGTCATTCCTAAGCAGAGCGACAGCCTTGAAGATCGCGACATCGCACATTCGGAAGAGAAGGCGATTATGGCGCTGGTGGACAGTCAGATTGGTAATTTTGGCCGCCCGGCGCACGTCTGGTTTGTGTCGCAGTTGCCGAAAACTCGCTCTGGCAAAATGCTCAGACGGACGATCCAGGCGATCTGTGAAGGCCGCGATCCTGGCGATCTAACGACCATTGACGATCCCGCGTCGTTGCAGCAAATCCGTCAGGCGATCGAAGAGTAACTCCATGCCGGATAGACCGCATAAGTGGTCTATCCGGCATGACTGCTTAAATTGACGGCTCTACTTTATAATTTTGGTAATAGAACTCTCTATCTCGCTCATTAATGGTTCTGAGAACCCGACAGGGAACTCCCACCGCCACGACATCTGCCGGAATGTCTTTTGTGACTATGCTCCCTGCGCCGATAACAGAATTATCGCCAATCGTTATGCCTGGATTGATCACCACATTACTGCCAATCCATACGTTATTGCCGATGGTGACTGGAAAGGAAAACATCTCTCCGGATTTTCTTAATTCATGATGAACAGGATGACCCGTTACTGAGATCGTGACGTTTGGTGCAATTAAAACGTTATCGCCGATGGTGACCGTGTAATCATCCACAATGGTAAAGTTAAAATTGGCGTAGAAGTTTTTGCCAATGTGAATATTGCTGCCGTAAGAGAAATAAATGGGGGGCTCAATCCACGCATTTTCTCCTACGGAGGCAAATATTTCGCGAATCAGTCTTTCCCTCTTTTCAACCTCCGATGGACGCGTGTGGTTAAACTCATACATTAACTCTTTTCCATGCAATCTCTCTTCCGGCAGGCCCTCGCACATATCGGTATACAGTTTGCCTGCTTTTATTCTGTCTCTCATGGACATGCTCATCGAAGATATTCCCTCCTTGTTATTCGTTTTCAAACTTGTTTGCTTGCTGGGGTGAAAACGCGGGAAAAGGGCCCCGGACCGCTAAGGGTAAATACGGAAATCAGCGTGAAGCTCAGCGCAATAATCCCCAGCACCAGATAAGCTCCCTGGAAACCAATACTCTCATACATTTTCCCGGCCAGAACTGACATGAAAATCATGGCTAACTGTTTGAAGAAACAGAAACACACCAGATAAATCGTGGCCGAGAAACGTACTTCGAACTGGCTGGTGATGTACTTGAAGCAGCCGACGATCAGGAACGGTATCTCAAACATATGCAGCGTTTTGAGAATAACGACCTCCAGTGCAGTGGTGGCGAATGACGAGCCAATAATCCTTACCGACATAATCGTACCGGCCAGCAGCAGGGCGTTCTTTCCGCCAATTCGGTTCACAATCAGCGGTGCAAAGAACATGATCGAGGCGTTGAGTAATTCTCCCATCGTCGTGACGTAGCCAAACACGCGGGTACCCTGTTCGCCGGTGGCAAAGAATGAGGTAAAGAAGTTGGCGAACTGCTGGTCAAACACATCGTAAGTACAGGAAACGCCGACCACATACAGGGAGAGGAACCAAAGTTTCGGCTGTTTAAATAACTCCAGCGCCAGCTTCAGGCTGAATGCCGAGTTATTGGCGCCTACCGCATCCGCGACTTTTGCAGAAGAGGGGGCATCTGTTTTTGAAAATAACAGCAGCAATGCCAGAATGACCGCACAGCCAGAACCTAACCAGAAGACGAATTGGTTATTGATGGTGAACATAATTCCGGCAATCGAGGCGCACAGCGCCCAGCCCACGCAGCCAAACATGCGCGCGCGACCAAATTCAAAGTTGCTTCTGCGGCTGGCTTTTTCAATATAGGCTTCAATCGCTGGGGCACCGGCATTGTAAATAAATCCAAGGTAAATCCCGCCGACAATTGAACCCAGTAAAATATTAACTTGCAATAATGGGCCAAATACGTAAATAAAGAACGGGGCAAACATTACCAGCATGCCGGTAATTACCCACAGCAGATGTTTACGCAGGCCGAGCTTATCGGACAGTAGCCCGAAAATTGGCTGGAATAACAAAGAAAACAGTGAGATACAGGCGAAGATGATGCCGGTATCGCCTTTACTGATATGGTTTACATCGTGTAACCAGATAGGGAAGAAGGGGAAATACGCACCCATAATAAAAAAGTAAAAGAAGAAGAAAAAGCCAAACATCCAAAAGTTAGTGTTTTTTAAATAATACATAACAGACTTCCTATAAATGCGGGCAGGTATCAACCTGCCCTGCTTATATTATTATTTTTGGCCCCAGACGAACTGGAAGTGGTAGCGTCCGGCGCTCAGCTGGAATTCCGGCGACACGGAAGGGCTCCACGAATCATCGCCGCCGACGCCCATATGGAAGCCATCAATATTGAGCCAGGTGCCCGCCTCAGGTTGCAGCAGATGGCGGTGGCTGGTTTCCATCAGTTGCTGCTGGCTAAAGCGGCTGATGTTGAACAGGAAGTCTCCGCGCCACTGGTGCGCACCGTAGTACAGTTCGCGCGTACCGCAGCGCAGACCGTTTTCGCTCGGGAAAACATACGGGGTGTACATCTCATCAAGCGACAGATCCCAGCGATCGAAACAGGCGGCGCCCAGACGGTCCGGATAGTTCTCATGCGGGCCGAGACCTAACCAGTTCACTCGTTCTGCGACCTGCACCAGCTGGCATCTCAGGCCGATGCGGGCCGGATGTGGCGTACTGCTGGCAACGTCGACATCCACCGTTACCTGCATTTCACCATTGCCGTCAATACGGTAGCTTTTTCGGCTGATGAACAGCGTTTCACCCTGATACTGCCACGCATGTTCGGTGGTGATCAGTACCGTATTGCTCAGCGTATCGGCAGCACAGTGCAGTAACGTTGCTTCAGCCTGATAGTGACCGGCGGCCTTCCAGCGTTCAACCCAGGCGTTAGGGTCGATGCGGGTTGACTCGCTCACGCCGATGTCGTTGTCCAGCGGCGCGCGGGTGAACTGGTCAATAAGCGGGCTTACCAACTGGGCTTCATCGCTAATCCAGTATTGTGTTAGCAGGCCGGACTGACGATCGAATTGCCAGCGTGTGTTGTTGGCCACCACGGTAAAATTGCTCTCACTAACATCCAGATGTGGTGCGCTGCTGGCGTGTGATGGACGTACCAGGCTGAGCTTCTCTTCCAGCTTCCACTGTTGCCAGGCGCTGATATGCCCGGCTTCTGACCATGCGGTTGCCTGAGGCTGCTCTACGCGCACCGTCAACCACAGTTCGCCTGCGGTGTCCGGCATCGGAACGTTCGGCAGGGTAATCACCTGGCGGCCCTGTGGGGCGATATTCAGAACGATTTCTCCGGCGGCCAGCGGGTTGCCGTCAAGGGCAATCGACCAGTGCAGAACTTCGTTATCGCTGCGGCGGAACAGATATTCGCTGGTCACTTCAATCTGGCGTTCAGCGCCCGGCAGTAACGTGAACTGGAAAAACTGCTGTTCATGCTTGGCCTCATATAACGCCGGATGCGGAGTGCGATCGGCGAACACCAGCCCGTTCATGCAAAACTGACGATCGTTAGGCGTGTCGCCAAAATCGCCACCGTAGGCTGACCATGCTTTGCCGTTCTCATCATATTTGGTCAGCGACTGATCCACCCAGTCCCAGACAAATCCGCCCTGCAGGCGCGGATACTGACGGAACGCTTGCCAGTATTTGGCGAAGCCGCCAAAGCTGTTGCCCATAGCGTGGGCGTATTCACAAAGGATCAGCGGACGCTGTTCGCCGGGCATCGACAGCCACTTTTTAATCGACCATTTGGGTACTGCGGGGAAGGGCTGATCCTGATCGACGCGGGCGTACATCGGGCAAATAATGTCGGTGGCGGCAGTATCAGCTCCACCGCCCTCGTACTGCACCGGACGTGACGGGTCTTCTGATTTTATCCAGCGGTAGAGCGCGTCGTGATTGACGCCATGGCCGGATTCATTGCCCAGTGACCAGATAATAATGCTCGGGTGGTTGCGATCGCGCTGCACCATGCGCGTGACGCGCTGGCTCATGGCAGGCAACCATGCGGGATCGTCGGTGAGGCGATTCATCGGCACCATGCCGTGGGTTTCAATGTTGGCTTCGTCGACTACATACAGGCCGTAACGATCGCACAGGGTGTACCACAGCGGATGGTTCGGGTAATGGGAACAGCGCACGGCGTTGAAGTTATTCTGCTTCATCAGGATGATGTCCTGCACCATCGTCGCCTCATCCATCACCTGGCCGTTGACCGGATGGTGCTCATGGCGGTTGGTACCGCGAATCAACAGCGGCTTGCCGTTTAACAGCAACAGGCCGTTTTCGATACAAACCTGACGAAAACCAACGTCACAGGCTTCCGCTTCAATCAGTACTCCGCCTGCGGTGTGTAACTGCACAACGGCGCGGTACAGATTGGGCGTTTCGGCACTCCATAGCGCCGGTTTTTCGACGTTCAGACGCAGAGTCACCCGGTCATGATAAGCGCCGCGTTCATCAATGATCTCGCTGCCGAGCGGTGAGGTCGTTTCGTGGGTGAGCGTTTCACTTTCCCACAATTGCAGGGTGACGCGTAAATCTTCGTTCTCGTTGCCACCCACTCTGACTTCCGCTTTCAGCGTGGCGCGGCTGAAGTCGTCATTAAAACGGGTATTAATGCGCAGGTCGCGGATTTGCGTAGTGGGCTTATGCAGCAGGGAGACATCGCGAAAAATGCCGCTCATGCGCCACATGTCCTGGTCTTCCAGATAGCTGCCGTCGCTCCAGCGCAGCACCATCACAGCCAGACGGTTTTCGCCGCGCAGCAGATAATCGCTAAGATCAAACTCAGACGGCAGACGGCTATCCTGACCGTAGCCGACCCAGCGACCGTTGCACCACAGATGAAACGCGGAGTTCACGCCGTCAAAAATAATGCGCGTCTGACCTTCCTCTAACCACGCGTCTTCAATATTAAATGTGAGCGAGTAACATCCTGTCGGGTTCTGTGCCGGAACGTACGGGGGATTCACCGGGATTGGGTAGGTGACGTTGGTATAAATTGGCGCATCATAACCGGCCATCTGCCAGTTAGAGGGGACGTTGATGATGTCTGCCTGTGGCAGATCGCTTGTCAGCCAGCTTTCTGGGACAGCCTCCGGCGCGGCAAACCAGGCAAATTGCCACTGGCCATTCAGCGAGCGTAACTGACTCGAACGCTGATTGGTACGTGCATCATCCGCTGAGCGCCAGCTACAGAACGGCGGATGTGCTTCCAGCCGGTTGAGCTGCGTGACGCCGGGATTCTCCCAGTCGCGGCGGGCCAGAACAGCGGAGAGTGAATCTGTGTTCAGGTTCATAACGGTATCCTGTTTGAATTTGTTACTCGCTCACAATTTCAATCAAAATACGAACAAGCGCTCCTTGCTGTAAAGGATGGGGCGTTCAATAAGTGAACTGACTCACACAATTGTTATGCGTTCACAATTTGGGTGTGAGCTGAGAAACTTGCCGCGCCAGCTGGATCAGTGAATCAGCCAGCGCCTGGGGAGTGGTGGTTTGCGTATCGGGAGGCAGAACCGTTTTGCGCTTGACCAGGGTGACGGGAAGCAGTTGATTACCCACGCTGGAGCCGCCACGGGGGAGTTGCAATAGCCTGTCGACGCTGGTTTCACCCAGCAACGGAAAATCCTGCCTGATGGTGGTCAGCGGTGGGATGTAACAGGCGCTGTCTTCGGTGTCATCGTAGCCAATTACCGATATATCCACTGCAACCCGCAGACCGAACTCGCTGATTGCCCGCATCGCGCCCAGCGCCATTTGATCGTTAGCGACCAGCATGGCGGTAGGGAGGTTGCCGTTATTCAGCATGTGCATCGTTTGCTGAAAACCAGACATCGCGCTCCAGTCGCCTTCCAGCTCC
The DNA here is from genome assembly GCF_030332595.1 of Citrobacter sp. Cpo100. Lineage (NCBI taxonomy): Bacteria > Pseudomonadati > Pseudomonadota > Gammaproteobacteria > Enterobacterales > Enterobacteriaceae > Citrobacter > Citrobacter sp. Cpo100. Next base: position 378,976 of record NZ_JAOWHM010000035.1, on the reverse strand, counting down.
ACAACGGGTTGTAGCTGGTAATGTGCCAGATACTTGTGCCAGCCCGCATGCCGAAGCCTTGCCGAAACGGAAGTGTGCGGCCCGCTCAGCAGGGCGATCCGTTGATGTCCGTGCTGCACCAGATGTTCAACGCCAAGGCGCGCGCCGTCGTCATGAGAGAAAATCACGCTGTTAATTGGCGTCAAGTCAGAGACATCGAGAAACAGCACCGGCACTGTACCGCAGGCAGCTGCCACGGCAATGGCATCTTCTTCATCCAGCGGATAGTTGATGATAAGCCCGGTTACGCGTTGAGAAAGCAGATTGTGGACCGCGGCTTTACAGGACTCAACGCCGCTGCGCTCGACCATGGCGATCACCACGCTGGCACCTGACTGGTCGGCGCGGGATTTTATGGCAGCAACGATTTGTGAGGGGGCATGCAGGGCAAGGTTTGCCGTCACAACGCCAATCAGTGGCGTCTGTTTGCCAGCCAGCTGCTGTGCAACGCGGTTAGGAATGTAATTGAGTTCCGTCATCGCAGCCTCAACTTTCTGTCGGGTTTTTGCGGAAACGTGGCTGGCCTGGTTCACGACGCGAGAGACGGTCTGGTAAGAGACACCTGCATGGTCTGCCACATCGTATAGCGTTACCGGTTTCACGTTTATCACCCCTGTCATGACGTTATCTGTGCGCTATGATGCCACAGCAGGACGGTTTTGGGGTATTTGCGCATGGGTTCTGCGAGGCGCATTCCAGGGTTTGAGGATAGCGTGCTGAAGGATTTATCGCCGTTATACCTAACAGAAGAAAAAAGCGAGGACATTGTGAGCGATTCTGCGGCAAAAAATATTCTGTCCATCTACCGACGCCATGCGGATGCTTTTGCCAGCCAGCGCTCGCGCACCTTGTTCGAGAAAAGCTGGCTCGATAAATTTATTTCCGTGATGGGCGGGCAGGGCAGCATTGTGGATATTGGCTGCGGCAACGGTCAGCCGATCGCCGGTTATTTTATCCAGCAAGGTTTTCAGCTTACCGGCGTTGATGGTTCCCCGGCGATGCTGGCGCGGGCCCGAAACACTTATCCTGCACAGCGCTGGCTGGAACAGGATATGCGCGAGTTGGCACTCAATGAGACTTTCGATGGACTGATCGCTTGGGACAGCTTTTTCCATTTAACTCAGCAGGACCAGCAAAAGATGTTCCCGATTTTTGACCGCCTCAGCCATCCCGGTAGCGCGCTGATGTTTACCAGCGGTACGGACAACGGCATCGCGATGGGGCAATTTGAAGGTGAGCCGCTGTTTCACGCCAGCCTCGCGCCGGATGAATACCGCGCACTGCTGTCAGCACACGGTTTTGCGGTGGTCGAGATGGTGATGGAAGATCCGCACTGCACCGGGCATACCATCTGGCTGGCGCAAAAAAGAGGCTAATCACCGCGAAAGGTTTTACGCCATTCAGCCGGGCTAACGCCAAAGTGGGATTTAAAATGCTGGCGCCAGGTGACGGGCGACTGAAAACCAACCTGTTCTGCGATGCGTTCAACGGGTAACTGGCTGGACTCCAGCAACGTCTGGCTACGGCGCAGGCGCTCGGCAATCAACCATTCGGCCACGCTTGACCCTGTGGCCTTCATAAAATGACGGGTGAGGGTGCGACGGCTCATCATCACCCGTTGCGCCAGCTCGTCAAGATTATGTGATTCATGGAGATGCTGGCGCAAATAGTCGAGCAAGACGTTGATGCGCTGATCTTTGGTATTTTTCGCCACCGGTTGCTCGATAAACTGTGCCTGGCCGCCCTCGCGATGTGGCGGCACAATCATCCGTCTGGCAATCTGATTCGCCACCGTGCTGCCAAAACGCTGGCGGATGACGTACAGGCAGCAATCCAGCGCAGCGGCGGTGCCTGCCGAGGTAATAATACCGTCGTCATCCACGTACAGCGCGTTGATATCCAGATGAGCTGCCGGAAAGCGGGCCTGAAAATCCTGCTCGAACTCCCAGTGCGTAGCCGCCCGTTTGCCATCCAGCAGACCGGCGTAGCCGAGGACAAACGCACCCAGGCATAACCCAACAATCTGCGCGCCGTTTTGTCGCGCACGATTGAGCGCATCAAGCAGGCTTTGTGGTGGCCGATGTGCCGTGGTACCCCACCAGGGGATCACCACAATGTCGGCGGCCTCCACCGCTTCATAGCCGTAGGCTGCGTTAATGGAGAAGCCATCCTGCGAGGAAACGATGCCCGGCTGTTCTGCACACAGTTGCACCTCAAAACGCTTTTTCGTCGCCACTTTGTCGCTGAAAATAATGCACGGCACCGAGAAGTGAAACGGGCTGAAATCTTCCACGGCAACAATGGCGACGTTAAGCGGTTGCATACGAGTCCTCTGTGGAGTTTAAAACGTCAGGGTTTCGCCATCTTCCGGCACGTTAACAAATTGCGCAATCTGGTTGTCGCAGGCGTACTCTTTCAAGGCCGCGCGGGTCAGCAGACAGTGGTTAATCGCCTCCATGTGGGTCGCCACAATTTGTGCTTCGGGCAGCGTGAAGTGGGTTTTTAGCACATCTTCCGCGCCCATGATAATTGGGCCAAACCCGATAACGTGAGCAAAGCCTGCGTTCAGAATGACCACGCCTGGCTGGAAAGTTCGCATGTTGGTTTCCACCTCGTCGCGCCAGATGGTGTCCCCGACCAGATACAGCGTTTTTTCCGCCGGATGCTGGAAGATAACTCCGCAGGCATCACCCAGACGCTCAGCCATTTGCGGGATGGCGTAAGCGCGATCCGAACCGTGCTGGCCGCCGGTTTTACGCAGGGTGATATCACCAAGCGCAGTGTTTTGCGTCAGTACGGTCAGTTGCGTGAAACCTTGTTCCCGCAGTACCTGCGCATCGCGATCGTTTTGCACATAAATCGGTTTGTCTTTCGGTACGACACGAGCCGCGGATTCATCCCAGTGGTCTTCATGCAGATGGGTCACGATCAGCGCATCAACGTTGAGCAGGGTGTCGATATCGACAGGCAGATCAACGGTCGGGTTGCGGATCTCGGCGCGAGCCGTACCGGCAAAGCCCGGATAAGTACCTTTTGCCGCCAGCATAGGGTCGATCAGAAAGGTTTTGCCACCAAAAGTGATGTGCTGCGTAGCGTTACGGATTTGCGTGATGTTCATGGTGTTTGCTCCACGTGTTGGGTCAGTGGTGTCATCGTAGAGTATTGTCCAGAAGATGAATGTGGGCAAATGGGCGACTAGCGATGAGATTGGGCCAACTGCGGATTACAGATGTCGATAATGTAATTAGAATTAAAGTAATTTAATATTTCCTTGGTGGCTCGTTATTTAATAAGTAGCTATTATATCGAACTGAATAAGAATGCTGTTATTTAAATACGGAAAGGTTTATTAAATGCGAAGTTGTGCCGGAAAACATTATTGATATATGTAATGCATAGTGACCAATAAAACAGATCGCGAACCATGAAATAAGAATGCTATCATTCACACCAGACGCGGCAGGCAACTGCTGGCACACGCATTTACCCCGGAGCAACTGATGAACAACGACATTCCGCTAAAATATTATGATATCGCCGACGAGTACGCGACCGAGGCCGCAAAGCCGGTGAGCGACACAGAACGTGACGCGCTGGCGCACTACTTCCAGCAGTTGATCACTCGTTTGATGAACAACGAAGAGATCAGCGAAGAAGCGCAGCAGGAGATGGCTACCGTGGCAGCTGTCGACGCTCAGCGTATCGATGATATTGCGGAGTTCCTCAATCGTTGGGGTAACGAGTAGCCAAAGACATGGCCTGTGTTTTACACTGCGCGCAAATTGAGTAGGTATACTCTACAAGTAATAGGTTTAATCAGGCGGAAACAGCAATGAACGGAACAATCACAACGTGGTTTAAAGATAAAGGCTTTGGATTTATCAAAGATGAAAACGGCGACAACCGCTATTTTCATGTGATTAAGGTTGCTAATCCTGAGCTGATCAAGAAAGACGCGGCGGTGACTTTTGAGCCCACCACCAACAACAAAGGCTTGTCTGCCTACGCGGTAAAAGTCATACCAGACAGCAAGTACATCTATATTGCAGGCGAGCGTCTGAAGCTCACTTCGATCAAGTCATTCCTGGTCTACAGCGAAGAAGTCCCTGTAGAGACCCGTATCGACAAAGAAAATGCTGTGCTGTCTGTCGGCGTGCTGATGAACAGCATCCGACCGAAATCAGACGTAAAGCCTGGTGAAATGCGTACGCTGAAAAAGCTGGCCATCACTACCTTCCAGGGCACGACGCTGATCTTCTCGGAAGATGAAATCGACATCGACGCGACGGTGAAACTGCTTAAAGTCTGAAACCCTTCGGACTGAATAAAAACCGGAACGCTGCTCTTTTCAGGAGCGGGTTTCGGTTTTTTTTTGATATGTGTAATTTACGTGATTCAGGTATGTAGTGATAAAATTAGTAGGTAGCAATCCGTTTCTGAATAGGTATATATTATCCGTATTAAATAAATATGATCGTCAACTATTTGCAGATTAGTAGCGCGGTTAACTAATAGTGATTCACCGGTATAACTAATGGGGTAATATAAGTGATTTTTAAAAAAATATGGAAAGCTATATCTTCTGAATATATACCATCGGCCATTTGCTTTTTTCTCCTTGCAAAAATGGATTATGAAATAATATCTATCTGGCCACAGAATGAATCGGTTGATGACAGAATTAAACTTTCTTTACTATTCATTCATTTGGTGATGATTTTAGTGATGTTTACTCCGCTAATTAATCGGTTTTTGTCACGAGTAGACAATGAGAAATTTGAAAAGTTTATAGCTCTTCCGCAGAAAGATAAAAACATCACATACATCGATTATTATGATTTTCTGAGCGGGCTTGCTTTATCAGCATTTTACTTATCTATCCTTATTTTTACAATGAAGAGTATTTACGAAGAAGCAGGATGGATAATTTCTGGTATTTATATATTTACAATGTTTGTGTCTTCTATTTCTATTGCTGCATTGTCATTGCTTAGATTTATCTGGTTATTTACAAAGTTTAATAATTATATATATTGGTTTATTGTTTTACTTGCGAGCAGTATGTGTATGGCAGTTATTGGTGCCGCGATGAAAATGGCCTCGTAAAAATGCGCTTAATATCTGGAACAGTGATGATTCCGTTTTGTAATCCGTGGGATGCATTGTTGCAAAGCTTAAAGCCTCTTTTGAAGAGGCTTTAAGCCCTCAGCGACCAGGGAAGTAAAAGACTGTCTTTCCTGGTGTTGAGCATTCTGCCAAAAACATAATTAACAGTATTCCAACTACTTTCTTCATTATCACGAGACTGCCGGATTTACCACGTCATCCATCAGTATGTAACGTGCTTCCTGGCGCGTGTATTGATCGATTAATGGTACAAGTCGCTGGAAATGCTCGCTGGCACAATGTTCATCGAGAGCCGCGTGGTTTGGCCATTCTTCGATAAAAATAAAATGCCCCGGATCTTTTTCATCAATATAGAGGTCGTAAGCAATGCAGTGCGGTTCTTTCTTCGTTGCCGCTATTAGCTCACGATACAACGGGAGAACAGTTTCAATATACTCAGGTTTGATGAAATCCTCAGCAATGACCTTTAACATGCAGCCTCCTGGCAGAAAACGAATGCACACTATGTAATGAAGATATTTTTTGGGCAAGAGGTCACAGAGTTTTATCGGCCGGATAGTGAGTTATGCCAGCTATCAATCAGATGATCCGCATAACTGTGATCCATCTCACCTCCCGGCAACCAAAATCTCCTGCGATTCGACGCCGTCCTCTATCTGTTTCGCCACCTTTTGTAAGGCCGGAAGATGCTTTTCCGCGGCCTGTTCGATGGTCATGGCGCTGGCCATATACACCAAATTCAGGCAGCCGATCACCCGCTGTTCGCTGCGGATGGGGACGGCGATAGAAGCGATTTTCTCCTCCTGATCCCAACCGCGAAAGTTCTGCCCAAAACCGTCTTTTCGCGCGCGGGTCAAAATGGCATTGAGCTTCAGCGGCTCGCGCGCAAGCTGGAACTCTTCTCCCGATCGGGAGGCAAGCATTTCAATCAGTTCCTGCCGTTCATTCTCCGGGCAAAATGCCAGCCAGGTCAGGCCGGATGCGGTTTTCAGCAGTGGCAAACGACGCCCTACCATCGCCCGGTGAAACGACAGACGGCTGAAACGGTGGGTGGTTTCACGTACCACCATCGCGTCCACATCCAGCGTGGAAACGTCGGTCGGCCAGATGACCTCGCGCAGCAAATCTCCCAGCAGCGGGGCGGCGAGTGCAGAAATCCACTGCTCGTCACGAAACCCCTCGCTGAGCTGGCGGACTTTAATGGTTAAGCGAAAGCTGTCATCGGACAGGCTGCGCCGGACGTAACCCTCATCCTGCAGGGTTTCCAGCAGCCGTCTGACCGTGGTGCGATGCAGGCCGCTTAACTCAGCAAGCAAGCCAACACTGGCCCCACCATCGAGCCGGTTTAACATATTTAATAACATTAATCCGCGCGTTAATCCGCGTACGGTTTTGTACTCAGTGCTCTCGTCATTTTTCATATTCATTGACAAATCTACAGGTAAAACAACGTTGTGCACTTAGTGCACATCCTGGCATGTTTTGATTGTAGCGCAAAAACTCGCTTCTATACTGACCGCACAACAAAAAATTATTCACATATTTTTAACAAAACAGATTGCGCCTCACCAGGGTCCGCAATTGCGTTTTGTCCGAGTCGTGAGGTTCTGAAATGACAACAAAAAACCCGGATATCCAACCCGCTGTGCAGCATACCGCGCAGGTGGCGATTGCCGGTGCTGGTCCGGTAGGGCTGATGATGGCCAACTATCTTGGCCAGATGGGCATTGAGGTGTTGGTAGTGGAGAAGCTCGACACGCTGATCGACTATCCTCGCGCCATCGGCATTGATGATGAAGCGCTGCGCACTATGCAGTCTGTGGGGCTGGTCGAGAACGTTTTGCCGCACACCACGCCGTGGCACGCGATGCGCTTTCTCACCCCGAAAGGCCGCTGTTTTGCTGATATCCAGCCGATGACCGACGAATTTGGCTGGTCGCGTCGTAATGCGTTTATTCAGCCGCAGGTGGACGCGGTGATGTTGGAAGGGTTGTCGCGTTTTCCCAACGTGCGCTGCCTGTTCTCCCGCGAGCTGGAGGCCTTCAGCCAACAAAACGGCGAAGTGACGCTAAATCTGAAAGCGCCAGACGGTCAACGTGAAACGGTGAAGGCTCAGTGGCTGGTGGCCTGCGACGGCGGCGGCAGCAACGTCAGACGCTCGCTGAACGTGCCGTTTGAAGGTAAAACCGCGCCGAATCAGTGGATTGTGGTGGATATCGCCAACGATCCGCTCAGCACGCCGCATGTGTATTTGTGCTGCGATCCGGTGCGCCCGTATGTCTCTGCCGCGCTGCCGCATGCGGTGCGCCGTTTTGAGTTTATGGTTATGCCGGGGGAAACCGAAGCGCAGCTTAGCGAGCCGCAGAATATGCGCCAGTTACTGAGCAAAGTGCTGCCGAACCCGGACAACGTCGAGCTGATCCGCCAGCGCGTGTATACCCATAATGCTCGTCTGGCCGAACGTTTTCGTATTGACCGCGTGCTGCTGGCGGGCGATGCGGCGCACATTATGCCGGTCTGGCAGGGTCAGGGATACAACAGCGGCATGCGCGATGCTTTCAACCTGGCATGGAAACTGGCGCTGGTGATTAACGGTAAAGCCGGCGATGCGCTGTTGGATACCTACCAGCAGGAACGCCGCGACCACGCCAAAGCGATGATCGACCTCTCCGTGACCGCTGGCAACGTACTTGCGCCGCCCAAACGCTGGCACGGCGCGGTACGCGATGGGGTTTCCTGGCTGTTGAACTATATTCCGCCGGTCAAACGCTACTTCCTTGAAATGCGGTTTAAGCCGATGCCGCAGTACCACGCCGGGGCGCTGGTGCGTGAAGGCGACGCGAAAACTTCACCGGTCGGCAAGATGTTTATCCAGCCGAAGGTGACGCTGGAATCGGGCGAAGTGACGTTGCTCGACAACGTCATCGGACCGAATTTCGCGGTGATTGGCTGGGGCTGTAACCCACTATGGGGCATGAGCGAGGCGCAGATCCAACAGTGGCAGGCGCTGGGGACGTGTTTTATCCAGGTCGTGCCGGATACGCAGATACATACCGATCAGGATAACCACGACGGCGTTACCCGCATTGGCGATACGCAAAACCGCCTGCGCACGTGGTTTGCCCAGCACAGCGCCGCGCTGGTAGTAATGCGCCCGGACCGCTTCGTGGCCGCCATCGCCATTCCGCAAACACTGGGCAGCACCCTGAATAAACTGGCGTCGGTGATGACGCTCACTCGCGCTACTGCCGACATTCCTGTTGAAAAGGTTGCCTGATATGCACGCTTATCTTCACTGTCTTTCCCACTCGCCGCTGGTGGGCTATGTCGACCCGGCACAGGCTGTGCTCGACGAGGTTAACGGCGTGATCGCCAGTGCTCGGGCACGTATTGCGGCGTTCGAACCTGAACTGGTCGTGCTGTTTGCCCCCGATCACTACAACGGATTTTTCTACGACGTGATGCCGCCGTTCTGTTTAGGCGTTGGAGCTACAGCGATCGGCGATTTTGGTAGTGCGGCGGGGGAATTACCGGTGCCGACAGATCTGGCTGAAGCCTGCGCCCACGCGGTAATGAAAAGCGGTATCGATCTCGCCGTGTCCTACAACATGCAGGTCGATCATGGCTTCGCGCAGCCTCTGGAGTTTTTGCTCGGCGGCCTGGATAAGGTGCCGGTGCTGCCAGTGTTTATTAACGGCGTCGCCACGCCGCTGCCGGGCTTTCAGCGTACCCGCATGCTCGGTGAAGCGATTGGCCGTTTCGCCAGCTCGCTGAATAAGCGCGTGCTGTTTTTAGGCTCCGGCGGGCTATCGCACCAGCCGCCGGTACCGGAGCTGGCGAAGGCTGATGCCCATATGCGTGACCGCCTGCTCGGCAGCGGCAAACAGTTACCTGAAAACGAGCGCGAGCTACGCCAGCAGCGGGTGATCAGCGCCGCCGAGAAGTTTGTGGTCGATCAAAACACGCTACACCCGCTTAACCCTGTCTGGGATAACCGTTTTATGACCCTGCTTGAGCAGGGGCGTTTGCAGGAGTTGGATGCGGTCAGTAACGAAGAGCTGTCCGCGATGGCGGGCAAATCAACGCACGAAGTGAAAACCTGGGTTGCCGCCTTCGCCGCTATTTCTGCTTTTGGCAACTGGCGCAGCGAAGGCCGTTATTACCGCCCGATCCCGGAGTGGATCGCCGGATTCGGCTCCCTGAGCGCCACTACGCAGAACTAAAACAGAACTAAAACAGAACTGAATATGCAGGAGAACATCATGACTTACCAACCGCAAACCGAAGCCGCTACCAGTCGTTTTCTGGAGGTGCAGGAAGCAGGCGAAACCCTACGCGTGCATTTCAATGACTGTGGGCAGGGCGAAGAGACCGTCGTGCTGCTGCACGGATCCGGTCCTGGCGCGACGGGCTGGGCAAACTTCAGCCGCAATATCGATCCGCTGGTACAGGCCGGATACCGGGTGATCCTGTTGGATTGTCCTGGCTGGGGCAAAAGCGATGGGATCGTTAACCGCGGTTCGCGATCCGATCTCAACGCCCGCATCCTGAAAAGCGTGGTCGATCAGTTGGATATTCAAAAAGTCCACCTGCTGGGTAACTCGATGGGCGGTCACAGTGCTGTGGCGTTTACCCTGAGCTGGCCGGAGCGTGTGGGCAAACTGGTATTAATGGGCGGCGGAACGGGCGGCATGAGCCTGTTTACCCCGATGCCGACCGAAGGTATCAAGCGCCTGAATCAGCTGTATCGTGAGCCGACCATCGAGAACCTGAAGCTGATGATGGAGATCTTTGTCTTCGACACCAGCGACCTGACCGAGGCGTTGTTTGAGGCGCGCCTGAATAACATGCTGTCGCGTCGCGATCACCTGGAAAACTTTGTCCAGAGTCTGGAGGCCAACCCGAAACAGTTCCCGGATTTCAGCCCGCGTCTGGGTGAAATCAAAGCTCAGACTCTGATTGTCTGGGGACGCAATGACCGCTTTGTACCGATGGATGCCGGTCTGCGTCTGCTCTCCGGAATTGCCGGTTCTGAGCTGCATATCTACCGCGACTGCGGGCACTGGGCGCAGTGGGAACATGCGGATGCCTTTAACCAGTTGGTGCTGAACTTCCTCGCACGCCCTTAAGGAACGGACATGACGAATCGTAATCTTGAGCAGCTAGCCGCCGATTTACGTCAGGCTGAAGAAAAAGGGGAAGCCATCGCCCCACTGCGTGAATTGATTGGTGTGGATAACGCCGAAGCAGCCTACGCCATTCAGCGCATCAACGTGCAGTACGACGTGGAGCGCGGGCGTCGCGTGGTCGGGCGCAAAGTGGGGCTGACGCACCCGAAAGTGCAGCAACAGCTGGGTGTCGATCAACCGGACTTCGGTACGCTGTTTGCTGATATGTGTTCTGGCGATAACGAAACCATCCCATTTTCCCGTGTGCTGCAACCGCGTATTGAAGCCGAAATTGCGCTGGTGCTGAACCGCGATCTGCCCAATACCGACACCACTTTTGACGAGCTTTACAACGCCATCGAGTGGGTACTTCCCGCGCTGGAAGTGGTCGGCAGCCGTATCCGCGACTGGTCGATCAAATTTGTTGATACCGTGGCGGATAACGCCTCCTGTGGCGTGTATGTGGTCGGCGGTCCGGCACAGCGTCCGGCAGGATTAGATCTGAAAAACTGCGCGATGAAAATGACGCGCAACAACGAAGAGGTCTCCAGCGGACGCGGCAGCGAATGCCTGGGACATCCGATCAACGCCGCCGTCTGGCTGGCGCGCAAAATGGCCAGCCTCGGCGAGCCGCTGCGTGCCGGAGACATTATTCTCACCGGAGCGTTAGGCCCGATGGTGGCGGTGAATGCGGGCGATTGTTTTGAAGCCCATATCGACGGTATTGGTTCAGTCGCCGCCACCTTTTCAGCGGCGGTTACAAAAGGAAGTCAGTCATGAGTAAGCGTAAAGTCGCCATTATCGGCTCCGGCAACATCGGTACCGATTTGATGATAAAAATTCTGCGTCACGGCGTGCATCTGGAAATGGCGGTGATGGTCGGTATCGATTCAGAATCTGATGGCCTGGCGCGTGCCCGACGCATGGGCGTTGCCACCACCCATGAAGGGGTGAAAGGGCTTATCGACATACCGGAATTCGCTGATATCGACATTGTGTTTGACGCCACCAGCGCAGGTGCGCATGTGAAGAACGACGCCGCGCTACGTGCCGTTAAACCTGGCATCCGCCTGATCGACCTGACGCCCGCGGCAATCGGTCCTTACTGCGTGCCGGTGGTGAATCTGGCAGCCAACGTTGATCAGCAGAACGTCAATATGGTGACCTGCGGCGGACAGGCGACCATCCCAATGGTGGCGGCAGTTTCTCGCGTGGCAAAAGTCCATTACGCCGAGATTATCGCCTCGATCGCCAGTAAATCGGCGGGGCCGGGTACCCGCGCCAATATCGACGAGTTTACCGAAACTACCTCGAAGGCGATTGAAGTGGTCGGCGGCGCGGCAAAAGGCAAAGCCATTATTGTCCTTAACCCGGCCGAGCCGCCGCTGATGATGCGTGACACGGTGTATGTGCTGAGCGAAGCGGCCTCTGAGGTTGAAGTTGAAGCGTCGATTAATGAGATGGCGGCGGCGGTGCAGGCCTACGTGCCGGGCTATCGCCTGAAACAGCGTGTCCAGTTTGAAGTCATCCCGGAGGATAAACCGGTGAATCTGCCGGGTATCGGCCAGTTCTCTGGGCTGAAAACCGCGGTGTATCTGGAAGTGGAAGGCGCGGCGCACTATTTACCAGCCTACGCGGGCAACCTCGACATTATGACCTCCAGCGCGCTGGCGACCGCTGAGAAGATGGCGCAGTCCCTCGCTCGTCAGGCAGGAGAAGCAGCATGAACGGTAAAAAACTCTATATCTCTGACGTGACCCTGCGCGACGGTATGCACGCTATTCGTCATCAATATTCGCTGGAGAATGTGCGCCAGATAGCCAAAGCGCTGGACGACGCACGGGTTGATTCTATTGAAGTGGCCCACGGCGACGGTTTACAAGGTTCCAGCTTTAACTACGGCTTTGGTGCGCACAGCGACCTGGAGTGGATTGAAGCGGCGGCGGACGTGGTGAAGCATGCCAAAATTGCCACGCTGTTGCTGCCGGGTATCGGCACTATTCATGACCTGAAAAATGCATATCAGGCCGGCGCACGGGTAGTGCGCGTGGCGACCCACTGCACTGAAGCGGATGTGTCGGCCCAGCATATTCAGTATGCGCGTGAGCTTGGCATGGATACCGTCGGTTTTCTGATGATGAGCCATATGACCACACCGGAGAACCTGGCGCAGCAGGCGAAGCTGATGGAAAACTACGGCGCGACCTGTATTTATGTGGTCGATTCCGGCGGCGCAATGAACATGAGCGATATTCGCGCCCGCTTCCGCGCACTGAAAGCGGTGCTGAAGCCGGAAACAGAAACCGGAATGCATGCGCATCACAACCTGAGTCTTGGGGTGGCGAACTCCATTGCCGCGGTAGAAGAGGGGGGTGACCGTATCGACGCCAGCCTGGCCGGGATGGGCGCAGGCGCGGGCAACGCGCCATTGGAGGTATTTATCGCCGCTGCGGATAAGCTTGGTTGGCAGCACGGCACCGATCTCTACGCACTGATGGACGCCGCCGACGATTTAGTGCGCCCACTACAAGACCGCCCGGTGCGGGTGGATCGTGAAACGCTGGCGCTGGGCTATGCCGGGGTGTACTCCAGCTTCCTGCGTCATTGCGAAGTGGCGGCAGCACGCTATGACCTGAGCGCGGTAGATATTCTGGTGGAACTGGGCAAACGTCGGATGGTGGGCGGCCAGGAAGATATGATCGTCGACGTAGCGCTGGACCTGCGCAACCGCAAATAAAAATGATTACGCGGCTGGCAACGTATCAGCCGCGATTCACCTGCATCGTGACCTCAGAGGGACATCTTATGACGACCCGTACCCCCGCATCTTACCGCCTGACGTTGACCGTTGGGTTTTGCTTTTTAGTTGCCCTGATGGAAGGGCTGGATTTACAGGCCGCCGGTATCGCTGCCGTCGGTATCGCCCACGCGTTTGCGCTGGATAAAATGCAGATGGGCTGGATCTTCAGTGCGGGCATTCTCGGGCTGCTGCCCGGCGCGCTGGTGGGCGGCATGCTGGCCGACCGCTATGGCCGCAAGCGTATTCTCATTGCCTCTGTGGCGCTGTTCGGCCTGTTCTCGCTGGCGACGGCGATTTCCTGGGATTTCTCATCGCTGGTGTTTGCCCGTCTGATGACCGGCGTCGGGCTGGGCGCGGCGTTGCCGAATCTGATCGCGCTGACTTCCGAGGCGGCGGGCCCGCGTTTTCGCGGTACGGCGGTGAGCCTGATGTACTGCGGTGTGCCGATTGGCGCGGCGCTGGCGGCAGCGCTCGGGTTTAGCGGCCTGGCCTCCGCCTGGCAAACGGTGTTCTGGGTAGGCGGGGTGATCCCGCTGCTGCTGGTGCCGCTGTTGATGCGCTGGCTGCCGGAATCACAGGTTTATACCCAACAAACGCAAGTGGCCGCCGCACCGCTGCGTGCCCTGTTTGCGCCAGCGACGGCGAGTGCCACGCTGCTGCTGTGGTTGTGCTATTTCTTCACCCTGCTGGTGGTGTATATGCTGATCAACTGGCTGCCGATGCTGCTGGTGGAGCAGGGCTTTCGACCATCGCAGGCGGCAGGCGTAATGTTTGCTCTGCAAATTGGCGCGGCCAGCGGCACGTTAATTCTCGGGGCGTTAATGGATAAACTGCGCCCGGTGGTGATGTCGCTGCTGATCTACACCGGGATGTTGGCTTCACTGCTGGCGCTGGGTACGGTGTCGTCATTGAGCGGCATGCTAATGGCGGGATTTGTGGCGGGGATGTTCGCCACCGGCGGGCAAAGCGTGTTGTATGCGCTGGCGCCGCTGTTTTACAGCACGCAGATCCGCGCCACAGGTGTGGGCACCGCCGTCGCAGTCGGGCGTCTGGGGGCGATGAGCGGCCCGCTGCTGGCAGGGAAAATGTTAGCGCTCGGTACCGGAACGGTAGGGGTGATGGCGGCTTCTGCGCCGGGCATTTTGCTGGCAGGCCTGGCGGTATTTATTCTGATGAGCCGCAAATCACAGATGCCGATCCCTGCCAGCGGTGCTTAAGCACTCATCCGGTTGTGGGAGTGGGGAGATTTGATTCCCACTTCCGGGTTAACGCCGTCAGTCAACTGTGTTGCCAAAGTTTAGATAAAACATGGCAACGGAGGCGTTATGAGCTGGCGGCCCTTTTTGTATCTGATTATTAATCCCCACCCGCTATTAAGCGCCCGGCGCGGGCATCTGCGTCTGGTGCAGGGTTGACTTTGCATTCTGTTAACAAACGCGGTATAACAAACCTTCTTTGGATGTTTAGATGTCCATACGTTTAGAAGGTTATATGCAAACAACACAACAAAATGCGCCACTGAAGCGCACAATGAAAACGCGTCACCTGATTATGCTTTCCTTGGGCGGCGTGATTGGCACAGGATTATTCTTCAATACCGGGTACATCATCTCCACCACTGGAGCGGCGGGAACGCTGCTGGCCTATCTGATTGGCGCGCTGGTGGTCTGGCTGGTTATGCAGTGTCTGGGCGAGCTGTCGGTCGCGATGCCGGAGACCGGGGCGTTTCACGTTTATGCCGCGCGCTATCTTGGTCCGGCTACCGGGTATACCGTGGCCTGGCTCTACTGGCTGACCTGGACTGTGGCGCTGGGTTCGAGCTTTACCGCCGCCGGATTCTGTATGCAGTACTGGTTTCCACAGGTGCCGGTATGGGTCTGGTGCGTGGTGTTCTGCGCGATTATTTTTGGTCTGAATGTTATCTCCACGCGCTTTTTTGCCGAAGGGGAGTTCTGGTTCTCCCTGGTCAAGGTGGTCACTATCATCGCCTTTATCATCCTCGGTGGGGCGGCGATTTTCGGCTTTATTCCGATGCAGGATGGCTCGCCCGCGCCGGGGCTGAGTAATATCACGGCGGAAGGCTGGTTCCCGCACGGTGGCTTACCGATTCTGATGACTATGGTTGCAGTGAACTTTGCTTTTTCGGGTACCGAGCTTATCGGCATTGCCGCCGGTGAAACGGAAAACCCGCGCAAAGTTATCCCGGTAGCGATTCGTACTACCATCGCGCGACTGATTATTTTCTTTATCGGCACCGTGTTTGTATTGGCGGCGCTGATCCCGATGCAGCAGGCGGGCGTGGAGAAAAGCCCGTTTGTGCTGGTGTTTGAGAAAGTAGGGATCCCGTACGCCGCTGATATTTTTAACTTCGTGATCCTGACGGCTATTCTTTCTGCAGCGAACTCCGGGTTATATGCCTCCGGGCGCATGCTGTGGTCGTTGTCGAATGAACGTACGCTACCGGCCTGTTTTGCGCGAGTAACGAAAAACGGCGTGCCACTGACGGCGCTGTCGGTCAGTATGCTCGGTGGTGTGCTGGCGCTGTTTTCCAGCGTGGTGGCCCCAGACACGGTATTTGTTGCGCTGTCGGCAATCTCCGGGTTTGCGGTGGTGGCGGTATGGCTGAGTATCTGCGCCTCGCATTTTGTTTTTCGTCGCCGTCATCTGCAACAAGGTAAGGCATTGAGTGAATTACATTATCGCGCGCCGTGGTATCCGCTGGTGCCGGTATTAGGTTTTGTGCTGTGCCTGGTGGCCTGTGTAGGGCTGGCATTCGATCCAGCGCAGAGAATTGCGTTGTGGTGCGGGTTACCGTTTGTTGCGTTGTGCTATGGTGCTTATTTCCTTACTCAACCCCGAAACGCAAAACAGGAGCCAGAACATGTCGCAGAATAATCCGTTACGCGCTCTCCTTGATAAACAGGATATCCTGCTGCTGGATGGCGCGATGGCGACGGAGCTGGAAGCGCGAGGGTGTAACTTAGCCGATAGCCTGTGGTCAGCCAAAGTGCTGGTAGAAAACCCGGAGCTTATCCGCGAAGTGCATCTTCATTACTACCGGGCGGGGGCGCAATGCGCGATCACTGCCAGCTATCAGGCGACGCCGGCGGGCTTCGCCGCGCGAGGTCTGGATGAATCGCAGTCGAAAGCGCTGATTGGCAAAAGCGTGGAGCTGGCGCGTAAAGCCCGTGAAGCGTATCTGGCAGAGAACCCGCAGGCGGGAACGCTGCTGGTGGCGGGATCCGTCGGGCCTTACGGCGCGTATCTGGCGGATGGCTCTGAATACCGTGGCGATTATCATTGTAGCGTTGAGGCATTTCAGGCGTTTCATCGCCCGCGCGTGGAAGCCTTGTTGGATGCCGGGGCCGATCTGCTGGCCTGCGAAACCCTGCCGAATTTCGCCGAGATTGAGGCGTTGGCTGAGCTGTTGACCGCATATCCGCGTGCGCGGGCATGGTTCTCATTTACCCTGCGCGACAGCGAGCACCTGAGCGACGGTACGCCGCTGCGTGACGTGGTTGCGTTGCTGGCGGGTTATCCGCAGGTGGTGGCGCTAGGCATTAACTGCATTGCGCTGGAAAACACCACCGCTGCGTTGCAGCATTTACACGGTTTAACGGCGCTGCCGCTGGTGGTGTATCCGAACTCGGGCGAGCAGTACGATGCGGTGAGCAAAACCTGGCATCATCACGGTGAGCATTGTGCGCAGCTGGCGGATTATCTGCCGCAGTGGCAGGCCGCTGGCGCACGATTAATTGGCGGGTGCTGTCGCACCACGCCTGCGGATATCGCCGCGCTAAAAGCGCGCAACTGAGAGCTTATCGGGCCTACATCGTTCACTGTAGGCCTGATAAGCGCAGCGCATCAGGCATTGCCGGATGGCGGCACAAGCGCCTTATCCGGCCTACAAAACCACAAAACGTTATGCCGCATCCGCCAGAACAAACATGCCGTACGGATGGATTTCGAGATAATACTGTTCGCCGACGTCCGGTTGCAGGCGCGTAGCGTTGACCTGCAATAAAATCTCCTGCCCGTGCCATTCCACCGTCACTTCATACTGCGGCCCCATATAGGCGACATGGCGGATCACGCAGCGCTGGCTCTCTTCGCCGCGATCGCTGAGCGTGATCGCTTCCGGGCGCACACCGACCATCCCTTCGCCCTGTGTACCAAAGTGCAGCGGGCGCGGCAGATGATAGCCGTAGATATCAACGTATCCGTCGCTGAAGGTTGCCGGGAACAGGTTGGCATCGCCCATAAAGCTCGCCATAAAGCGGGAGGCGGGCTGGCGGTAAAGATCCTGCGGTGAGCCGATCTGCATGATGTGTCCCTTGTTCATCACCAGCACAGTATCAGAAACCGCAAAGGCTTCGCTCTGATCGTGGGTGACGTACAGCGAGGTGATATCAAACTGCTTTTGCAACTCGCGGATCTTGTCGCGCATGCTGCGACGCAGGTTGGCGTCGAGGTTACTCAACGGCTCATCAAACAGCAGCACTTTCGGCTTGAGGATTAGCGCGCGGGCCAGCGCCACGCGCTGCTGCTGACCGCCGGAGATCTGATCGACAAAGCGGTCTTCGAATCCTTCCAGATCCACCATCGCCAGCGCCTCTTTGACGCGGGCTTTCAGCTCTGCGCGCGGTACACCGAGCATTTTCAGGCCATAACCGACATTCTCTCCCAGCGACATATGCGGGAACAGGGCATAGGACTGAAACACCATACAGATATCGCGCTGCTGAATAGAGCGATGGGTGACGTCTTCGCCATCAATGAAAATTTGCCCTTCGCTCGGTTTTTCCAGCCCGGCAACCAGGCGCAAAATAGTGGTTTTGCCGCAGCCGGACGGGCCGAGCAGCGTCACCATTTGCCCCTGCGGGATGGTGAGGTTGATATTGTCGATTACCGTATTACTGCCAAATCGTTTAGTGACGTTGCGCAGTTCAACGAAATTTTTCTGAGTCATAGTGCGCTCCATTACGCCTGGTTTTTGGCTTTTGAACGGGAGGTACGTGATTCACCGATCAGCCAGTCAAAGATGAAAATAATCGCCAGCATCACCACGATCAGAATGGAACCGTAGGCAATCGCTACACCGTATTCGCCATCTTCCACGCGGTTCAGGATGTAGGCCGTCGCTACGCGGGTATCCGGCGTGACGAGGAACACGATGGCGCTAACGGTGGTAATGGCGCGCACAAAGCTGTAAATCAGCGCCGAGAGGATCGCCGGGCGCAGCAGCGGCAGCAGGATGTGCGTAATAGTACGCAGAGAACCGGCGCGCAGGCTGAGTGAGGCTTCATCGAGCGATTTATCGATTTGGCCCAAGCCCGCGATGCCCGCGCGAATGCCGACCGGGACGTTACGCATCACCATTGAGATAATGACAATCGCCGCCGTACCAGTGAGGTACACCGGGGCGCTGTTAAAGGCCAGAATATACGACACGCCCGCGACGGTGCCCGGAACGGCAAAGCACAGCATGGTGGTGAACTCGATGGTCTTCTTGCCTTTAAACTGCTGGCGCACCACGATCCATGCGATCAGCAGGCCGAAGATCGCGGTAATTGGCGCGGCAATCCCGGCATAGAGCAGGGTGTCGAGCAGTGAAGGCCACGCGCCGTCGCTCATCCCCTGACCGAACAGTTTGGTAAAGTTCGCCAGCGTCAGGGTGTAATCCACGCCCCAGTTGACGGTGAAGCTACCGTAGAAAATGCTGCCGTAGAGCAGGGCGTTAAAGGCAATCCACACTGCCAGCAGCGCGACCACACTCCATACCAGCGTTACCGGCAGCGGCTGTACGTCGCCCCGGTAGGATTTGCCGGAAACGGTGACGTATGAGCGTTTACCAATCCACATATACTGCACGCAGAACACCAGCAGCGAAAACAGCAGCAGGAAGGCACCCAGCGTACTGGCGGCCTGGTAGTCAAGCTGCGAACCGGTGATGTAGAAGTAGATTTGCGTTGCCAGCACGTCGAAGTTACCGCCGAGCACCAGCGGGTTACTAAAGTCGGCCAGCGACTGCACGACCACAATCAAAAAGGCGTTAGCCAGTGCGGGTTTTAGCAGCGGGACAAACACGCCGTTAAAGGTCTGCCAGCGGCTGGCACGCAGGGTGTATGACGCTTCTTCCAGCGACGGATGAATGGTTTTGATTGCTCCGTCGAGGATCATAAACGCCATCGGCGTAAAGGCCAGAACCTGCGCCAGCCAGATGCCGGTAAAGCCATACAGCCAGTTGGTGTTGGTTAAACCAAACCAGTCGACCATAAACTCGGTGATGTAACCGGAGCGTCCCATCATCAGCGTGACGCCTAAACCGACGACAAACGGCGGAGTGACGATCGGCAAAATCGAGAAGATACGTCCGATTATGGCGCTACGTCTGGCGATACGGGTGGTGTAGATAGCCAGTACCAGACCAAAGAAGGTACAGCCGACGCCGACGGCAATCGACAGCATAATCGAGTTGAGGATCACCTGAATGATATGTGCCTGCGACAGCACATTCATAAACGCCAGCGGGGCAAATTCCCCGGCGTCGTTGGTGAACATCGGAATGAAAATGGCGATGCTTGGCCAGACGATAAAAATACCGATCAGCGCGACAATCGCGGTAAGCGAGCCGATGACGAAACGGTCACCGCCCAGCCATTCGAGGCGGGTGAGCGCCAGGGTCATGATTGCGCCAAGCGCCACAAACAGCACGATGGTGGCATAGCCTAAGCCGCGACCCTCAAGGGTGGCGCTGGCGACAATAAAGGCCATACAGAAAAATGCCCAACCCGCGTCAAGACAATGGCGGCTGCGCTGTTCGCGCCTGGCTTCATGGAATGGGCGCACCAGCAGCAGGCTTGGCAGCAGATACCACAGCCAACTGATATTGAACTGCGACCAGCCGTAGGCGGCGAGTATTTCTTCCCGCGTAGACTCCAGCAGACCGTAGTCCAGGCTCCAGCTAGGCAGCAGGGCAAACGCCAGCCAGCCGAGCAAAACCCAAAGAAATATCGCATCCCGTTTTTTCACGGGATGGAGTGCAAGTGTGTGTGACATAGCGTTTCCGGTAATGTAGGCCGGGTAAGGCGTTTAGACCGCACCCGGCAAATGAACGCAACGTGGGCTTATTTACCCATCTTAACTTCGCTAACCCACTTATTGATCAACGCCTTACGTACGTCAGTCGAGCCGTACTTATCCATGTCGTAATTGATAAGCTTCAGGTCGTCGAGCTTCAGCGAGTTAGGAGAGGTCTCGGCAGTGGTGTTGGTCAGGATCTGATAGGATTTGCCTTTCTTCCACGCCAGCTCTTGCGCGTCTTTCGACAGCACCCAGTCAACGAACAGTTTGGCGTTGTCGATGTTGCGCGCACCTTTCAGGATGCTGACGCCGCCGATTTCATAACCGGTGCCTTCGCATGGAGAAATCAGCTCCAGCGGTGCGCCCTGTTCTTTTTCCAGCGAATAGTCGTGCAGGAAGCCAATGCCGATAGCCGTTTCGCCGCGGGCGGCGTTACGCGCCGGGGCAATGCCGGATTTGGTGTATTGAGAGACGTTGGCGTTGAGCTGTTTCAGGTAATCAAAGGCCTGATCTTCACCCCACAGTTGAGCAAAGGTCGCCAGCGCGGTGTAGGCGGTACCGGAGCTTTGCGGGTCAGCAATCTGGATTTCGCCTTTGTATTCCGGTTTGGTCAGATCCTTCCAGCATTTTGGCACCGGCAGGTTTTTCTCTTTCAGGCGCTGGGTGTTGACGCCAAAGCCCAGAATACCGACGTAAACCGCCGAAGAGAGGTTACCTTTGACCTTCGCGGGATCGCGGAATTTCTCCATGATCTGTTCGAGGTTTGGTGATTTATACGGCTGCAGCAGACCCATTTCACCGGCCTGGGATTGCGGATCCAGCGTACCGCCGTACCACACATCCGCCTGCGGGTTTTTCTTCTCTGCATCCACTTTCGCCAGCGTACTGCCCGAGCCGTTGCGAATGAATGAGGTTTTCACATCATATTTTTCACCGAAGGCTTTGGTTTCGGTTTCGCACATCTCGTTGGTGGCGCTGCAATACACCACCAGACGGCCCTGCGCCTGGGCTGCGTTGCTGAAGGCCGCCAGCGTCAGAGCGGAAGCAATCAGGGTAGAGGTAAGCGTCAGTTTCATTGTTTTATCCTTTGACTGAGAGAAGGGGTAATGCCCGCAATGAGCAACGGCATCAGCAATAAACCCATAAATACAGCGGCAACCGAGAGCAAACTGAACATTCCCGACCAGCCGTAATGTTCTATGACCAACGACAGCGGCCAACCCGCCAGCGCGGCCCCCAGATAGGCGAAAAGCCCGAGAAAACCGGTAATTGAACCTGCCGCCGCTTTGTGTCCGCATTCAACGGCTGCGAGGCCAATTAGCATCTGTGGGCCAAACACAAAAAAGCCCACGGTAAAGAAGCACACTGCCAGTAACGCGTAGTGGTGCACTGGTGCCAGCCACAGTGCGGCGACGGAAACCATCAGCCCCAGCGTGAACAGCAAAATCATCGGCGCACGCTGACCGCTGAACAGCAGATCCGATCCCCATCCGGCAAACAGCGCCCCCAGCAAGCCGCCAACTTCAAACAGCATCACCGTGGCATTGGCGCTGAGCAGATTTACGCCGTGGCTTTCCGTCAGCCAGATGTTGCCCCAGTCGTTGAGCGCAATGCGGATCAAATAGACCAATACGTACGACACGCCGAGCAGCCAGATCATCGGGTTTTTCAGCATAGTAGTGCGCAACATTTGCCACAGCCCCATCGGCGGGCTTTGCTGCTCCTGACGTAGCTCCAGCGGGTCATGCCGCCATTCCCCAACCGTGGGTAACCCTTCTTCCTGGGGCGTGCCTTTCAATTGCAGGGTGAGCCAGATTCCCAGTGCCATACTGATTATCCCCGGTGCCAGCATGGCCGCCTGCCAGCCCCACCAGTGGGCGGCAAAAGCGCTAATTAGCGGGATAATGGCGCCACCGATGTTGATCGACATATTCCAGCAGCCCCACCAGAAGCCACGTTCGTTGCGCGAGTACCAATGGGTTAGTAGTCGGGCACAGGGCGGCCAGCCCCAGCCCTGAAAAAATCCGTTCAGCGTCCAGACCACCAGCAGCAGCGTCAGCGATTCACCAAAGGCGAACAGCACGTTTAAAACGCCGGTAGCAAACAGACCAATACCCATAAACGCGCGTTGTCCGTGGCTGTCGAGCCACAGCCCGGCGGTGAATTTCGACAGACCATAGGTCAGATAAAACAGTGACCCAAGCAGGCCGATATCGCCTTTATCCAGACCCAGATCCGTTTGCAGCGCCGGGAGGACATAGTTAACGCTTTTGCGCGTCAGATAAAACGCGGCGTAACCAATTACCATACACATCAGCAGCCGGGGGCGTAGCGCCCGGTATTGTTGGTCTGTTTCGCTGGCTGAGCGTGTATGCATGGCAGTCTCCGTTTGTGCTGACTATAGGAAAGTGAAAGCAAAAGGGGATGAGAGAAAGTCCGCAGTGACTAAGACTTTTTCCTGGTTAGCGGCTGGTTTGTTGCAAATTTGTGGGCAGGTTAACAATTACTCGCGTGCCGTTGTTTGATTCGAGCGTCAGTTCACCGCCAAGGGCGCTCACCCGCTCACGCATCCCCTGGATACCGAAACCGGGAATTTTTTCTGGCAGAATACCAACGCCGTTGTCAGCGACGTCCAGAAACAAGCAATGTTCCCGCTGGCGCAGCGTAATCGACACATCGCTGGCATCGGCATGTTTGCAGACGTTATTGAGTAACTCCTGCAACAGGCGATACAGCGTGAAGCGCACCGTTTCGTTTTCTGGCGTATTTTCTAGCTGATAATCAAAGCGGCAGCGAATACCCCGTTCAGCAAAAGCAAATTCATTCACCAGATGATGTAGTGCATCTTTAAAAGACAGTTCATCGAGCGCGGGGGGGCGCAGCTGGCGCAGCAGCTGACGGGTGGAGTGATGAATACGCCGGGCCAGGTCGTTGATTTGATTCGCAGCCTCAAGTGTTTGCTCACGACCCGGTGCGCGTTTGACCAGTTGCGACTGAATTTGAATGGCGGTGATGTTCTGACCAATTTCGTCGTGCAGTTCCCGCGCCAGGCTTTTGCGCGTGTTTTCTTCGGTGCGGATCAACTGTTCGGTCAGCGCGCGACGCGCCGCCAGCTCGGTTTCCAGACGCTGGCGATAATGGTGCAGGTTTTGCGCCAGATGCTGCTGGCGGCTGATGGCGATCCCCAGCCCTATACCCAGCAGAGCCTGGGTGGCGAGGAAAATCTCCAGCTCCAGTAAGTTACTGAACCCGACGCCGATTTGCCGGGCGATAGTGATCATCATACTGCCGAGCAATCCTGACAACACGCCGCCCTGCCAGCCAAATTTCCACGCCATCACCACGTTTGGTAAAAACACCACGATTAGCAACAGGCGCTCGATCTCCGGCGACAGCACCATCTGAGTACCGATGCCAATAATAAAAAACAGGCTACACCAGATGATAAGCGAGGTGCGCAGCGGGGGATTGGTGGTATCCAGCCCGAGCAAATGATAGCGGTGCTGCTGGCGCAGAAATTCATAGATCAGATAAACAAACGGCGTCAGCAACACGCCGCCGGTAAACGACGCCAGGCCAATCAGCGTTGCCGGGCTCTGGATAAACGGTGAAAGCAGGGCGGTATTGAGCAATGAGGTGAGCGTTACGGCGGCCAGCAGCAGCGTTAAGCGTTGCCAGTAAAGGGGAAAGCGGTGCCAGTATGACTGGCCGATGCTCGCCGGAATCAGGCTAATTAACGGCGCAGCCAGCAGGATATAGCCATTCAGTAATTGCTCGCTGTGCAGCCAGAACAACATCAACACCGGCGGCAGTATCAGCGCGGGCCAGTAACGGCGAGAAAGCAGAATTAACAGCGCGAGATAGACGCCGTGCGGCAGAAATAGCGCCGCCTGCTGGCCGTTGTGGGTCAGGTAAAACCCCAGCGTCCACAGCATCAGCCAGCCCGATCCCCAGGCCAGCAGAATAAACAGAGAAATAACCCAATGCCGAAGGCTACGCGACATTAATGCCCCGTCAATAGTTGGTGGTCGAGGGCAAAATGCACCAGATCGATGGTGCTGTGGCATTGCAGTTTGCCCAGCACGTTCGCCCGATGAACGTGCACCGTCTTGTGGCTGAGGTCGAGCTTGAAGGCGATCTCTTTTACGCTGTCACCTTTAACCAACAGATCAAACACTTCACGCTCGCGCGGGGTCAGAACTTCCAGAACCTGCGCGGGCTGCTCGCCGCCGCGTAGTGCACGCAGCGCATCGGCGCACAGGTAATGGCCGCCCATGCCTACTGAGCGTACAGCCTGCACCAGTTCTTCCGGGCCGCAGCGTTTGGTCAGGTAACCGCTGGCGCCTGCGTCCAGCGCGCTTTGCACAAACGCGGGCGAGTCATAAATGCTGAGAATAATGGCGCGAAAACCGGGCTTCTGCGCCCGCAGTCGTTTTAACAGGCTCAGGCCATTTTCATCCGGCATGGCGATATCCATTACCGCGACGCTGACATCATCATGCAGAAGTGCAGGCCAGGCCTCCGCCGCGCTGCTGTACTGACCGGTAACGTTCAGATCGTCTTCGAGACTGAGTAATTGCGCAAAGCCGGAACGCACCACCACATGGTCATCCACCAGCACAACATGAATCATGATATTGCTCTCTTGCTGACAATGGCCTCTATGATGCCTGCCAGCGCCGCGCTGGCAATCATCGTGGCGCGGATATGTAACGAATGTAACAAAATCGCAATAATTTACAGCGAGTGTAGGCCTGATAAGCGCAGCGCATCAGGCATTGATTGCGGATGGCGGCGCAAGCGCCTTATTCGGCCTACGTTCTGTAATGAGCGAAATAGCTAACTATTGCCGCTTTTTTTCTAAAAACGCTTTGTTCTTAGCCAGAATTTTTAATTCCTTTATCAAAATGTGCCGCAACGAAATACTGCCTCCATAACAAGACAGGGGAGCAGACAATCATGGCTATTTCATCGCGTAACGCACTTCTTGCCGCACTGGCATTCATCGCATTTCAGGCGCAGGCGGTGAACGTCACCGTTGCTTATCAGACCTCCGCCGAACCTGCCAAAGTGGCGCAGGCGGACAACACGTTTGCCAAAGAGAGCGGGGCGACCGTTGACTGGCGCAAATTCGACAGCGGGGCGAGCATCGTTCGTGCGCTGGCGTCCGGCGACGTGCAGATCGGTAATCTTGGCTCCAGCCCGCTGGCGGTCGCTGCCAGTCAGCAGGTGCCTATTCAGGTTTTCCTGCTGGCATCAAAGCTCGGCAATTCTGAGGCCCTGGTGGTGAAGAAAAACATCAGTAAACCGGAAGATTTGATTGGCAAACGCATTGCCGTGCCGTTTATATCCACCACCCATTACAGCCTGCTGGCGGCGTTGAAACATTGGGGGATTAAACCCGGCCAGGTGGAGATTGTGAACCTGCAACCACCAGCGATTATTGCCGCATGGCAGCGCGGAGATATTGATGGTGCATATGTCTGGGCACCTGCGGTCAACGCGTTGGAAAAAGACGGAAAGGTGTTAACCGACTCCTCGCAGGTTGGCGAGTGGGGGGCACCGACGCTGGACGTGTGGGTGGTGCGCAAAGATTTTGCCGAGAAGCATCCTGAGGTGGTGAAAGCCTTTGCCAAAAGCGCTATCGATGCCCAGCAGCCTTATATCGCTAATCCTGATGAATGGCTGAAGCAGCCGGAGAATATCAGCAAACTGTCGCGTTTGAGCGGTGTACCGGAGGCGGATGTTCCGGGGCTGGTGAAAGGTAACACTTACCTGACACCGCAACAGCAAACCGCTGAGCTAACCGGCCCGGTGAACAAAGCGATTATCGACACCGCGCAGTTCCTTAAAGAGCAGGGCAAAGTCCCCGCTGTCGCGACAGATTACAGCCAGTACGTGACCGATCGCTTCGTGCAATAAATAAGGAGGCGATGATGCTGCAAATCTCTCATCTTGCCGCCAGCTACGGTGGAAAACCGGCGCTGGAGGATATCAACCTGACGCTCGATAGCGGTGAACTGCTGGTGGTACTCGGGCCTTCCGGTTGTGGGAAAACCACGTTGTTAAATCTGATTGCTGGGTTTGTGCCGTATCAGCATGGCAGCATCACGCTGGCGGGTAACAGGGTTGATGGTCCGGGGGCAGATCGCGGGGTCGTGTTCCAGAACGAAGGTCTGCTGCCCTGGCGTAACGTCCAGGACAACGTGGCTTTTGGTCTGCAGCTGGCGGGCGTGGACAAGCCGCAGCGTCAGCGTATTGCTCTGGAGATGTTGCAGAAAGTCGGGCTGGAGGGCGCGGGAAAACGCTTTATCTGGCAACTTTCCGGTGGACAACGTCAGCGCGTCGGCATTGCCCGGGCGCTGGCGGCCAACCCGCAGTTGTTGCTGCTGGATGAACCCTTTGGTGCGCTCGACGCCTTTACCCGCGAGCAGATGCAAACCCTGCTGCTGAAGCTGTGGCATGAGACTGGCAAACAGGTGCTGCTGATTACCCACGATATTGAAGAAGCGGTGTTTATGGCGACAGAACTGGTATTGCTGTCCCCAGGACCAGGCCGGGTACTGGAACGTCTGCCGCTCAATTTCGCCCGTCGCTTTGTGGCCGGAGAGTCGAGCCGCAGCATTAAGTCCGATCCGCAGTTTATCGCCATGCGCGAGTACGTGTTAGGTCGGGTCTTTGAACAACGGGAGGCATTCTCATGAGCGTGGTGATTAATGATAAACCCCGTCGCCAGCGGGTGCTGAACTGGCGCTGGCCGTTCTCGCGGCAGATTACCTTAAGCCTTGGTACGTTGGCCGTCATTCTGGCGGTGTGGTGGACGGTGGCGGCGCTGCAGTTAATCAGTCCGCTGTTTTTACCGCCGCCGGGACAGGTTTTACAAAAGCTGATCGTCATTGCCGGGCCGCAAGGGTTTATGGATGCCACGCTGTGGCAGCATCTGGCGGCGAGTCTGACGCGTATTGTTATCGCGCTGCTGGCGGCAGTGCTGCTGGGCGTTCCGGTTGGGATCGCGATGGGGCTGAGTCCGACGATGCGCGGCATTCTCGATCCGATCATTGAACTGTATCGTCCGGTTCCTCCCCTGGCCTATTTACCGCTGATGGTCATTTGGTTTGGCATCGGTGAAACCTCCAAGATCCTGTTGATCTATCTGGCGATTTTCGCCCCTGTGGCGATGTCGGCGTTGGCGGGGGTGAAAAGTGCGCAGCAGGTGAGAGTGCGCGCCGCGCAGTCGCTGGGGGCAAGCCGTGCGCAGGTGCTGTGGTTTGTTATTTTGCCGGGGGCATTACCGGAGATCCTCACCGGGTTACGCATCGGGCTTGGCGTGGGTTGGTCGACGCTGGTGGCAGCTGAACTGATCGCGGCCACGCGAGGGTTAGGATTTATGGTGCAGTCAGCCGGTGAGTTTCTGGCAACGGATGTGGTGCTGGCAGGGATCGCGGTCATTGCCGTTATCGCATTTATTTTAGAACTGGGTCTGCGCGCGCTTCAGCGTCGCCTGACGCCCTGGCATGGAGAAGTACAATGAGTGAACGTCTGAGCATTACCCCGCTGGGGCCGTACATTGGCGCACAAATCACTGGTGCGGATTTGACGCGCCCGCTGAGCGATAATCAGTTTGAACAGCTTTATCATGCGGTACTGCGCCACCAGGTGGTGTTTCTGCGGCAGCAGGTGATTACGCCACAACAGCAGCGGGCACTGGCGCTGCGTTTCGGCGATCTGCATATTCACCCTGTCTATCCACATGCCGAAGGGGTAGAGGAAATTATCGTGCTGGATACCCATAACGATAATCCGCCGGATAACGACAACTGGCACACCGATGTCACCTTTATCGACACGCCGCCTGCCGGGGCGATTCTGGCAGCAAAAGAGCTGCCATCGGCCGGGGGAGACACTCTATGGACCAGCGGAATTGCTGCTTATGAGGCATTGTCTGAGCCGTTTCGTCATTTGCTGAGTGGCCTGCGGGCAGAGCATGATTTCCGTAAATCGTTCCAGGAATATAAATACCGCAAGACACCAGAGGAGCATCAGCGCTGGCTGGATGCGGTGGTGAAACATCCGCCATTGCTACATCCGGTGGTGCGGACCCATCCGGTAAGCGGTAAACAGGCACTGTTTGTGAATGAGGGATTTACTACGCGAATTGTCGATGTGACGGAAAAAGAGAGCGAGGCGTTACTAAGCTTTTTATTCGCCCATATCACCAAACCGGAGTTTCAGGTGCGCTGGCGCTGGCAGCCCAACGATGTGGCGATTTGGGATAATCGCGTCACGCAACATTATGCCAATGCGGATTATCTGCCGCAGCGGCGTATTATGCACCGGGCGACGATCCTCGGGGATCAGCCTTTTTATCGGGCAGGGTGATTGTTGGTGGGATTTTACTTATCGGGCCTGGAACTGTCGGCCCGATAAGGCGAAGTCGCCATTCGGCAACAAAGTGGTTAGCGCAGGATTTTTTTCTCAGCCAGATCCAGTGCGAAGTAGCTGAAGATCAGATCCGCGCCAGCGCGTTTGATCGAGCCTAAGCTTTCCATAACTACTTTCTCTTCATCTATTGCACCTGCCATCGCCGCGAATTTGATCATCGCGTATTCACCGCTGACCTGATAAGCGCCAATCGGCAGCTCGGTGCGCTCGCGGATATCACGCAGAATATCGAGATACGCGCCAGCCGGTTTCACCATCAGGCAGTCTGCGCCCTGGGCTTCATCCAGCAGCGATTCGCGAATCGCTTCACGGCGATTCATCGGGTTCATTTGATACGTTTTACGATCGCCTTTCAGCGCCGTGCCTGCGGCTTCACGGAACGGGCCGTAGAAAGAAGAGGCAAACTTGGTGGAGTAGGACATGATCGCAGTATCGGTGAAGCCCGCGGCGTCCAGCGCCTGGCGAATCGCCTGTACCTGGCCGTCCATTGCGGCTGAAGGGGCGATGAAATCTGCGCCCGCTGCTGCGGCAACGACTGCCTGCTTGCCGAGGTTAGCAAGGGTTAAGTCGTTATCAACGCCGTGTTCGCATAATACGCCGCAGTGACCGTGCGAGGTGTATTCACAGAAACAGGTGTCGGACATGACGATCATTTCCGGTACGGTCTGCTTACAGATACGCGACATGCGCGCCACCAGACCGTCTTCTTTCCAGGCATCGCTGCCGGTCTCATCGGTGTGATGAGAAATCCCGAAGGTCATGACCGAGCGGATGCCTGCATTAGCAATACGTTCGATTTCGCGCGCCAGGTGTTTCTCTGGTATGCGCATCACGCCGGGCATGGCGTCGATAGCTTTGTAATCGTCGAGTTCTTCTTCAACAAAGATCGGCAACACCAGGTCATTTAAGCTGAGTGTTGTCTCTTCAAACATAGCGCGCAGCGCAGGGGATTTGCGCAGGCGACGAGGGCGTTGGATTAGGTCTGTCATGGTATGCCTGATGTTTGTGGAATCGAAGGCCGTAGTATACCCGAACCTGAGGGCGAGGGGTTTACGAAAGTTGGCGTTATGCCGAGGTTATGTTGATGTTACCAATGCTTGGTATTATGTGTTATCTCTATTTTTGTAATTATGACTATTTTAAATAGTGATTAGTTTTATGGTGAATTTAGTTTAATTTAATTTTTAATTAAGTGGCGAGATTTAACGGTATTTATTTGCTGACGTTTGATTTTTAAGCTAATCATAATTTCAATATATTGTTTCGCCAATGGTTTTACATGTAACTGTCTAAAATAAAAATGATTTTTACGTTTATTTGCTGTTTCGAATAATTTGCATATCTATTGTCCGTAATCGGACTTAAACCAAAGAATAATTGAACCTTTCCTTTGTGAAACCGCATAATCTTCCCCGCGAAACATAAAATGTTTTCTTTGCATTGATAATTGATGGATCAACTATATTACGTCCCTGAGGAGGGATGACAAATGCACACTTGGAAAAAGAAACTTGTAGTCTCACAATTAGCATTAGCCTGCACTTTGGCAATCACTTCTCAGGCGAATGCTTCAACTGATATCTCTGGGACCACCTACACAACGTTTGCTCATTATAATGACGCATCTTATGCGGATGGCGTCTATTATGATGGATATGTCGGTTGGAACAATTACGATACCGATAGTATTTATAACGGTGATATTTATCCGGTAATCAATAACGCCACTGTCAACGGCGTTATTTCTACTTATTATCTGGATGATGGACTGTCAACTAACAGCAATAACAATAGCCTGACGATTAAAAACAGCACCATTCACGGTATGGTGACATCCGAATGTATGACCACGGATTGTACTAACCGTACGGGTACTGACTATTACTACGATCGTCTGGCGATGAACGTCATCAATTCAACTATCGATGACAACTACGAACATTATACCTACAACGGTACGTATAATGACGCAGCTGACACACACGTTGTCGACGTTTATAACCTGGGTACGGCTATCACGCTGGATCAAGAAGTTGATCTGTCTATCTCCGCCAACTCTCACGTCGCTGGCATTACCCTGACTCAGGGTTACGAGTGGGCAGATATTGACGATAATACCGTCAGCACTGGCGTAAACAGCAGTGAAGTATTTAACAACACTATCGCTGTTACTGACTCTACTCTGACCTCTGGTTCATGGACTGACGAAGGCACCACCGGTTGGTTTGGTAACACCAGCAATGCAAGCGACTACAGCGGCACTGCGAATTTTGTTTCTGTCGATACAGATGGTGATGGATATGCAGATGCCGCTGTTGCAAACAAATGGGACGATGTTGCATTAGCGGTTGTTGCGAATCCAAATGCTGATAATGCTATGCAGACTACTGCTACGTTTGACAACTCAACTTTGATGGGGGATGTCGTCTTCTCCAGCAACTTTGATGAAAACTTCTTCCCGAATGGAGCGGATAGCTATCGTGACACTGATAGTGATGTAGACACCAACGGTTGGGATGGTACTGATAGTCTGAATTTGACCTTAAATAATGGTAGTAAATGGGTTGGTGCTGCACAATCAGTTCATCAAACCGGATCCATTGATTTGGACGGTGATGGTGTTGGTGATATCACTACTTACGGTGTAGGTACTGAAGCCACCGCTACGCTGATTGACATCACCGCTAACAGCCTGTGGCCTTATTCAACCTACGGTATTGATAGCGACACAACTTCTTATGACGAAAATGGTCATGTAGTTGGCAACGCTGTCTACCAGAGCGGCCTGTTCAACGTCACGCTGAACGGTGCTTCACAGTGGGATACCACCAAAACTTCCCTGATTGATACCCTGAGCATCAACAGCGGTTCTGTCGTCAACGTGGGTGATTCTGAGCTGGTTGCTGACTCCATCTCTCTGACCGGTGCTTCTGCACTGAACATCAACGAAGATGGTCATGTTGCAACTGATACGCTGTCTATCGACAACAGTACTGTCACAATCGCCGATGATGTTTCGGCAGGCTGGAATGTGCTTGATGCTGCGCTATATGCAAACACCATTAACGTCACTAACAACGGCGTTCTGGATGTGGGTAACAGTACCGGTAATGCACTGCAGGTTGATACCCTGAACCTGACTAGCTACACCGACGCTTATAACCATGTTAACGCGGGTGTTTTCGACATCAACAGCACTGACTATGTGCTGAATGCTGATCTGAACAACGATCGCACTAACGATAAATCTCAGTCTAACTACGGTTATGGCGTGATCGCGATGAACTCTGATGGTCATCTGACTATCAACGGTAACGGCGATTCCGACACCTCAGGCGATCAGTCTGAAGTTGATAACTATGGTGACCATGTAGCGGCGGCAACCGGTAACTATAAAGTCCGTATCGACAACGCGACTGGCGCAGGTTCTGTTGCAGATTACAAAGGTAACGAGCTGGTCTACGTTAACGACGCGAACAGCACTGCGACCTTCTCTGCAGCTAACAAAGCTGATCTGGGTGCTTACACCTATCAGGCACAGCAGCAGGGTAACACCGTTGTTCTGCAGCAGATGGAACTGACAGACTACGCGAACATGGCACTGAGCATTCCGTCTGCTAACACCAATATCTGGAACCTGGAACAAGATACCGTTGGTACTCGTCTGACTAACGCGCGTCATGGTCTGGTTGATAACGGTGGCGCATGGGTAAGCTACTTCGGTGGTAGCTTCGATGCAGATAACGGCACCATTAACTACGATCAGGATGTTAACGGCATCATGGTCGGTGTTGATTCCAAAATTGATGGTAACAACGCTAAGTGGATTGTCGGTGCTGCAGCAGGCTTCGCGAAAGGTGATATGAGCGACCGTACCGGTCAGGTGGATCAGGATAGCCAGACTGCCTACATCTACTCTTCTGCTCACTTTGCCAACAACATCTTTGTTGACGGTAACTTAAGCTACTCTCACTTCAACAACGATCTGTCTGCCAACATGAGCAACGGTGAGTATGTTGATGGCAGCACCTCATCTGACGCCTGGGGCTTTGGCTTGAAACTGGGTTATGACCTGAAGCTGGGTGATGCAGGTTACGTAACGCCATACGGCAGCGTATCCGGTCTGTTCCAGTCTGGTGATGACTATAAGCTGAGCAACGACATGAAAGTTGATAGCCAGTCTTATGACAGCATGCGTTACGAACTCGGTGTCGATGCAGGTTATACCTTCGCTTATAGCGACGACCAGGCGCTGACCCCGTACTTCAAACTGGCCTACGTTTACGACGACTCTAACAACGATTCTGACGTAAACGGCGACTCTATCGACAACGGTGTAGAAGGTTCTGCGGTACGTGTTGGACTGGGTACTCAGTTCAGCTTTACCAAAAACTTCAGCGCATACACCGATGCTAACTACCTCGGTGGTGGCGATGTTGATCAAGACTGGTCTGCAAATGTTGGTGTTAAATATACCTGGTAAGACATCTCTTGTTGTTAAAGAAAAGATAAACTAACTCAGAAAAATGCCCGTCACGGATTTGACGGGCATTTATTGCAAGGGATGCCCAAATGTTGTCTGCAAATAAACCGCTTGTGGAATTTGGTAAGCTTGATAAATGTTTGTCAAAATATGGCAAACACTTTGAGTGTGATAACGATAAAGAAATAATTTATTCCAGTGATATAAACAGTGACGATACCTTTATCATTTTAAATGGTGTGATTTCTCTGAGGCGAGGGGAGAATGTGCTGGTCGGTATTGCGCAGGCACCGTTTATTATGGGGCTTTCAGATGGTGTGATAAAAACAGATATACAATACAGATTAATCACGGAAAGCGATTGTACGGGATACCATTTACCCGCCTCGCAAACAATTAATATAATTGAAGAGTGCCAGCTTTGGCGTGAAGCATTTTGTTGGTTGGCATGGCAAAACTCCATGCTTGAATTACGCGATCTGCAGTTGATCGGCAACAACTCCTACGATCAGATTCGCGCGACATTGATCTCTATGACGAAATGGGATGAAGCCCTTCGTTCACGCATCGGCGTTATGAACTATATTCACCAACGCACACGAATTTCACGCTCGGTTGTCGCTGAGGTTCTCGCAGCATTGCGTAAAGGCGGTTACATTGAAATGAATAAAGGCAAACTGGTGTGCATTAACCGTTTGCCTTTTGAGTATTGAATCAGGATGCAGGAATGACCTGTGGTTTGTACCCGCTCAATTCTGCAACCAGTTCGTTGATACCGTCGCTCATATTGGTAAAACGGGTCAGCGGAGAGCGCGTCACTACGACAAATGCCCCAACGTTTTGCTGTGGGATCATCGCCATATAGGTAATGAAGCCACCGCCGCCACCGGTTTTTTGAATAATCCCCGGTCTGCCATTCTTCGGCGCCATGTAGACCCAGCCCAAACCAAGCGCATCGGCTCTGCCTGGAACGTCCATTCCCACCACTTTAGTTAACTGCGTACGCTGGTAAATCAGCGTCTGCATCCGGTCGGCCTGCTGGCTACGATGATAAAAGTCAGAAGAAAGATACTGCTGCATCCAGCGCATCATATCGCCTGGCGTTGAATAGACGCCGCCGCTGCCCATCGCTGCCAGCGTATTGTTACAAGGGCTGGCACCTTTTTCCGCGACCATCAGGCGTCGACACTGATCGGGGGACGGCGTAAAGGTGGTGTCTTTCATCCCCAGCGGGCGGGTGATTTTTTCTTCAAACAGCTGCGGATAAGGCTTACCGGACGCGGTACCCAGCGCATCGGCCAGCAGGTCAAACGCCAGGTTGGAATAAGAAGCCTGCGATCCTGGTGCGGCTTTAAGCGTAGCCGTTGAGAGATAGCTCCAGCGCTGCTCGCGGGTTGGCCAGACAAACACCGGGCGCTTGGCCGCGCCGCCAGGCTGTTCGCGCGGCAGTGCGCTGGTATGCGTCGCCAGATTCACCAGCGTAATTGGTGTTCCTTGATAAGTGGGTACGCGTGCGCCAGGAGGTGCATATTTACTCAATGGATCGTTGAGTTTGACCGTGCCCTGATCGAGTAATTTCACCAGCATTTCGCTGGTCATTAATTTGGTAATTGAGGCAATGCGGATTACGGAATCCAGTTGCGGGTGAACATTATTGCCGGGGCGTGTTTCACCAAAACTGCGAAATACACGCTGATTACCATCAATCACCACGAGCGCCATCCCCGTAGCACCACTGCCGTAAAATATATGGTCGGCATAACGATCAACGATATCAGAGGCGAAGACCGGATCGGTTATAGGCTGTGCCGCCTGGACAGATGTCAATGACGCCGCACACAGCGCGGCAGAAAAAAGCAGACTACGTTTCAACGGTGGTGTCCATGAGTTAGAGAAAGTGAAAAAGGATGTCGTGCGTATGCGTATTTATACTACTCATCGGCGTATTGCAAAGCGCTTATCAACCAATGATAGTGGGAAAAACGTAACGATGAGTAAACACAGGAGTTTCCTGGATTGCGGATGTTCGCTTTTGTGATCTCACGCTGTGATAATCTGCACATACTGGAACGTTGTCGAGTGTGAAAACCACAGAAACAATTCTTCATAACCGAGGTGCGAACTAAGTGCCTCGGTTTTGGTCACAATTGTCGGTTTCAGCTTGTGTTTTTGGGCGTAAGCCGTCTGGCCTCCGCACTCTACGGTGGCAAATGCACAGCAGTCGTCATAACGATAAGAAGTTAGCAGGAGAGCACTATGTTTAAGTCTTTTTTCCCAAAGCCGGGGCCGTTCTTTATTTCGGCATTTATTTGGGCACTCGTCGCCGTTGTATTCTGGCAAGCAGGTGGGGGAGCCTGGGTTGCACATATTACCGGCGCGTCGGGAGACGTACCTATTAGCGCAGCGCGTTTCTGGTCGTTGGATTACCTGATTTTTTATGCGTACTACATTCTTTGTGTCGGGGTGTTCGCGCTGTTCTGGTTTCTCTACAGCCCACATCGCTGGCAGTACTGGTCTATTCTGGGCACATCGCTGATTATTTTTGTGACCTGGTTTCTGGTTGAAGTCGGCGTCGCCGTCAACGCCTGGTATGCGCCATTTTATGACCTGATTCAAACTGCGCTCAGCGCACCACACAAGGTGAAGATTGAGCAGTTCTATCATGAAGTGGGCGTTTTTCTCGGCATTGCGCTGATAGCCGTGGTCATTGGTGTGATGAACAACTTCTTCGTTAGCCACTATGTGTTCCGCTGGCGTACCGCGATGAACGAACACTATATGGCGCACTGGCAGCATTTGCGTCACATCGAAGGCGCAGCGCAGCGTGTGCAGGAAGACACCATGCGTTTTGCTTCTACGCTGGAAGATATGGGCGTCAGCTTTATCAACGCGATTATGACGCTGATTGCCTTCCTGCCTGTACTGGTTACGCTCTCTGCCCATGTTCCTGACCTGCCGATTGTTGGACATGTGCCTTATGGCCTTGTGATTGCCGCGATTGTCTGGTCGCTGATGGGAACCGGTTTACTGGCCGTGGTCGGGATAAAACTTCCCGGGCTGGAGTTTAAAAACCAGCGCGTGGAAGCGGCCTATCGTAAAGAATTGGTCTATGGCGAAGATGATGGCAACCGTGCGACGCCACCGACGGTGCGTGAACTGTTCCATGCGGTACGGCAAAACTACTTCCGCCTCTATTTTCACTATATGTACTTCAATATCGCCCGTATTCTTTACCTGCAGGTTGATAACGTTTTCGGTTTGTTCCTGCTGTTTCCGTCAATTGTTGCCGGTACGATTACGCTCGGCCTGATGACGCAAATCACCAACGTATTTGGCCAGGTGCGCGGCTCGTTCCAGTATTTGATTAACTCCTGGACAACGTTAGTGGAACTAATGTCTATTTATAAGCGTCTGCGAAGCTTTGAGCGCGAGCTTGATGGTCAGGAAATTCAGGAAGTTACCCATACTCTTAGTTAACAAAAGGAGATGTTATGTCGACGGTTTCCCGTCTTTACCCCTTGTCCGGTCTGGCAGCATTAGTGCTGGTGGGATGCAGTAGTCAACCCGCGCAGCCGCTAAAAAAAGGGGAAAAAGCCGTCGATGTGGCGAGCGTGGTGCGCCAGAAAATGCCCGCCAGCGTGAAAGACCGGGACGCATGGGCTCAGGATTTGGCAAAGACCTTTGAAAGCCAGAAGCTGGCACCGACGGTTGAAAACATCTGTTCGGTGCTGGCGGTAGCGCAGCAGGAGTCAAACTTCCAGGCCGATCCGGCTGTTCCTGGTTTAAGCAAAATAGCCTGGAAAGAGATTGACCGTCGCGCAGAACGCATGCATATCCCGCTGTTTGTCGTGCATACCGCGCTAAAGATTAACTCGCCAACGGGGAAAAGCTACAGCGAGCGTCTGGATACGGTGAAGACGGAAAAACAGCTTAGCGCCATCTTTGATGATTTCATCAACATGGTGCCGATGGGGCAGACATTGTTCGGATCGCTTAATCCGGTCCATACCGGTGGTCCAATGCAGGTCAGTATCGCGTTTGCTGAGCAGCACACCAGCGGGTATCCGTGGAAAATGGCGGGGACGGTACGTCAGGAAGTGTTTAGCCGCCGTGGTGGGTTGTGGTTCGGTACGTATCATCTGCTCAACTACCCGGCGAATTACAGTGCGCCAATCTTCCGCTTCGCCGATTTTAATGCCGGATGGTATGCCAGCCGCAATGCAGCTTTCCAGAATGCGGTCAGTAAAGCCAGTGGAGTGAAGCTGGCGATGGACGGGGATTTGATTCTCTATGGCAGCAGTGAGCCGGGCAAAACGGAGCTGGCGGTACGTAAACTGGCCGGGAAGCTAGGGATGAGCGAGAGTGAGATCCGCCAGCAACTGCAAAAAGGTGACAGCCTGGCCTTTGAAAAAACCGCATTGTACGAAAAGGTTTATAAGCTGGCGGAAGCGAAGACCGGGAAAACGTTACCCCGTGAAATGCTGCCGGGCATTCAACTGGAAAGCCCGAAGATCACGCGTAATCTGACTACCGCATGGTTTGCTAAACGGGTGGACGATCGTCGGGCGAAGTGTATGAATCAGTCATCTTTATGATGACGGTGACGCCAGCGCATGACCGCCGCTATGACGCCAAGAATCAGGCTTCCGGCCAGGAAGGGGATCAGTCCAAAGAGGGTACCGACGCCTAAACCGATTTCAACCCGCGGGCGTCCTGTCTCCTGCATTTGCAGCTGCATCAGTTCTTCATAGATGCCGGGCGCGTGAGCCAACAGATTTAAAATCTGTGCACCCGCCCAGAAGCAAAACAGCACAAATACGGCATACGCAATGTTGCCGGGCAGGGAGGAGGGATCCCGATGCTTGCCCTTAAACAGGGATTTTGAGAGCGTAAAATCAGCCATAAAGACCTCCGGAAATAACCTGCTTTTTTGACGTAATGCCTGGAACTGAGAGTGAGTCTGACAGGTGATCGGCAATGTCAATATCAGAATGATGGTAATTTCAGGTAGAGATTATTCCTGGATTTCGGTTTTTTGTTGGCGGTCACAATTATGTAACCTTAAGTTAAACTGAGTTACATTTAAGAAATTCCGCACAGGCCACAGACGCCCTCGGGGAAATGTGCGAGGATGCCTTACTGTGTTGTATTTCCACCGGAGCTGTTATGAACCTGCCTGTAAAAATCCGCCGAGACTGGCACTACTATGCCTTCGCTATTGGGCTTATCTTTATTCTGAATGGCGTGGTGGGGTTATTAGGTTTTGAAGCGCAGGGATGGCAAACCTATGCGGTGGGGCTGGTGACCTGGGTGATTAGCTTTTGGCTGGCCGGATTAATCATCCGCCGCCGCGTTGAAGATGATGAAGCAAAGGATGCCCAATAGCTCTATCAGGCATCCTGACGGGTTTACATAGTGGTTTTCAGCGCGCTATCCGCAGCATGGCGTTCCAGCGCCAGTTCGATCAGGCGAGTGATCAAATTGGTATAGCCTAAACCGCTCGCCTGCCACAGCTTCGGATACATACTGATGTTGGTAAAGCCAGGCAGCGTGTTGATCTCATTGATCACAACGTCGTTTTCAGCAGTTAAGAAGACGTCCACGCGCGCCATGCCGGCACAGCCCAGAGTCTGGTAGACCTGAATGGCGATTTCGCGGATCTTATCGTTAATCTCTGGCGCAATTGCTGCCGGAACGACAACTTTGGCACCGTTATCGTCAATGTATTTAGTGTCGTAAGCGTAAAAATCGCTGTTCAGCACGATCTCACCACAGGTACTGGCCTGCGGATGATCGTTGCCCAGTACCGCACATTCGATCTCGCGGCCTTTGATCCCTTGCTCCACAACGACTTTATGATCGAATTCAAATGCCAGCGCGACGGCCTGATCGTATTGGGCTTCGCTGGTTACTTTACTGACGCCAACGGACGATCCCTGGTTGGCCGGTTTTACAAACAGCGGCAGACCCAGGCGGGATTCCACTTCACTAAAGCTGATGCTGTTGCGATTCGCGCGAGTGAGCGTAATAAATGGCGCGATATTTAACCCGGCATCACGCAGCAGACGTTTGGTCACGTCTTTATCCATACAGGCAGCAGAACCCAGCACATCAGAACCGACAAACGGCAGGTTCGCCACGCGCAGCATGCCCTGCAGAGAGCCATCTTCACCCAAAGTACCGTGTACGATCGGGAAAATAACATCGACCGTCGGCAGCGGTTGACCGTTTTGTGCATCGATCAACTGGTGCTCTTGTTTACCCGGTACCTGCGCCAGGCTGGTCTCAGAAGGTCGCAACGCAATATGCGCCGGATCGTCTGAATTGAGCAGATAGTTACTGGCATCGCTGACGTGCCATTGCCCTTGTTTATCAATACCTAACAGCACAACGTCAAAGCGAGTCTTGTCGATGGCATCGACAATATTTTTTGCCGATTGCAATGACACTTCATGTTCCGCTGATTTACCACCAAATACGATTCCTACCCGCAACTTTGCCATCTTAAAAACCCATTCCATGAATGCAAAGCACATACATTACCACGACAAAACGCAGGTTTCCTCGGCTTCTGGCAGATTGTTTTGGCGAATGACAGGGGATTAGAAGGGGACATACACGCAGATCGCGCGGGAAGCACAATCCCCTGTTTATATTATGGGTTTGATGTGAGCTATATCACAAATATGATGAGCGGGAAGATAAAATCCTAAACTGTGATTTATCGCACCTGTAGACCCTTATTCGGCTAAGTAATTTGTTAAGCTTCTCGCAGTTTTCAGCTAATTATCGTTATGAGTCCTTATGGAATCCTGGAGAGTTAACCTTATTTCCGTTTGGTTCGGGTGCTTTTTTACCGGACTGGCGATTAGCCAAATCTTGCCTTTTTTACCACTCTATATCTCCCAACTGGGCGTGACCTCGCATGAAGCGCTATCAATGTGGTCCGGATTAACGTTCAGCGTCACCTTCCTGATTTCAGCCATTGTTTCTCCGATGTGGGGCAGTCTGGCCGACCGTAAAGGACGCAAGCTGATGCTGCTGCGGGCCTCACTGGGGATGGCCATTGCGATTTTGCTACAGGCATTTGCCACTAACGTCTGGCAGCTTTTTCTGCTGCGCGGGGTGATGGGGTTAACCTCCGGCTATATTCCTAATGCGATGGCGCTGGTTGCGTCCCAGGTTCCACGCGAGCGCAGCGGCTGGGCGCTGAGTACGCTCTCTACGGCGCAAATTAGCGGCGTCATTGGCGGACCGCTGATGGGAGGCTTTATCGCCGATCATGTTGGCTTACGAGCGGTATTCTGTATTACCGCCGCCTTGCTGGTGGTGAGTTTTCTGGTCACACTGTTCTTGATCAAAGAGGGCGTTCGCCCGACGATTAAAAAAAGCGAACGTCTGAGTGGGAAGGCCGTGTTTGCCTCGCTTTCGCATCCAGCGTTGGTGATCAGCCTGTTTTTTACCACCATGGTGATTCAACTGTGTAACGGCTCAATTGGGCCTATTCTGGCGCTGTTTATTAAATCAATGGTCCCGGACAGTTCGAATATTGCTTTTCTCAGTGGGCTGATAGCCTCAGTACCGGGCATTTCTGCTCTGATTTCCGCGCCCCGACTTGGTAAATTAGGCGACCGTATTGGTACTGAGCGGATTTTAATGGCGACGTTAATCTTCGCGGTGGTGCTGTTTTTTGCCATGTCGTGGGTTACCACGCCGTTGCAGTTGGGAATTCTACGTTTTCTGCTCGGCTTTGCTGATGGTGCGATGTTGCCGGCGGTGCAGACGCTGTTGGTGAAATACTCCAGCGACCAGATAACCGGACGCATCTTTGGCTATAACCAGTCATTTATGTACCTTGGCAACGTCGCAGGGCCATTGATGGGGGCAACGGTTTCGGCAATGGCGGGGTTCCGTTGGGTGTTCATTGCTACAGCAAGCATTGTGCTTATCAATATCTGGCAACTGGCTATCGCGTTGCGACGTCGGCGCGAGGCTCGTTGAGGTCCTGATTAACAACGCTGCTTGTCAGCGTTGTTAATCCATAATTGTGTATTATATATTTGTGTGATTATTAATTTTCTTACCTTTTTATATTGAATCATCCTGCTTCAGGACTCATTTTCCCTTATTTTGTGTTGTGATTGTTTTCGCAAATCGTTTTATTTCTTATAAAAATACAACTTTCATCCTCTAGGCAGTCGTGAGCCTTAATGATAACGTGACCCATATTTTGTTAAGGGAATAGGCAAATGAAAAACCTCGTCACTGAGTTGTTACTTAAGCTCGCGCAAAAAGAAGAAGAATCGCAAGATCTGGCGGCACAGGTCGAAACGTTAGAGCGGGTAATCATCGAAATGCTGCGCAATATGGCGTGGAACGATCGGCAAATATTTATTCGTCAAATTGAGGGGGCGCTGGCTGGCGGAAACCGCATGCCCGCGTTTCTGACGAACATACATAATGCTGGTGAGTGCGTACCAAAAGCGTTGTGATCCATCTGTGGTGGGGTAACCACAAATTATCATAAAAGTGTCACATCAAATACTTATAGTCGCTTTGTTTTAATTTTACCGTATTTATACATGGAGAATATAAAGTGAAACAAAGCGCTCTGGCTATTGCCCTGTTACCTTTGCTGTTTACCCCGGTTATTAATGCAGAAACATCTACTGTAGCGGTTATGGATAATCGTGCTGCTCAGGGAGATATCACCACGCCGGGTGGCGCTCGCCGATTGTCTGCCGATCAAACGGCAGCTCTGCGCGAATCCCTGAACGATAAACCGGCCAAAAATATAATTTTACTGATTGGCGATGGGATGGGCGACTCCGAAATAACGGCAGCGCGAAATTATGCTGAAGGCGCGGGCGGCTTTTTTAAAGGTATTGATGCTTTACCGTTGACCGGACAATACACATATTATGCGTTGGATAAGAAAACGGGCAAGCCCGATTATGTGACAGATTCAGCAGCATCTGCGACAGCATGGACAACCGGCGTGAAGACCTATAACGGGGCGCTGGGTGTGGATATTCATGAAAAAGATCACACCACGATTCTGGAAATGGCCAAAGCGGCAGGTCTGGCGACAGGCAACGTTTCCACGGCTGAATTGCAGGATGCCACGCCGGCCGCACTGGTTGCCCATGTCACTTCGCGTAAATGCTATGGTCCGAGCGTGACGGCTGAAAAATGCCCGACGAACGCGCTGGAAAAAGGCGGTAAAGGGTCAATTACCGAACAATTATTGAATGCTCGTGCGGATGTTACGTTAGGCGGCGGAGCAAAGACTTTTACTGAAACCGCTACGGCAGGTGAGTGGCAGGGTAAAACGCTGCGAGAACAAGCCCAGGCCCGTGGTTACCAGATGGTGAGTGATGCCGCGACGCTGGCGGCTGTTAGCGAAGCGAATCAGGATAAACCGCTGTTGGGTCTGTTCTCAGACGGTAATATGCCAGTGCGTTGGGAAGGGCCGA
This sequence comes from Citrobacter sp. Cpo100, assembly GCF_030332595.1. NCBI lineage: Bacteria > Pseudomonadati > Pseudomonadota > Gammaproteobacteria > Enterobacterales > Enterobacteriaceae > Citrobacter > Citrobacter sp. Cpo100. The sequence goes on along the minus strand of NZ_JAOWHM010000035.1, from coordinate 336,358 downwards.
AAGCGTCTTATCACGGCAACCTGGATAAGCCGGTAGTGACCTGTACGCCAAATCCAAAACGTAACGACAGCGTGCCAACGCTGGCGCAGATGACGGATAAAGCGATTGAGCTGTTAAGCAAAAATGAGAAAGGTTTCTTCCTGCAAGTAGAAGGCGCGTCGATCGATAAACAAGATCACGCCGCTAACCCGTGTGGACAAATTGGTGAAACGGTCGATCTGGATGAAGCGGTGCAGCGTGCACTTGCCTTTGCGAAGAAAGATGGCAACACCCTGGTTGTGGTAACCGCTGACCACGCGCATGCCAGCCAGATTGTCGCACCGGATACTAAAGCACCCGGTTTAACGCAGGCGCTGAACACTAAAGATGGCGCGGTGATGGTCATCAGCTATGGCAACTCTGAAGAAGAGTCCCAGGAGCACACCGGCAGCCAACTGCGTATTGCAGCCTATGGCCCTCATGCGGCGAATGTGGTTGGCCTGACCGATCAAACCGATCTGTTTTACACCATGAAAGCCGCGTTAGGACTGAAATAAGCTGACACCCGACGGCAATACTTTTGCCGTCGGGTGGTATTTTTATCGTTAGCAGCCAAACTTACCTGCGTGTCGTCGTTCAGAAAAGGATGGTGCTATGAAAATTACATTATTAATGACGTTACTCTTTGGCCTTATTTTTTTAACTACCGTCGGTGCTGCCGAGAAGACGTTAACCCCGCAACAACAGCGTATGACCACCTGCAATCAGCAGGCCACGGCGCAGACCTTAAAAGGGGATGCGCGTAAGACCTATATGAGTGATTGCCTGAAAAACAGTAAATCTGCGCCTGAGGAAAAGAGCCTGACGCCGCAGCAGCAGAAAATGCGTGAATGCAACGTCAAGGCGACGGAACAGTCTCTGAAAGGCGATGATCGTAATAAGTTTATGAGCGCTTGCCTGAAAAAATCTGCTTAGCACTTCCGGGTGAGCAGGTAAAATCGCTCACCCGAAATATCATACTTCCGCCACCAGACCCCTTCCTATAATTTGGGAAATTTGTTTCAGAATATTCCCAAATACGATGAATGATGAAAATTTTTATCAAAAGAAGGTCGTCCCGAATGAAGCATTTATATTGCTTCATCAAAATGACCACCAACGTTCCGGTCTGCGATTTGCCCGACGAATCAGGCTGCCGCGAGCGGTGGGACTGGGGGGAATGTTTTTCCCTATCGCGTCGGTATTAGTTTCTCAGCCAATAACCGGAGGCTGGTGGCTTTTGCTGGTGGGATGGGCGTTTGTCTGGCCGCATCTGGCATGGCAATTGGCAAGTAAAGCTATCGATCCACTGCATAGCGAATATACCAACTTAAAAGCCGATGCCATCCTCGCCGGGATGTGGATGGGGATTATGGGGATAAACTTGCTGCCATCCACGGCGCTGTTGATGATTATCTGTATCAACCTGATGGGCGCAGGGGGTATGCGTGTCTTCATCGCAGGCGTCGTGTTGATGGTGGTTTCCTGCCTGGTGACGTTACAGTTAACGGATATTCCCGTGGCTTTTAGCAGTACGCAACTGAGTGTGCTGTTGTCGCTGCCGGTGTTAGTGGTTTACCCGTTGCTGTTTGCCTGGGTGAGTTACCAGACGCTCATCAGGCTGGCAGAACATAAACGTCGCTTACAGGTTATGAGCACGCGAGATGGGATGACCGGGGTTTATAACCGACGTCATTGGGAACTGTTGCTGCGGAATGAATTTGATAATTGCCGCCGCCATCAGCGTGATGCCACGCTCCTTATCATCGATATCGACCATTTTAAGAGTATCAATGATACCTGGGGCCATGACGTCGGGGATCAGGCCATTGTTGCACTGACCCGCCAGTTACAGATGACCTTACGCGGTAGCGATGTGATTGGTCGCTTTGGCGGTGATGAGTTTGCGGTAATCATGTGTGGCACGTCAGCGAGCAGCGCGATTGCAGCGATGTCTCGTGTTCACGAACGGCTTACCCAACTGCGTTTATCCTGCGCGCCGCAGGTTGACCTGCGCATTAGCGTGGGCGTTGCGCCGCTGACGTCTGAAACTGAACACTATCGAGAATGGTTAAAATCAGCAGATATGGCTCTCTACAAAGCAAAGAATTCCGGACGTAACCGCACTGAAGCGGCGGCCTGACGTCCGGCGGTGTTAACTCAGGAGCGGCTGAGTTTTTCCGACTGCTCCATGCACTTAATCATCGCTTCAATCACCGATGAACGGAAACCGCGTTCTTCCAGGACGCGTACCGCCTCAATGGTGGTTCCACCCGGCGAGCACACCATATCCTTCAATTCGCCAGGATGTTTACCCGTTTCCAGAACCATCTTCGCCGAACCCATTACCGCTTGTGCTGCAAATTTATAAGCCTGTGCGCGGGGCATCCCCCCCTGAACGGCGGCATCTGCCATCGCTTCGATAAACATAAATACATAGGCCGGTGCTGAACCGCTGACGCCAACGACCGGATGAATCATTGCCTCCGCAATGACTTCAGCTTCGCCAAAGCAGCGGAAGATATTGAGCACGTCGGCCGTATCTTCCGGCGTGACTAAGGCGTTTGGCGTGACGGAGGTCATTCCGGCGTTCACCAGCGATGGCGTGTTTGGCATCGCGCGAATGATTTTACGGTCATGACCCAGCGCGCGGGCAAGTTGATCGAGGGTAACACCGGCGGCAATCGAGACGACAAGGGAATCTTTGTTCAGGCTGGAGGTAATTTCGCTCAGCACCTTAATCATGATGCCTGGTTTTACGGCCCCAAAAACAATATCAGCGATCTGCGCGACTTCTTGTGCAGACTGCGCCGCATTAATGCCGTACTGGTCGTGCAGCGCGGCGACCTTATCGGGGGAAGGGGTGTAGACCCAGATTTGTCCGGGGAGAACCTGACCGCTGGCGATCATGCCGCCAAGAATGGCTTTGCCCATATTACCGCAGCCGATAAAACCAATTTTCTTGTCCATCTTGTCACTCCCTATGGATGATATTCATTGTTTTATACCCGTCATACTTCAAGTTGCATGTGCGTTGGCTGCGTTCGCTCACCCGAATCACTTACCAGAGTAAGCTCATCCGGACTCATTCTCTTGCCGCCTGCCTGCAACCCGAATTATTTAGGGTAAATCTGGGAAAGCTAAGCTTAGCGCGGAATGAATATGTTCAGAAGGAGAAACAGCACTTTGCCTGAAAGTAAAAGCACGCGACAATGTGCGACAGCACACCAGTGGGGAGAAGTTATGACAATATGGGTGGATGCCGATGCGTGTCCGAATGTGATTAAAGACATTTTGTACCGCGCCTCTGAGCGCATGCAAATGCCGCTTGTTTTGGTGGCCAACCAAAGCCTGCGCGTCCCGCCTTCGCGTTTCATCAGCACATTACGTGTGCCTGCGGGCTTTGACGTGGCTGATAACGAGATTGTGCGTCAGTGCAGCGCCGGTGATTTAGTGATAACGGCAGATATTCCGCTGGCGGCTGAAGTGATTGAAAAAGGTGCGGCGGCGCTTAACCCGCGCGGCGAACGCTATACCGAAGCCACGATCCGCGAGCGTCTGATGATGCGTGATTTTATGGATACACTGCGAGCCAGCGGTATCCAGACCGGGGGGCCGGACAGCCTTTCGCCCCGCGACAGACAGCATTTTGCGGCTGAACTGGATAAGTGGTGGCTGGAAGTTCAGCGTAGAAAATAGGGTGTGTAATTTATTATTTACACTTTATTCATTGTGAATTCTTGTTATAGTAGGGGTTAACTCATCTCGCCATTCCTTCTGTAATTTTTTCTTTACAGTTTTGGCGATGTACTAGTTTGATGATATGATTATATTTTTAACCGCATCAGATCCCGCTTGTTGGCGGCTCTCTGGGGAAATTCTGTGATGACGCAACCTCTTTTTCTTGTTGGCCCCCGGGGGTGTGGTAAGACGACAACCGGTATGGCGCTGGCAAAGGCTATTGATTTCCAGTTCGTTGATACCGATCGCTGGTTGCAATCGCACGTGCAAATGACCGTGGCGGAAATCGTCGAAAGAGAAGGATGGGAAGGGTTTCGTGCCCAGGAAACGACCGCTCTGCAGGCTGTTACAGCTCCTGCCACGGTTGTTGCAACCGGCGGCGGTATCATTCTTACCGAATTTAATCGTCATTACATGCGCAGCCACGGCGTGGTTATCTATCTAAGCGCACCGGTATCGGTACTGGTTGATCGTCTGGAGGCCACGCCTGAAGAAGGATTGCGACCGACTCTAACCGGCAAACCGTTGACCGAAGAGGTTCAGGAAGTGCTCGCCCAGCGCGATGTTTTGTATCGTGAGGCTGCGCACTATATCGTTGATGCCACCAATCCACCTTCGCAGGTAGTGGAAGACATTCTTGGGATACTGGCGCAGGCAGCGCCACGGTTGCAGGGCGGTGTCTATACTTAATGTTCATCCAGTGAAAAGGAAGAACTATGCCGACACAACCACCTTACCCACGTCAAGCGACCATTGTTACGGTTGAAAAAGGGACGCCAGGCCAGACGGTAACCTGGTATCAACTTCGTGCCGACCACCCTAAACCGAATTCGTTGATCAGTGAGCATCCTTCAGCTCAGGAAGCGATGGATGCTAAAAAACGCTACGAAGACCCCGATAAAACCTGATATGAAGACCGCTCTGGCACGAGTCTTAAAAGTGCCAGTCCGGGCGTGCATCACATTATTTTAAATTTCGCCGTATACAGTAAAAATTGAAAATTAAACAATAACAATCCAGTACTGGAATGATCTGGAATCTTTACACAATACACCGCCGATCTACTGCTACGCTTTTGAGCATTTGTAGCACAGGTCAGCGCCCGGCACTTATCCGGGATTTCACAGCAAAGTAAGAAGACGGTGGAGCAACAAATGAGTACGTCGTTGGCTATCCTCACGATTGGCGTTGTGCCGATGTGTGAGATGTTACCGCTCCTGACGGAATATATTGATGAACAGCACATTACTCACCACAGTCTGCTGGGGCAGATGCAGAGAGAAGATGTGATGGCCGAGTACGGGGCTTCACCCGGTGACGAGCTGTTATTAACGCTGCTTAGCGACCACCAACTTGCTCATGTCTCACGTCAGAAAGTGGAACGCTCGCTGCAAAGCATTGTGGAGGTTCTCGATAATCAGGGATTTGATGTGATCCTGCTGATGAGTACCGCCTCAATTACCCGTCTGACCGCCCGCAATAGTATCTTGTTGGAACCCATACGCATTATTCCCCCGTTAGTGGCTTCAATTGTCGAAGGGCATCAGGTTGGGGTCATTGTACCTGTTGCTGAATTGCTCAAAGCCCAGACACAAAAGTGGCAGGTGTTACAAACTCCGCCAGTGTACGCCGTGGCGAATCCAGTAGAAGGTTCTGAACAACAGCTGATTGATGCCGGGAAATATCTCCTTGAGCAAGGTGCTGATGTTCTTATGCTGGACTGCCTGGGGTTTCATCAACGTCATCGTGATTTACTGCAAAAGTCGCTGGATGTCCCGGTTCTGCTGTCCAATGTGTTGATTGCCCGACTGGCTTCGGAATTGCTGGCGTAATTTTGCGTGACAGGTGGAACGTCAGCCCCCTATATTGGTTCCTAACTTAATCACGAGATAGGGCCAGTTGTATGCTTCAAAGTAATGAATACTTTTCCGGCAAAGTAAAATCGATCGGTTTTACCAGCAGCAGTACTGGCCGCGCCAGTGTAGGCGTGATGGCTGAAGGTGAATATACCTTTGGTACTGCGGCACCTGAAGAGATGACGGTAGTTAGTGGCGCACTGAACGTGCTGCTGCCAGGGGAAACCGAGTGGAAAGTGTATGCCGCAGGAGACGTGTTTAACGTACCGGGCAACAGCGAGTTTCATCTGCAGGTAGCAGAGCCAACATCCTATCTTTGCCGTTACCTGTAAGCGTAAAAATGACGAATGGCGATATTGAGTCGCCATTCGCTAAACACGGCTTAACGTTGCGCTTCGCCGCCTAATCCTTCCACCAGACTTTTAATCAGCGCCGCCAGTTCGCCTGTCATCAGGATGAAATCGGCATCAAAACGCTGAGCATAATCTTCGCGGTCGATATCTTCATTCTGATCGCGCAGCTCGTCGCTGAACTTCAGGCGCTTAATGGAGCCGTCGTCACACATAACGAACTGAATGCGCTGCTGCCAGTCGAGGGCCAGCTTAGTGACCAGTTTGCCCGCTTCGATATGCACGGCGATTTCGTCGCAGACCAGATCCTGCTTTTTCGCGCGGATCACACCGCCGTCTTCAAGGATCGCTTTCAGTTCAGCTTCATCCAGCAGTTGGAAGCCCTGCGCCGTGGTGCCGGAGCGAACCCATTCAGTCAGCGTCAGCTCAATAGGGTTTTCCATCGTCAGCGGAACGACCGGCAGTGAACCGAGACTCTTACGCAGCAGCGCCAGCGTATCTTCGGCTTTTTTCGCGCTCGCACAATCAACCATGATCAGATCGTTGACGGTATCGATCCACATCATTGTCTGGCTGAAGCGGCTAAAGGCGCGCGGCAGCAATGAGTGCAGAACTTCATCTTTCAGCGAGTCTTTTTCGGTCTTCTTAAGTTTGCGACCTTGCTCAGCTTCCAGTTTGAATATTTTGGCTTCCAGCGCCTGTTTGATAACCGGCGACGGCAGAATTTTTTCTTCTTTGCGGGCGCAGATAATAATTTGGCCATTGGCGGTATGCGTTAATGCATCGCTGTGCGATCCCATCGGCGGAACCCAGCCCATTTTTGCCATATCCTGGCTACCGCAAGGGGTGAACGTCATTGATGCCAGCTGTTTTTCCATCTCTTCGGCTCGCAAAGAAACATCGCGGCTAAGACGGTAAACCATTAAATTTTTGAACCACAGCATGATAATTTCCACGGCCTTGTCGTTAAATCCAGCGGGCATGATAGCGAATTGTCGCTATGCTTGCATTGTTAATCGGGAAGAGGAGCAAACAGTGCGTATAGGTATCGATTTGGGCGGTACGAAAACGGAAGTTATTGCGCTTGGCGATGCGGGCGAGCAGCTTTTTCGCCATCGCCTGCCCACGCCGCGTGATGATTATCGGCAAACGATAGAAACCATCGCCACGCTGGTGGAGATGGCGGAAAACGCCACCGGGCAGACGGGAACCGTGGGAATGGGCATTCCAGGTTCAATCTCGCCCTACACCGGGGTGGTAAAGAATGCCAACTCGACCTGGCTTAACGGACAACCTTTTGACAAAGACCTGAGTTCGCGTCTGAATCGTGAAGTGCGGTTGGCAAATGATGCCAACTGTCTGGCGGTTTCAGAAGCGGTGGATGGTGCGGCGGCCGGGGCGCAAACCGTGTTTGCGGTGATTATCGGCACCGGATGTGGCGCAGGCGTGGCACTGAATGGTCGGGCGCACACGGGCGGTAACGGTACCGCGGGCGAGTGGGGGCATAATCCGCTGCCATGGATGGACGAAGATGAGCTGCGTTTCCGACAGGAAGTCCCCTGTTATTGCGGTAAACAAGGCTGCATTGAAACCTTCATTTCCGGGACCGGCTTTGCCACCGACTACCAGCGACTGAGCGGTAAGCAGCTCAAAGGCAATGAAATTATCAGCCTTGTTACTGCGCAGGACGTTCTTGCGGAGCAAGCGTTGAGCCGCTATGAGCGTCGTCTGGCGAAATCACTGGCACATGTGGTGAATATTCTCGATCCGGACGTCATTGTGCTGGGGGGCGGAATGAGCAATGTCGACCGACTGTATCAAAACGTTCCGGCGTTGATTAAGCAGTTTGTCTTTGGCGGCGAATGCGAAACGCCTCTACGCAAGGCGCTACACGGGGATTCCAGCGGTGTACGCGGTGCGGCCTGGCTGTGGCCGCAGGAGTAAGGTTCGCGTAGCCGGGTAGCGCAGATGCTATCCGGCAGCGTGTGTCATCTGGGGTACTGCGCGCTTCAGGCGACCGTACAGTAACAGTGACGACATCGCAGAAAACGACAGCAGTGCCGCCGGCAGCGTCACGTAGTTGTAGGCAAAGCCCAGCGTCAGCATCATGCCACCGCTGTAGGCGCCAATCGCGCTGCCGAGGTTAAAGGCAATTTGCCCGCCAGCCGCACCCAGCAGCTCCCCTCCTTTAGCATTTTGCAGCAATAAAATTTGCAGCGGTGCCGACAGGGCAAACAGGCCCGCGCAGCAAATAAAGGCGAAGGTCAGCGACGCGGCTTTGATCCCGCCAAAGGCAAAGAGCAACAGCAGAGCCAGCACAATCACGAAGTCGGTTATCACCGCAATGCGCAGCGGCGTATAGCGACCAGACAGCCGACCGCTCAGCAGATTTCCCAACACCATTCCTAATCCTACCAGCATCATGATGAAGGTCATCAGCGCTTCGGAAAAACCGGAGATGAACATCATGTATGGTTTGACATAGCTGAACCAGGCGAAAACCCCGGCGTTACCAAACATGGTGGCGGAGAAAATGAGCCACGGGGCGGGGCTTTTCAAAAAGTGAAATTGTTCGCGCAGGTTTCCTTTTGCTTCATCGCTGATGTTGGGCACCCAAAAAGCGACCGAGACCATCACGGCGATATTAAAGACGGCAATCAGCAGAAACGTATAGCGCCAGCTAAATTCCTGACTCAGCCAGGTGCCGACGGGAATGCCAACCAGATTGGCAACGGTCATACCCGAAATCATGCCCGCGACAGCGGCGGTGACTTTTCCCGGGCGGGCGAGCTTCGACAGGATAATTGCGCCAACGCCAAAAAATGCGCCGTGCGGGAAGCCTGAAACCAGCCTACCCACCGCCAGCATAAAATACGAGGAGGAGAGGGTGAAAATGGCGTTGCCAATCACACACAGCGTGACCAGAAACAGCAGAATATGCTTGAGCGAAAAGCGGCTGGAAAAGAGTGCAATAATGGGTGCGCCAAGCACCACACCAAAGGCGTAAAACGAAATCATATGGCCAGCGGCAGGAATGGAAATTCCCACGTCCCGCGCCAATTCGGTGAGTACACCCATGATGCCAAACTCGGCCATGCCCAGCCCAAACGTCCCCAGGGCTAAAGAGAAAATGACTTTTTTCATACCACCTGTCATACACAGCAACAACAGCTAAGTAGGGCTAATGCTATCATATTTGTGAAGTCTGAACGAACGATTGCAATTATTCTTGAAAGCAATTATTTGCATGCTAGATGCCGATAACATACGGACTCGGAATTGTAGTCTTTTCAATATATAAAATACACTAAAATAGTGTTTTATTGATGGGTGATTTCTGGTTGGGAATGGGTTGTTGTATTCACAACGCATATGAATCGATAGTGATTTATTTTTTATATATAAAGCGCATAGCTATAAATTATTTAAATATTGTTTTTATTTTATCGATTAACTTATTATAACTTGCTGTTTTGTAATGATATTGTTTTTTGTCTTTGTGCTGTTGATGAAATAAAAATCATATTATATTATATATGCCGACCACAATATTCATTGGGTTAGAACGCATAAGATTCTATCTTTCGGACCTCTTCTGAGGACTGTTTGGGATTTTTATATGCAAAAGTCTTTGGCGGAAATTTCAGAGGCAGCATTCGAAAGATAATAAAATTTATTATAGGGAAATTTCACATGAAAAAGAAAGTACTCCTTTCTGCCTCTTTGTTGCTTGTTGCGGCTATCAATGTTGCGCATGCGGCAGACTTAACTGATGACCAGGGCACCGTCACTTTTACCGGTACTATTATTAACCCACCTTGCCAGGTTGAGACAAACAGCGAAGATGTTCAGGTACCCTTTACCCCGCTGGGGACTAACGCCTTTGCTGGTATTGGCGAAGAAGCGTCTCAGGTTCAGCCGTTTGCAATTAAATTGACTAAGTGCCCGGCAAATACTGTGGTAAACCTAACCTTTGCAGGTGATACCGCAACGGAAAATACGCAGTTGAAAGCGCTTACTGGCGGCGTTGATACCGGTGTTGGCATTGTGGTTTATGGCGCTGATGCCAGCAATGATAAAGTCGTTTTTAACGACGAAGCGAACTCTGCTTTTGCTCAAACGACCGGGGCAAGCGAAGAAAATGACCTGACGTTTAACTTCACATCAAAAGTTGTGGCAACCGTTGATCCGGCGAGTATCAAAGGCGGCGAGTTTGCCGCAACCACAACCTATACCATTTACTATCCATAAGGGATGTAGAGTGGGAGTGACGTAAGTTCAGACAGGATATGCCATAGGATAATCAGGGTATGTCCTGTAATTCTTTTCGAGATTTAGCCATAAGGGATGAATGATGAATCTCAACATTTCTGGTTTGCTGTTTTCAGCAATATTCATTCTTTTTCAAAACACTGCTTCGGCAGGGGTGCAAATTAGCAATACGCGTATTATTTATCCTGGAGATGTGGATGAGGTTCAGGCAACGGTAAAAAATACGGGTAATGGAAATCAGCTTGTTCAGGCATGGGTTGATAACTTCGATAAGAATGATAAAAGTAAGCCTCCTCTTATTATTACTCCTCCGTTATTTAAACTTATTGGCGGACAGACGAATATCCTACATTTTATCTCAGTCGATAAAAATGACATCCTGAAAAAAGATCGTGAACAAATTTTTTGGGCTAATATCAAGTCTATCGAAGCGACGCCTAAAGTGTTAGTTCAACAAAGTAAGCTACAATTGGCTACCCGCAGTCGTATTAAGCTGATATGGCGACCAAAAGGATTAAATAAAAGCGACGCGCAAGAAGCATACAAAAGTCTGATATTTTCTGTTTCAGGTGGACGTTTGGCTGTGGATAACCCGACGGCATATTATATTTCTTTGCATAACATGACCGTTGACGGCAAAGAGGTAAAGCCGCCGAAAGATACGCTTTCCGCTGTGTCTATGATGATTTCACCCTATTCAAAAATGATCTACTCCCTACCGGGTGGGAACGCTAAGTCTGTTCGGTGGAGCGCAATTGACGACTACGGTAATGCCACTTCCGAACAGGAAAAGTCACTTTAAATTCGGCGGATAAGGATATCCACAATATGCGGCCTATCAATAATTATCATGAAATTCTCTCATTGAAATTATCAGCTATTGCCGCCGCATTGATGTTGTGTAGTCCGTTTTGTATCGCTGAATCACAAGTTGCTGATGATGAGTTTAATATTGATGCGCTACGTTTTGATTCCCCAATAGACAGCGCAGAGGCGATCCGTACTTTTTTAGACGATAATGCACTTGCACCAGGCGTCTACCTCAGTTCTGTTTATTTTAATAATCATTTTGTTGAAAAAAAGAATGTGACGTATGTGCTTAATGAAGCCCATACCGCACTCATTCCCGTGTTAAAAAAATCAGAACTGGCCGCCTATGGCGTCAATGTCAGCAAAATGCCATTGATGAAAACGATGTCTGATGACGCCACGGTTGATGATATCGGACGTTACATTGAAGAGGCTTCCTGGACTTTCTCCACGCAGCAACAACGGCTGGATATTCGTGTTCCACAAGTTGCTGTTAATCAGGAAGTGCAGGGGTATATCGACCCTGATAATTGGGATGATGGGATACCTGCTGCACTGTTGGGTTATTACTATAGCGGCTCTAAAACACACTACAGCTCTCAGGGCTCGTCGACACAAAATTACCTGAGTTTAAACAGTGGACTGAATGTAGGGCCGTGGCGCATACGAAACAATGGAAATTACCAAAGCGGAGATGGTTGGGAAAACATTTCGACGTATATTCAGCGGGATATAAAGCGCCTGCGTAGCCAACTGACGCTCGGCGATAGCTCTACTGCGGGAGATATTTTTGACAGCCTTCCGATTCGTGGTGTTCGTCTGCAAACAGATACCGCTATGCTGCCCTATAGCCAACAAGGGTTTGCGCCGGTGATCCGGGGGATTGCGAAAAGCGATGCTAAGGTGACCATTAAGCAAAATGGCTACACTCTCTATCAAACCTATGTCAGCGCAGGGGCGTTTGAAATTACGGATGTACCGCAGGTATCTTCCGGCAGTGATTTTGATATAACAATCACGGAGGCTGATGGGAGTGAGCGTAGCTTCGTTCAGACGTCGTCTTCTTTACCTATCATGCAGCGACAGGGGGCATTGCAATATAGCGTTGCCGCCGGGCATTACCAAAATAATGATACATCAGAGGATCCTAATCTGGTCGAAGCGCAACTTATCTATGGGTTGCCTTATGGTTTTACCGTGTATAGCGGCGTGTTGGGCAGTGATTTTTATCGTTCCGCGGCATTAGGTTTTGGTATCGATCTTCATGATTTTGGCGCGTTTTCGTTTGATGCCACAACGGCCAGAAGCGAAGTGGCTGATAACGTCTGGCAGGGGATGTCTTATCGTGCCCAGTATGCGAAGAATATCGATACGACCAATACCAATCTTACTCTTGCGAGTTATCGTTACTCTACCCGTAATTTTTATACGTTTACGGAAACGTTAAATAACCGAACTAACGATATTGATGACGACAGTTTTTATGCTTATCGCAATACCAATAACCGTCGTAGCCGCTTTCAGGTAAATATCAGCCAGAGCCTGAATGAGCTAGGTTCTTTCTATATCTCCGGTTATCAGCAAGATTACTGGGGACTGGCGGGATATGAGCGCACGGTTTCTGTCGGTTATAACCAGAACTGGGAACGGATCCGATTTATGCTCAACTATTCGTTGACGCAAACGCCAACCTCACATCGTGATGAGCAGGTTTCATTTACTGTCAGTATTCCCTTAGATAAATGGTTACCCAGTGCCTGGGCGAATTATACTTATACAGATAACCGTCATCGTAGTCAGCAACATCTGATTGGGATCAGTGGTACTGCATTGCAGGATGATAACCTCAATTATAATCTCCAGCAGTCCTGGGGGAATAATGGAATGGGGGAGAACGGAAGTATGAATGCCACCTGGCAAGGCTCATTTGGCTCTGTTTCTGGTGGGTACAATTATGACAACAACAGCCGGCAAGTGAATTATAAGTTACAAGGTGGGATTATCGGCCATGCTGGCGGGATTACCTTAGCACAGTCGCTACCTGAAACGGTGACCTTAGTCGATGCCGACGATGGACCTGATATTAAAGTAGAAAACAGTACCGGTGTATATACTGATTCCTATGGCTACGCCGTTATTCCATATGCCTCACCCTATCGAACGAATAATATTATATTGAATACGGCAAGTAACCCGCAGGTTGATATTATGGAACCCGTCAAACAGGTAATTCCTTCGCGTGGTGCGGTCACACTGGCAACATTTTCTGCACGCACCGGTATACGTGTTTTGTTAACGCTACAACATAATGGAAATAACGTTCCTTTCGGCGCGCTTGCGGCATTGGCAGGGGAAAACGAAAAAAATTATGCCAGTATCGTGGGTGATAACGGACAGGTTTATTTAACCGGTGTATCGGCAGGCGATCGCGTTATGGTGAAGTGGGGTGAGAAAGCGACGCAGCAGTGTACCGCGCAGATTGCTATTCCTGCCGATGAACTTACCAACAAAACCGTTGCTATATTAGCGGCAGAGTGTAAATAAAGGTGAAAGTGATAATGATAGCCGTCATCAGGTATGTGATTGTATTTTTTGTATTAAACTGGTCAGTGGTAAGTTATGCTTCATGTTATTATAAAAATAATACGACAGCAGCAACCTATACGGTCACCGTTCCGACTATTAACGCTCAGCGCGATGTCCCTGCAGGAACTGTCCTATGGGATAGCGGTTATCTTAATGCTCCAAATCAATCCGATATATTTTGTAACGGTGTACACCCAATCTATCGTGGATATGATGACTCATCATTGACGCTGGTAAATGGTGTTGAAGAATATGTTTATCAGACGAATAACCCTGGTGTTGGGATTAAAATTTGGTGGTTGTCTATGCTAGATGGAAAGAGCTATTCACCAAGTGATGCCCGAATTTTTTATTCTCCAGCGAAGGCTGAGGGGTCGAAAACATGTAAGGGGTGTGAATACACAAATATCTCAGCAGCGTTTGAGGTGCGATTAATCTCAACCGGACAACCTATTACAGATGCTCCCTTGCAATTATCGCGATTTAGTGCCTCCCGATTATATGAATCTGCCGCCCAACTTCATATTAACTTCACCGATGCAGATGTGGTGGTTAAGAGCGCCAGTTGTGTGCTTAATAGTAAGAATATTTCTGTTAATTTGGGGCGTTACTTTAAAACTGTCAGCCTGAATAACCCGGGTGATACTGGTGATGCGGTTGATTTTAAAATTGATTTAACGTGCGATCCGGATACCAATGTCAATGTATTGTTTTCTGGTACAACGACAGCAGGCGATAGCACTATTCTGACATTGAACGATCTTGATTCTCCGACGTCTGCGCAAGGTGTCGGTGTGCAAATTTTATATAACGATCGGTTAGTGAATTTTGGCGAGATCCTGCCCACGATAAAAAATGATGCAGAAGGGAGCGTCGCCCTGCCGTTTAAAGCACACGTCATACGTTTAAATGAGAACTTGCGGGCCGGCGAAATCAACGCCACGGCGACCTTTGATATGATTTACCGCTAGCGGTTATTTTTTAAGCGTAGGGATGTTTTGCAGGAAATGATATTGCCGATCTTGTCGGCAATATCAATACGTCGAAAAATCAGCGTTATTCCACTCTGAAAGAGTTGTCGAGTTTGCTGTAACCCAGCCCGTTGATTTTTTTCACTTTGATTTGCACCGGAATGCGTTCTTTCATTGCTTCGACGTGGCTGATCACGCCAATGGTTTTACCGCTAGCGTTGAGTGCATCCAGTGCGTCCAGAGCGGTATCCAGCGTTTCGCTGTCCAGCGTGCCGAAACCTTCGTCGAGGAACAGGGAGTCAATTCGCGTTTTGTGGCTGACCAGATCGGACAATGCCAGCGCCAGCGCCAGACTCACCAGGAAGCTCTCGCCGCCGGAGAGCGTACGCGTGTCACGCACCGCATCGGCTTGCCAGGTATCGACCACTTCCAGCTCCAGCGCTTCGCTGGCCTTGCGCTGCAACAAATAGCGACCGTGCAGACGGGTTAACTGGTTGTTGGCAAGCCAGACCAGGTTATCCAGCGTCAGCCCCTGGGCAAATTTGCGGAACTTATCTCCCTCTTTCGAGCCGATCAGCGCATTCAGATAGCCCCAGTCTTCGACCTGCTGCGCGACTTTTTCAATCTCCTGCATCAGCGCCTGCTGCTGCTGGCGGTTTTCAGCATCCTGCCTGAGCTGCTGGCGAATTTCTCCCTGACGAGTGGTGTTATCCCGCAGCAGTTGGGTGAGCTGCGCCAGCGTGTCGCGAAGATGTTGTGCCGTGAGCGTGAGATCCACCCCGGTTGGTTGCTGCTGTTGATGAGTCACCAGCGCCTGCTGGGCCTGATTAAGCAGCGTTTGTGCCTGTTGTTGCTGGTTTTCCAGCGATTGTTTCAACAGCTCAAGACGGTTGAAGGTCTCTTCATCCAGCAAGGCGGCGATAAAGGCGTCACGATTGTCAAAGATGCTGGCCTGCAATGCGGCATCAAACTGCGCCTGAATGTCTGCGGCGCGCTGAACGTCCTGTGCTTCCTGCTGCTGCAAGGTTTGCCACTGTCCCTGTAAAGAGAGGCAATCGTCGTGCACCTGCCGCCAGTTTTCCAGCGACAGATCCTCAATGATTTCAGAAAGAGCCTCTGATTCTGGCAGCGTTTCCAGCAGCGGCGCAAGCTGGGCAATCCGGGCCTGTATCTCGGTCAGTTCATTCTGGCGCTGTTGCCACATTTGCGCTTCGTTCGCCCGTTCGCTTAACCATGGGGAGACTTCGTCCTCGGGCGGAAGGGCCAGACCATGACGGTCCAGCTCTGAGGTTAACGTCGCCTGGCGCTGGTCAATATGCTGTTGGAGTTGAGTAATCTGTTCGGTATGCGCGGCGATTTGCGTCTGCAGGGTATGACGCAAGCTTAACTGGTGAAGCTGTTGTTCGTACTCTTCCTGAGCGGCCAGCCACGGGGCAATGTCATCCTGCGGTTGTAGCGATACGTTGAGACTGGCGGTGATGGTCAGCCACTCTTGAGTAAGTGCTTGCTCCTCCTGAGAAAGCCTCTGTGCTTCGTGTTCATCGCGCTGAAGTTGCTGCGTTATCGCCTCAAGCTGCCCGCGCAGGGTTGAACCCTCATCGGCCAGCGTTTTGACCTCTTTTTCCAGCGTCTCACGTCGTGCCTGATTTACGCTCAGCTCAAGCGTCTGGTAACGCGCGATAGCCGGATGTGTAGTAGAGCCACAAAGCGGACAAGGTTTGCCGGATTCCAGTAATGCCCGATGGCTTTCCAGATCTTTGATGCGGGCTTCCTGCTCGCAAATGAGTCTCACATCGGCAAGTTGCTGATTTTTATCTTTATAGCGCTGACGTTTCTCGGCAAGTACCGCGTTGCGCTGGGTCAGCTCTTGCTGGCGCTGCATCAGTGAAGCGCGTAGCTGTGCCAGCTGCTTTTGATTCGGGGCGATTTGCCCGTGCAGATTACTGAGGCGCTGGCGTAATGGACGAAGCTGCACATGTTGAGCCAGCGCTTCTGTCACTTCCTGCGGCGAAAGGGTCAGCGCAGGAAGTTGCAGGGCATCGAGCTTACGTGTGTCGTTCTCCCGCAGCTGCTGCCACTGGCGTAGCTGGGCGCTGGCGTCGGACTGTTGCGCCAGCAGCGCTTTCCATCCTGCCAGTTCGCTACTCCATAAGCGGAAGCGGTCATGTTCGTTCAGCCAGTCGGTTAACGTCTGTTGTTCGGCGAGTATAGCGGTCGATTGCGTGTGCGCTTGCTGACGGATACGCCCGCGCAGCGCTAAGCTGCTTTGTAAGCGAGTATTCACTTCCTGAATCTTCTGGCGCGTACGCTCGATAGTAGCCGTTTGTTCCTGGATTCGCTCCCAGTGAGGGCGCAATGCTCTGGCCGGCTGCGCCAGGCTCAGCGCTGCCAGCTGCGGCTGCGCGTCTTCTTGCGCCTGAAGTGCTGCCTGTAATGCCTGCTGATGGCGGTTTATGTCCGTCTGAAGCTCATTTTGCCGAATAAGCCAGTTGAGGTGCTGTTGCTGGGTTTGTTGGCTGGTAAGGTATTGTTTTTCTTCGTCAGTAAGTACCTGCAAACTTTCCGTCAGGGACTGCACCTGCTCTGGTGCTAACAGCGCCACGCCGCTGGCCTGGGCCTGCAGTTTTTCCAGCTCCGTACGCGCTGACTTGTGCTTTTCAAACACCATAGCGGAGATTTGGCCGTAGATCTCAGTACCAGTTAACTCTTCCAGCAGCTCGGCGCGCTCTTTCGGTTTGGCATTAAGAAAGGCGGCAAACTGCCCTTGAGACAGCAGCATCGAACGGGTAAAACGCCCGTAATCCAGCCCGGTAAGCTCGGCTGTCATCTCCAGCTTGTCTTTGACTTTATCGGCGAGGATTTTACCGTCAGCGCAGCGGGCCAGCTCTACGCGCGGGACCTGCAGGTTGCCCTCGGGCTGATTGCGCGCCCGGTTCTGGCTCCAGAATGCGCGGTAGGCTTCGCCGCGCACCTCAAACTCAACTTCGGCCAGACACTCCGCGGTGTCGCGGGTCATCAGGTCGTTTTGCGACTGTGACACTGTATTCAGGCGCGGCGTTTCGTGGTACAGGGCGAGGCAAATCGCGTCCAGCAGGGTGGTTTTCCCCGCGCCCGTTGGCCCGGTGATGGCGAATAACCCGTTACTGGCAAAAGGTTCTGCCGTGAAATCGACTTTCCATTCTCCCTTCAGGGAGTTGAGGTTCTTCAGGCGCAGGCTGAGAATTTTCATGCTTCACTCTCCCCGGCAAGCGTGTGTAAGGTTGCGCTAAACAGCTGATTCAGCCGGTTGCGCTGAGGCTCCTCGAGCTCTTCCAGCGCCAGGCGGCGGTCAAAAACCTCCGTTACACTCAGCTCGCTTAACGTTTCGCGTCGTTCATTGGCCATAATTCGTTCGCGCTGTTCCCTACTGCGGCGCACCAGTAACACCTCGACCGGTAAATCTTCGGTTAAGGCCTGGATCTTACGTTGCATGTCATGCAGATAGTCGTCGGTGGTGATTTCAATATCCAGCCATATCGGCGGCTCTTGTGGCACGTTACGCCACTGCTCAAGCTGGGCGGTAATGGCGGCTAAATCGCCTTTCAGTACCGCAAGCGGCTGGGTGACCGGTACGGTGAGATTTTCAACGGCGCTGAGTTTCCCCGCTTCAAAGCTCACCAGATGTACACATTTGCTTTTGCCGCACTCGTCAAAACTGAGGGCAATCGGCGAACCGCAGTAGCGAATATGGTCCATCCCGCCGATAACCTGCGCCCGGTGAATATGCCCCAGTGCGATATAGTCCGCGGGTGGGAAATTTTGCGCCGGAAAGGCGTCCAGCGTACCGATATAAATGTCACGTACGGCGTCACTTTTACTGGCGCCAACGGTGGTCAAATGGCCGGTCGCAATGATGGGCAGGTTTCGATCGCCACGCAGCGTGCAGGCGTCCTGATACTGCTGCTGGTAATAGTCGGTGATCGCCCCCAGCAGATGCTGCTGTTTTTCTTGTCCGGTTAGCCCGGCCTGGCTGGTAATGATGTCACGTGGTCGTAAGAAAGGAACCGGACACAGGATCGCTCCCGGCGTGCCATCACGTTGCGGCAGCACCTGCGGCGCATGGCCGGCGCTGGCAACGACCGTGGTGTTGAGAAACGCCAGAATATCGCGGGATTCATTGAGCGTGGCGACGGAATCGTGGTTGCCTGCCAGCACGACCAGATGACAGCCAGTTTGCTGCAAATTGACGACAAAACGGTTATACAGCTCACGGGCGTAGCTTGGCGGTGAGCCGGTATCGAAAATATCGCCCGCCACAATAATGGCATCCACCTGCTGGGATTGTGCCGTTTCCAGCAGCCAGTCGAGAAAGGCCTGATGTTCAGCGGCGCGGCTCTTGCTGTAGAAATTTTGGCCCAGATGCCAGTCAGACGTGTGAAGGATGCGCATAAGAGTTCCATGACGATAAAACAGTGGCGGGGATTATAACCTTTCAAGGACGGTAATATCTTGTCTCCGGGCTGTCATAATTCGTCTGGCTGCGTTAAACCTGGACTATCTTTTCATAAATCTGTCATAAAACTGACGCATAATGGCACCGTATTGATGGCAAACGATTTAATTATAAACAGGGCAAATCATGGCGAGACGTATTCTGGTCGTAGAAGATGAAGCTCCAATTCGTGAAATGGTCTGCTTCGTGCTCGAGCAAAACGGTTTTCAACCCGTAGAAGCCGAAGACTATGACAGTGCTGTGAACCAACTCAATGAACCCTGGCCGGATCTCGTCCTGCTTGACTGGATGCTTCCCGGCGGCTCGGGTCTACAGTTTATTAAGCATCTCAAGCGCGAAGCCATGACGCGGGACATCCCCGTGATGATGCTGACGGCGAGGGGAGAAGAGGAAGATCGCGTCCGGGGTCTGGAAACCGGTGCGGATGACTATATTACCAAGCCGTTTTCTCCCAAGGAGCTGGTGGCGCGTATTAAAGCTGTGCTGCGTCGTATTTCCCCCATGGCGGTGGAAGAGGTTATTGAGATGCAGGGGCTGAGTCTTGATCCCACATCACATCGCGTGATGACCGGCGAAGAACCGCTGGATATGGGGCCGACCGAATTCAAACTGTTGCACTTCTTTATGACTCACCCCGAGCGTGTATACAGTCGTGAACAACTCCTCAATCATGTCTGGGGAACCAATGTCTACGTGGAAGACCGGACAGTGGATGTGCATATCCGTCGCTTACGTAAAGCGCTGGAGCACAGCGGACACGATCGTATGGTGCAGACAGTTCGCGGGACGGGATATCGTTTTTCGACCCGCTTTTGACTGACAAGAATCAGGGCCTGATGGATTAGGCCGTATATGGAGTAAGACGTTTGCTAGAACGATTGTCATGGAAAAGGTTGGTACTGGAGCTGATCCTGTGCTGCATACCGGCATTTATCCTTAGCGCTTTTTTCGGTTACCTGCCCTGGTTTTTACTGGCGTCGGTAACGGGCCTGCTTATCTGGCATTTCTGGAATTTATTACGTTTGTCCTGGTGGTTATGGGTCGACAGAAGCATGACGCCGCCGCCGGGGCGAGGCAGTTGGGAGCCGTTATTATATGGGCTGCATCAAATGCAGCTTCGCAACAAAAAGCGCCGTCGAGAACTGGGTAACCTGATTAAACGTTTTCGCAGCGGGGCGGAATCCCTACCCGACGCGGTGGTGTTGACCACCGAAGAAGGCGGTATCTTCTGGTGTAACGGACTGGCTCAGCAGGTTCTGGGACTGCGTTGGCCGGACGATAGCGGGCAAAATATTCTTAACCTGCTGCGCTACCCGGAATTCACACAATATCTGAAAACGCGCGATTTTAGCCGGCCAATAAATCTGGTGCTCAATACCGGACGGCATCTGGAAATTCGCGTGATGCCCTATACCGATAAGCAATTGTTGATGGTGGCGCGCGACGTTACCCAGATGCACCAACTGGAAGGTTCACGGCGTAACTTTTTCGCCAACGCCAGCCATGAGTTGCGCACACCGCTGACGGTGCTGCAAGGCTACCTGGAAATGATGCAGGAGCACCCGCTGGAAGGGACAACGCGCGAAAAAGCGCTGCATACCATGCGCGAACAAACGTACCGTATGGAAGGCCTGGTGAAACAGCTGCTGACGCTGTCAAAAATTGAAGCTGCGCCGACGTTGCAACTGAATGAGAAAGTCGATGTGCCCATGATGCTGCGCGTGATCGAGCACGAAGCGCAAACCCTGAGCCAGCATAAACATACGTTTACCTTTGATGTCGATAACAGCCTGAATGTGCGAGGCAACGAGGAGCAGTTGCGTAGCGCTATCTCGAATCTCGTGTACAACGCGGTGAACCACACACCAGCGGGAACGCACATTACCGTACGCTGGCAGCATGTGCCGTCAGGGGCGGAGTTTTGCGTGGAAGACAACGGTCCGGGCATTGCCTCCGAGCATATACCACGTTTGACCGAACGTTTTTATCGTGTGGATAAGGCGAGATCGCGACAAACGGGCGGTAGCGGTCTGGGTCTGGCCATCGTGAAACATGTGCTGCATCACCACGACAGCCGTTTGAACATCGAAAGCGAACCAGGCAAAGGGACGCGATTTAGTTTCATGATCCCGGAACGTTTCATTGCCAAAATTAACGGCTAAGACGTATTCGTAAGATAATCTTTCCAAAAGCCAGCGCAAGCTGGTTTTTTTTATGTGGTCAATAGATGCCTCCTGAATTTTACGACGTTTGATTGTTTTTTGTTCGAATGATTACCCATACCTTTTTCCATGAAATGGTGTTTTGTGCTAACCCTATTTTTCATATCGCTATATTGTTCTGGTTTTTGGATCCCACCTTGCTTTAAAACGTTATAAGCGTTTAAATTGCGCTCCAGGTGCTGTCATACCGACTGCATTTACGCGGTAAATCGAAAAACTATTCTTCGCCGCGCCAGGTCGGGAGTGTTTCCCGCTGGAATTGAGCAAAAATGCCGCTGTATTGTCCCCCAGGGAAAGGCAAAAATTTACTATTTTCAACACCACATCCACAGGCAGTAAGACTTTATGACCCATCAGTTAAAATCGCGCGATATTATCGCTTTGGGATTTATGACATTTGCACTGTTCGTTGGTGCAGGTAACATCATCTTCCCCCCAATGGTTGGTTTGCAGGCAGGTGAACACGTCTGGACTGCGGCTTTTGGCTTTTTGATTACGGCCGTTGGCCTGCCGGTACTTACCGTTGTCGCGCTGGCGAAAGTCGGCGGTGGTGTGGACCGACTGAGCACGCCTATCGGTAAAGTTGCCGGTCTGCTGCTGGCGACCGTTTGCTATCTGGCCGTTGGGCCGTTATTCGCTACCCCGCGTACCGCGACGGTCTCTTTCGAAGTCGGGATTGCACCGCTGACTGGTGACTCTGCGCTGCCGCTGTTTATCTATAGCGTTATCTATTTCGCGATTGTCATTCTGGTTTCGCTTTATCCGGGCAAACTGCTGGATACGGTGGGTAATTTCCTGGCACCGCTGAAAATTCTGGCGCTGGTGGTCCTGTCTGTCGCTGCAATCGTCTGGCCAGCAGGCCCGATCAGTAATGCGATGGAAGCCTATCAAACTGCGGCGTTTTCTAATGGCTTCGTGAACGGGTATCTGACCATGGATACGCTGGGCGCGATGGTGTTTGGTATTGTTATCGTTAACGCCGCTCGCTCGCGTGGTGTTACTGAAGCGCGTCTGCTGACCCGTTATACCGTTTGGGCGGGTTTAATGGCGGGTGTGGGCTTAACGCTGCTGTATCTCGCGCTGTTCCGCCTGGGTTCAGACAGCGCGATTCTGGTCGATCAGTCTGCTAACGGCGCGGCGATTCTGCATGCGTATGTTCAGCACACCTTTGGCGGTGCAGGAAGCTTCCTGCTGGCGGCGCTGATTTTCATCGCCTGTCTGGTCACCGCGGTTGGCCTGACCTGTGCGTGCGCAGAGTTCTTTGCCCAGTACGTTCCACTGTCTTATCGCACGCTGGTATTTATCCTCGGCGGCTTCTCGATGGTGGTTTCTAACCTGGGTCTGAGCCATCTGATTCAGATCTCTATTCCGGTGCTGACGGCTATCTATCCGCCATGTATCGCACTGGTTGTATTAAGCTTTACCCGCTCATGGTGGCATAATTCTTCCCGCGTCATTGCTCCTGCGATGTTTATCAGCCTGATTTTTGGTATCCTTGATGGCATTAAAGCTTCTGCAATTGGCGACGTGTTACCGGCCTGGACCCAGCGTTTACCGCTGGCGGAGCAGGGGCTGGCGTGGTTGATGCCAACAGTCGTGATGGTGGTCCTGGCAGTTATCTGGGATCGCGCCGCGGGTCGACAAGTGACCTCCAGCGCACACTAATATCACTGACAATAAGTTTTAACCACGGGGCTATTAACATGGCCCCGTGGTTTTTTTATTGTGTTAACAGGTTAGGAATCGATGGAAAGTAATAACAAGCTAAAGCGTGGGCTGAGCACCCGGCACATCCGCTTTATGGCATTAGGTTCAGCAATTGGTACCGGGCTGTTTTACGGCTCGGCCGACGCTATCAAAATGGCGGGGCCAAGCGTATTGCTGGCCTATATTATCGGCGGTGTCGCGGCGTACATTATTATGCGTGCGCTGGGCGAAATGTCTGTTCATAACCCGGCAGCCAGCTCCTTCTCGCGCTACGCGCAGGAAAACCTCGGACCGCTGGCAGGCTACATTACCGGCTGGACCTACTGTTTTGAAATCCTGATTGTCGCCATTGCCGACGTGACAGCCTTCGGCATATACATGGGCGTCTGGTTCCCGGCGGTACCGCACTGGATTTGGGTACTCAGCGTGGTGCTGATTATCTGCGCCATCAACCTGATGAGCGTGAAGGTGTTTGGTGAGCTGGAGTTCTGGTTCTCGTTCTTCAAAGTCGCCACCATTATCATCATGATTGTCGCCGGTTTCGGTATCATCATTTGGGGGATTGGCAACGGCGGGCAACCAACCGGTATCCATAACTTATGGAGCAACGGTGGCTTCTTCAGCAACGGCTGGCTCGGAATGGTGATGTCGCTGCAAATGGTGATGTTTGCCTATGGCGGGATTGAGATTATCGGGATTACCGCAGGCGAAGCCAAAGACCCGGAAAAATCTATTCCGCGCGCCATCAACTCCGTACCAATGCGTATCCTGGTATTTTATGTGGGGACGCTGTTCGTCATTATGTCTATCTACCCGTGGAACCAGGTGGGTACCGACGGTAGCCCGTTCGTTATGACGTTCCAGCATATGGGCATTACTTTTGCTGCCGGGATCCTCAACTTTGTGGTTCTGACTGCGTCGCTGTCGGCTATTAACTCTGACGTCTTCGGTGTGGGGCGTATGCTACACGGCATGGCGGAGCAGGGCAGTGCCCCGAAAATGTTCGCCAAGACGTCGCGTCGTGGCGTGCCGTGGGTGACGGTAATGGTGATGACTATCGCGCTGCTGTTTGCGGTGTATCTTAACTACATCATGCCGGAAAACGTCTTCCTGGTGATCGCCTCTTTGGCGACCTTCGCCACGGTATGGGTGTGGATTATGATCCTGCTGTCGCAGATTGCTTTCCGTCGTCGTCTGCCGCCGGATGAGGTCAAAGCGCTGAAATTTAAAGTTCCGGGTGGGGTAACGACGACCGTTGTTGGCCTGATTTTCCTGGTCTTTATCATCGCGCTCATCGGCTATCATCCGGATACCCGCATTTCGCTGTACGTCGGCTTTGCGTGGATTGTCCTGCTGCTGGTAGGATGGGGATTCAAGCGCCGTCGCGAGCGCCAACTGGCTGAAGCACAGTAATATTTTTGCCGGGTAGCTTTGCGTTACCCGGCAAGTTTCTCCTCCCCCGAACTCCTCCCCCAATAAACGTTAAGATGATGAGTGATCCTGCACTTCGCTATGGCAAGGTGACGTCATTATCATCAAAGGGGATACGTGATGTTGAACGCCTGGCACCTTCCGGTTGCCCCATTTGTTAAGCAAAATAAAGATCAACTGACGATTACATTATGGCTGGCGGGGGAAAATCCACCCCAGCGGGTGACGCTACGCGCAGAAAACGATAACGAAGAGATTTCGCTGGCTATGCACAAGCAGCGCAGCCAGCCGCAGTCGGGTGTGACCGCGTGGCGAGCGGCGATCGATCTCTCCAGCGGGCAGCCTCGTCGACGCTATAGCTTTAAATTACTTTGGCTCGATCGTCAGCTGTGGTTCACCCCACAGGGATTCAGCCGTTTTCCGCCTGCGCGTCTGGAGCAGTTTGCGGTTGATGTGCCGGATAACGGTCCGCAGTGGGTTGCCGATCAGATTTTCTATCAAATTTTCCCGGACCGTTTTGCCCGCAGCCAGTCGCGTGAAGCGGGCCAGGATAACGTCTATTACCACCACGCCGCCGGACACGACATCGTGCGGCGCGAATGGGACGAACCGCTTACGGCTCAGGCCGGTGGCTCCACGTTTTATGGCGGCGATTTGGACGGCATCAGCGAAAAGCTACCGTACCTGAAAACGTTAGGGGTCACGGCGCTGTACCTGAATCCTGTATTTACCGCCCCGAGCGTGCATAAATACGATACCGAAGATTACCGTCATGTTGATCCGCAATTTGGCGGCGACAGGGCGCTACTGCGTCTGCGGCACAACACCCAACGGCAGGGCATGCGTCTGATTCTCGACGGCGTCTTTAACCATAGCGGCGATTCGCACGCCTGGTTTGACCGACATAATCGGGGGACAGACGGGGCGTGCCATAATCCAGAATCCCCCTGGCGCGACTGGTATCATTTCTCAGCCGACGGCGTTGCGCTCGACTGGCTGGGATATTCCAGCTTACCTAAGCTGGACTTTTCCTCGGAAAGCCTGGTGAATGAAATTTATCGTGGTGAAGACAGTATCGTCCGCCACTGGCTGAAAGCGCCGTGGAGTATGGACGGCTGGCGTCTTGATGTGGTGCACATGCTGGGAGAGGCCGGAGGTGCACGTAACAACCTACAACATGTGGCCGGAATTACGCAGGCGGCAAAAGAAACCCAGCCAGAGGCGTATGTGGTGGGTGAGCATTTTGGCGATGCGCGCCAGTGGTTGCAGGCTGATGCAGAAGATGCCGCCATGAACTATCGCGGCTTTACTTTCCCCCTCTGGGGATTTCTCGCCAATACCGATATCTCATACGACCCGCAATCCATTGATGCCCAGACCTGTATGGCATGGATGGATAACTACCGCGCGGGGTTGTCGCATCAGCAACAGCTGCGGATGTTTAACCAGCTCGACAGCCACGATACCGCCCGCTTTAAATCTCTGCTCGGTAAAGACGTCGCACGGTTACCGCTAGCGGTGGTATGGCTGTTTACCTGGCCTGGCGTGCCCTGTATTTACTACGGTGACGAAGTGGGGCTGGATGGGAACAACGATCCGTTTTGTCGCAAAACGTTCTCGTGGCAGCCTGAAAAACAGGACGCTACTCTGCTGGCGTTGTATCAGCGGTTGGCAAAATTACGCCACCAGAATCAGGCGCTGCGCCACGGTGGTTGCCAGGTGATTTACGCCGAGGATAACGTGGTGGTGTTTGTTCGCGTGCTAAACCGACAGCGCGTCCTGGTGGCGATTAACCGTGGCCACGCTTGTGAAGTGGTCCTGCCAGCCTCGCCATTACTGAGCGTGAGTCAATGGCAGCACAAAGAGGGCAACGGCATGCTTGCCGACGATATCCTGACGTTGCCGGCGATTTCCGCCTCAGTATGGATAGGTCATTGATATAAGCGCGCAATCTCCGGGCTTGCCAGCAGCGTTTCCCGCCACCAGCGCTGTGCCAGCCCATCGCGGTTATTGCGCCATGCCATATAAGCCACGTCTTTTTGGCGAAATGAGATAACCGTTTTTTCCACCAGCTCGCCCGTGGTAAGCCACGGGCTGGCAATATGGCGGGGGAGAAATCCGCAGCCCATACCGGCTCGTAGTAGCATCACCTTACTGTGGAAGTCATCGACGCGGATTTGCGCCTGTTCCTCCATCAGATTGGTTTGTAACGGATGGCAGAAGCGGGCGCTGTCGCTGATAACAATCGCCCGATGCAGGCATAACTGTTCGTTGGTCAGGCTGTCTGCTGCTGCGGCCAGCGGATGCTCAGGCGCAACGACAAACACATTGTCCAACGTGCCGAGCATTTTATAGGACCAGGCTGCAGACGTTGGCGGTTCATTAATTGCCCCCAGAATAATATCGGCTCCATTATGGGTCAGCTCCTCCCAGGAGCCCGCCAGCGTATGGTGGGTAAAACTGAGGCGAGTTTGCTTATTCAGCGCATGAAATTCATCGATAATGGGCAACAGCGCGGCGAAAGGGAAGGAGTCGTCCAGCGCAATTGCCAGCTCTTTTTCCCAGCCTGAACTCAGCTGTACCGCCTGCTTTTCGAGATCTTTTGCCGCATTCAGCAGCAAACGCCCTTTTTCCAGCATCATCTGTCCGGTATCGGTAAATTTTGCCCGGTGCCCGGAACGGTCAAGCAGCTCGATATTCAAATCGCTTTCCAGCTTCTGAATCATATAGCTGAGTGCGGCAGGGGTTTTAAACAGCGACTCGGCCGCTGCGGCAAATGAACCCTGTTTGTCGAGTGCGTCGAGAATAAGCAAAACATCCAGATTAATGCGCATAAGCAGAAAATATCCTGAAAATTAAACCCTTCTGTTGTACCGAATGAAGAAAAACAATGCCAGTGAATAAATTAGATGAGTCATGCGCATTTTTTTGATGTTGTTTAGGATATATCGCAACACAAAATTAATAGTTTCACAGGATAGTAAGTTTTCTTTAATAACTCGTTAGAAATTTCCCGCTATACTCAACAAGCTTTCTGATTCAGGATCCTGCTGCTGACGGCAGATACAGACCGTTGCCTTTTAACTTATTGATTAAGAAGGTGTGCTATGTCTATTCGGGAACTGATTGACCCTCAAAATTCTACGCTTATTTTTATTGATCATCAGCCGCAAATGTCATTCGGTGTGGCGAATATTGATCGCCAGACTTTAAAAAATAATACCGTTGCATTAGCGAAAGCCGGGAAAATATTCAATGTTCCGGTGATTTATACTTCTGTAGAAACTAAAAGTTTTAGCGGATATATCTGGCCGGAATTGTTAGCGGTTCATCCTGATGTCAAACCCATTGAACGCACCTCAATGAACTCCTGGGAAGATGCGGCGTTTGTGAAAGCGGTGGAAGCGACCGGGCGTAAAAAACTGATTATCTCCGCGCTGTGGACCGAAGTATGCCTGACTTTTCCGGCGCTGATGGCACTGGAGGCAGGCTATGAAGTTTATGTGGTAACGGATACCTCCGGCGGCACGTCCGTAGATGCTCATGAGCGTTCTATCGACCGCATGGTACAGGCAGGTGCCGTACCCGTAACCTGGCAACAGGTTCTTCTCGAGTACCAGCGCGACTGGTCCCGCAAAGAAACCTACGACGCCGTAATGGATCTGGTACGCGAGCACAGCGGCGCCTACGGTATGGGCGTGGATTATGCCTATACCATGGTGCATGGCGCGCCGGAACGTAAAGCTTAAATACATGTCATCCTTCATGTTGCATCTTTGTTGGCTTCGCTTGCGTACCCCGGTCACTTACTTATGTAAGTGACCGTGGATCCACAGCCTTGCCGCCTCGATGCACCATGAATGATTTTGTGTATTGCTTTCCTGGCCTAAGCGGCCTGTTTCCTGTCAACAAGGAACCCTTCATGGCGCAGAACAAACATGTGACGTTGGTAATTACTCACACTCTGCTACCTGAGCAGGCGCAGCGGTATGAGCAGTGGCTGGGGAAAATCATGCCTGTAGCGGCTGAATTTCCCGGTCATCTCGGGGCGAACGTGATTCGCCCGGCAGATGGCAACAACCTGTGGAACATCATTATCCGCTTCGACACGCTTGAGCATCTGTATAGCTGGACCCAGTCCGATACGCGCCGCGTGTTGGTCGAAGAGATTGCTCCACTGCTGGCTGAAGGTGACAAAACTGAAATTCGCACCGAAGCAGCATTCTGGTTTACGCCGCCCGCGCCCCATGTACGCCAGCCCAAACGCTGGAAACAGTTTCTGATAACCCTGCTGGTGATATTTCCCAGTACCAATCTGGTGCCGTGGTTGACCGGCATTGTGTTGCCTGCAATGAAGGGCTCGTTACTCCTGCATCTCATCAATGATGCCTTTGTGGTTGCGCTAGTGGTCTGGTTCTGGATGCCCATCGTAACCCGTCTGTTTGCCGGATGGCTGAAAAAAGCCTGACCGGTATCTCAGGAGATTGTTATGTCTCAAACTGCCACACTGATTCTGACTCACGGAAAAATTCATACTCTCGACAGGCAAAGTCCGCAGGTCGAGGCGGTGGCGATCGCCAACGGAAAGATCCTGGCGACCGGTAGCCACGAACGGGTAATGAGCTTTGCCGCCGAAGGGACGCAGGTTGTCGATCTGCAAGGACATACGGTGATTCCGGGCCTGAACGATTCGCACCTGCACCTTATTCGTGGTGGACTGAATTACAACCTGGAATTGCGTTGGGAGGGCGTGCCGTCACTGGCGGACGCGCTACGCATGCTCAAAGACCAGGCTGACAGAACGCCGTCGCCACAATGGGTACGCGTAGTGGGCGGCTGGAGTGAATTCCAGTTTGCCGAACGTCGCATGCCAACCCTCGAAGAACTGAATGAAGCCGCTCCTGATACTCCGGTTTTTGTTCTGCATCTCTACGACCGGGCTTTGCTCAACCGCGCCGCGCTGAAAGCGGTTGGCTATACCAAAGCGACGCCGGATCCGGCGGGCGGTGAGATTGTGCGTGATAGCAACGGCAACCCGACCGGAATGCTGATCGCTAAACCGAACGCGATGATCCTTTACTCGACGCTGGCAAAGGGACCAAAACTGCCGCTGGAAATGCAGGTTAACTCGACCCGTCAGTTTATGCGTGAACTGAACCGTCTGGGACTGACCAGCGCCATCGATGCGGGCGGCGGCTTCCAGAACTACCCGGAAGATTACGAGATCATTGAGCAGTTACACGCTAACAAACAGATGACGGTACGTATTGCCTACAATCTGTTTACCCAGCGTCCGAAGCAGGAACTGGAAGACTTTGAACGCTGGACCGATATGCTCAAGCCAGGGCAGGGAACTGACTTCTATCGTGCCAACGGGGCGGGGGAAATGCTGGTCTTTTCTGCAGCGGATTTTGAAGACTTCCTTCAGCCACGTCCGGATCTGCCGGAGGGGATGGAAGATGAGCTGGAGCGCGTGGTTCGTCACCTGGTGGAGCATCGCTGGCCGTTCCGCCTGCACGCCACCTACGATGAATCTATCAGCCGAATGTTGGACGTATTTGAGAAAGTTAATCGTGATATCCCGTTCAATGGCCTGCACTGGTTCTTCGATCACGCCGAAACAATTACTGAACGGAACATTGAGCGTGTAAAAGCACTGGGCGGCGGGATTGCGGTCCAGCACCGTATGGCGTTCCAGGGAGAGTATTTTGTCGATCGCTACGGCAAAGACGCGGTTAAACATACGCCGCCGGTGGCGAAAATGCTGGCGGCTGACGTTCCGGTCGGGCTGGGGACTGACGCCACCCGCGTGGCCAGCTACAACCCGTGGACCGCGCTCTACTGGCTGGTTTCGGGCCGTACCGTTGGCGGGATGGCGATGTACGATGATAACAACCGTCTGCCGCGTGATGTTGCCCTGGAACTGTGGACGGCCGGTAGCGCCTGGTTTTCCAGTGAGCAGGGTAAGAAAGGGCGCATCGAGAAAGATCAACTGGCCGACCTGGTGGTGCTGTCTAAAGATTACTTCAGCGTGCCGGAAGAAGAGATCAAAGGTATTGAGTCGGTGATGACCGTTGTTGATGGCAAAGTGGTTTACGCCGCAGGGTATTTCACCCCGCTGGCACCACCTGCTATTCCGATTGTGCCGGACTGGTCGCCAGTGGTGAAGGTGCCAGGGCATTATCGCTCAGCACCACCTGCTGCGGCGAAAATTGGCGCAATGGTGCAGATGCACCAGTGCTGCGGCAGCTGCGGCGTACACGGCCACCAGCATGATATTGCGCGGAAATCGGGGATTCCGGTGTCAGATGACCGGGCTTTCTGGGGCGCGCTTGGCTGCTCCTGCTTCGCGTTTTAATCGCTTATCGGATCTGCTAACAATAAAAAAGGCCCGCATTTGCGGGCCTTTTGTCGATTCATGCCAATTACAGGCTGGAAACGTTCTCGGTCAGGTATTTTGCCACGCCGTCCGGAGACGCGTTCATACCTTCTTTACCTTTTTCCCACTGTGCCGGGCAAACGTCGCCGTGCTCTTCGTGGAACTGCAGCGCGTCAACCATGCGCAGCATTTCGTCGATGTTACGACCCAGCGGCAGATCGTTAACCACCTGGTGGCGAACAACGCCGTTAGCGTCGATCAGGAAAGAACCGCGCAGCGCAACGCCCGCTTCCGGGTGCTCGATGCCGTAGGCTTTCTGGATTTCGCGTTTGATGTCAGCAACCATTGCGTATTTCACTGCACCGATGCCGCCTTTGTCGACAGGGGTGTTACGCCATGCGTTGTGGACAAATTCAGAGTCGAAGGAAACGCCAACAACTTCAACGCCGCGCTTCTGGAATTCTTCGTAACGTTTGTCGAATGCGATCAGTTCAGACGGGCAAACGAAGGTGAAGTCCATCGGCCAGAAGAACAGAACGGTGGTTTTACCGTTGGTATGCTGTTTGAAGTTGAAGTTTTCAACGATCTCACCGCTACCCAGTACCGCAGCTGCTGTGAAATCCGGAGCCTGACGAGTTACCAGTACCATATAATTCTCCTGCAAAGTTAAGGGGTTTTTGGAACGCAACGCGGGCCAGTATAGAGAGTGTTCGGGAATAAGACAAAGAGGCGCTGGCAATCAATGAGACAGGTTTTGTCTATCAATCTTTTGCCGGACGGCGGCTACTGCTTATCCGGCGGGGAATGCGGGCTGCGATCAAAGGGTTTTACACCGCGCCTGTTCCATCATTTGCGGATAAAACTGCCAGAATCGTTCTTCTAACGCATCGTAATGCGTATCGAGGTCATACCATGAGTCGCGTAGGGCATCGAGCCGTGGACGGCGGCTGGCCATGCCGTTCAGGACGTTCTGGATAAAATCCATGTCCCGGTAGCGCTCAAGCCATTTCTCTGACCATATATAGTTGTTCAGATTGATAAAGCGCGGCGGCGATTCCGGCAAAATAGTGGTTACCTGGGTACGGGCATAGCGCACAAAGTCTGTCAGCGGGAAGTCAGGGGAGATTTCCGACCAATGGCGCGACAGGAAATGATCCCACATAACGTCCAGCGTAATCGGCGCGACGCGGCGCGTTTCGCTACGAAACCACTCTTTGGCTTCACGCACCTGCGGTAAGTTATCGGTCATCACGTCGATACGACGATGCATGAAGATGCCTGCTACCACATCAGGCGAGTAGTGTGTTTCCGGATTACCCCGGACAAAATCGGCCAGCAGATTGCCGGAAAGCGAGCTATCGGCAAGGTGAGCGAGATGCAAATGTGCAAGAAAATTCATAGTTAAACGTTTATCCAGAGGGGTAAAGGTTGCAGGGAGAACGCCCCGGCACTAGACTACCCGCCTCTTATTTTAGTCTGAGTCAGTGTCATGCGCGTTACCGATTTCACCTTTGAACTACCCGAATCCCTGATTGCCCACTATCCGCAAGCTGAGCGCAGTAGCTGCCGCTTGCTGTCTTTGGACGGGCCGACGGGCGCGCTGACGCACGGTACTTTCACCGATTTGCTCGATAAGCTCAACCCTGGAGACTTGCTGGTCTTTAACAACACCCGCGTCATTCCTGCGCGTCTGTTTGGTCGTAAAGCCAGCGGCGGCAAGATTGAAGTGCTGGTCGAGCGTATGCTGGATGACAAACGTATTCTGGCGCATATTCGTGCCTCGAAAGCGCCGAAACCGGGTGCCGAGCTGCTGCTGGGCGACGACGAAAGTATTAAAGCGACGATGGTCGCCCGCCATGACGCGCTGTTTGAAGTTGAGTTTAACGACGAACGCAGCGTGCTGGATATCCTCAACGCCATCGGCCATATGCCGTTGCCGCCGTATATCGACCGTCCGGATGAAGACGCCGACCGCGAGCTGTACCAGACCGTGTACAGCGAAAAACCGGGTGCCGTCGCTGCGCCGACCGCGGGTCTGCATTTTGACGATCCGCTGCTGGCTAAACTGCGCGATAAAGGCATTGAAATGGCGTTCGTCACCCTGCACGTTGGCGCGGGTACTTTCCAGCCGGTACGCGTAGACACCATCGAAGACCACATTATGCATTCCGAATATGCGGAAGTGCCGCAGGATGTAGTGGACGCGGTGCTGGCGGCGAAAGCGCGCGGTAATCGCGTGATTGCGGTAGGTACCACCTCCGTGCGTTCGCTGGAAAGTGCGGCGCAGGCGGCCAAAAACGATCTCATCGAGCCGTTCTTCGGCGATACACAAATCTTTATTTATCCAGGCTATAAATATCAGGTGATTGATGCTCTGGTCACCAACTTCCACCTGCCGGAATCAACGCTGATTATGCTGGTTTCCGCATTTGCTGGTTATAAAAACACCATGCACGCCTATCATGAAGCGGTAAAAGCGGAATATCGCTTTTTTAGTTACGGGGATGCCATGTTTATCACGTACAATCCGCAGGCTATTTCTGAGCGTGTCGGGGAGTAAGTCTCCGGCATGAGTGTTTAAAACGTCGGACTGTTTTTCTGACGCAGGAGTGAAGATGAAATTTGAACTGGATACCACAGACGGTCGCGCTCGCCGCGGCCGCCTGGTTTTTGATCGTGGCGTAGTAGAAACGCCTGCTTTTATGCCGGTCGGTACTTACGGCACAGTAAAAGGCATGACGCCGGAAGAAGTTGAAGCGACCGGCGCGCAGATCATCCTCGGCAACACTTTCCACCTGTGGCTGCGCCCGGGTCAGGAAATCATGAAACTGCACGGCGATCTGCACGATTTCATGCAGTGGAAAGGGCCAATCCTTACCGATTCCGGCGGCTTCCAGGTTTTCAGCCTGGGCGATATCCGCAAGATTACCGAGCAGGGTGTGCATTTCCGCAACCCGATCAACGGCGATCCGATTTTCCTCGATCCAGAGAAGTCGATGGAGATTCAATACGATCTCGGTTCCGATATCGTGATGATCTTCGATGAATGTACACCGTATCCGGCCGACTGGGACTATGCTAAACGCTCAATGGAGATGTCTTTGCGTTGGGCGAAGCGCAGCCGTGACCGTTTTGATAGTCTCGGCAACAAAAATGCGCTTTTTGGCATCATTCAGGGCAGTGTTTACGAAGATTTACGTGATATCTCCGTCAAAGGTCTGGTAGATATCGGCTTTGATGGCTACGCTGTCGGCGGTTTGGCTGTCGGTGAGCCGAAGGAAGATATGCACCGCATTCTGGAACATGTTTGCCCGCAGATTCCGGCAGATAAACCGCGTTACCTGATGGGCGTCGGCAAACCAGAAGATCTGGTTGAAGGCGTGCGTCGCGGTATCGATATGTTTGACTGCGTGATGCCAACGCGAAATGCCCGTAATGGTCATTTGTTTGTGACTGACGGCGTGGTAAAAATTCGTAACGCGAAACATAAAAGCGACACCAGTCCGCTCGATGCTGAGTGTGATTGTTACACCTGTCGCAATTATTCGCGCGCTTACTTGCATCATCTCGACCGTTGCAACGAAATATTGGGCGCGCGACTCAACACGATTCATAACCTTCGCTACTACCAGCGTTTGATGGCGGGTTTACGCAAGGCTATTGAAGAGGGTAAATTAGAGAGCTTCGTGACCGATTTTTACCAACGTCAGGGTAGACCAGTTCCACCTGTGAACGTTGATTAATTTTAATAATGAGGGAATTTGAATGAGCTTTTTTATTTCTGATGCGGTAGCGGCAACAGGTGCTCCGGCGCAGGGCAGCCCGATGTCTCTGATTCTGATGCTGGTGGTGTTTGGTCTGATTTTCTATTTCATGATCCTGCGCCCACAGCAAAAGCGTACCAAAGAACACAAGAACCTGATGAACTCCATTGCGAAAGGCGATGAAGTACTGACTAACGGTGGTCTGGTGGGTCGCGTGACTAAAGTAGCAGAATCTGGCTACATCGCTATCGCGCTGAACGACACCACTGAAGTGGTTATCAAACGTGATTTCGTAGCTGCCGTTCTGCCGAAAGGCACCATGAAGGCGCTGTAATTTATTGTTTTCCCAAAGGGAACTGCCGTGTTAAACCGTTATCCTTTGTGGAAGTATGTCATGCTGATCGTCGTTATTGTCGTCGGTCTGCTCTATGCGCTTCCCAACCTGTATGGTGAGGATCCGGCTGTTCAAATCACTGGCGTGCGCGGTGCCGCCGCCAGTGAGCAAACGCTGATCCAGGTCCAGAAAACGTTACAAGAAGATAAAATCACACCTAAGTCTGTGGCTCTGGAAGAGGGTGCTATTCTCGCGCGCTTCGACTCCACTGATACCCAACTGCGCGCACGTGAAGTATTAATGGGCGTACTGGGCGATCAGTACGTCGTGGCGCTTAACCTTGCTCCGGCAACCCCGCGCTGGCTGGCTGCCATTCACGCAGAACCGATGAAACTCGGTCTTGACCTGCGTGGCGGCGTTCACTTCCTGATGGAAGTGGATATGGACACCGCGCTGAGTAAGTTGCAGGAACAAAATATCGATAGCCTGCGCAGCGATCTGCGTGAAAAAGGCATTCCTTATACTACCGTTCGCAAAGAAGATAACTACGGTCTGAGCATCACTTTCCGTGATAGCAGCGCCCGTGATGAAGCTATCTCTTACCTGAGCAAACGTCACCAGGATCTGGTTATTTCCAGCCAGGGCAGCAATGCTCTGCGTGCGGTAATGACCGATGCGCGCCTGAGCGAAGCCCGTGAATACGCGGTACAGCAGAACATCAACATTCTGCGTAATCGTGTTAACCAACTGGGTGTTGCTGAGCCGGTGGTACAACGTCAGGGTGCTGACCGCATTGTGGTCGAACTGCCGGGTATTCAGGATACCGCGCGTGCGAAAGAAATTCTGGGCGCAACCGCGACGCTGGAATTCCGTCTGGTAAATACCAACGTTGACCAGTCTGCTGCGGCATCCGGGCGTGTACCGGGTGACTCGGAAGTGAAACAATCTCGTGAAGGTCAGCCGGTTGTGCTGTACAAGCGCGTGATCCTGACCGGTGACCATATCACCGACTCCACTTCCAGCCAGGACGAATACAATCAGCCGCAGGTTAACATCTCGCTGGATAGCGCAGGTGGTAACATCATGTCCAACTTCACCAAGGACAACATCGGTAAGCCGATGGCGACCCTGTTCGTGGAGTACAAAGACAGCGGTAAGAAAGATGCCAACGGTCGCGCAGTACTGGTGAAGCAGGAAGAGGTGATTAACATCGCCAATATCCAGTCTCGCCTGGGTAACAGCTTCCGTATCACCGGTATCAACAACCCGAACGAAGCACGCCAGCTTTCCCTGCTGTTACGTGCCGGTGCGTTGATTGCGCCGATTCAGATTGTTGAAGAACGTACCATCGGCCCAACCTTGGGTATGCAGAACATTAAACAGGGTCTGGAAGCATGTCTGGCCGGTCTGGTGGTGTCTATCCTGTTCATGATCTTCTTCTATAAGAAGTTCGGTCTGATTGCGACCAGTGCGCTGATTGCTAACCTGGTGCTGATTGTCGGTATTATGTCGTTGCTGCCGGGTGCTACGCTGAGTATGCCGGGGATTGCGGGGATCGTCTTAACCCTTGCCGTCGCGGTCGATGCGAACGTACTGATCAACGAACGTATCAAAGAAGAGTTGAGTAACGGGCGTTCGGTGCAGCAGGCCATCAATGAAGGTTATGCGGGCGCATTTAGCTCCATCTTTGATGCGAACATTACGACGCTGATCAAGGTCATCATCCTGTACGCAGTTGGCACCGGGGCAATTAAAGGGTTCGCGATTACTACCGGTATTGGTGTGGCGACGTCGATGTTTACCGCGATTGTCGGTACACGTGCCATCGTAAACCTGTTGTATGGCGGCAAGCGCGTCAAAAAGCTGTCAATCTGAGGAGTGCGAAGTGGCACAGGAATATACTGTTGAACAATTGAACCACGGCCGTAAAGTCTGGGACTTTATGCGCTGGGACTACTGGGCTTTCGGCATTTCAGGTTTCCTGCTGATTGCGGCCATCGTGGTGATGGGCGTACGCGGGTTTAACTGGGGTCTCGATTTCACCGGTGGTACGGTTATTGAAATCACGCTGGAAAAACCGGCCGATATGGACGTGATGCGCGATGCGCTGGAGAAAGCGGGCTTCGTTGATCCGCTTCTGCAGAACTTCGGCAGCAGCCACGACATTATGGTACGTATGCCGCCAACTGAAGGTGCAGACGGCGGTCAGGTGCTGGGTAGCAAAGTGTTGAGTGTGATTAACGAATCCACCAACCAAAACGCCGCGGTGAAGCGAATTGAATTCGTGGGTCCGAGCGTGGGTGCAGACCTGGCGCAAACCGGTGCGATGGCGCTGATGGCGGCGTTGATCTCCATCCTGGTGTACGTCGGTTTCCGCTTTGAGTGGCGACTGGCGGCAGGGGTAGTTATCGCGCTGGCGCACGACGTGATTATCACACTTGGGATCCTGTCGTTGTTCCATATCGAGATTGACCTGACTATCGTCGCATCACTGATGTCGGTAATCGGTTACTCGCTGAACGACAGTATCGTTGTATCTGACCGTATTCGTGAAAACTTCCGCAAAATTCGTCGCGGTACGCCTTACGAAATCTTTAACGTGTCACTGACTCAAACGCTGCACCGTACGTTGATTACGTCCGGTACAACGTTGATGGTTATTCTGATGCTGTTCCTGTTCGGTGGTCCGGTACTGGAAGGCTTCTCGCTGACGATGCTGATCGGTGTTTCCATCGGTACTGCGTCTTCTATCTACGTGGCATCGGCGCTGGCGCTGAAGCTGGGTATGAAGCGTGAGCACATGCTGCAGCAGAAGGTCGAGAAAGAAGGGGCGGATCAACCGTCGATTCTGCCTTAACCCATCCTGGAGTGAAGATACTGGAATCCCGATCGCAAGGTCGGGATTTTTTTTGCCTGTGAATTAGCGACAGGTAATTATCTTTTCCTGTCGCCACACTACTGACAGTATGCTGTCAGTAGCCCTGTCATATAGTCCTCCTGAGATTACCCACACAGGCAGGAGGAAGTATGAGCAATGTAATTAATTGGTTTGAAATCCCCGTGGCACAAATGGACCGCGCCATCGCTTTTTATGAGCCAGTAATGCAGGTTTCTTTGCGCCGGGAGAACATGGACTGCGCTGAGCTCGCCGTATTTCCGCATCAGGATCCCGCTCCCGGCGGGGCGCTGGCTAAATTTGACGGTATTACGCCTTCAGCGCAGGGCGCTATTATTTATCTGCATACGGACGATTTGGCTGCAACGCTTGAACGCGTCGCCACTGCTGGCGGTCAGTGTGTGTTTGGCCCACTAGAACTGGGGCAGGACATTGGTACGATTGCGCTATTTACTGACAGCGAAGGCAATCGTGTTGGTTTACATCAACCCGCGTAATATTTTCAGCACTGAGGATTAAAATGAGCAGACGCGCCGACCGCTTGTTTCAGATTGTGCAAATCCTGCGTGGCAGGCGAGTGACAACGGCGGCGCTGCTGGCAGAGCGTCTTGAGGTTTCTGAACGGACGATTTATCGCGATATCCGCGATCTCTCTTTATCCGGTGTGCCTATTGAAGGCGAAGTGGGCAGCGGATACCGCTTAATGGCCGGGTTTGATCTACCGCCGTTGATGTTAACGCATCACGAATCAGAAGCATTGATGGTAGCGATTCGATTGCTGAAAACATGGGGGGGGGATTCACTCTCACAGGCG
The DNA here is from genome assembly GCF_030332595.1 of Citrobacter sp. Cpo100. Taxonomy (NCBI): domain Bacteria; kingdom Pseudomonadati; phylum Pseudomonadota; class Gammaproteobacteria; order Enterobacterales; family Enterobacteriaceae; genus Citrobacter; species Citrobacter sp. Cpo100. Next base: position 297,715 of record NZ_JAOWHM010000035.1, on the reverse strand, counting down.
TTGGAATCCGCGCAGGAAAAAGTGTTGGCGATATTGCCGCCAGAGAGTCGGCGCAGAGCCGAGCAAACGCGGATTTTCGCGCCAGATTTTGGTAATCAGCCGCATTCACGTAGTGCCTTCGATCTCATACATCGCGCGGTTTCAGCCCAGCAGGTGCTGGCGCTGCATTATCGCGATGAGTCCGGGAACCTCTCCTGGCGCGACGTTCAGCCGCTGGGATTATTTTTCTGGGGCGAGCACTGGCTGCTGGTTGGCTGGTGCGAGAAGCGTGACGATTATCGTTGCTTTCGCGTTGATCGATGTCTGAAGATTACGCCACTCGAAAGGCATTTTCGCGAATCAGCAGATCGCTCGCTAAGTGACTTTTTGCGTAAAGTACGCTGTGAAGACCAGCCATAAAAAAGCCAGCGGTTAAGCTGGCTTATCTGCGAGACATTGTCTGGATTAGAAGTTGTAACCTACGACCAGGTAACCACCCCAACCGGTAGATTTCGCGCTGAAGTCGCCTTCGCCCCAGTTCAGGGTATCTCCACCTTTCCACTGACCGCCGTTATGGAAGTAACGCGCTACGACGGAGTAGTGCCAGTGATCGTAGTTCAGCGCCAGGACGTGGCTGGACGCGATAGAGTTGCTGGTGCGGTTCGGATCATCACCCAAATCTGAGCCCCAGTCGAAGTTGGTGAAGCCGATGTAGGTCAACTGGCCGCCCCAAACCTGGGTGATCGGCACAAAGTATTTAACTTTGAAACGGTAGCCATCCCACTCGTTTTCGTTGGATGCGCCATAGTTCTGCCACTGGTATTTAGCATACACGTTCAGGGACAGACCCATCGGCAGACCGGTATCGATATCGGTACCCAGACCCATGTACCAGGTGCTCTGGCGGCTGGCTTTGTTATCACCCATATCGTAGATGTAGTTGTTGGCGAAATACCATTCTTTGAACGGACCAAAGCTCAGGTCAGCACCGGTCAGTTTGTCGATGGAGAAACGCGGTTCGATTTCCATAAACAGCGGGGAACCGTCAGACCAGATACCTTTATCGTTGCCGTTACCCCAGTCGAAGGTTTTCGGAATATCGATGTAGCCATAGAAGTCAAACCAGTCTTTTTTGGCAAACGCTTCGTATTCAAGATACACGTCGTTGTTCAGTTTCGGGGAGAAACGGGTGTGATAGCTACCCACCACGTTAACGCTCTGGTGCCACCAGTCGGACAGATATTGCGGTTTGTCATTTTCTGCTGCGTTGGCAGTAAAAGACGAGGAGAGCGCCAGCACTGCACCGGCTGCAAGTAATGTTTTTTTCATATGTATGCCACTGTTTGAAATCCCTTTCGGGAGTGAAAAATGCGCAATTTGCGTTTCTAAATATTTCGTAATTCTTCGGAGCCTATTATAAAAATCATTGTTCACAAAAATATGTCTTGTTTCACAGTTCTATCATTTACGTAATCGATTGCGTTCACGTTTGCGTACTTTAGGCGGCGAATTGTACTGGCTCCCATGAATGTTGCCAAGTTTTACCAGAAATATCGGTTATGTCAGGGGAGTAACAAAAAGAAGCGAAGTGATGTTGCGGAACGCACAAAACGTTCCGCAAAAAAGTTTATTGGCTAACAGGCTGGACGTCGTGGATGCGCACAAATCCTAACTGATCTGGAGTGAGGCCATTTATCTGTAACGGAATGTCTACGTCGCTGGGAGCTAGAATACTCGCCGGAGCGTTGACCAATTGGTTTTGAACGTTCACTTCCTGATAGTTGTCCGTGGTGCCCTGAATTTGCCCGTACTCGACGGTGGCGCTAAAGGCGGGTAAAGGCGTGTTGGATTCACCCTGAATTCGTAGCGTCAGGCGCGTACCATCAGCGTTCGGCGCAATGTTCACCAGCGACATGCGTAAGGTGCCAATCTGGCTGTCCAGTCGTGCCGGGGTTTTGGAGCCGGGCAGCAGATAGGCGCCGCTGGTTGATTTTGCATTCAACATATTTTGTTGCGTAATTTTTACCGTTTCCTGATTAAGCTGCGTCATCTCTTTATTCAACGTGCTAACGCTTTGATGCATCTGGCGTACTTCGCTTTGCTGTGCGCAGGCACTAAGACTAAAGAGACTTCCCACCAGGAGAATTCTTAGGTAACGTCTTGTCATTGTGATTACTTCCTTCATTGTCGCGATAGCATAATGGTAGTGTGCACTGAGCACGAAGGCATCGATCCTTTGTCTCAAAAGCGCAGCGCCTTTGTTGTCACGGCAGTTCAGGGTAAAATAGATTCTGTTAACCACTGAGGTACAGGACGCCGTATGCATTGCCCATTCTGTTTCGCCGTAGACACTAAGGTAATTGACTCTCGTCTTGTAGGCGAGGGCTCCTCGGTACGCCGCCGTCGGCAGTGTCTGGTTTGTAACGAACGTTTCACCACTTTTGAAGTGGCTGAACTTGTCATGCCGCGCGTTGTGAAAAGCAACGATGTGCGTGAACCCTTTAATGAAGAAAAGCTGCGCAGCGGCATGCTCAGAGCGCTTGAGAAACGGCCTGTCAGCGCAGATGACGTCGAAATGGCGTTAAACCATATCAAATCACAGCTGCGTGCGACGGGTGAGCGTGAGGTGCCGAGCAAGATGATTGGCAACCTGGTGATGGAGCAGTTGAAAAAGCTCGATAAAGTCGCCTACATCCGCTTTGCCTCTGTCTACCGGAGTTTCGAAGACATCAAAGAATTTGGCGAAGAGATTGCTCGCCTACAGGACTAAGCCATGCAGGATGAATTGTACATGGCGCGCGCGCTAAAGCTTGCTGCGCGCGGACGTTTTACCACTCACCCCAACCCCAACGTGGGCTGCGTGATTGTGAAAGATGGGGAGATCGTCGGTGAAGGATATCATCACCGAGCGGGCGAACCGCATGCCGAAGTTCATGCTCTGCGGATGGCCGGAGAAAAAGCGCAGGGGGCAACTGCCTACGTGACGCTTGAACCCTGTAGTCATCATGGTCGCACGCCGCCGTGTTGCGATGCGCTGATTGCGGCGGGGGTGTCGCGTGTGGTTGCGGCGATGCAGGATCCCAATCCGCAGGTCGCAGGACGTGGGCTCTACCGTTTGCAGCAGGCGGGTATCGACGTCAGCCACGGGCTGATGATGAGCGAAGTTGAGCAACTGAATAAAGGCTTCCTCAAGCGCATGCGTACGGGATTCCCGTATCTTCAGCTTAAGCTTGGCGCGTCGCTTGATGGCCGTACAGCGATGGCCAGCGGTGAAAGCCAGTGGATCACCTCGCCACAGGCGCGCCGCGATGTGCAACGCTTGCGCGCGCAAAGCCATGCCATTTTAACCAGCAGTGCTACGGTGCTGGCAGACGACCCTCAGCTTACCGTGCGTTGGTCGGAGCTTGGGGAGTCAACTCAGGCGAGTTACCCGCAGGAAGAGCTGCGTCAGCCAATCCGCATTGTTCTTGATAGCCAGAATCAGGTCACACCGGCGCACCGAATTGTGCAACAGCCTGGAGAAACCTGGATTGTCCGGACTGAAGACGACCCTCGTAGCTGGCCGGAGACGGTGCGCAGCCTGAAGGTGCCGGAACATAACGGGCATCTGGATCTGGTGGTGCTAATGATGCAACTGGGCAAACAGCAAATTAACAGCATTTGGGTTGAAGCAGGCCCAACGCTCGCCGGGGCATTATTACAGGCCGGTTTGGTCGATGAGCTAATCGTGTATGTTGCGCCTAAACTGTTAGGCAGCGATGCGAGAGGATTATGTGTGCTTCCAGGCCTTGAGAAACTGGCTGACGCACCCCATTTCAAATTCAATGAGATACGCCAGGTGGGCCCGGACGTTTGCCTGCATTTAACGACTGCGTGAGGCTTTCTGATTTAGAGGAAGCAGCGCACAGAATATTATGATAAAATCCGCCCCCCTTACGGGGCCATAAATCGAACCCGAAGGAAGAATATGAACATTATTGAAGCTAACGTTGCTACCCCGGACGCTCGCGTCGCCATCACCATTGCGCGTTTCAACAACTTTATCAATGACAGCCTGCTGGAAGGTGCTATCGACGCCCTGAAACGTATTGGCCAGGTTAAAGATGAAAACATTACCGTTGTTTGGGTTCCAGGTGCATATGAGCTGCCACTGGCCGCTGACGCACTGGCAAAAACCGGTAAATACGACGCGGTGATTGCGCTCGGTACGGTGATCCGTGGCGGTACCGCGCACTTCGAATATGTGGCTGGCGGTGCAAGCAATGGCCTGGCGCATGTCGCTCAGGACAGTGGCATTCCGGTAGCCTTCGGTGTTCTGACCACCGAAAGTATTGAACAAGCCATCGAACGTGCTGGCACTAAAGCCGGTAACAAAGGCGCAGAAGCTGCACTGACTGCGCTTGAAATGATTAATGTATTGAAAGCCATCAAGGCCTGATTTTTGTAAGGGGAAATCCGTGAAACCTGCTGCTCGTCGCCGCGCCCGTGAGTGTGCCGTCCAGGCGCTCTACTCCTGGCAGTTGTCCCAGAACGACATCGCTGATGTTGAATACCAGTTCCTGGCGGAACAGGACGTTAAAGATGTCGACGTTCTGTATTTCCGTGAACTGCTGTCCGGGGTGGCGACTAACAGCGCGTACCTGGATGGATTAATGAAGCCTTACCTGTCTCGTCTGTTGGAAGAGCTGGGTCAGGTAGAAAAAGCCGTACTGCGTATTGCGCTGTTTGAATTGTCTAAACGTAGTGATGTGCCGTACAAAGTGGCCATCAACGAAGCGATTGAACTGGCAAAAACCTTCGGCGCTGAAGATAGCCACAAATTCGTGAACGGCGTACTGGATAAAGCAGCACCTGTGATTCGCCCCAACAAAAAGTAATCCCGAGGCCGGCTGGATGGTGGAACCTGTTTCCGCTGTCCCCGGCTTTTTCTTTTTTTTCTGCTGAGGCATAACGTATGGCATGTGGCGAGTTTTCCCTGATTGCCCGTTATTTTGACCGCGTAAGAACTTCTCGTCTTGATGTCGAAACCGGTATTGGTGACGACTGTGCACTTCTGAACATCCCTGAAAAACAAACGCTGGCGATCAGTACCGATACGCTGGTGGCAGGCAACCACTTCCTCCCCGACATTGATCCGACCGATCTCGCCTGGAAAGCGCTGGCGGTGAATTTGAGCGATCTGGCGGCGATGGGGGCGGATCCTGCGTGGCTGACGCTGGCGCTCACGTTACCTGACGTCGATGAAGCTTGGCTGGAAGCCTTCAGCGATGGCCTGTTTGAACTCCTCAATTACTATGATATGCAGCTGATTGGTGGTGACACCACGCGTGGGCCGCTGTCGATGACGCTGGGTATCCATGGCTACGTCCCCGTTGGGCGGGCCTTAAAACGTTCCGGCGCGAAACCGGGTGACTGGATTTATGTTACCGGCACGCCGGGCGACAGTGCGGCCGGGCTGGCGATTTTGCAGAACCGATTGCAGGTTGCAGATGCAACAGACGCGGACTATCTGCTGCAACGCCATCTGCGTCCCACGCCGCGTATTTTGCAGGGACAAGCCCTGCGCGATCTGGCCAGTGCGGCTATCGATCTCTCCGATGGCCTGATTTCCGATTTGGGACACATCGTTAATGCTAGCGGCTGTGGCGCACGGGTTAACATTGATGTGCTGCCATACTCCACGGCATTGTCACAGCACGTTGAGCCGGAACAGGCCCTGCGTTGGGCGCTCTCGGGAGGTGAAGATTATGAGTTATGCTTTACCGTACCGGAAATTAATCGTGGTGCGCTGGACGTGGCGCTGGGAAATCTCGGCGCAGCGTTTACCTGCATTGGGCAGATGAGCGCGGACGTGGAAGGCATTCACTTTACGCGCGATGGAAAACCCGTCACGTTTGACTGGAAAGGATATGACCATTTTGCCGCGCCTTAAAAAAGATGTCGCCAAAAGCCGCCTGAGTATGCGCAATCCGTGGCACCTGTTAGCCACCGGTTTTGGCAGCGGGCTGAGCCCAATTGTTCCAGGCACGATGGGATCGCTGGCGGCGCTCCCTTTTTGGTATTTAATGACTTTTCTGCCGTGGCAGCTGTATTCGCTGGTGGTGATGTTATCTATCTGTATCGGCGTTTATCTGTGCCATCAAACGGCGAAAGATATGGGCGTGCACGATCACGGTAGTATTGTCTGGGACGAGTTTGTCGGGATGTGGATTACCCTGATGGCGCTGCCGACCAACGACTGGCAGTGGGTTGCCGCCGGATTTGTGATTTTCCGTATTCTGGATATGTGGAAGCCGTGGCCGATTCGTTGGTTTGATCGCAACGTGCATGGCGGGACGGGGATCATGATCGACGATATTGTGGCCGGGATACTCTCTGCCGGAATTTTGTATTTTATCGGTCATCACTGGCCAGTAGGTATCATTTAACCCTTTTCAGGGACTATTGTAGGCCCGATAAGCGCCGCGACATCGGGCGATCAGTGCCGGATGCGCTATGCTTATCCGGCCTACAATCTACAACCTCGCTTATTTAAATCCCACCACCGGATGCTGTTTGTACGGCGTTTCCAGCTCGGCAATCTGCTCCGGCTTCAACGTTAAATCTACCGCGTTGAGCAACTCATCCAGCTGTTCCTCACGTGAAGAACCAATAATTGGCGCTGCCACGCCGGGTTTGCTCAGCAGCCAGGCCAGCGCAACCTGTGCCCGCGTTACACCCAACTCCTCACTGACACCGGTCAGTCGTGCGGCGATTTGCGCGTCGTTTTCATCGCTCTCGTTGTACAAATTTTTACCGACTTCATCGGAAACCAGACGTGCGGTTGTTTCTCCCCAGGGACGCGTCAGGCGACCGCGCGCTAGCGGGCTCCATGGGATAACGGCCACGCCTTCCTGATAGCAAAGCGGCAGCATTTCGCGTTCTTCTTCGCGGTAGATTAGGTTGTAGTGATCCTGCATGCTGACGAACTGCGCCCAGCCGTGTTGCTTCTGTAAGGCCAGAGCCTGGGCAAACTGCGAAGCGTGCATGGATGAGGCGCCAATATAGCGAGCTTTACCGGCTTTCACGACGTCGTTTAGAGCCTCCAGAGTTTCTTCGATTGGCGTGTTGTAATCCCAGCGGTGAATTTGCAGGATGTCCACATAGTCCATACCCAGGCGTCTGAGGCTGTCATCAATCGAGCGCAGAATTTGTGCGCGGGATAATCCTTCTGCTAAATCATCAACCTGGTGAAAAACCTTGGTAGCGACCACGACATCTTCGCGGCGGGCGAAATCACGCAGCGCGCGGCCAACAATCTCTTCGCTGCTGCCAGCGGAGTAGCTGTTGGCGGTATCGAAAAAGTTAATGCCGCCCTCAAGGGCGTGTTTGATTATCGGGCGGCTGCTTTCTTCAGGTAGCGTCCAGGCGTGATTGCCGCGATTGGGTTCGCCAAATGTCATGCAACCCAGGCAAAGGCGGGAGACCCGTAGGTCGGTTTTTCCTAAGATGTTGTATTTCATCAATCCACTCCTGCTTAGCTCGTGATGAATTAAGCATAGCAGGAGCGGGGAGGGGATTATGCCAGCCAGGCCTTGATTTTGGTCTCAATTCCGGCGGCATTCAGACCCAGATCGGCACGAGCTTCATCCTGAGTTCCCTGCGGGATGAAGAAGTCTGGTAGGCCAATGTTCAGCACCGGGACGGGCTTACGATGGGCCATCAGCACTTCGTTTACGCCGCTGCCAGCACCACCCATAATGGCGTTCTCTTCAATGGTAACCAGCACCTCGTGTTGGGCAGCCATTTCAAGGATCAACGTTTCATCCAGTGGTTTTACAAAGCGCATATCGACCAGCGTGGCGTTCAGCGACTCTGCGACCTGAGCGGCTTCCGGCATCAGGGTGCCGAAGTTGAGAATCGCCACTTTTTCCCCGTGACGTTTCACGATGCCTTTACCAATTGGCAGTTGTTCCAGCGGGGTCAGCTCAACGCCTACCGCGTTACCGCGTGGGTAGCGCACGACCGTTGGACCATCGTTGTAGTGATAGCCGGTGAACAGCATCTGGCGGCATTCGTTTTCATCACTCGGGGTCATGATGACCATTTCCGGGATGCAGCGCAGGAAGGAGAGATCGAACGCCCCCTGGTGGGTTTGTCCATCTGCGCCAACAATCCCTGCCCGGTCAACGGCAAACAGGACCGGCAGTTTCTGGATGGCTACATCGTGCAGCACCTGATCGTAGGCGCGTTGCAGGAAGGTCGAGTAAATGGCTACCACCGGCTTGTAGCCGCCAATCGCCAGACCGGCAGCAAACGTCACAGCGTGCTGCTCGGCAATCGCCACATCGAAATAGCGGTCCGGGAACTTACGTGAAAACTCCACCATTCCGGAACCTTCGCGCATTGCCGGGGTGATTGCCATCAGCTTATTGTCTTTCGCTGCGGTCTCGCACAGCCAGTCACCGAAAATTTTTGAATAGCTCGGCAGGCCGCCACTGCTTTTCGGCAGGCATCCGCTGGACGGATCGAATTTGGGAACCGCGTGGAACGTAATCGGATCTTTTTCCGCAGGCTCATAGCCACGACCCTTTTTGGTCATGATGTGCAGGAACTGCGGGCCTTTCAGATCGCGCATGTTTTTGAGCGTAGTAATAAGCCCCAGCACGTCGTGACCGTCCACCGGACCGATATAGTTAAAGCCCAGTTCTTCAAACAGAGTCCCCGGCACAACCATACCTTTAATGTGTTCTTCGGTACGTTTAAGCAGTTCTTTAATCGGCGGCACGCCGGAGAAGACTTTCTTCCCGCCTTCGCGCAGCGAGGAGTAGAGTTTGCCAGAGAGCAGCTGTGCCAGATGATTGTTCAGCGCGCCAACGTTCTCTGAAATCGACATTTCGTTGTCGTTGAGGATAACCAGCATGTCGGGCCTAATATCGCCCGCGTGGTTCATCGCTTCAAACGCCATCCCTGCGGTGATTGCACCATCACCAATCACACACACGGTACGGCGCTCTTTACCTTCTTTCTCGGCGGCAACGGCAATACCGATACCTGCGCTGATGGAGGTTGAAGAGTGCCCAACGCTCAGTACGTCATACTCGCTTTCACCGCGCCATGGGAACGGATGCAGGCCGCCTTTCTGACGAATGGTGCCGATTTTATCGCGGCGACCGGTCAGAATTTTGTGCGGATAAGCCTGATGTCCCACATCCCAGATTAACTGGTCAAACGGGGTGTTGTAGACATAGTGCAGCGCGACGGTGAGTTCCACCGTGCCCAGACCAGAGGCGAAGTGCCCGCTGGAACGGCTTACGCTGTCGAGCAAATAGCGGCGCAGTTCGTCGCAAAGCTTTGGCAGGCTCTCTTTTGGCAGCAGACGTAACTCCTGGGTGGAGTCGACCAGCGCCAGGGTCGGGTATTTGGCTATATCAAAACTCATCGCAAGCTCATGGGATATGTTGGTTTATTTATCACGCTGGATTATGTAGTCCGCTAGCGCTTCCAGTGCCGAGGTATCGAGTGACTGTGCGGCCAGCAGACTTAGCGACTGGCGGGCGTCCTCGATTAAATCCCGGGCTTTATTCTGGGCTTGCTCAAGACCCAGAAGTGCAGGATAGGTACTTTTGCCAAGCTGCTGGTCAGCACCCTGACGTTTACCCAATGTTGCAGTATCGCCTACCACATCCAGGATGTCATCCTGAACCTGGAAAGCCAGACCGATGCTTTCTGCGTATTTGTCGAGTATTGGCAGGCATTCTCGCCCTTTATCGCCAGCACTTAACGCCCCCAAACGCACGGCGGCGCGAATCAATGCTCCGGTTTTATGGCGATGAATCCGCTCCAGTGCATCCAGCTCAACCTGATGACCTTCAGCTTCCAGATCCAGCGCCTGACCGCCGCACATACCGGCGATGCCGCTGGCCTGAGCCAGTTCAGAGATCATCGCGATGCGGTCACGGTCAGTGACTTCCGGCATTGGGGCGTCGCTGATAATGGAGAATGCCAGCGTTTGTAGCGCATCTCCGGCCAGGATCGCATTTGCCTCGCCAAATTTTACGTGGCAAGTCGGCAGACCGCGTCGCAGGTCATCGTCATCCATCGCGGGCAAATCATCGTGCATCAGCGAATAGGCATGAATGCATTCGACGGCGGCAGCGGGAGCATCAAGCGTACTCAGGCTGACACCAAACATCTGACCGGTCGCATACACCAGGAACGGGCGCAGGCGTTTACCGCCTAATAATGCGCCATATTGCATGGTTTCGACCACGGGAGTGTTCTGAAAGGGCAGTGGCGCGATAAAACGGCTCAGTGCCTGGTTGGCCTGCTCAACGCAAGCCTGTAGCTGCTGCGTAAAATCCATTTACTCATTATCCGGTGTAAAAGGCGTAAGGGCGGCGTCTTCAGTATCTGACAGCAGGATTTGTACGCGCTGTTCAGCCTGTTGCAATTTGACCTGTCCCTGACGCGCCAACTGTACGCCACGTTCGAATTCGTTCAACGCTTCTTCTAACGGCAGGTCGCCGCCTTCCAGACGGGTAACAATTTGTTCCAGCTCGCTCAGCGCGGTTTCAAAACTGGCGGGCGCTTCATTTTTCTTCGGCATAATGAATGTCTGACTCTCTGTATTGGCAGCACAAGACTATGGTAACGGACTCGCACTGATAAGCAAATAACGCGCAATGTGCACAGTAGCCGCGTGATGGTGATATACTTGCGCGCCTGGATGCAGTCGCGGGTATGGGCTGCTGTATTTTTTCCATTACAAGTCATTCAGACTTGCCTAAGAACCATTGCCGCCATGAAGTTTATCATTAAATTGTTCCCAGAAATCACCATCAAAAGCCAATCTGTGCGTTTGCGCTTTATAAAAATTCTGACAGGGAACATTCGTAACGTTTTAAAGCACTATGATGAAGACCTTGCCGTTGTCCGTCACTGGGATCACGTTGAGGTTCGCGCTAAAGATGAAAGCCAGCGCCTGGATATTCGCGACGCGCTGACCCGTATTCCGGGTATCCACCACATTCTCGAAGTAGAAGACGTGCCGTTTACCGATATGCACGATATTTTCGAGAAGGCACTGGTGCAGTATCGCGATCAACTGGAAGGTAAAACCTTCTGTGTACGCGTTAAGCGTCGCGGGAAGCATGAGTTTAGCTCCATTGAGGTGGAACGTTATGTTGGCGGTGGACTGAACCAACATATTGAATCTGCACGCGTGAAGCTGACGAAGCCGGATGTGACCGTTAATCTTGAAATCGAAAACGACCGTCTGCTGCTGGTTAAAGGCCGCTATGAAGGTATTGGTGGTTTCCCGATTGGGACGCAGGAAGACGTACTGTCGCTGATTTCCGGCGGTTTCGACTCTGGTGTATCCAGCTACATGCTGATGCGTCGCGGCTGCCGTGTACACTATTGCTTCTTTAACCTTGGCGGCGCAGCGCATGAAATCGGCGTTCGCCAGGTGGCGCATTACCTGTGGAATCGCTTCGGTAGTTCGCATCGCGTGCGTTTTGTTGCTATCAACTTTGAACCGGTGGTCGGTGAGATCCTGGAGAAAGTTGATGACGGCCAGATGGGCGTGGTTCTCAAACGTATGATGGTTCGCGCGGCGTCGAAAGTCGCTGAGCGCTACGGCGTACAGGCGCTGGTAACCGGTGAAGCACTGGGCCAGGTGTCCAGCCAGACGCTGACCAACCTGCGTCTGATCGATAACGTTTCTGACACCCTGATCCTGCGCCCGCTTATCTCCCATGATAAAGAGCACATCATCAATCTGGCGCGTGAAATTGGCACCGAAGACTTTGCCCGTACCATGCCGGAATACTGCGGTGTAATTTCAAAAAGCCCGACGGTGAAAGCGATCAAAGCGAAGATTGAGGCCGAAGAAGAAAACTTCGATTTCTCTATCCTCGATAAAGTGGTTGAAGAAGCGAACAATATCGATATTCGCGATATCGCCCAGCAGACGCAGCAGACCGTGGTAGAAGTGGAAACCGTGAGCGGTTTCGGTCCGAATGACGTAATCCTTGATATCCGTTCTGTGGATGAACAGGATGATAAACCGCTGAAGGTTGAAGGTGTGGACGTCGTTTCTCTGCCATTCTACAAGCTGAGCACTAAATTCGGCGATCTGGACCAGAGTAAAACCTGGCTGCTGTGGTGTGAACGCGGGGTGATGAGCCGTCTGCAGGCGCTTTATCTGCGCGAGCAGGGCTTTGAAAATGTGAAGGTGTATCGCCCGTAATTGAGTAAACACCGTGTTGTAGGCCGGATAAGGCGGTTACGCCTCCATCCGGCAATATAACGATATTATTCAAAACGAACGGGAAGCGTCTTCCCGTTCGACTCCCAGACCCCCTGATAGACACCGTCTTTTAATTCCAGCGTTATCTTCTCTTGCGTTTTTTCAGCCGCAGATGTCTTCAGTTCATAATGTTGATTGTCGGCTGTGTCGCATTTGCCGGTCAATTCAATCGGTGCGCCAAATTTTTGGTAAAAGTAAGCCCCTTCAAAAAAATCACCGTATTTGCAGTCCACCTTCAACACAATACGCATGCTTTTTCCCAGCGTGCCGTACATGACTTTGCCGTCAATGCCGGGCGCTGGCGAAACTGGTGTTGTACTCTTTGCGGTAGTCAGATATTGGCCGTACGGTGTGAGTCGATTTTGCAGTTCCGCGGTTGGGATTTTCGTTGTGAAATCACCCAACTCGTCGAGCGCACGGCTGGCGTGGTTGCTACAGCGTCCGTTCAGGAAAGCCAGATGGTCTTTTTGCAGGGAGAATTTGTCGATGTAGTACAAACCGTCGGTGTAGGTTGCGCACGATGCGTAGAATTCGGCATAGTTAAAATCTTCACCTTTCTCTTCTTTTATTTGTTCTGGTGTTTGCGAATTATGCGCCGTAACAAAGGTATCGATTTGGCCGCGGATATCTTTTCTGGTGCGGGTGTTTAATTCGGCGATTGTAGCCCGGGAAAAGAGATCGTTAAGGGTAATTGCCGCACCGCTGGCTAAATCGAAGCTGATCGGCACATTGTACGACTCGCAATACGCCCCGCAACCTTCGATAAACATATTCATGGTCAGGATTTTTGCGTCGCGATACTCAACCGTGTAGTCAAGGTTTGCGGTGGGATTCATGGCTGATTTCGCAAACTTATTTACTGTGGCCTGTGGAGTATTGCCCGGTAGCTGATTGATAAAGCTTGCGAAAATATAATCGTTAATGCGTTTTGCAACTTTGGGGTTATCCGTCGAGGAAAACCATGGCACGCGATACTGCATTTCAGTGCTTCCGGGATAGCGATATTCAATACTCTTTATTTCGAGTTGTGTCGCTGTGGCATAACCGGAAAGGAGCAGTAAAGCCACTCCACTCAGATATCCTTTCATTATGATTCCTTATAAGGGAGTGGCTCGAAGATTTACTCGTAATAGTTATAGATTCCCGCGGCCATCACCAGTTGTGACGCCACCTCGTGAGCTTTTTCGCGACTCACCAGAAGATCAATGATTTTCAAACCGAAATCAATGGAAGTCCCCGGTCCCTGGCTGGTTAACAGGTTGACGCGAGGATCCCATACGACGCGCTTGTCCTGCCACTGGTCAGCGGGAATTTGGTCTTTCAGCGCCGGAAAACCGGTCATGTTACCGATGGGGAAAATATCGTGTGGGACGAGTACGGTGGCGGCCGCGGCGCAAATTGCCGCGACAATGCGCCCGGAACGATGAAACTGTTTCACGGTTTCGATAAGCAGCGGGCTGTCGCGAAAACACTCGGCGCCTTTAATACCGCCCGGTAGCACGATAATGTCGAAATCGCCGTCAGCAACTTCGACTAATGGCGCATCCGCCAGCAGCTTCACTCCGCGTGAGCACACGATCGTCAGGTCGCCATCGCTGGCGACGCTGGCAGTTGTGACCTTAATTCCGCCGCGCACCAGCAGATCGATAGTGGTGACCGCTTCGGTCTCTTCACTACCAGGGGCGAGACATACCAGTGCTTGAGCGCTCATACTCACTTTCCTTTCTCTTTACCATTTCAAACAGTTGGGCGTTTTCCGGGACGGCGATGCCGTGCGCGCGGGCGCGTTTTAACAAATAACCGGTAATGTAGTCGATCTCAGTATGGCGCAGGGCACGAATGTCTTGCAGCATTGATGAGATATTTTCCGCCGTACTGTCAATCACTTGCTCGACATAATAGCGTAAATCGTCCACAGATGTATGGTGGCCTTCGCGTTCAATGACCGCGGCCACTTCCTCGCAGATGAGTGCTATTTTTTCAGGATGATGGCGTAACTCGCCGTTTGGGCAATTCCATAATGCGGTTAGCGGGTTAATGACGCAGTTGACGGCCAGCTTTCGCCACAGCTCGGCGCGAATAGTGTCGTGCCAGGCGACGTCCGGTAGCACCTCTTGCAGGACTTCAGCCAGATAACTGAAATCACCGTCTTGTTCACGTGCCGGACCAATGCGTGTTGTTCCCTGAGCGACATGAATGATGACGTTGCCGTCACGGCGTGCCGCGTGGGTGGTGGTGCCTATCAGCAGAGGTTGCTTAATGTTATGCAGCTCTTCAATTGTCCCCATGCCGTTGTGAATCAGCAGAATGGGAGTAGTTTCAGGCAGAATTGCGGCCAGGCTTTTTACCGCATCAGAAACCTGCCAGGCTTTCAGGGTGACCAGTAGCAGGTCGCTTTTTGCCAAAAAGTCGGGGTCGTTTGCCGTCAGGGATTCATTAAAAACTGACCCATCCGTGTCGATCAGGTTTACGCTGCAATAGGGTTGCGGTACGCGTAGCCACCCTTGCACCTCATGTCCATGTTTGCATAGCGCGGTAAGCCAAAGCTGTCCTAGCGCTCCACATCCCAGTACGGTAATTTTCATTCTTCCTCCTCACCTGCAACAGCACCAGGTGTTAATCCATATCGGCCGTACCCCATTATTGTTCGCAGGTATCAGTACCACGTACAATTAAAGGATACAGCCTAGTATAGCGCTGTCTGTTGGGTAACTTTGCAGGTATTATGCTTCGCATCAAAAATGAAGGGAGAGGAAAAGATGCCATCTTTCGATATTGTCTCTGAAGTTGATCTTCAGGAAGCCCGTAACGCGGTAGATAACGCCAGCCGCGAAGTGGAGTCACGCTTTGATTTTCGTGGCGTTGAAGCGACTTTTGAGCTGAATGAGTCAAATAAGACGATTAAGGTGCTGAGCGAATCTGATTTTCAGGTCAATCAGTTGCTGGATATTCTGCGTGCCAAGCTGCTCAAACGCGGTATTGAAGGCACGTCGCTGGACGTACCAGAAACCTTCGTGCACAGCGGTAAAACCTGGTTTGTTGAAGCTAAGCTGAAACAAGGCATTGAAAGCGCAGTGCAAAAGAAGATCGTTAAGCTGATCAAAGACAGCAAACTGAAGGTGCAGGCGCAGATTCAGGGCGAAGAAATCCGTGTAACCGGCAAGGCGCGTGACGACCTGCAATCCGTTATGGCGCTGGTTCGCGGCGGCGACCTCGGTCAACCGTTCCAGTTCAAGAACTTCCGCGATTAAGTCGTTATGTCAGATGGCGTAAGCCGCCATCTGACAAATCTCATCTTTACGCCTGGCTGATGGCCTGCTCAACCTCAAATCGATTGGTGACTTTGCTGTCGATTTTCACGTAGGCCGAATGTTCTTTCGCGACAATTAACACTTCGCTTATCCCTTCTTTAGCCAGCAGGCGCTGCTTCAGGGTGTCATCCGCAGCAATTTCAGGTGGGATTTCCACCCGCAGGCTGCTGACGTACGGCGGCTCTTTCATTGTACTCGCCACCAATAACCACACTGCCGCCAGAAGCGCACCGGCCAGGAATACGGCCTGACCATCAAACATTTCAACCACCCAACCGCCGAGCGAACCGCCAATCGCCACGCCAAGAAACTGGCTGGTGGAGTAAACGCCCATTGCCGTGCCTTTATAGCCAGCCGGAGACTCTTTACTGATAAGCGAGGGGAGGAGGGCTTCCATCAGGTTGAACGCGAGGAAGAATATCTGCACGCCCGCAATCAACCCCCAGAAACGCACGTTAGCGCTCCACAATACAATCTCTGCAATAAGAATCAGTAACACGCAGGCGAGGAACACGCGTTTCATCTTGCGCTTCACTTCGGCGTAAATGATGAACGGCACCACGGAAACAAAGGACAGCAGCATCGTCACCAGATAAATTTTCCAGTGCTCTGCTGCAGGGAAGCCTGCTTTCGCCAGTTGGCCTGGTAAAGCGACGAAGGTGGACATCAGCAATATGTGCAGACACATGATGCCAAAGTTGAGCTTCAGCAGTTTGGGCTCTGCCAGCACTTTGCTGAAGCTGCCTTTTACCATGCCCGACTCGCGGTTCAGCACGTGGGTAGTGCTATTGGGAACGACCCAAATGGTCAGCACGATACCCGTGGTAGCAAGGGCTGCAATCATCCAGAACAGCGCGTGTAGCCCCAGCGCATGGGTAACGATTGGTCCCAGCACCATCGCAATGGCGAAGGTGATACCAAAGCTGACGCCGATAAACGCCATCGCTTTGGTACGGTTTTGCTCACGGGTTAAGTCGGAAAGCAGCGCCATTACGGCAGCAGCAATCGCGCCAGAGCCTTGTAAAGCCCGACCAAGAATAATGCCCCAGATTGAATCGGAGAGAGCAGCAATTATGCTGCCGAGAACGAATACCGCCAGCCCGCCGACGATAAGTGGCTTACGACCAATGCGGTCAGAGAGCAGGCCAAAGGGGATTTGGAAAACGGCTTGCGCCAGACCATATATGCCGATGGCAAGGCCTATCAGCGCTTCGCTGGCACCCTGTAGCGCCATACCGTACGTGGTCAGAACCGGCAGGACCATAAACATGCCAAGCATGCGCAACGAGAATACGGTCCCTAAACCCCAGGTGGCGCGCAACTCACCGGGCGTCATTTTGTAATCGTTCATTCCCACCTCTGTATTAATTTCGCGCCTAGTGTAAAGCGCTAAGCAGGCTGGGTAAATATGCGCTTTATTAACAAATGTTGGGGTTGTGAGGGGCGTCGGCTGGAGACGAAAATGCCGGATAGCGATCTGAACGTAACTTATCCGGCCTACAAGCTATGTGCTTTTTTGTAGGCCGGATAAGGCGTCAGCCGCCATCCGGCATAGAAGGTGTGACGATTAACTTACCAGACGTAAGTCAGCAGGTTCTGCGAGTTTGGCACCATAAAGTCGACGGACATCATCACGGAAAGCGCGGTAATGGCAATGATGGAGAAACCGAACAGCTTGCGCGCCCAGACTCTGTCATCTTCCACTTTATAACCGCGCAGCGCCATGCCCAACCACCAGACGCTCACCGCCGCGGCAACAATCAGGTATTTATAACCTGCATAGCCGCCCAGGGTTAGCATCAGCGTGGCGATAGCAAACGCCACGATGTACAGCGTGATATGGTTCTTCGCGACCGAAATACCTTTCACCACCGGCAGTACCGGGATGTTGGCAGCCTGATAATCCTTGAAGCGGAAAATCGCAATCGCGTAAGAGTGCGGCATCTGCCACAGGCTGAAAATAGCCAGCAGAATCAGCGCACCGCTATCGAACTCACCGGTTACGGCACAGTAGCCAATCACCGGCGGCGCAGCGCCGGAGAGTGAGCCAATCAGCGTGCCATAAACGGAATGACGCTTCATGTACAGGCTATAAACGCCCACATAGACCACGAAGCCCATTACCCCCAGCCAGCAGGCCAGAGGGTTCGCGCCAAACCACAGTAGCATAAAGCCAGCAATACCCAGCAGGGTGGCGTATACCAGCGAGACCGCAGGGGAAATCAGACCTTTAACCAGCACGCGGTTTTTGGTCCTCTCCATCTTCCTGTCGATATCCCTGTCGATGTAGTTGTTGAATACACAACCCGACGCCACAACCAGTGACACCCCAACCAGCGTGTAGATAAACAGGGGATAATCAATGCTGCCTTTCGAGGCCAGCAGGAATCCCCCAATCACCGAGATCAGGTTGCCAAAGATGATGCCTGGTTTCGTTACTTGCAGGTATTGCTTAAACATCATAATCGCCGCTCTTAGTGCATCATCATGTTGTAGTTAAGGTTCCACATAATCCAGATGGAGCCCACAACCAGGATGGCGATGATTAGCACAGTAAAGACAAAGGCCGTCATGTTCCAACCTTCATCAGATTTGCTATTCATGTGCAGGAAGCACACCAGGTGCACCAGAATCTGTACCACTGCCATTGCCAGAATAGTTCCCAGAATGACGGCCGGTGAGGCAGAACCTGTCATCACCATCCAAAACGGAATGACCGTCAGGATGATCGACAGGATAAAACCTGTCATGTAGGTTTTTACGCTGCCATGGGATGCGCCGCCGCTCTCGTTAGAATGACTCATTACATCGCCCCCATCAGATAAACAACAGTGAACACACAGATCCACACCACATCCAGGAAGTGCCAGAACAGGCTCAGGCACATGATGCGGGTACGGTTAGTACTGGTCAGGCCGCGACGAGCAACTTGCACCATCAGCACCGCCATCCAGATAAGACCGGAGGTGACGTGCAGACCGTGAGTACCGACCAGCGCGAAGAACGCAGACAGGAAGCCGCTGCGATCCGGGCCCATACCGTTAACAATCAGGTGATGGAATTCATAGAGTTCCATCCCGATGAATCCGGCACCGAACAAGAAGGTCAACGCCAGCCAGGAGATAACCTGGCTCTTGTTGTTCTTGTACATGGCAATCGCTGCCATGCCGTAAGTAATGGAGCTGAATAACAGCAGGAATGTTTCAACCAGAACGAACGGCAGTTCAAAAATGTCCTTACCTGTCGGGCCACCTGCGGTGCCGTTCACCAGAACGGCATAGGTTGCAAACAGAATAGAGAACAGAATGCAGTCGCTCATCAGGTAGACCCAGAATCCGAAGATCTTGGTCTGGCCTGCATCGTGGTGCCCGTGTTCGTGCGCGTGGGCAGTCGCGTGCGTTAAAGTATCAGTTGCCATTTTTCAGCCCTGCCTTAGTAATCTCATCGAAATGCTGGTTTTCCAGTTTTTCGACTTCCGGGACCGGCACGTAGTAATCCACGTCTTCATCAAAGCTTTTCACAATCCAGCTGATGATCATGCCTGCGAAGCTTGCAATCGCCAGCCACCAGATATGCCAGATCATGGCGAAACCAAACAGTGTTGCGAAGGCGGTAATGACGATACCGGCACCGCTGTTCTTCGGCATATGAATTTCTTCATAGTGCGCAGGCTGCTTGTACGCTTCACCTTTTTCTTTCATTTCCCAGAAGGCATCACGCTCGTGAACGTGCGGCACAACGGCAAAGTTATAGAACGGAGGCGGGGAAGAGGTTGCCCACTCCAGCGTACGACCACCCCATGGGTCACCGGTCAGGTCACGATTCTGCTCGCGGTCGCGAATAGAAACGAAGATCTGAATCAGCTGGCACAGGATACCCAGTGCAATCAGCGCGGCGCCGCAGGCGGCAACGACCAGCATCGGATGGAACTGTGGATCAATCTGCTGGCTGAGGCGACGGGTCATACCCATGAAGCCCAGCACGTACAGTGGCATAAATGCTACGAAGAAGCCGATGATCCAGAACCAGAATGCGCGTTTACCCCAGGTTTCGTTCAGCGTGAAGCCAAACGCTTTTGGCCACCAGTAGGTCATACCAGCGAAACATCCAAATACGACGCCGCCGATGATAACGTTATGGAAGTGCGCAATCAGGAACAGACTGTTGTGCAGAACGAAGTCCGCACCCGGCACCGCCAGCAGTACACCGGTCATGCCGCCGACTGAGAAGGTGACGATAAAGCCAATCGTCCACAGCATTGCTGAGTGGAATACGATACGGCCCTGATACATGGTGAACAGCCAGTTGAAGATCTTCACCCCGGTCGGGATGGCGATAATCATGGTGGTGATACCGAAGAAGGCGTTTACGTTAGCGCCTGCACCCATGGTGAAGAAGTGGTGCAGCCAAACAACGAACGACAGAACGGTGATACACACGGTTGCCCACACCAGCGAGGTGTAACCAAACAGACGTTTACGTGAGAAGGTTGCCGCGATTTCGGAGAACACACCGAAGACTGGCAGAACCAGAATGTACACTTCCGGATGGCCCCAGGCCCAAATCAGGTTGATGTACATCATCATGTTGCCGCCCATATCGTTGGTAAAGAAATGGGTGCCCAGATAGCGATCCAGGGTCAGCAACGCGACGGTAACCGTCAGGATTGGGAAAGAAGCGATAATCAGGATGTTCGCGCACAGAGATGCCCAGCTAAACACCGGCATCTTGAACATGGTCATTCCTGGTGCACGCATCTTAATGATGGTCACAAAGAAGTTGATACCGGTTAGGGTTGTACCAATACCGGACAACTGGACTGCCCATATCCAATAATCGACCCCGACGCTTGGACTGTACTCTATTCCCGAAAGTGGCGGATACGCCAGCCAACCGGTCTGCGCGAATTCACCCACGCCCAGAGAAAGGTTAACCAGGATTACGCCGACAACGGTGAACCAGAAGCTCAGGTTGTTCAGGAACGGGAATGCAACGTCACGTGCGCCGATCTGCAGCGGAACCACCAGGTTCATCAGACCGATAACAAATGGCATTGCCACGAAGAAGATCATAATCACGCCGTGAGCCGTGAAGATCTGGTCGTAGTGGTGAGGAGGCAGGAAGCCTGCTTCACCTGCAGAAGCCAGCGCTTGCTGACTACGCATCATGATGGCGTCGGCAAAGCCACGAATCAACATGACGATTGCGACGATGACATACATGATGCCAAGGCGTTTGTGGTCAACAGAAGTCAGCCACTCTTTCCACAGGTAGGTCCACTTACCGAAGTAAGTGATAAGGCCCAGTAAGGCCGCACCACCGATGATAATGGCAGCAATCGTAACCATGACAATAGGTTCATGGAACGGAACTGCATCCAGCGTCAATTTTCCGAACATCGTATTCTTCCTCGGCCCCTTAGTGAGCGGATTCCGCGTGGCTCATGTCCATGCCTTCCATGCCTTCGTGTGCGCTGTGCTCACCTTCGGGTTGGGTCATGTCCATGCTCTTACCGTGAGCCATAAATTTGTTAATAACATCTTTAAACAAATCCGGTTTCACGTTGGAGAAGTATTCCACCTGGTTGTATTCGCTTGGCGCAGCCACTTTCTCGAACGCTGCCATGTCGCTCATGGTGTTCGTGGACTGTTTAGCTTTAGCAACCCATTGGTCGAATTCGGCGCGGTCCTTTGTTGCGATAGCCTTGAACTTCATACCGGAGAAGCCTGGTCCGCTATAACTTGCGGAGATACCATCATAAGTACCGACTTCGTTGGCGATCAGATGCAGTCGAGTCTGCATACCGGCCATGGCATAAATCTGGCTACCCAGACGCGGGATAAAGAAGGAGTTCATCACGGAGTTGGAAGTCACTTTGAATTCAACCGGAGTATTCGCCGGGAAGGCGATTTCATTCACGGTAGCGATACCCTGTTCCGGATAGATGAAGAACCATTTCCAGTCCATGGAAACCACTTCGATGGTAATGGGCTTCTCGTCATGCGCCAGCGGTTTGCTTGGCTCAAGAGCGTGAGTGGTTTTCCAGGTCAGAACGGCAAGGAAAATGATGATTAAGATCGGCACCGTCCAGACCACAGCTTCCACTTTATTGGAGTGTGACCAGTTCGGGCTGTACTTCGCATCTTTATTGCTTGCACGATACTTCCAGGCAAAACCAACAGCCATCAAGATGGCGGGAATAACGACAATCAACATCAGGCCAAATGCCGTCAGTATCAATGACCGTTGTTCCAGTCCAATCTGTCCTTTAGGGTCAAGCAGCGCAGAATTACAGCCACTGAGTAATGCAGTGCCTGCAATTAATGACAACCATCCCAAACTTTTATTGTATTTCCTGAGTCTCATTTAACGACCTCAATTCCACGGGACCGGGTGGCGTTTAAAGTGTGAGGGCATTTTACGGGAAGGTTACATTACTGTAAACATCTCTAGATCTGTGTTACTGGGTTCTGCCGTGCATGTCACATATGTTGCAATATATGTCGCTTTGGCTTTAAGAACCTGTTGCAACATCACGTTATAACGAAAGCGGGCAGGTGGGGGGCGTACTGAGGGCAATTGGTATAACCAATACGAAAATAAAACAATTGCTTAACAATTGATTATCAATAAACGGACAATTGAGGAACAAAAAATAAATCTTTCTTGGCTGAATCGAGTAAGGAAAATAGTATATATAAAAGGCGTCAATAATTTCCAAATTCTTTGGCGCACAAAATAACAAATATTATTTTTAGCAGTTGTTGCTTATTTCGCCGTTATAATTACGTAGGGTGATTACAACGACCAAATATGCTCGTCATACTTCAAGCTACAGGTGTGTTGGCTTTCCTCGCTCACCCCAGTCACTTACTTATGTAAGCTCCTGGGGATTTGCTGCGTCGCCGCGTGATTCGGCCTCTCGGCCTCTCCCCTACGGGGCCAGCGCAAGCGCTGTTCAAAACGCTCACGCCTTTTGTCCCGTAACTCGAATTATTTAGAGCATAAATATGCAACATCATGCCAGACTGGTTTTGCGCAATGCCAGATAATCAAGCAATCCACCAAAAACGACCCCGCAGACAGCGACCACCACTGAGACTTCAAGCAGTTCCGGCAGGAAGGAGAAGTTGGTGTAATCCAGCGCGTTCATGGTTAACAGCAGCAGCCAAACCAGCAGCAGGCAGCAGCCCGCAACTAGCGTCATTAATGCCAGACTGTATGCTCCACGAAATTCCGTGCGCGGAATGAAGCTTTCATTTTGCCAGCTATGTTCCAGGGTCTGGCGACATACCAGCAGCAGTATCAGGCCGGGGATCGCGGCAAATACGGAGAACAGATAAAACGTCGGCCAGCCGTGTGCTTCGACAAACCAACCCGCTACCGGGCCAACGTAAACGCGACCAACGGCTGAAAGCGCGGAGAGCAGGGCGAACTGGGTCGCTGAGAAGGACTTATTGCACAGCGTCATTAATAAAGCGACAAATGCCGCCGTGCCCATTCCGCCGCACAGGTTTTCAAAGAAGACGGCCGCCGCCATGCTGAACATGTGTTTGTCAGTGATGGACAGTAGCCAGTAGCCCGCATTCGACGCCCCTTGCAAGATGCCGAAAATAAGCAATGCGCGGAACAGAGAGAGGCGCTGCATCAGGATCCCACCGTACAGCGCGCCAACAATGGTCGCCAGTAGCCCCAGCGTCTTATTCACCACGCCAACTTCACCCGCATCAAACCCAACGCCGCGGATTAAAAAGGTGGTGGTCAGGCTCATGGCGAAAGCATCCCCGAGCTTATACAACACAATAAGCAGCAGGATCAGCCATGCGTTGTTACGACCAAAGAAGTCTCGCAGCGGAGCCGCAACTGCCTGTTCCAGCGTTTTAGGCACCGGAATGGTGTCAGTTGGTTCAGGTGCTAACAGAGTGGCGATGATACAGGGAATCAACAGTGCAGCCATCAGCCAGTACATCCCTTGCCAGCCCAGCCAGCGATCGGCCATCCACAAGGCCAATCCGCCTGAAACCAGCATCCCTAATCGATAGCCCAGCACGCTGATAGCCGCGCCGGTACCGCGGTCTTCTGCGGGCAATACGTCGGTTTTCCAGGCATCAAAGACGATATCCTGCGATGCCGAGCAAAAAGCGATCACTACTGCGAGTGCGGCCATCCAGCGTAACTGTGTGCCAGGCTCCAGAAAGCCCATCGCAGCGATAGAAATTAACAACAGCACCTGGGTCGCCAGCAGCCAGCCGCGACGTCGACCTAAAAACGGTGGCGTGTAACGGTCCATCAACGGGGACCAGAGAAATTTAAATACGTAGGCCTGACCGACCAGGGAAAAGAAACCGATGGTTTTAAGATCGATATTCTCGACTGTCATCCACGCCTGAAGCGTACCGGAGGTGAGTGCGAGCGGTAAACCGGAGGCGAACCCCAGAATGAGCAGGATAGCTGAACGTGGTTGCTGAAAAATACGTAAGTATTGACTGGACATGGGCTTCTATAGGCCCGACGAACGCCGGGCCATATGGGCAGAAATTAACGAGCGTTCTGCTTGATGAAATCGTGAACGCTGGTGTCCTGAGACATATCAGCGATGGTGTCGGTCAGCACGCTGTTAACGGCATCAGCGATATTTTTGTTAGAGGCTTGCAGTGCACCTTCAACAGAATAGCTTGCGCGGTAGTTTTTGGTCATCTTGTTGCCGTTGGCGGCGGTCGCAATGATGGCGATGTCTGCTTTGGTGGCGATGTTATAGCGCACGCTACCCTGAGACACGTCAGCATACAGCTGGCTAACAATGATTTGCAGGTTGACTGCACCGTTCGGTCCAATCATATAACCGCGTGCGGTCATCTGTTTTTCCAGTACTTCTTGCAGCAGGAAACGCAGGTCGCGGGATGCGGTCAGGGTCACCAACTGGTTGTCGCGGGTGACTTTTGCCAGCGCTTGATCCTGGCGCTGGTCGGCTCCGTTGATGCTAACGGTCACACCCATCAGGCTTGGGTCCTGCTGCGGCAGGGTAATTTTCGGGGAGACTTCAATAGTGGTCGGCGGTGTTGCGCACCCAGCTAACATAAACAGCGCGACAAACGGGACGAGGATTTTTTTAAACATGCCAGGGCTCTCAGCGAATCTAAATTGTATGGTTAGAGAAAATTCCCGCCATCATAACATCGCCAACGATGAGGGGAAGTGGGTAACGCATGTAAATTCATTGTGTTGTCCGTTTTATGACTTTGTGGAGACTATAAACGGACTTTTTGCAATAAATTGGAGTGAGGAATCAGTGAACTTCATCCGTTTGAATGAGAAAATCAGACAAGCGCTAATTTTTTGTTGCTAAGGTGTAATGAAAACGGTAAAAGCGGCTAGTATTTAAAGGGATGGGTGACATCTCAGCGTTGTCGGAGGAAAAATTTCATGATGATTCGTGAGCAAATAGAAGAAAAATTAAGGGCAGCGTTCGAACCCGTGTTCCTCGAAGTTGTGGATGAAAGCTATCGTCACAATGTCCCGGCTGGTTCTGAAAGCCACTTTAAGGTTGTACTGGTTAGCGATCGCTTTACAGGTGAACGTTTTCTTAATCGTCATCGGATGATTTACAGCACGTTAACGGCGGAGCTTTCCACAACCGTTCATGCGCTTGCCCTGCATACCTACACTATTAAGGAGTGGGAAGCGTTGCAGGATACGATTTTTGCATCGCCTCCGTGTCGTGGGGCGGGAAGCATCGCGTAAAAACGGATTTGCAACAACCGACGCTTTTCCAGTATGTTGCTACAGATTATGTGAAAACGGCCTGCGGGCCGTTTTGTTTTGTCTGAATTCTGGGGCAGTCGTACAGTATTCAGACAAAAATTAGCCGGGAATTGTGAAAAAAGCCGCAGCAACGCGCGATAACCGTTCTCGACTCATAAAAGTGATGCCGCTATAATGCGCGTCTTATTTTTCGGAATGTCTTCGGGATGATTCTGACGACAGGGAATGTGATTGCTTATGAGAACATCCCAGTTCCGCGAAGCCAACAACCTGTGCTTGCGGAGAAGAGTTGACCGAGCACTGTGATTTTTTGAGGTAACAAGATGCAAGTTTCAGTTGAAACCACTCAAGGCCTTGGCCGCCGTGTAACGATTACTATCGCTGCTGACAGCATCGAGACCGCTGTGAAAAGCGAGCTGGTCAACGTAGCGAAGAAAGTGCGTATTGACGGTTTCCGCAAAGGAAAAGTACCGATGAATGTTGTTGCTCAGCGTTATGGCGCGTCTGTTCGCCAGGACGTTCTGGGTGACCTGATGAGCCGCAACTTCGTTGACGCGATCATCAAAGAAAAAATCAATCCGGCTGGCGCACCGAGCTACGTTCCGGGCGAATACAAACTGGGTGAAGATTTTACTTACGCGGTAGAGTTTGAAGTTTACCCGGAAGTTGAGCTGACTGGCCTGGAAGCAATCGAAGTTGAAAAACCGGTTGTTGAAGTTACCGACGCTGACGTTGACGTAATGCTGGACACCCTGCGCAAGCAGCAGGCTACCTGGAAAGACAAAGACGGCGCTGCTGATGCAGAAGACCGTGTAACCATCGACTTCACCGGTTCTGTAGACGGCGAAGAGTTCGAAGGCGGCAAAGCGTCTGACTTCGTACTGGCGATGGGCCAGGGTCGTATGATCCCGGGCTTTGAAGAAGGCGTTAAAGGCCACAAAGCTGGCGAAGAGTTCACTATCGACGTGACCTTCCCGGAAGAATACCACGCTGAAAACCTGAAAGGTAAAGCTGCGAAGTTCGTTATCAACCTGAAGAAAGTTGAAGAACGCGAACTGCCGGAACTGACTGAAGAATTCATCAAACGTTTCGGCGTTGAAGATGGTTCCGTAGCAGGTCTGCGCGCTGAAGTCCGTAAAAACATGGAACGCGAGCTGAAAGGCGCTGTGCGTAACCGCGTTAAGTCTCAGGCGATCGAAGGTCTGGTAAAAGCTAACGACATCGACGTTCCGGCTGCTCTGATCGACAGCGAAATCGACGTTCTGCGTCGTCAGGCTGCACAACGTTTCGGCGGCAACGAGAAACAAGCTCTGGAACTGCCGCGTGAACTGTTCGAAGAACAGGCTAAGCGTCGCGTAGTTGTTGGTCTGCTGCTGGGCGAAGTGATTCGTACCAACGAACTGAAAGCTGACGAAGATCGCGTTAAAGGCCTGATCGAAGAGATGGCTTCTGCTTACGAAGATCCGAAAGAAGTTGTTGAGTTCTACAGCAAAAACAAAGAGCTGATGGACAACATGCGTAACGTCGCTCTGGAAGAGCAGGCTGTTGAAGCTGTTCTGGCGAAAGCGAAAGTGACTGAAAAAGCCACTTCCTTCAACGAACTGATGAACCAGCAGGCGTAATTCGTCGCTTTTTTAGCTCGAATTTCGTACGCAAGCCCGTCACCTTTTGGTGGCGGGTTTTTTTTTGTCACGCATTTTGCATGGGAAGAGTGCGAAAACAGCGTTTCAGTGTTAGCGTTACAACAAAAGATTGTTATGCTTGAATTATGGCGATGTCGTACCCATTACTGAGGGACTAGCTGATAATCCGTCCATAAGGTTACAATCAGCACAGCAGGTTTTTTCAAATTTTATCCAGGAGACGGAAATGTCATACAGCGGCGAACGAGATAACTTTGCACCCCATATGGCGCTGGTGCCGATGGTCATTGAACAGACCTCACGTGGTGAGCGCTCTTTTGATATCTATTCTCGTCTACTTAAGGAACGCGTCATTTTTCTGACCGGCCAGGTCGAAGACCATATGGCTAACCTGATCGTGGCGCAGATGCTGTTCCTGGAAGCAGAAAACCCAGAAAAAGATATCTACCTGTACATCAACTCCCCTGGTGGAGTGATCACTGCCGGGATGTCTATCTATGACACCATGCAGTTTATTAAGCCGGACGTCAGCACCATTTGTATGGGCCAGGCGGCCTCAATGGGTGCGTTCCTGCTGACCGCCGGGGCGAAAGGCAAACGTTTTTGCCTGCCTAACTCTCGCGTCATGATCCACCAGCCTCTGGGCGGTTACCAGGGCCAGGCAACGGATATTGAAATTCATGCCCGTGAAATCCTGAAGGTAAAAGGGCGCATGAACGAACTTATGGCGCATCATACGGGTCAATCTCTTGAGCAGATTGAACGTGATACCGAGCGCGATCGCTTCCTCTCCGCTTCTGAAGCGGTAGAGTACGGTCTGGTCGACTCGATTTTGACCCATCGTAATTAATGCCCAGTGCGCAGGTGTGCCGCTATAATTACCTGGAGCGGCACAACGCTGACTAGCGTCTTGCGCCTGAGAATGGCATTTGCGTCGTCGTGTGCGGCACAAAGAACAAAGAAGAGGTTTTGACCCATGACAGATAAACGCAAAGATGGCTCGGGCAAATTGTTGTACTGCTCTTTTTGCGGCAAAAGCCAGCATGAAGTGCGTAAGCTGATTGCCGGTCCATCCGTGTATATCTGCGACGAATGTGTTGATTTATGCAACGACATCATTCGCGAAGAGATTAAGGAAGTAGCACCGCACCGTGAACGCAGTGCGCTGCCGACGCCACATGAAATTCGTAACCACCTGGACGATTACGTTATCGGTCAGGAGCAGGCGAAGAAAGTGCTGGCGGTCGCGGTATACAACCATTACAAACGTCTGCGCAACGGCGACACCAGCAATGGCGTCGAGTTGGGCAAAAGTAACATCCTGCTGATTGGCCCGACGGGTTCCGGTAAAACGCTGCTGGCTGAAACGCTGGCGCGCCTGCTGGACGTTCCGTTCACCATGGCTGATGCCACCACGCTGACCGAAGCCGGTTATGTGGGTGAAGATGTTGAAAATATTATTCAGAAGCTGTTGCAGAAGTGCGATTACGACGTGCAGAAAGCACAGCGTGGGATCGTCTATATCGATGAGATCGACAAGATTTCTCGTAAGTCTGATAACCCATCTATTACCCGTGACGTTTCCGGCGAAGGCGTACAGCAGGCGCTGTTGAAACTGATCGAAGGGACGGTTGCTGCCGTTCCGCCACAGGGTGGTCGTAAACATCCTCAGCAGGAATTCCTGCAGGTTGATACCTCCAAGATCCTGTTTATCTGCGGTGGTGCATTTGCCGGTCTGGATAAAGTCATTGCTAACCGTGTTGAAACCGGCTCCGGCATTGGTTTTGGCGCAACGGTAAAAGCACAGTCTGATAAAGCCAGCGAAGGTGAACTGCTGTCGCAGGTTGAACCGGAAGATCTGATCAAATTTGGTCTGATCCCTGAGTTCATCGGTCGTCTGCCGGTTGTGGCAACGCTGAGCGAGCTGAGCGAAGAAGCATTGATCCAGATCCTCAAAGAGCCGAAAAATGCCCTGACCAAGCAGTACCAGGCGCTGTTCAATCTTGAAGGTGTCGATCTGGAATTCCGTGAGGAAGCGCTGGATGCGATCGCTAAGAAAGCGATGGCGCGTAAAACCGGTGCTCGTGGTCTGCGTTCTATCGTCGAAGCCGCGCTGCTCGACACCATGTACGATCTGCCTTCTATGGAAGACGTCGAAAAAGTGGTGATCGATGAGTCGGTGATTGGCGGTCAGAGCAAGCCATTGCTGATTTACGGTAAGCCGGAAGCGCAGCAGGCATCTGGCGAATAATTCATCAATTCATACAGACATTTAATTAAAAAGGGGGGATTTTATCTCCCCTTTTATTTTTCCGTAAACATGGCGTTGAATGTGTGGGAAACATCCCCATATACTGACATACATGTTAAAGGTGGTGTGAAGCACAGTCGTACCATCTGATTACCTGGCGGAAACTAAACTAAGAGAGAGCTCTATGAATCCTGAGCGTTCTGAACGCATTGAAATCCCCGTATTGCCGTTGCGCGATGTGGTGGTTTATCCGCACATGGTCATACCCTTATTTGTAGGGCGGGAAAAATCTATCCGTTGTCTGGAAGCGGCTATGGACCATGATAAAAAAATCATGCTGGTCGCACAGAAAGAAGCGTCAACGGATGAGCCGGGTGTAAACGATCTTTTCACCGTCGGGACCGTGGCCTCTATTTTGCAGATGCTGAAACTGCCTGACGGCACCGTAAAAGTGCTGGTCGAGGGGTTACAGCGTGCGCGTATTTCTGCGCTGTCTGACAACGGCGAGCATTTCTCTGCGAAAGCAGAGTACCTTGACTCGCCTGCTATTGATGAGCGCGAACAGGAAGTGCTGGTGCGTACCGCTATCAGCCAGTTCGAAGGCTATATCAAGCTGAACAAGAAAATCCCACCAGAAGTGCTGACGTCGCTGAACAGTATTGACGATCCTGCACGTCTGGCGGATACCATCGCTGCACACATGCCGCTGAAGCTGGCTGACAAGCAGTCCGTGCTGGAGATGTCCGACGTTAACGAACGTCTGGAATATCTGATGGCGATGATGGAGTCTGAAATCGATCTGCTGCAGGTTGAGAAACGCATTCGCAACCGTGTGAAAAAGCAGATGGAAAAATCTCAGCGCGAGTACTATCTGAACGAGCAGATGAAAGCTATTCAGAAAGAACTCGGTGAGATGGACGATGCACCGGACGAAAACGAAGCGTTGAAGCGTAAAATCGACGCGGCGAAAATGCCGAAAGAGGCAAAAGAGAAAGCGGAAGCAGAACTGCAGAAGCTGAAAATGATGTCTCCTATGTCGGCGGAAGCGACCGTGGTGCGTGGCTACATCGACTGGATGGTACAGGTGCCGTGGAATGCGCGTAGCAAGGTCAAAAAAGACCTACGTCAGGCGCAGGAAATCCTCGATACCGACCATTATGGTCTGGAGCGCGTCAAAGACCGTATCCTTGAGTATCTCGCGGTTCAAAGCCGTGTAAATAAAATCAAGGGGCCGATCCTGTGTCTGGTTGGACCGCCGGGGGTAGGTAAAACCTCTCTGGGGCAGTCCATCGCTAAGGCAACTGGGCGTAAATACATCCGTATGGCGCTGGGCGGCGTACGTGATGAAGCCGAAATTCGTGGTCACCGCCGGACCTATATCGGTTCTATGCCGGGTAAACTGATCCAGAAAATGGCCAAAGTGGGCGTTAAAAACCCGCTGTTCCTGCTTGATGAGATCGACAAAATGTCTTCCGACATGCGTGGCGATCCGGCTTCCGCACTGCTTGAAGTGCTGGATCCAGAGCAGAACGTGGCGTTCAGCGATCACTACCTGGAAGTGGACTACGATCTCAGCGACGTGATGTTTGTTGCGACCTCTAACTCCATGAATATTCCAGCACCGTTGCTGGATCGTATGGAAGTGATCCGTCTGTCCGGTTATACCGAAGACGAAAAGCTGAACATTGCCAAACGTCACCTGTTGCCGAAACAGATTGAGCGTAATGCGCTGAAAAAAGGTGAGCTGACGGTCGACGATAGCGCCATTGTGGGCATTATTCGTTACTACACCCGTGAAGCAGGCGTGCGTAGTCTGGAACGTGAAATCTCTAAACTGTGCCGTAAAGCGGTGAAACAGCTGCTGCTGGATAAGTCGCTGAAACATATTGAGATCAATGGCGACAACCTGCACGACTATCTGGGTGTACAGCGCTTTGACTATGGCCGCGCGGACAACGAAAACCGCGTTGGTCAGGTGACGGGTCTGGCGTGGACGGAAGTTGGCGGCGATCTGCTGACTATCGAAACCGCCTGCGTACCGGGTAAAGGTAAGTTGACCTACACCGGTTCTCTGGGTGAAGTCATGCAGGAGTCGATTCAGGCTGCGCTGACCGTGGTGCGCGCGCGTGCGGAAAAACTGGGTATTAACCCGGACTTTTACGAAAAACGCGACATCCACGTTCACGTACCTGAAGGGGCTACGCCGAAAGACGGTCCAAGTGCGGGTATTGCTATGTGTACTGCGCTGGTTTCTTGTCTTACCGGTAACCCAGTTCGCGCCGACGTGGCGATGACGGGTGAGATCACCCTGCGTGGTCAGGTTCTGCCTATCGGTGGTTTGAAAGAAAAACTGCTGGCGGCACACCGTGGCGGCATTAAGACGGTCTTAATTCCCGATGAGAACAAACGTGACCTGGAAGAGATTCCGGACAACGTAATTGCCGATCTTAATATTCACCCGGTGAAACGTATTGAGGAAGTTCTGACTCTTGCGTTGCAAAATGAACCCTCTGGAATGCAGGTTGTGACGGCAAAATAGTGACCTCGCGCAAAGAGCATTAATAAAAACAGGGCTGGCAGGCCATTTCGGGCTTGCCAGCCTTTTTTTGTATAGCTAATTTAGATAACGGATTGGGCTTGCCATCATTAACGGGTGTTGTAAGGGCATGGCAGGCCTGATATAACTGCTGCGCGGTCGCACTTTGAAGGATTCAGGTGCGATATAAATTATAAAGAGGAAGAGAAGAGTGAATAAATCTCAACTGATCGACAAAATTGCTGCAGGGGCTGATATCTCTAAAGCTGCGGCTGGACGTGCGTTAGATGCAATTATTGCTTCTGTTACCGAATCTCTGAAAGAAGGTGATGACGTAGCGCTGGTAGGTTTTGGTACTTTTGCCGTTAAAGAGCGTGCTGCCCGTACTGGTCGCAACCCGCAAACAGGTAAAGAGATCACCATCGCCGCGGCTAAAGTACCGGGCTTCCGTGCAGGTAAAGCACTGAAAGACGCGGTAAACTAAGTGATTTCCCCTTTGGGGATGTGACGAAGTACAAGGGCGCATCGACTGATGTGCCTTTTTTATTTGTAATTCCGGTACTTTCTACGCGTTGTGGGCTGACAATTGCCCCTGTTTCTTGTCACAATAGACCTTTGTGCGCAGCGTTCAGGAAACGCTATGCTGCGTGAAGCATATATACTCAAAATCCTTGTTGCCGTTGTTGTCATCAACGCGGGGGCAGCAGAGAGGATAACGCGTATAGTCATCTACAGCGGAGTGTGGTTACACCATGATGGACAGCTTACGCACGGCTGCTAACAGTCTCGTGCTCAAGATTATTTTCGGTATCATTATCGTGTCGTTCATTTTGACCGGCGTGAGTGGTTACCTGATTGGCGGAGGCAATAACTTCGCCGCCAAAGTGAATGGCCAGGAGATCAGCCGCGGGCAGTTCGAGAATGCGTTCAACAGCGAACGTAACCGCATGCAGCAACAGCTGGGCGATCAATACTCCGAGCTGGCCGCGAACGAAGGTTATATGAAAACGCTGCGTCAGCAGGTGCTGAATCGTCTTGTTGACGAAGCACTGCTGGATCAGTATTCCCGCGAGCTTAAGCTCAACATCAGCGACGATCAGGTTAAACAGGCCATTTTCGCCACGCCTGCGTTCCAGGTGGACGGCAAGTTTGATAACAACCGCTACAACGCGATTGTCAATCAAATGGGAATGACTGCAGACCAGTATGCTCAGGCATTACGTAATCAGCTTACGACACAGCAGCTGATTAACGGTGTTGCCGGTACGGACTTCATGCTGAAAGGTGAAACGGACGAACTGGCGGCGCTGGTCGCACAGCAGCGTATCGTGCGCGAGGCGACGATTGACGTTAACGCACTGGCCGCGAAGCAGTCTGTTACCGAGCAGGAAGTTGCCAGCTACTACGAGCAGAATAAAAACAACTTTATGACGCCGGAACAGTTCCGCGTGAGCTACATCAAGCTGGACGCTGCTGCAATGCAGGAGACGGCCAGCGATGCTGATATTCAGTCTTACTATGACCAGCATCAGGATCAGTTCACTCAGCCGCAGCGTAACCGCTACAGCATCATTCAGACCAAAACGGAAGATGAAGCCAAAGCGGTACTGGACGAGCTGAACAAAGGCGGTGATTTTGCTGCGCTGGCGAAAGAAAAATCTGCCGATATCATCTCTGCCCGTAAAGGCGGCGATATGGGATGGCTGGAAGATTCCACCACCCCGGATGAGCTGAAAAATGCTGGTCTGAAAGAAAAAGGCCAACTGTCTGGCGTAATTAAGTCTTCCGTTGGTTTCCTCGTTGCGCGTCTTGACGACGTACAGCCTGCGCAAGTTAAACCGCTGAGCGAAGCCCGTGACGAGATTGCGGCAAAAGTGAAGCAGGAAAAAGCGCTGGATGCGTACTATGCGCTGCAGCAGAAAGTCAGCGACGCGGCCAGCAATGATAACGAATCTCTGGCGGGTGCAGAGCAGGCTGCGGGTATGAAAGCGGTTGAAACGGGCTGGTTTAGCCGTGACAGCCTGCCGGAAGAACTGAATTTCAAACCAGTCGCTGACATCATTTTCAATGGTGGTCTGGTTGGTGAGAACGGTACGCCTGGCAGTAACTCCGATATCATCACCGTGGACGGCGATCGTGCGTTCGTGCTGCGTATTGCAGAGCACAAAGCCGAAGCCGTGAAGCCACTGGCTGAAGTGAAAGAGCAGGTAACTGCGCTCGTTAAGCACAATAAAGCAGAGCAGCAGGCGAAGCTTGATGCCGATAAACTGCTGGCGGATCTGAAAGCCGGTAAAGGCGATGAAGCGATGAAAGCGGCGGGTCTGAGCTTTGGCGAGGCGAAAACGCTGAGCCGTACGGGTCAGGATCCGCTGAGCCAGGCTGCCTTTGGTCTGAGCCTGCCGGCGAAAGACAAACCGAGCTACGGCGTCGCGAACGACATGCAGGGTAACGTTGTTCTGTTGGCGTTGGACGAGGTGAAAGCCGGTTCTATGCCTGAAGCGCAGAAGAAAGCGATGGTTCAGGGGATCACTCAGAACAACGCGCAGATTGTCTTTGAAGCGCTGATGAGCAACCTGCGTAAAGCTGCAAAAATTAAAGTCGGTGATGCGCTGGAACAGCAGCAATAACCGAGGCAGTTCGCAAAAAATTGCAAAAAGTTGTATCTACCAAAGGCCGCTTTCGCGGCCTTTTCCATTTCTGATATTTGCCGTTTGTCTGCCGTTCTGCACCTCGCTATCGTGATTCCACTGTTAACAAACAAGGAGAAAACAGTATGAAACATGGAATCAAAGCTCTGCTTATCACTCTTTCATTGACCTGCGCTGGTATGGCCCAAACCGCATTGGCGGCTGAGCCTGTCGCCAAAAGCCAGGCGACTCAAACCAAAGCGGAAAACCCAGGGGCGGCACAAAGCAAAGCCACACAGCCCGCTAAAGCAAGCGACGATGAGGGCACCAGGGTAAGCATCAACAACGCTTCTGCGGAGGATTTAGCGCGAGTTATGAATGGCGTGGGTCTAAAGAAAGCGCAGGCGATTGTGAGCTATCGTGAGGAGTACGGGCCGTTTAAAACGGTGGACGATTTAAAGCAGGTGCCGGGCATGGGCAGTTCACTGGTTGAGCGTAACCTGGCAGTTTTAACACTTTAATAACTTGCAGAGCGCTGAAAGTTTGCCAGACTGTAGAGGTCATACCAGTTATGACCTCTTTACCCAAAAATCTGTTCCTATAAAAACAACGTAAGGCTCCTGCGCTATGCAAACACAAATCAAAGTTCGTGGTTTTCATCTTGATGTCTATCAGCACGTTAACAATGCCCGCTATCTGGAGTTTCTGGAAGAAGCCCGCTGGGATGGTCTGGAAAACAGCGACAGCTTTCAGTGGATGACAGCACACAACATCGCTTTTGTGGTCGTGAATATTAATATCAACTACCGACGACCTGCGGTGCTGAGCGACCTGCTGACTATCACCAGTCAGGTTCAACAGTTAAATGGCAAAAGTGGTGTGTTAAATCAGACCATTACTCTGGAGCCGGAAGGGCAGGTGGTGGCAGACGCGCTGATTACGTTCGTCTGTATTGATTTGAAAACGCAAAAAGCGTTGCCGCTGGAAGGGGAGTTGCGCGAAAAACTGGAGCAGATGGTGCAGTAGTGGCTGCGACTGCCGGAAGGCGACGCTCAAGCGTCTTATCCGGCCTACAAGAGTTGCTGCAACTGCATGTAGGCCGGATAAGCAAAGCGCCATCCGGCAATACAATCACTTTAACCCGGTTTTCTGCTTCATTGCCGCCATCACTGCCGATTTATCCGCCAGATAATGGTTCAGGCCGTTGGCACGCAGATTACACGCCGCACAGTGACCGCAACCGTCACCTTTGATGCCGTTATAGCAGGTCAGCGTTTCTTCGCGTACCAGGTCCAGCTTGCCCCAATAATCGGCCAGTGCCCAGGTTTCGGCTTTATCGATCCACATCAGTGGGGTTTCAAAGCGAATATCTTTCGCCATCCCCAGGCTTACAGCATGGTTCAGGGCTTTAACGAACTCATCGCGACAGTCCGGATAGCCGGAGAAATCGGTCTCACAAACGCCGGTAATGACCGCCTCTGCCTGCACCTGGTACGCGTAAATTGCTGCCAGCGTTAAGAACAGAATATTGCGTCCTGGCACAAAGGTATTGGGGATGCCGTTCGCATCCGGTTCGTAATCGGGTACCGGAATGTTATCGCGGGTCAGGCTGCTGACAGCCAGTTCACTGAGCAATGTGACATCAAGCACTTTGTGCGCGCGCGCGCCAAGTTTTAAGGCCAGGTCACGTGCGACATCAATCTCAGCGCGATGGCGCTGACCATAATCAAAGGTCACGCAGTGCACTTCATCATACTGATGCAGCGCTTGCGCCAGACAAGTCGTGGAGTCCTGACCTCCACTGAATACAACAACGGCACGTTTCATGGCTTTTCCTGACAAAATAACGAAGCCCTTATGGTAGCGCCTGGGCGTGCCGTCGACCAGCTTCTTCACGCGGAAGGAGGTGGCAGCCAGGCTTCGGTAAACTCGAACCAGCCACGAGGATTCAGGCGTACGCCGTTCACGCCCGGTGGCGCGCTGATGCGATAGTGATAATTGAACAGTGGCGTCAGGGTAGCGTCATGCATTAGCGTGGCGAAAACTTGTTGTAAAGCCGCGTGGCGATCGTCCTCATCGGCCTGGATTTGTAGGGCATCCAGGGTCGTTTGCAAATGTGTGTATGCTGGCGCATTCAATACATGTGACCAGAGCTGATCGCAGCGCAACCACTGTTCGAGAGTATATTCAGGTGCCTCACCAATCAGCCTGTCGCCCATCATCAGGTCGGCCTGGGCTAAGGGATGATCGCCATCCCAGTTTTTAGCATTATGAAAAATAAGCGTTAATTCACAGCCGAGCAACGCCAACGCCTGGCGAAGCTGTTCAGCCATAGCGTGAAGTTCTACCGGCAGGTGATAAGCCAGCGTCAGCTTTTCCGGTAATGCTACCTCGTCGAGTTCATCCCATTGCGGGATAGTCCATCCGGGGAGCAGTGCATTGCTTGGCGTGATCAGATTTTCATCCACTTCAAGCGTTTGTAGCAGGGAAGAACGGTGGATGATATTGATCAGTCTACGGGCCTGCTGCGTATTCAGGCGCGCACTTTTTCTGAGCGTGAGATAGCAAAAACCAAGACTGATCCCGCTGCTTACCTGGCTTAGCATAGGCAACTCTTCGGGTTTACCAATCGCAATTTGCACCGGATGGCGACAGCTGGTGCCCAAATCCTGGGAGAAGAGCTGCGGGGTTATCCAGTATTCAATGGCTTTTAGCAGCGGATGACTCAGATGGTAGTGATCGTGGCTCTCGATACGCACCAGCTCAGGAGTAAACAGCGTCAGCCGGAACGGGCCGGTACCCACAAACGGGTGCTCAGGATGCGCCAGGTGACTGCTGTAGCTTGCCAGACGGTGCGCCATCCAGTAGTCGGGACGATGCAGAATAAAGGTCAGACACTGGGGATGCGTCACCTCAATGCGCTTTACGCTGATAAACAGCTTATTCAGCGCGGGGAGTTCTAACAGCTTCAGCAACTGCTGATGTAGCTGTGTGCTGCTGACCGCATCGCCGTTATGCCAGTACAGGGTGGAACGAATATAGAAATCCCAGCGCAGGCCGTCAGCGGAGATATTCCAGTGGTGGGCTAAGTCTCCACAGGGACGTTGCGTAGTGCTGTCAAACCGGGTCAGGCCAGAGAAAACTTGTCCAGCGAGGTGTTGCTCTGCGCGACCGGGGAGAAACCCGGGGTGCAAGGGGTCGAGCGGGCGGTAATAGGGTATACGCAGGGTTGGCGTGTCGTTTTGCCACTGACCGCCCATAAACGGTTGTAACAGTGTTCTTAATTCACCCGGCGCCAGCTGAGCCAGTTCCAGTACGCTAAGCTGCTCTCCCTTTTGCAGCGCCTGTTCCATCATGGTGTTGCGCAGTGAATCTGGCGTCACTAAAAACCGCAGCTGCCCGCGTTTCCCGCGCCCCGACTGAGCATGCCACTCCAGCCAGCCTGCATCCTGCGCTTGCTTTAGCAGGGTACGCACATGGCGTTCGCTACAAAAACAGCGTTCGGCCAGTTCCCCGACGGTCACCGACTGCGGTTCGCCGTTCGAGGGCAGCCACAGGCGTTGGTACTGGTTCAGGCGATTAAGCAGACGCATTGATACTTTTTCCTTCAGGATGTTCGTTAACGGTTTATGCGTAGAGAAACCCGGAACAATTCATTTTATCTATTCACTATTACTTCCGTATATCTCAGGTGATACTGGATCACAAGTTAACCGCGTCACAGTGTGGAGAAAGAAATGGCTCGTCTGGCTGCATTTGATATGGATGGCACCCTTTTGATGCCGAATCACCATTTAGGTGACGAAACGCTTTCAACGCTGTCGCGCCTGCGTGAACGCGATATTACTCTGACATTTGCCACCGGTCGCCATGTGCTTGAGATGCGCCATATTTTAGGCTCGATCTCGCTGGACGCCTTTTTGATCACGGGTAACGGCACGCGCATTCACTCTGTTGAGGGCGATGTGTTACACCGTCAGGATCTGGATCCGAATGTCGCGGATATTGTGTTGCATCAGAAGTGGGACACTACCGCCAGCATGCATGTCTTTAATGACAATGGCTGGTTCACCGGACAAGAGATCCCCTCGCTGCTGCAGGCGCATGTGTATAGCGGATTTCGCTACCAGATCGTCGATGTGAAACGTATTCCGGCGCATCAGGTTACGAAAGTCTGTTTCTGTGGCGATCATGACTCTCTTATCCAATTGCGCATTCAACTGAATGAAGCGCTGGGTGAACAGGCGAATCTCTGTTTTTCCGCGTTTGATTGCCTTGAGGTGCTGCCGCTGGGCTGTAATAAAGGATCGGCATTGGCGGTGTTGAGCGACCATTTAGGTTATTCAATGGCCGAGTGTATGGCGTTTGGCGATGCCATGAACGATCGCGAAATGTTAGGCAGCGTTGGGCGCGGCCTGATTATGGGTAACGCGATGCCGCAACTGATTGCTGAACTGCCTCATTTATCGGTGATTGGGCATTGCCGTAATCAGGCAGTGTCACACTTTTTGACGCATTGGCTGGACAATCCACATCTACCTTATTCCCCCGAATGAGAGATCCCTTCCAGCAAGCCAGACTTCGCGTCTGGCTTTTTTTTATCCCATTAATGGGTGTTCAGTAGTTGGGCAAGCTCCGCTTTCCACGGCGTTAAATCACCGATGTGCGCGTCGACCCACTGTGGGTTGTAGTAGGTTTCCAGATAGCGTTCGCCGCTGTCACACAACAGTGTCACCAGCGAACCGGTAACGCCTGCATCGCGCATACGGGCGGCAAGTTGTAGCGTTCCCCACATGTTTGTGCCGGTAGAGGCGCCGACCTTGCGGCCCAACTGCGTTTCCAGCCAGTGTGCGGTGGCCACGCTTGCGGCATCCGGCACGCGCAGCATTTCATCGACCACGTCAGGAATGAAAGACGGTTCGACACGCGGGCGGCCAATGCCTTCAATTTTACTTCCTACCGGACTGCGTAACGTGTCATCGCGATCCTGCCAGAAGGGCAGAAAGACCGAGTTTTCCGGGTCTACCACCATCAGTTGAGTATCGTAGCCCTGACAGCGAATATAGCGGCCAATGGTTGCTGAGGTGCCACCGGTTCCGGCGCTCATCACAATATGGCGGGGAACGGGGTTGGGCTCGCACTGCATCTGACGAAAGATGCTGTCGGCGATATTATTATTGCCGCGCCAGTCGGTGGCGCGCTCAGCGTAAGTGAACTGGTCCATGTAATGACCGTTCAGCTCACGCGCCAGTTGCTCAGAGGCTGCATAGATTTCGCAGGCGCTTTCCACGAAATGACAGCGACCGCCGTAAAATTCAATCTGTTCAACTTTACGTTTTGCCGTACAGGAAGGCATGACGGCAATAAATGGCAACCCTAACAGTCGAGCGAAATAAGCCTCAGAGACCGCCGTTGAACCGGACGATGATTCAATGATGGTGGTGCCTTCTTTGATCCAGCCATTGCACAATCCGTACAGAAACAGTGAGCGCGCCAGACGATGCTTCAGACTCCCGGTCGGATGCGTGCTCTCATCTTTTAAATAGAGCTGAATGCCCGGGAACGCCGGTAGCGACAGGCGAATGAGATGCGTATCCGCAGAACGCTGATAATCCGCGTTGATTTCATTGATGGCGTTTTTAACCCAGGAGCTATTCATCATTAATAGATATCCATTTGTCATTTTGTGCCCAGAATAGCGAAAAGCACGGAAAAAATTGTTGCCATTTAGCCTTTAAAATAGAATGTAAGGAGAAAATTCTTCTCTGTGGAGTGGATATGTTAGACAAAATTGACCGCAAGCTACTCGGCTTACTGCAACAGGACTGCACCCTTTCTTTGCAGGCATTAGCAGATGCCGTTAATCTGACTACCACCCCCTGCTGGAAACGTCTCAAACGACTTGAGGATGACGGTATCCTGCTGGGCAGAGTCGCCCTGTTGGATTCAGAAAAACTGGGGCTGGGACTCACCGCGTTTGTGCTGATCAAAACTCAGCATCACAGCAGCGAATGGTATTGCCGCTTTGTCACTGAAGTGACCGGAATGCCCGAGGTTCTGGGGTTCTGGCGTATGGCAGGGGAGTATGACTACCTGATGCGAGTGCAGGTTGCTGATATGAAAAGCTATGATGAATTCTATAAGCGCCTGGTGAACAGCGTACCGGGCCTGTCTGACGTCACCTCCAGCTTTGCCATGGAACAGATTAAATACACAACTGCTCTACCTATTGAATAATTCTCCCGGCGCTTATTGCCGGAAATCTTGTCAGGATATAACGCGTGCGATTATTTGCTCAATTAAGCTGGTACTTCCGCCGGGAGTGGCGTCGCTACCTCGGGGCAGTGGCCTTGCTTATCATCATCGCTATCCTTCAGCTTATTCCGCCGAAAGTGGTCGGGATCATTGTGGATGGCGTGACGACTCAACGCTTCACCACCGAGCGGCTGCTGATGTGGGTGGGGACAATTGCCCTGATTGCCGTGGTGGTTTATTTGCTGCGTTATGTCTGGCGCGTGCTGCTGTTTGGCGCATCCTACCAACTGGCGGTTGAACTGCGGGAAGATTATTACCGTCAGTTGAGTCGCCAGAATCCAGAATTTTATCTGCGGCACCGTACGGGCGATCTGATGGCACGGGCAACCAACGATGTCGATCGCGTCGTATTTGCCGCCGGAGAAGGGGTGCTGACGCTGGTGGATTCGCTGGTAATGGGGTGTGCGGTGCTGATCGTGATGTCAACGCAGATAAGCTGGCAACTGACGCTCATTGCGCTGCTGCCGATGCCGGTGATGGCGTTGATGATCAAACGTTACGGCGATCGACTCCATAACCGTTTTAAGCTGGCGCAGGCGGCGTTTTCCAGTCTCAACGATCGTACTCAGGAAAGCCTGACTAGTATTCGTATGATCAAGGCCTTTGGGCTGGAGGATCGGCAGTCGGCATTATTTGCCGCTGATGCTGAAGATACCGGTAAGAAAAACCTGCGTGTGGCGCGCATTGACGCCCGCTTTGATCCTACGATTTATATCGCCATTGGTATGGCTAACCTGCTGGCGATTGCCGGGGGAAGCTGGATGGTGGTTCACGGCTCGCTGACGCTCGGGCAGCTCACCAGCTTTATGATGTATCTCGGTCTGATGATTTGGCCGATGCTGGCGCTGGCCTGGATGTTTAACATCGTCGAACGCGGCAGCGCCGCGTATAGCCGAATTCGCGCCATGCTGGCAGAAGCGCCGGTAGTGGATGACGGTACTGAACCGGTGCCGGAAGGACGCGGCGAGCTGGCGGTGGCGATTCGCGAATTTTGTTACCCTCAAACCACCCACCCGGCGCTGGAAAATGTGAATTTCCAGCTCAAACCTGGACAGATGCTGGGCATCTGTGGTCCGACCGGCGCGGGAAAAAGTACGGTACTGTCGCTGATCCAGCGTCATTTTGATATCACCCAGGGCGATGTGCGCTTTCATGATATCCCATTAACGCGCTTACAGCTGGATAGCTGGCGCAGCCGACTGGCGGTTGTCAGCCAGACGCCATTCCTGTTTTCCGATACCGTCGGTAATAACATCGCCTTAGGACGCCCGCAGGCCACGCAGGAAGAGATCGAGCATGTGGCGCGCCTTGCCAGCGTTCATGAGGATATTTTACGTCTTCCTCAGGGCTACAACACCGAAGTGGGCGAACGCGGGGTGATGCTGTCTGGCGGGCAAAAACAGCGTATTTCTATCGCTCGAGCGTTATTGCTGAACGCTGAAATTCTGATTCTGGATGATGCGCTGTCGGCGGTGGATGGTCGTACCGAACATCAGATCCTACATAACCTGCGCCAGTGGGGCGAAGGCAGAACCGTGATTATCAGCGCACACCGTTTATCGGCTCTGACGGAAGCCAGCGAGATTATCGTGATGCAGCATGGGCATATTGCTCAGCGCGGTGAGCATGAATCTTTAGTGCAACAGCCCGGTTGGTATCGCGACATGTACCGCTATCAGCAACTTGAAGCGGCGCTGTCTGATGCACCAGAGATAAACGAGGAGGCGGCTAATGCGTAGTTTCGGGCAATTATGGCCAACTCTGAAAAGACTGCTGGCGTATGGTTCCCCATGGCGAAAACAGCTGGCGATTGCGGTAGTTATGCTGTGGGTGGCGGCTGCGGCGGAAGTCAGCGGTCCGCTGCTGATTAGCTATTTTATCGATAACATGGTGGCGAAGAACAATCTGCCATTGGCGATGGTTGCCGGGCTGGTTGCGGCCTATGTCGGTCTGCAACTGCTGGCGGCAGGTCTGCATTACGCCCAGTCATTGCTGTTTAACCAGGCGGCGGTTGGCGTAGTACAACAGTTACGCACCGACGTAATGGATGCTGCGCTGCGCCAGCCGCTCAGCGCTTTTGATACTCAGCCCGTCGGGCAGCTTATCTCCCGCGTGACCAATGATACTGAAGTTATTCGCGACCTGTACGTGACGGTGGTCGCAACGGTCCTGCGCAGTGCGGCCTTAATCGGCGCGATGCTGGTGGCAATGTTCAGCCTGGAATGGCGCATGGCGCTGGTGGCAATGGCCATTTTTCCGGCCGTGCTGGTGGTGATGGTTATTTACCAACGCTACAGCACCCCGATTGTGCGTCGGGTGCGCGCTTATCTGGCGGATATTAACGATGGCTTTAACGAAGTCATAAACGGCATGAGCGTTATCCAGCAGTTCCGCCAGCAGGCAAGGTTTGGCGAGAGAATGGGCGAGGCCAGCCGCTCGCACTATATGGCGCGTATGCAAACCCTGCGACTGGATGGTTTTTTGCTGCGTCCGCTGCTGAGCCTGTTCTCGGCGCTGATCCTCTGCGGTTTGCTGATGCTGTTCAGTTTTACCTCTGGCACCTCCATCGAGGTTGGTGTGCTGTACGCGTTCATCAGCTACCTCGGCCGTTTGAACGAACCGCTGATCGAGCTGACCACCCAGCAATCAATGCTGCAGCAGGCGGTTGTCGCTGGTGAGCGAGTGTTCGAACTGATGGACGGGCCTCGTCAGCGCTATGGTGAAGACGATCGCCCGCTCAAAAGCGGAGACATTGAGGTGGATAACGTTTCATTTGCCTATCGCGACGACAATCTGGTGCTGCAAAACATCAGTCTGTCCGTGCCTTCGCGCAGCTTTGTGGCTTTGGTCGGACACACAGGCAGCGGCAAAAGCACGCTGGCCAGCCTGCTGATGGGATATTACCCGCTGACGCAGGGGGAAATCCGCCTTGACG
Source organism: Citrobacter sp. Cpo100 (assembly GCF_030332595.1). Classification (NCBI taxonomy): domain Bacteria; kingdom Pseudomonadati; phylum Pseudomonadota; class Gammaproteobacteria; order Enterobacterales; family Enterobacteriaceae; genus Citrobacter; species Citrobacter sp. Cpo100. The sequence goes on along the minus strand of NZ_JAOWHM010000035.1, from coordinate 254,064 downwards.
GACGTCCGTTGTCTTCTCTGAGCCACGGTGCGTTACGTCAGGGCATCGCGATGGTGCAGCAGGATCCGGTGGTGATGGCGGATACCTTCCTGGCAAACGTCACGCTGGGTCGCGATATCTCAGAAGAGCGGGTCTGGCAGGCGCTGGAGACCGTGCAACTGGCAGAACTGGCTCGGGGTTTGAGCGAGGGGATTCATACCCGGCTGGGCGAGCAGGGCAATAATCTCTCCGTTGGGCAGAAACAGCTGCTGGCGCTGGCGCGGGTATTGGTTGAAACGCCGCAGGTGCTGATTCTCGATGAAGCCACGGCCAGTATTGATTCCGGTACTGAACAGGCCATTCAGCACGCCCTGGCGGCGGTCCGTGAACACACTACGCTGGTAGTGATTGCGCATCGGTTATCGACGATTGTCGATGCGGATACCATTCTGGTGCTGCATCGCGGTCAGGCGGTTGAGCGTGGTACGCACCAGCAATTACTGGCGGCGCAAGGCCGTTACTGGCAGATGTATCAGCTGCAACTGGCGGGGGAAGAGTTAGCCGCCAGCACACAAGAGGATTCTGTTATCGCCTGACGGCGCAGTGCTTATCCGGCCACGCGGTATCGTAGGCCGGGTAAGGCGTTTACGCCGCCATCCGGCAATCAACAATCTGGTGCAAAAATGTAACGCACTATGCACCGTTATAGTGCGTTTTTTCTTTTTCTCTCCCGATAGTACCCGGCGAACCTGAATCATTCCGCGTTTTTCATTCCTGGCACACCCCTTGCAATATTCCTCTCGTGTATCTGCAGCCACTACTGAATTCTGACTGGAGGGGATCTATGAAGCTGGTTACCGTGGTAATCAAACCGTTCAAACTGGAAGACGTCCGTGAAGCACTGTCGTCTATTGGTATTCAGGGGCTGACCGTCACCGAAGTGAAGGGGTTTGGCCGACAGAAAGGTCATGCTGAGCTGTACCGTGGGGCTGAATATAGCGTCAATTTTCTGCCAAAGGTGAAGATTGATGTGGCGATTGCCGACGACCAACTGGATGGCGTGATTGATGTCATCAGTAAGGCGGCATACACCGGAAAAATTGGCGACGGCAAAATCTTCGTCGCCGAGCTGCAACGTGTGATTCGTATTCGTACCGGCGAAGCCGACGAAGCCGCACTGTAACTTCTGGCACACAGTGATAGGAAACCAAAAAATGAAGATAGCAACGATGAAAACGGGTATTGCTTCACTGGCACTACTGCCGGGACTGGCGATGGCGGCACCGGCGGTTGCGGATAAAGCAGATAACGCTTTTATGATGATCTGTACCGCGCTGGTGCTGTTTATGACTATCCCTGGCATTGCGTTGTTCTACGGCGGTTTGATTCGCGGTAAGAACGTGCTGTCGATGCTGACTCAGGTGACGGTGACATTCGCTCTGGTTTGTATTCTATGGGTGGTTTATGGCTACTCACTGGCCTTTGGCGAAGGGAATAATTTCTTCGGCAACTTCAACTGGGTATTGCTGAAGAACATCGCGCTGACGGCGGTCACGGGGAGCTTCTACCAGTACATTCACGTTGCTTTTCAGGGATCTTTTGCCTGCATCACCGTTGGGCTGATTGTCGGGGCGTTGGCTGAGCGTATTCGTTTCTCTGCGGTGCTGATTTTTGTGGTGGTGTGGTTAACGCTGTCGTACATCCCCATTGCACATATGGTTTGGGGCGGCGGATTGCTGGCTTCTCACGGCGCACTGGATTTTGCGGGCGGGACGGTCGTGCACATCAACGCAGCGATTGCCGGTCTGGTTGGCGCGTATCTGATTGGCAAACGCGTCGGTTTTGGCAAAGAAGCCTTTAAACCGCATAACCTGCCGATGGTCTTCACCGGTACCGCTATTCTCTACATTGGTTGGTTTGGCTTTAACGCCGGTTCAGCGGGAACGGCGAATGAAATTGCCGCACTGGCCTTCGTCAATACCGTGGTCGCCACCGCCGCCGCCATCCTCGGATGGATCTTCGGTGAATGGGCGCTGCGTGGCAAACCGTCTCTGCTGGGCGCCTGTTCTGGCGCTATTGCGGGTCTGGTGGGCGTAACACCTGCATGTGGTTACATCGGTGTCGGTGGGGCGCTGATTATCGGTGTGGTTGCGGGGTTGGCTGGCCTGTGGGGCGTAACCATGCTGAAGCGTTTTCTGCGCGTGGACGATCCGTGTGATGTGTTTGGCGTGCACGGCGTGTGCGGTATTGTTGGCTGCATCCTGACCGGGGTTTTCGCTGCCAGCTCACTGGGCGGCGTGGGCTTTGCTGAGGGCGTGACCATGGGGCATCAGCTGCTGGTGCAACTGGAAAGCGTGGCGATCACCATCGTCTGGTCCGGCGTGGTGGCATTCATTGGCTATAAGCTGGCGGATATGACGGTGGGTCTGCGCGTACCGGAAGAGCAGGAACGCGAAGGTCTGGATGTGAACAGTCACGGCGAGAACGCTTACAACGCTTGATGTTTCAATCTGCCGGATGGCAACGCTTTTGCGCCACCATCCGGTAATTCTCAATTGCGATTACGCATTACCCCTTCCTGCACGGTTGAGGCTACCAGCACGCCGTCCTGCGTATAAAACTCCCCGCGTACAAAACCTCTGGCACCGGAGGCAGAAGTACTCTCGACGTTATACAACAGCCACTCATTAATATTGAACGGACGGTGGAACCACATTGAATGGTCAATGGTGGCGATCTGAATCCCTTTTTCCAGAAAACCAATCCCGTACGGTTGCAGCGCTACAGGCAGGAAGTTCAGGTCTGAGGCATAACCCAGCAGATATTGATGGACGCGCAGATCGTCCTGCAGCTCGCCGTTTGCACGGATCCATACCTGGCGCGCCGGAGGTGCGACGTGACCTTTTAAGGGGTTATGAAATTCAACCGGGCGCACTTCCAACGGACGATCGTTGATAAATTTTTCTTTCAACAGCGGCGGCAGCAAATGCGCCACTGACCGGGCAATTTCTGTTTCTGATTTCAGCTCATCGGGACCCGGCGCATCCGGCATGGTTTTCTGATGTTCAAATCCGTCTTCCGGTGCCTGGAAAGAGGCGGTCATGTAAAAAATGGGTTTACCATTCTGAATTGCGGCAACGCGGCGCGCGCTGAAGCTGTTACCATCACGCAAGACTTCTACATCATAGATGATGGGTTTTTGGCTATCGCCGGGGCGTAAAAAGTAGCTGTGGAAGGAGTGCACCAGACGCTCTTCCGGTACGGTTTCTTTGGCGGCATACAGCGCCTGACCGACAACCTGTCCCCCAAAAACCTGACGTAACCCTAAGTCTTCACTTTGGCCCCGAAAGAGTCCTTCTTCAATTTTTTCCAGATTTAACAATGTCAGCAAATTTTTCAGCGCCAGACTCATACGTGCTCTCCAGGTTATATCGATCTCGCAGCGAGGTAGGCAGAGTATAACGCAATTTTGAAAGTGGTCCGATGGGTGCAATTGTCTGAATTAAAGGCCTATTACAGGCAAAAACAGCTGTCTTGTGCCACACTTAGTCACGTTATGTTTTTGTTAACCACTCTTCTGGCGAGGAAAGTTCTCGCTGGTGCATAGATGATAAGGAGAATTTAATGAAACTCGTGCACATGGTAAGTGGTTTAGCGGTTGCGGTCGCTCTGGCGGCCTGTGCTGATAAAAGTGCAGATATTCAGACACCTGCGCCAAGCCCTAATACGTCAATTGCTGACACACAGTCTAAAATTCAACAGCCAAATGTTTCTGGTACGGTATGGATCCGCCAGAAAGTGGCCTTGCCACCCGATGCGGTGCTGACCGTCACGCTGTCAGATGCGTCGCTGGCCGATGCACCGTCAAAAGTGCTATCGCAAAAAGCGGTCCGTACTGAAGGTAAGCAGGCGCCATTCAGCTTTGTATTACCATTTAACCCGGCAGATATTCAGCCTAACGCCCGTATTCTGCTGAGTGCGGCAATTACGGTTAATGACAAACTGGTCTTTATTACTGATACCGTTCAGACTGTCATTAATCAGGGTGGTACGAAAGCTGACCTGACGCTGGTCCCTGTACAGCAAACAGCAGTACCGATTCAGGCAAGCGGTGGGGCAGCCACCACGGTGCCATCAACGTCACCAACCCAGGTGAATCCTTCTTCTGCCGTTCCTGCTCCCACGCAGTACTAAGGCAGTCGTAACCCTCTCCGCCTGGAGAGGGTTAGTACACCCAGCGATAGCGCTGTAAATCGATCTGCCCGCTTCCTGAAACCACTATTCCCTCTGCCAGCAACGCCTGACGCTGCCGTTGTAAGTCGGGGCCGGTCAGCGAAATGGCACCATGACGATTAACCACCCGATGCCAGGGCAAAGTGCTGCCTTCGGGGAGACGCTTAAGCACGCCGCCGACCTGGCGCGCAGCGCGCGGCGAACCGGCAAGCCTGGCAACATCGCCATACGTGGTGACGAAACCTTCGGGGATTGACGCGACGATTTGCCAGACGCGTTGGGGGAAAGTGTCTTGTATATCCATTATTTATTCCTGCGCTAATCCTCCAGCATAATGCCGAATGGCGAGGGAGTGAAGCCGCATTGCACAAGAAAACAGCATCCGATGCTGGATGGGTTGCAATTACAGGGTGCAGCAGTGATAATGCGCCTGCGCGTTGGTTAACAACGCTCTCAATGGGGGCTCTGTTGGTTCTCCCGCAACACTACTCTGTTTACCAGGTCAGGTCCGGAAGGAAGCAGCCAAGGCAGATGACGTGTGTGCCGGGATGTAGCTGGCAGGGCCCCCACCCTATTCTGCCGTCCGGCAATTTCCCTTCTTCTTATCTTCTTTTCTTTGTCATCGTATTGTCATTTTATTGTCATCAAATGCTGTCAATGTGTTTCGGGGATGTTATTTGTTGCTTTTGCCGCCGCCATCGCGCTGTAACGACAGGGTCTTACATCCGGTGTGTTTTGGCTGACCACAAGGATTTTCTACGATGTCGACCGCTGTATTGAATGTCAAAATTGATGAGGCGCTAAAAGAAAAGCTTCGCCATTACGCTGAAGTGCATAACGAAAATTTAAGTGTTGCGACGGAAAAACTGCTGCTGATTGCGTTTACCGCCGTTGAAGAGGCGGGAGTCTCCGCTGAGGATATCGATAGCCAGCATACGGAAGAGTCCGTAGTTGAAGCACTGACTCCTAAAGAAATCAAAGCATTGCGCAGACTACTGAAGAAGAAAAAATGAAACAACAACCGCTCTCAACCGCCAGTAATTACGGCGAAGCTTGTGATTTACTACGCTCCGGTTATGTGAAACATGTCCGCCTGAGCTGGAATGTCGGCAGCGATGAGTTCTTCCGTATTGCCTCCGACTGGTGTGATGCTGGGGCAAAAATTAAGAAAGACGGTGAAAATTTCGTGATTTCACTGAAGGGTTTTCCGGTTCCCCCTCAGCGGTAATATCACCGGGACTCTTTCATCCATCCCGGCTTATAAGGGCGAGTCCTTTGACTCGTCGCTTAGATTATTTTGCGTACTTTCCCGCTGCTGGCCTGCAAACGCAGGTTATCCCAAATGGGTTGTAACACCCTGAAGGCGGCACGCGCTGTGTCATCCGGCAACGTGAAAGGCATACGCAAAAAACGATCGAATGCGCCATCAAGCCCAAACCGCGTACCGGTTCCTAATTGAATGCCTACGCTTTCGGCGCGCGTAGCGAATAGCGTTGCCAGCGTATCGGGCAGTTCAACCCAAAAAGAGAGTCCTCCCTGTGGTGGGGTAAACTGCCACTCTGGGAAATGTGCGTTCATCAGGCTCGAGCACAGATCGCGCTGCGATGTGAGTAGCCGTCTTCTGTCAGGAAGAAAGTCGGCGGCGTTATCCAGCAGCCAGCTGGTGGCGAGTTGTTCAAGCACGGGGGAGCCTAAATCGAAGGTGTCGCGGGTTTGTACCAGCGCCGCAATGGTTCGCGCCGACGCCCGGATCCAGCCCAGACGTAATCCCCCCCAAAAGCTTTTCCCGGCCGAACCCAATAGAATGATCGGCGCGTCGCGATTGAATGCGGCAAGCGGCGGCGGCGGCGGGGCGTCATACCACAGGTTCACCATCGTCTCATCGACCACCAGGGTAGTGCGGGTTCGTTCGGCAATATCCGCCACGACCTGGCGAGTTGCAGCGTCCATGCAACGCCCGGTCGGATTGTGAAAGTCCGGCATCAGGTAGGCCATTCTCGGTGCGGTTTGCGCGATGGTTGCGACCAGACCCGCGGTATCCCAACCGTGCTCGGGTAGCGACACGCCGACGGGGCGACAGGATGCGCCTTGAATCGCGGCAATCGCCAGCGGATAAGTGGGGTGATCAACCACTACGCGATCGCCGGGGCCGGTGAGCAAACGCAGGATCAGCGCCAGGCCGCTGACTGCACCATTCACGACCATGATTTCATCGGGCTGCGTCGGGAGCCCGCGATCGCAATAATGCTGAGCGATGGACTCACGCAATACCGACAGCCCCTGCGGCAAATACCCGGAGCTCAGCAAATGCTGTGGCATAGCAAACAGCGCCTGCTGGTAAGCCTGATGAATTTCGGGACCGGCACTTAGTGCCGCCGTGGACAAATCAAGCGCTGTGCCGGTGCTGGTCCGGGTTGGCACATGGCGAATATGTTCCGGCAGGATCACCCGTGAGCCGCTACCATGACGGCTTTCCAGATATCCCTCTTCACGCAGTTGCGCCATAGCGCTGGCGACGGTAGTTCGACTTACTTGCAGGACGACGGCGAGCTCGCGTTCACCCGGTAAGCGGCTATCCAGCGCCAGCCGACCATCGAGAATAAGCAGACGTAACGCTTCTGCCAGCTGTCGCCAGATGGGCGTTCGCGAGGGGCTTTCCTGCCAGTGTCCGAGCAGGCGTTGCAAAGACTGACTTCCATAACGGCGAGATGACATAGCAGTCCACTTTTTGAAAACTGGACATTAATCATAGTGCCAATTGCGGTGAAGATGAAAGTTATCCGAGAGTGAGAGGGGAAAAGCATGCTGCGTCGTTTACTTCAGCTGTTTATCGGGCTGACGCTGTACGGTGTGTCGACGGCGATGTTTGTCCGTGCTGATTTAGGGGCCGATCCGTGGAACGTGTTTCACCTGGGTGTAGCCAATTTATTGTCAATGAATATCGGCGTGGTGATTATTGCCGTGGGCGTGTTGGTGTTGCTGGCGTGGATACCGCTGCGCCAGCGACCAGGCTTTGGCACGCTGAGCAACGTGATTATGATCGGGCTGGCGGCAGATGCCGCGCTGCTGGTGATTCCTGGATTTGAATCCCTGCTGGCGCGCAGTGGGCTGCTGGTGTCAGCGGTAATATTGAATGCGTTAGCAACCAGCCTGTACATTGGCGCAGGTTTTGGCGCCGGTCCGCGTGATGGTCTGATGACCGGTATCCACGCGCGTACCGGCTGGCCAGTACGACGAATTCGAACCGCAATCGAAGTGTCGGTGCTGCTTATCGGTTGGCTGCTGGGGGGAACCGTGGGGGTTGGTACGGTGCTGTATGCCTTGGCTATCGGACCGTTGATTCAGCTTTGCCTGCCGTGGTTTCGGCATCAGCCGCAGTCACGTACGCGTATCAGGAATGCACCTGGGGCGCGATCGCCTACTGGCGACTAAACTTAACCTCGACTGACGCGGCCGGAATCGGCTTGCCGCGCAGTACACTTCGGAGGTTTTTCTCATGAAGTATGTTGATGGCTTTGTGGTTGCCGTACCCGCTGAAAACAAGGAGGCGTACATTGCGATGGCGGCAAAAGCAGCTCCGCTTTTCAAGGAGTTCGGTGCATTGCGCGTAGTGGAGTGCTGGGCAGATGATGTCCCCGACGGCAAACTGACCGATTTTCGCATGGCTGTGAAAGCACAGGAGCATGAAGAAGTGGTATTCAGCTGGATTGAATACCCTTCCAAAGAGGTCCGCGATGCGGCGAATCAGAAGATGATGTCCGATCCCCGTATGAAGGAGTTCGGTGAATCTATGCCATTTGATGGCAAGCGAATGATCTACGGTGGATTTGCGCCCATTATGGAAGAGTGATGTGACTGGCTGTGCGGCGTGCCGCCAGCCATCTCAACATCAACAGCAATGTTAAAGCCGTTTTTCTGCCCACAGAATAAATTCCGCCTTCGGCAGCGCTTTGCTGTAAAGCCAGCCCTGACCGTACTGGACGCCGTGCTGGCGTAGCCAGGCTTCCTGATTCTCGGTTTCGATACCTTCCGCCACCATCTCCAGCTTCAACGTTTTCGCTATCTCGATAATATGTGGCGTCACGTTGTTGTATTCCAGTGCATCAACGAACGATTTGTCTATCTTCAGGATATCGACATCCAGATCCTGTAAATAGCTCAGGCTGGAATAGCCGGTGCCAAAATCATCGATATAGATCGAGTGGCCTGCCTGACGGTATTTAGCAATAAACGGCGCGCTGTTTTTCGGGTCGGCAAACTCGCGTTCGGTTAGTTCCAGCGCGATTTGCGTAGGCTTAAGTTGCCAGTGGTTCACTTTCTGACTTAACAGAGCAGGAAGCGTTTCGGAGGCCAGATCGGCTGACTCAAGATTGATGGATATATGCTGCTCCGGATGCTGACGCAGCCATTTGCCTAAATCTTCAAATACGCTTTCAATAATCAATCGTGTGAGAGGCTCTGTCAGCCCGGTCTCTTGCGCCAGCGCGACGAAAATTTCTGGCGACAGATAGCTTCCGTCAGCCTGTTGCCAGCGAGCCAGTGCTTCAGCCCCGACGACTTTTCCCGTTTTGAGCGAGATAATTGGTTGGTAGTAGACCTTGATATCCCGATGCTGGATAGCGTCCTGTAACTGGTGATGGGGCGACTGTAAGCGGCGCAAAATGCGCAAAACAAAGGCGGCGGTGAGCAAGCCGATAAGGATGCCTGCCGGAAGCCAGATCAGCGCCTGTCGGTGCCAGGTTTTTTGTAACGGCAGGGTAGATGCCCAGGTTACGATCGTGATACCCAGTTCCGGGAAGGGGCGAGCGTTAAAAATATTGCCATCCTTCTGAAAATGGGTAATCGAGCTCTCTTGTTTTACATGCTGTAAAACGTCCGATGGCAGGTTGGCGCTACTGGCAACGACTATGTTGCGCACGGTTCCAATGATAGTGACTTCAATCGGCCATGAGCCAAACGGGATGACGTCAATAAAAGAACCCGGATCGACCATCACAACATAATTTTCACTCCCTAATGCCGCCATAAAACGCTTGATACCTAAATCGTTTTGCGTAGTAAGCCATGCGCGATATCCATCAGGCGTGACTTTCATCGCTGATGGAAACGCGGCGGCCTTACTTCTTTTTTCCAGGGATGAACATTGTGGAACGTTATCTTTGAGGTACAGCACTTCCTGAATATAGCGATAGCTATAGGACAAACGACGCATTTCCAGCAAATGCTCGTCACTGCAAGGCACTCCCTGAAAAGCTTCAATATTGCGTAATGCTTTTTTCGCCTGCTCGCCTACGCGTTCCGTACGTAATGCGACTCGAGTTGAGAACATGTCGAGTTCATCGATAAATTTCGTTTCGACCTGACGATGTGCCAGCCACAGGCTTAAACCTACAGGCGCGAGGATGGAAAGGAACAGTACCCCAGTCACCAGGCTTATCAAATGTCGTGTTGTCACAGTGATATCCTTATTTACACAGCGTAGGGAAAGTATATCCGAAACCCCAAAAAGCTATTCGATTGGCATCATATATTTACGGCCATTTATCATCCCGTTTGACTCCCTGTAGCGTAAATCAGGTTGTGGTTTATACAAGAGTGGTGTATTTTGATGGTTATGTTATAACGTATCAAATCGAGGTTGCCATGAAACCGGATATTCATCCTTTTTACCGTACCGTAGTGTTTCACGATACCAGTGCCAATGAATTCTTTAAGGTCGGTTCGACCATCAAGACTGAGCGTGAAATTGAGTTTGAGGGGAAAATGTACCCGTACGTGACCCTCGATATCTCTTCTAAATCACATCCGTACTATACCGGGAAACAAAAAACCTTTGATAATGAAGGTAGTGCAGCACGTTTCCAAAAACGTTTTGGTCATTTTATTGGCGTTAAGCGGGGTTAAAATGCAGGTACTCAATTCACTTCGCAGCGCAAAACAGCGCCATCCTGACTGCCAGATAGTAAAACGCAAAGGGCGTTTGTACGTTATCTGCAAAACGAATCCGCGCTTTAAAGCAGTACAGGGGCGTAAAAAAAGACGTTAGTTTCTTTGCCAGCATTTCAGGGATTAAAGTGCGTTACCTTCGCAGGAACGCACTTTTTTATCTGTGCTGAGATGCCGTTACTGGCTGGTCTGGGCGCGGGTAAGCGTAAAAACATCGTAAAACGAGAGTTCGCCTTTGCGCGATATCATCTTTTGCAGCTGTGCTTTATGTTCGCTATCCACGGACGGTGAGTGCAGGATAGTATCGATGAGAGAGGAGGGGACAAAGCGAGTGTTGTACCATTCTCCGTTATAGCAAACTCTAAAATCCAGAACGTCGATATCTTCAAAGCGGTATCGTGGCGCAACGTCGAAAAAGAAAAAGCCGTTGAGTACAACGAACAGTACCACCAGCAGCCATACCGAATCGACTAACGTTTCTGACTGTAGCATCACCGCCAACGTGGCAAACCACGCAACATACATGCCGATAAACAGCCCTGGGTGTTTGCGAATAAAGCTGATGCTAAAGCGCGGTTTGTTGTCGCGCTTCTCGCGAATATTTAAGTCGTCGATTGTTTCAGTAAGCAGGCGCTGTATTTCTGTCATCTCTTGCCTTCGTGATATCTGCAAAATTCAGGAGGGATCGCCCTATTTTAAAAGGGGATACCCTTTGATGAAAGTAACAGATTAACCGCAATTTAGCATAACAGTTACATTTAAGATCACAGCGTTTTGATGATCTTTGCGGGATTGCCCCCAACCACGGTGTTTGCCGGAACGCTTTTAGTGACCACTGCGCCTGATGCCACAACCACGTTATCGCCCAGCGTGACGCCGGGATTGATCACTGCACGGCCACCTATCCAGACATTATTGCCGATAGTCACGGGCTTTCCGAACTCCAGGCCACTGTTGCGCTCGGTAGCATCCAGCGGATGGGTCGCGGTATAGATATGAACGCCTGGTGCCAGCATGCAGTTGTCGCCAATATGAATTGGACAGACGTCGAGCATAACGCAGTCGAAGTTGGCGTAAAAGTCTTTACCAAGATAGATGTTATAACCGTAATCACAACGGAAAGAGGGTTCAATATAGGCTCCCTCACTCTGACCTAACAGATCGTGCAGGATTGCCTGACGCTCATTTTTTTCATCGGGAGCGGTGAGATTGTAGCGATGGATCAACTGACGAGCGCGTAGTCGGTCACTGCGCAGCATTTCATCTGCCGGGCGATAGTATTCGCCGGCGATCATTTTTTGCTTTTCATTACGCATTACGAATTCCCTGTGTACTGAAGGTTATTTCAGCACAGTAAAACGTAATGCAAACAAGGGGAACGTTCCCGCTTCTTTGCTGTGATCATAGTCACGCGATTTGAATTAAATAACCATTGTAAATACGAAAATGGTCAGCCAGACAACGGTACCGCTATACCTGACTTAACCTTGAGTGCAATTAGCGAATGAATTTCCAAACAGAAGTTGGAATCTTGTCGTAAAGCTTATTCATGGTCAATTCAGCAAGGCGATGATCTGCTGCTGAGTAAAATACAGCCAGTTCGTTGTCGGACAATTCATATTTATTTTTTTCAATAACGCGCTCTAGCGTATCAATTGTCTGGCAACGTCGCAGGCGCATCAAATAATCTGTTTTAGTTAATGGTTTATCGGACATAACTCTTACCTATGATTGTAATAATTTTTAACAAGACAAACTAACAGGATTAGCCCTGGTGGCATTGACAAAACAGCGAAACAGTCGATTACCTGACTTCCGCCATTTCTGCAGATCCTGCGTATTAATACCATAACTGCTGAACAACATAAAAGTGTCATCCAGGTATTCATCTATCTGCGCGATCAGCTTATTGTCCTCATTGTACTTAATTTTATAATTAAGTGCGAAGGTTGCAATATGCTCTATCAGTTCATTGAGCTGCAAGCTGGTTGCAGAGGTAGGGTCATTAACCCAGCCATGGTTACTTTGTTCAAGGTTTGCAAGACAGTCATGATACAGAGTTTCGCAGAGAAATTTAAGCTGCGCGATATCATGTCTTTTGGGTGAGTATTCATCCATAACGCATCCCCTTCTTAGTGGCTTAAACTAACCGAACACCTTTCGGGATGGATACAACAACTACCTGGAACTTGCCCGCGACTCCTGATGATTTAACTATAATCTACTCTAAAAAAGATTTCATCGTCATATCACGAAAAATTACAATTATGTAAAATTATGATGCTAAGTCATTTTTACATTTTAACAGATAAATGCCGCTATTCGAAATGGGACAATTTCTTTATTCTTCGGGCAATCATCGGGTTATCTTGTTTAGGTTTAGCAACGAAAGGCAACAACCGACAATGTGAACCAGTGGATAGGATTAATCTTAATATTTATTAAAGTAAATAAGAACTCTCGCTGTTTTTTTAAGAATAGCCTTTAAGGCTGCAAGGATTATATCGCTTATTTATCCGATAGAAAATAAACGGAATGGCAATAAGTGATTTTTATGATTTTTCCAGAAAAAAGGCCGCTTGCGCGGCCTTATCTTTAGAGACGTATCAATGATGCTCTACTGAGTGGCTATGCTCAATATCTTCATTTTTGCGGCTAAAGCGGCGGCGTACCACCACAAAGAACACCGGAACAAAGAAGATCGCCAACACGGTTGCCGTCACCATCCCGCCCATTACGCCAGTACCAACGGCGTTCTGTGCACCGGAACCTGCGCCGGAGCTGATGACCAGCGGCATTACGCCCAGAATAAAGGCCAGTGACGTCATCAGGATTGGACGTAAACGCATGCGTACTGCGTCCAGCGTCGCCTCTATCAGACCTTTACCTTCTTTATCCATCAAGTCTTTGGCGAATTCGACGATAAGTATCGCGTTCTTCGCCGACAACCCAATGGTTGTGAGCAGGCCTACCTGGAAGTAAACGTCGTTGGTCAAGCCGCGGAACGTTGCTGCCAGCAATGCACCGATAACACCCAGCGGTACAACCAGCATTACGGAGAACGGAATTGACCAGCTCTCGTACAGCGCTGCCAGACACAAGAACACGACGATCAGTGAAATGGCATACAGGGCAGGGGCCTGGTTGCCGGACAGTCGTTCCTGGTAGGACATACCGGTCCAGTCATAACCGATACCGGATGGCAGTTTGCTGGCCAGTTGCTCCATCATGGCCATGGCTTCACCGGTACTTTTACCCGGAGCGGCCTGGCCTAAGATTTCCATGGACGGCAGACCGTTATAGCGTTCCAGACGCGGTGAACCGTATTCCCAACGTGAGGTAGAGAAGGCGGAGAACGGTACCATCTGTCCATCGCTGCCGCGGACGTACCAGTTTCCAATATCTTCCGGCAACATACGGTATTTCGCTTCAGACATGACGTAAACTTTCTTCACACGACCACGGTCGATGAAGTCATTCACGTAGCTTCCGCCCCATGCTGCACCCAGCGTTGTATTAATATCACTAATGGAAACGCCCAGAGCCTGCGCTTTTTCCTGATCGATATCGATCTTGAACTGCGGCGTATCTTCCAGACCGTTAGGACGAACACCGACCAACAGATCAGGATGCTTCGCGACTTCACCAAACAGTTGGTTACGCGCCTGAGTCAGCTTCTCATGGCCCAGACCTGCCTGGTCAATCAACTGGAAGTCAAAACCGGTTGCGGTCCCTAACTCCACAATCGCTGGCAGGTTAAAGGCAAAGACCATCGCGTCTTTGATCTGCGAGAATGCGCCCATTGCACGTTGAGTAATCGCTTCAACTTTGTTCTCTTTACCTGGACGTTCACTCCAGTCTTTCAAAGAGACGAATGCGATACCGGTGTTCTGACCACGACCTGCAAAACCGAAGCCGTTAACGGCAAACACCGATTCAACGTTCGCTTTTTCTTTGGTCAGATAGTAATCCGTCATTTCGTCCAGCACCTTCTGGGTACGCTCTTGCGTTGCACCCGCTGGCAGCTGAGCCATAGACAGGAATACCCCCTGATCTTCATCTGGCAGGAACGAACTTGGCAGACGAACGAACAGATAGGCCATGCCCACAACGATGATCAGATACAGCGCCAGATAACGACCGGTGCTGCGCAGAATACCGCCTACGCTATCGGTGTAATGGTGCGTACTCTTATCGAACATGCGGTTAAACCAGCCGAAGAAGCCTTTTTTGCCTTCTCCGTGATCGCCTTTAGCAATCGGTTTGAGCATGGTCGCACACAGGGCAGGGGTCAGAATCAATGCCACCAGTACAGACAACGCCATCGCGGAAACAATGGTGATGGAGAACTGACGGTAAATTGCACCGGTAGAACCCCCGAAGAACGCCATTGGGATAAATACCGCTGACAGTACCATCGCGATACCCACCAGTGCGCCCTGAATCTGGCCCATTGATTTACGCGTTGCTTCCTTCGGCGGTAGTCCTTCCTCAGCCATTACACGTTCAACGTTCTCGACCACAACGATGGCGTCATCCACCAGCAGGCCGATGGCGAGCACCATCCCGAACATCGTCAGGGTGTTTATCGAGAAGCCGAAAATCGCAAGGACGGCAAACGTACCCAAGAGCACCACCGGCACGGCGATAGTCGGAATCAGCGTCGCGCGGAAGTTCTGCAGGAACAGATACATTACCAGGAACACGAGGATGATTGCTTCCGCCAGCGTTTTCACTACTTCGTGAATAGATATTTTCACGAACGGCGTGGTGTCATACGGGTAAACGATCTTCAGACCTGACGGGAAGAACGGTTCCATCTTCTTCAGTTCATCGCGGATAGCGTTTGCTGTATCCAGGGCGTTAGCACCTGTCGCCAGCTTGATACCCAGACCGGATGCCGGTTTACCGTTGAACTTCGCAATGATGTCGTAGTTCTCACCGCCCAGTTCCACTTTCGCCACGTCACGCAGACGAACCTGGGAACCATCCTGATTCACTTTCAGCAGAATTTTGCTGAACTCATCAGCGGAGGTCAGACGGGTTTGCGCGATGATTGACGCGTTAAGCTGCTGGCCTTTCACCGGTGGTGTACCACCTAACTGACCGGCTGCAACCTGGGCGTTCTGCGCTTTGATGGCGCTGATTACATCAACCGGCGTCAGCTGGAAGTTGTTCAGTTTGTTCGGATCCATCCAGATACGCATCGCGTACTGAGAACCGAACAGCTGAACATCACCCACACCTGAAGTACGGCTGATGGCATCCTTCATGTTGGCGCCAACGTAGTCGGAAATATCCTCCTGCGTCATGGTGCCGTTGGTGTTGATAACACCGACAACCATCAGGAAGCTGCTGGAAGACTTCTCAACGCTAACCCCTTGTTGCTGTACTTCCTGAGGCAGCAACGGCATGGCCAGCTGCAGTTTGTTCTGCACCTGTACCTGCGCGATATCCGCATCAGTACCAGACTGGAAGGTTAGGGTGATCTGCACGGTACCCGTGGAGTCACTGTTAGAGGACATGTACATCAGGTTATCGATACCGTTCATGTTCTGTTCGATAACCTGCGTAACAGTATCCTGTACTGTTTTGGCATCAGCGCCAGGGTAGGTCGCGGAGATCGTCACTGCTGGCGGTGCAATAGTCGGATATTGCGCTACCGGCAATTTGAGGATCGCGAGCCCCCCTGCCAACATGATGATAATGGCGATCACCCACGCAAATATTGGGCGATCGATAAAGAAATTAGGCATGTCTTAACGGCTCCTGTTTAAGTTAAGACTTGGACTGTTCAGGCTGGCTACCGCTTTGGCCTTGCTGGTTGTTATCAGCGGTGATTTCCTGCGCTTTTACCTGCGCGCCAGGACGTACTTTCTGCAGCCCAGTGACAATCACGCGGTCGCCCGGCTTAAGTCCATCAGTGACTAACCATTTGTCGCCAATCGCTTGTGCCGCGACAATTTGACGAGTTTCAACTTTGTTGTCTGCACCGATAACCAATGCACTGGCATCGCCACGCGGTGTACGGGTAACGCCTTGCTGTGGAACCAGTAATGCCGTTGGGTTAATCCCTTCTTCCAGGCGTGCGCGAACGAACATACCCGGCAGTAAGGTGTGATCCGGGTTAGGGAAGATGGCGCGTAACGTAATCGACCCGGTAGTTTGATCAACCGTCACATCAGAAAATTCCAGCGTGCCGGACTGCGGGAATTTAATGCCGTCATTGGTTACCAGTTCGACTTTCGCTTTGCCGTTCTCTTGCTTCAGCGTGCCGTTGGCCAGCTCTTGCTTCAGGCGCAGGAAGTCGTTGCTTGACTGCGTCACGTCCACGTAGATCGGGTCCAACTGTTGAACGGTCGCCAGCGCGGTCGCTTGACCGTTTTGCACCAGAGCACCTTCCGTAACGGATGATTTACCAATGCGGCCGCTGATCGGCGACGTCACTTTGGTATAGGCCAGATTGATGCGTGCAGTTTCTACCGCGGCTTTCGCGGCGACAACGGCGGCGTTTGCCTGCTGTGCGTCTGCCAGCGCGCTATCATAGTCCTGTTGACTGATGTACTTGGTACCCAACAGTTTCTGATAACGTTTAACCGTCAGTTGAGCGATATTTGCTGCGGCTTGTGCTTTGGCCAGATCGCCTTTTGCGCTTTCATAAGCGGCCTGGTAAGTTGCAGGATCAATCTGATAGAGAGATACACCCGCTTCGATATCGCCACCTTCCGTGAAATTACGCTTCAGGATAATACCGCTAACCTGAGGACGAACTTCTGCAATGCGAAACGCACTGGTGCGACCCGGAAGCTCAGTTGTTATCTGTAGAGGTTCAGTTTTGAGCGTAACAACTCCAACCTCTGGCATCTGCTGGCCCCCTTGTTGGGCCTGTTTGTCGTCACATCCTGTTAGCGCTAAGCTGCCTGAGAGCATCAGAACGACTGCCAGAGGCGTTAACCCTCTGTTTTTGTTCATATGTAAACCTCGAGTGTCCGATTTCAAATTGATCAATGGCTTAAAGCCCATAAACCCATTGCTGCGTTTATATTATCGTCGTGCTATGGTACATACATTCACAAATGTATGTAAATCTAACGCCTGTAAATTCACTGACATATGGCACGAAAAACCAAACAACAAGCACAGGAAACACGACAGCATATTCTCGATGTTGCTCTGCATTTGTTTTCGCAACAAGGGGTATCATCCACCTCGCTTGCGGAGATCGCAAAAGCCGCTGGTGTCACGCGCGGCGCAATCTATTGGCATTTCAAAAACAAGTCGGATTTATTCAGTGAAATCTGGGAGCTAGCAAAACCTAACATTGATGAGTTAGAGACTGAGTATCAGGCAAAATTCCCCGACGATCCACTATCAGTATTAAGAGAAATTTTAATTTACGTTCTTGAAGCTACCGTGACAGAAGAACGCCGACGTTTGTTGCTGGAAATTATATTCCACAAATGCGAATTTGTCGGGGAAATGGCCTCTGTTCAGTTAGCTCAACGCCATCTTTGTATTGAAAATTACGATCGTATCGAACAAACATTGCGGCACTGTATGGATGCCAATATGCTGCCGGAAAACCTGAACACCCGTCGCGTGGCGGTACTGTTGCGCAGCTATATTACCGGAATCATAGAAAACTGGTTATTTGCCCCCGAATCGTTTGATCTGAAAAAAGAAGCTCGGGAATACGTCGCTGTGCTGCTGGAGATGTGCCTTATGTGCCCAACTCTGCGGCTTGGCGTGGCGGAAATCCACTAAACGTTTTGGGCCTGTACCAGGAATTCTCCTGGTCGTTTTGCCTGCTGCTATTCTGCCGGTCACAGCCGTGATATTCTTGCCGCTTGACTATTTTCGGTCACTTTTCCGGTTCAGAAACGTTCATTCTCATGACTATGTTGCAGCTCTATAAACGTTCACAGCATCTTATTGCTATTACCATTCTTTTCTTCATTCTCTTGCTATCTTGCCAGTCGTCTGCTTTTGCGCGGGCGCAACAGAGTGGTGAACTGCCGACGAAAGCGGATATTCAGAGCCAACTGGACGCACTGAGTAAACAAAAAGATCTCTCCGCGCAGGATAAGCTGGTCCAACAGGATCTCATCGATACCATCGCCACGTTGGATAAAATCGATCGCGTGAAAGATGAGACCGTACAGCTTCGCCAGAAAGTTGCCCAGGCACCGGAGAAAATGCGTCAGGCGACGGATGCGTTAAATTCGCTCAGCGATGTCGATAACGACGATGAAACGCGAAAAACGCTGAGTACACTCTCCTTGCGACAGCTTGAGTCGCGCGTGGCACAGGTTTTGGATGACCTGCAAAGTGCGCAAAACGATCTTGCCGCTTACAACAGCCAACTGGTGTCGCTCCAGACGCAGCCAGAGCGTGTGCAGAATGCGATGTACACCGCGTCGCAGCAAATGCAGCAAATTCGTAATCGACTCGATGGCAACAATGTGGGAGAGGCTGCGTTACGCCCCAGCCAGCAGGTGTTGCTGCAGGCACAGCAGGCGCTGCTGAGTGCGCAGATCGACCAACAGCGTAAGAGCCTCGAAGGTAATACTGTTTTGCAGGATACCTTGCAAAAACAACGTGATTACGTAACAGCTAACAGTAACCGGCTTGAACATCAGCTCCAGCTTCTGCAAGAAGCGGTGAACAGCAAACGACTGACGTTAACCGAAAAGACAGCTCAGGAAGCGGTAACGCCGGATGAAGCCGAGCGTATTCAGTCAAATCCGTTAGTGAAGCAGGAACTGGACGTTAACCATCAGCTAAGTCAGCGTCTGATAGCCGCGACCGAAAACGGCAACAACCTGATGCAGCAGAATATCAAAGTCAAAAACTGGCTTGACCGCGCGTTGCAATCCGAACGCAACATTAAAGAACAGATTGCTGTCCTGAAAGGCAGTCTGCTGCTGTCGCGTATTCTGTATCAGCAACAACAAACACTGCCGTCGGCGGATGAACTTGCCGATATGACTAACCGGATCGCTGATTTGCGTCTGGAACAGTTTGAGATTAACCAGCAGCGTGATGCGCTATTCCAGAACGATGCGTTTGTCGCCAAACTGGAAGAAGGGCACAGCAACGAAGTGAATGGTGAAGTCCATGATGCCCTGCTGCAGGTTGTGGATATGCGCCGTGAACTGTTGGATCAACTGAACAAGCAGCTGGGCAACCAGTTGATGATGGCGATTAACCTGCAAATCAATCAACAGCAGCTAATGAGCGTGTCGAAGAACCTGAAAGGGATCCTCACGCAGCAAATCTTCTGGGTTAATAGTAACCGTCCGATGGACTGGGACTGGATCAAAGCCTTCCCGCAAACGCTAAAAGACCAGTTTAAGTCGATGAAAATCACAGTGAACTGGGAAAAAGCCTGGCCCGCCGTCTTTATTGCGTTCCTGGCGGGGCTGCCACTGCTGCTTATTGCCGGGTTAATCCGCTGGCGTTTGAAATGGTTGAAAGAGTATCAGGCGAAATTAGCCGCCGCAGTAGGGAACCTGCGTAATGACAGTCAGCTCAATACGCCAAAAGCGATTCTGATCGATCTGATCCGAGCGTTACCTGCGTGCCTGATTATCCTCGCCTTGGGCCTGATTCTGCTTACCATGCAGTTGAATATCAGCGACCTGCTGTGGGCGTTCAGTAAGAAGATGACAGTCTTCTGGCTGGTGTTTGGTCTGTGCTGGAAGGTGCTGGAAAAAGATGGCGTGGCAATTCGTCATTTTGGTATGCCAGCGAAGCAGACCAGCCACTGGCGCCGCCAGATCGTGCGTATTAGCCTGGCGCTGTTACCGCTCAACTTCTGGTCGGTCATTGCTGAGCTGTCGCCGCTTAATTTGATGGATGATGTGCTGGGTCAGGTAGTTATTTTCCTCAACCTGCTGCTGATCGCCTTCCTGGTATGGCCAATGTGTCGTGAAAGCTGGCGTGACAAAGAGTCGCATGGCTTGCGTCTGGTTACCATTACTGTCCTCTCAATTATCCCGATTGCATTAATGGTGCTGACGGCGACAGGGTATTTCTACACCACGTTGCGCCTGGCCGGTCGTTGGATTGAAACGGTCTATCTGGTTATCCTTTGGAACCTGCTGTATCAGACGGTACTGCGTGGATTGAGCGTGGCGGCACGTCGTATCGCCTGGCGCCGTGCCTTAGCGCGTCGTCAGAACCTGGTGAAAGAAGGGGCGGAAGGAGCCGAGCCGCAGGAAGAACCGACCATTGCGCTTGAGCAGGTTAACCAGCAAACGCTGCGTATAACAATGCTGGTGATGGTTGCGCTGTTTGGTATTCTGTTCTGGGCAATTTGGTCCGATCTAATCACCGTGTTCAGTTATCTCGATAGCATTACGCTCTGGCATTACAACGGCACCGAAGCGGGAGCTGCGGTGGTGAAAGACGTCACCATGGGCAGCCTGCTGTTTGCGATTATTGCCTCAATGGTCGCGTGGGCGCTGATCCGTAACTTACCCGGCCTGCTGGAAGTGCTGGTGCTGTCGCGACTGAAGATGCGTCAGGGCGCTTCGTATGCGATCACCACGATCCTTAACTACGCGATCATCGCCATCGGCGCGATGACGGTCTTCGGATCGCTCGGTGTTTCATGGGATAAGCTACAGTGGCTGGCAGCAGCCCTGTCGGTTGGTCTTGGTTTTGGCTTGCAGGAAATCTTCGGTAACTTTGTTTCGGGTCTGATTATTCTGTTTGAACGCCCGGTCCGCATCGGCGATACCGTGACTATCGGTACGTTCTCAGGAACGGTCAGCAAGATCCGTATCCGTGCCACCACCATTACCGACTTCGATCGCAAAGAGGTGATCATCCCGAACAAAGCATTTGTGACGGAGCGTTTGATCAACTGGTCGCTTTCCGATACCACCACGCGTCTGGTGATCCGCATCGGCGTGGCCTACGGTTCGGATCTGGATAAAGTGAAGAAAGTGCTGCTGCAGGCGGCGATGGAACACCCGAAAGTGATGCACGATCCAGAGCCTGCGGTGTTCTTTACCGCCTTCGGTGCCAGCACGCTGGATCATGAACTGCGTTTATACGTGCGTGAACTGCGCGATCGTAGCCACACGGTTGATGAACTGAACCGTGCGGTCGATCGTTTGTGCCGTGAAAACGACATTGATATCGCCTTTAACCAGCTCGAAGTGCATCTGCATAACGCGAAAGGTGATACCGTGACCGAGGTTAAGCGTGACATCATTAAAGGTGATGATCCGACGCCTTCAGTAGGTTAAGTTGCAATCAGGGCGGCATATTTGCCGCCCTGATTGCATTTAGTGCGCCAGCGCGACCAGTTCTTCCTGCGTCAGGCCTGTAAGGTGCGTAATCAGCTCCAGTTCCAGGCCGCGGGCGAGCATTTTTTGTGCGATATTACGCGCTTCAACCTGCCGACCTTCTTCTAACCCTTTTTCCAGCCCTTGTTGTATGCCTTCCACTCTGCCTTTTTCTTCCAGCCATTCGGCAATCGTCATCAGCTGTTCCTTGTACTGTGGCGCACTCTGCGCCAGATGGCGGACAAGTACGCCGGGTTCCGTGGTATTTCCTGCTTTAAGCATGTAATTAATCAAAACGTCGATTTGATATTCTGTCAGATGCTCTTGTGTTAAGAGTGTGACCAGTTGATCCAATAGCTCACTCAGATCCCGTCGACGAATATGTTTTTGCAGGAGTTCCAGCATCGCTACCCGTTGATGCTGCAAGATCTGATTATCTGGCATTACGGTCAGGTCTACCAGTGTAAATTCATTGCCGTAAAGCGCTTTCGCAAGCTTTGGTTCGCTAAACAGGTGATGCCAGTTAAGGGTATAAGGCCACGGACTTTCCATACCATGGTAAAACAGGATAGGAACGACCAGAGGTAATGTCTTATGCCCGGCGTTAAGATGGTGTTGCATGGCGGCAATTGCGTAGCGCATCAGGCGAAAGGCCATGAATTTATCGGGCTTACTCTGATGTTCAATCAGTGCGTAAACGTAGCTGGGTCCATGTGTTGTTTGCAGGGAATAGAGGATATCTGAATAGCTGGTATGTAAATCGTCCTCAATAAAGCTGCCTGATTCCAGCGTTAATGTATCCATATCGCATATATTGAGAAATGCTTCAGGCAAATGGATCTGCAAAAAATCTCGGGCAACCTCCTTTTGCGTCAGCATTTGCCGAAAGACCGCGTCGTGGGGTGTGGTGGGGAGTCGTTCCATGATCTGTCCGTTATCGTCGTGATGTTGCGACGACTCTGACACCGAAGCCAATGGCAGACCAGAGGGCAATTAATCAGTTTGCGAGGTGCCTTCCGCAGTTTTAAGTTTGTTTTCATAATCACGCATGACGATCTCCAGCGCGCGTAGCACCGTTCGTGCTGGTAGCTGATTTTCCTCAAGTAAAACAATCAAATCGACGGCCAGTTTGACCTCGTCCGGGGCGTTCTCTAATGACATAAATTCTCCGGGGATTAGCGGGTTAAACGCGCCAGCACGTTTTCTATTCTTGCCAGAGCATGGCGACAGCGCGCCAGCCGCGCCTCGAATGCTTCTACTTCACGATGCAGTTTTTGCTGTTCTTCAAAGCCGGTAGCCTGAGCCAGACGCTCTTTGCGTTCACGCGTCATTTCAACCAGACGGCGTTCAAATTCCTGATGTTGGACCCGCTTGCGCTGCCAGCGCGCCAGACCTGGAGAAGCGCTGTCCCACTCTCGAAGGGACCAACTGGCGGTTTCACGTGAAATCGCCTCTAACTGTGAGGCAAGGTGTTCCGCAAGCCAGGTGATTTGTGGGAGTTGCTGCTGCTCAACGGCGCGGCGCAGGGCAGTAAGATTATCGTCAGCTTCTTCCAGGCAGGCCTGCAGCAACGTGCTGCGCGTGTGAAACAGATGCCTGTCAAAGCGGGCGCTAAGCGTTGTGTGGTGCGCCAGCGGGGCGCAATGTTGTCGCAAGCGGTTAAGCTGGTTTTCGAGCGTCTGTAACAGCATGGCGGTTTTCACAACAACACTCCGATGAAAATGAGAACCGTTATGCTAAAGTAGCGATTCTCTGTGTTAAGTACTCATATTATGCAACGCATTATTCTAATCATCATTGGCTGGATAGCGGTAGTGCTAGGTACGCTGGGCGTTGTATTGCCTCTGTTGCCGACGACGCCGTTTATACTGCTGGCCGCCTGGTGTTTTGCCCGCTCATCGCCGCGTTTTCACGACTGGTTGCTTTACCGTTCGTGGTTCGGCGGGTATTTGCGCCACTGGCAAAAACACCGTGCGATGCCGCCGGGAGCAAAACCGCGCGCTATTTTGTTGATCCTGGTGACGTTTGGTATTTCGCTCTGGCTGGTCAATATGATGTGGGTACGCGGCCTGCTGCTGGTTATTCTCGCCTGTTTACTGATTTTTATGTGGCGGATCCCGGTGATTGATGAAAAACAACAAAAGCAGTAAAGCGCAATAATCGCTGTTGCAATTGTCTCTCACAGCCAGTAAATTCGACCGTTTTCGAGCACAGGCGCAGGTGGTCAAAGGTTAAGCAAGTGTAACCTTGGCTCTTATATAGACACAAAATCATTCAAGATTCGTCGAGGATGAAGTGTTTAGTGCGCCGTGAAGTAATACTGTATTAATCAGGCACAAACTTATGACCGCGACAGCACAGCAGCTTGAGTTTCTCAAAAATAGCATCAAAAGCATCCACGACTACCCAAAACCGGGCATTCTCTTTCGTGATGTCACCAGTTTACTGGAAGACCCGAAAGCCTACGCCCTCAGCATTGAATTGCTGGTTAAACGCTACAAAAATGCGGGTATCACTAAAGTGGTTGGCACCGAAGCGCGTGGCTTCCTGTTTGGCGCGCCGGTAGCGTTGGGTCTGGGCGTCGGCTTTGTTCCGGTACGCAAACCCCGTAAGCTTCCGCGTGAAGTTATTGCTGAGACCTATGAGCTGGAGTACGGCACCGATCAGCTGGAAATCCACGTTGATGCCATCAAACCTGGCGATAAAGTGCTGGTTGTGGACGACCTGCTGGCAACTGGCGGCACGATTGAAGCGACCGTGAAGCTGATCCGCCGTCTGGGTGGTGAAGTTACCGATGCTGCTTTTATCATTAACCTGTTTGATCTGGGCGGCGAACAGCGTCTGGAAAAACAGGGGCTTACCTGTTATAGCCTGGTTCCATTCCCGGGCCACTAATTTAGGGCTATCTTTTTTGCCATTTTGGCCCCGGTCAGTGCTCGAAATCCTCACGTACTGCGTGTACGCTCCGGTTTCTGTGCGCTGCCCGAAACCAAACTGACTGCAACGATAACGCCCGAATATAACGTGTCAACCTCGCCGTCGCTGCGAGGTTGTGTTAGCATTATCCCCCTGTGAATCCACCCTCCAGCCTTTCAGAGCCTGCCAATGAGTTATCAGGTCTTAGCCCGAAAATGGCGCCCACAAACCTTTGCTGACGTCGTCGGCCAGGAACATGTGCTGACGGCACTGGCGAACGGCTTGTCGTTAGGGCGTATTCATCATGCTTATTTGTTTTCCGGCACCCGTGGCGTCGGGAAAACCTCTATCGCCCGCTTGCTGGCGAAGGGATTGAACTGTGAAACCGGCATCACCGCTACGCCGTGCGGCGTGTGCGATAATTGCCGGGAAATCGAGCAGGGGCGTTTTGTCGATCTGATTGAAATCGACGCCGCCTCACGCACCAAAGTCGAAGACACCCGTGACCTGCTGGATAACGTCCAGTATGCGCCTGCGCGTGGTCGCTTTAAGGTCTACTTGATCGACGAAGTGCACATGCTGTCGCGCCACAGTTTTAACGCCTTGCTGAAAACGCTCGAAGAGCCGCCCGCGCACGTTAAGTTCCTGCTGGCGACTACCGATCCGCAGAAGTTGCCGGTGACTATCCTGTCGCGCTGTCTGCAATTCCACCTTAAAGCGTTGGATGTCGAACAGATTCGCCATCAGCTTGAGCATATCCTCAAAGAAGAGCATATCGTCCATGAACCACGTGCACTGCAACTGCTGGCTCGCGCCGCGGACGGCAGCCTGCGTGATGCGCTGAGCCTGACCGATCAGGCGATCGCCAGCGGCGATGGTCAGGTCTCGACCGAGGCGGTCAGCACCATGCTCGGCACGCTGGACGACGACCAGGCGCTCTCGCTCGTTGAAGCGGTTGTGGCTGCGGACGGCGAACGCGTTATGGCGCTGGTAAACGACGCCGCCGCGCGCGGTATCGAATGGGAAGCGCTGCTGATTGAGATGTCGGCTTTGCTGCATCGTATTGCCATGGTTCAGCTTTCGCCTGCCGCGCTCGGCAGCGATATGGCCGCCATTGAACAGCGTATGCGTGAACTGGCGCGAATTGTTCCGCCAACTGATGTGCAGCTTTACTACCAAACTTTGTTAATCGGGCGCAAAGAACTGCCGTATGCGCCGGACAGGCGAATGGGCGTCGAAATGACGCTGCTGCGTGCGCTGGCTTTTCATCCGCGCATGCCGCTCCCGGAACCTGAAGTTCCACGACAGTCGTTTGCCCCGGTCGCACCCACTGCGGTGATGACCCCGACGCAGGTGCAGCAGCAGCCTGCGCCTGCACAACAGCAACAGAATGTGCCGCTCTCCGATGCCACCAGTCAGGTGTTGGCGGCGCGTAGTCAGTTGCAACGCGCTCAGGGAGCAACCAAAGCAAAAAAGAGTGAACCGGCAGCCGCTTCCCGCGCGCGGCCGGTGAATAATGCTGCGCTGGAAAGACTGGCTTCGGTGTCGGAACGTGTTCAGGCGCGTCCGGCGGTCTCTGCGCTGGAAAAAGCACCGGCGAAGAAAGAAGCGTATCGCTGGAAAGCGACCAATCCTGTTGCAGAAGTTAAAGAAGTCGTTGCCACGCCGAAAGCGCTGAAAAAAGCGCTTGAGCATGAAAAAACGCCGGAACTGGCGGCAAAGCTTGCGGCTGAAGCCATTGAACGTGACCCGTGGGCCGCCCAGGTGAGTCAGCTCTCGCTGCCTAAACTGGTGGAGCAGGTGGCGCTTAATGCCTGGAAAGAAGAGAATGGCAACGTAGTTTGCCTGCACCTGCGTTCCACGCAGCGGCACCTAAATTCCAGCGGCGCGCAGCAAAAACTGGCTGAAGCACTGAGTTCCTTAACGGGGTCAACGGTTGAATTGACCATCGTTGAAGATGATAATCCAGCGGTGCGTACGCCGCTGGAGTGGCGTCAGGCCATTTATGAAGAGAAACTCGCGCAGGCGCGTGAGTCGATTATTGCGGATAATAACATCCAGACGCTGCGTCGTTTTTTCGATGCGGAGCTGGACGAAGAGAGTATTCGCCCCATTTGATCGTGAGCCTAATGGTTTGACGGTCGTCATCCCTTAACGTGATTGAGAGAGAAGCCTATGTTTGGTAAAGGCGGTCTGGGTAACCTGATGAAACAGGCCCAGCAGATGCAAGAAAAAATGCAGCAGATGCAGGAAGAAGTCGCCAAGCTGGAAGTGACCGGCGAATCTGGCGCGGGTCTGGTAAAAGTGACCATTAACGGCGCGCACAACTGCCGTCGCGTGGAGATCGATCCAAGCCTGCTGGAAGACGACAAAGAGATGCTGGAAGACCTGGTTGCTGCGGCATTCAACGACGCGGCGCGTCGCATTGAAGAGACGCAGAAAGAGAAGATGGCCTCTGTTTCCTCCGGAATGCAGCTGCCGCCTGGCTTTAAGATGCCGTTCTGATGCAAACCAGCCCGCTGTTAACTCAGCTTATGGAAGCACTGCGCTGTCTGCCGGGCGTTGGCCCGAAGTCGGCGCAGCGCATGGCGTTCACGCTACTTCAGCGCGATCGCAGCGGCGGGATGCGTCTGGCACAGGCGTTAACGAAGGCAATGTCGGAAATCGGCCATTGTGCCGATTGCCGCACCTTCACAGAGCAAGACGTCTGCAACATTTGCTCGAACCCGCGTCGCCAGGAAAACGGTCAGATTTGTGTGGTGGAGAGTCCGGCGGACATCTACGCCATTGAGCAAACCGGGCAGTTTTCCGGACGTTACTTCGTGCTGATGGGACACCTGTCGCCGCTGGACGGTATTGGCCCTGATGATATCGGGCTGGATCGTCTCGAACAGCGACTGGAGTCTGAGCACATCAATGAACTGATCCTGGCGACCAATCCCACGGTCGAAGGAGAGGCGACCGCCAACTATATTGCTGAGCTTTGTATGCAATATGGCGTTGAAGCCAGTCGTATCGCCCATGGCGTTCCGGTAGGCGGCGAGCTGGAAATGGTCGATGGCACTACGCTGTCGCACTCTCTGGCAGGACGACATAAGATTAAATTCTGAACAAACGGAGGCCGCGACGGCGGCTTCCGCTTGAAATCCTTCCCGCTTGTCCCCATTTCACCCTCAACGTGTTTTTACCATTGAAAATGGCATTGTTGAGGTAGATCTACATGAAAGGACAAGAAACTCGTGGTTTTCAGTCAGAAGTAAAACAGCTTCTGCACCTGATGATCCATTCTCTGTATTCCAATAAAGAAATCTTCCTGCGTGAGCTTATCTCTAACGCCTCGGATGCGGCAGACAAGCTGCGTTTCCGCGCCCTGTCTAACCCGGACCTGTATGAAGGTGACGGTGAGCTGCGTGTACGTGTTTCCTTCGATAAAGATAAACGTACGTTGACCATTGCCGATAACGGCGTGGGGATGAACCGTGATGACGTTATCGATCATCTGGGGACCATTGCAAAATCCGGTACTAAATCTTTCCTCGAATCCATGGGATCCGATCAGGCGAAAGACAGCCAGTTGATCGGCCAGTTCGGGGTGGGTTTCTACTCTGCGTTCATCGTGGCGGACAAAGTCACCGTGCGTACCCGCGCTGCGGGCGATAAGCCGGAAAACGGCGTGTTCTGGGAATCTGCGGGCGAAGGCGAGTACACCGTTGCCGACATCACCAAAGACGATCGCGGCACCGAAATCACCCTGCATCTGCGTGAAGGCGAAGATGAGTTCCTTGATGACTGGCGCGTACGTTCCATCATCAGCAAATATTCCGACCATATCGCGCTGCCGGTAGAGATCGAAAAATCCGAAGAAAAAGACGGCGAGACCGTGGTTTCCTGGGAAAAGATCAACAAAGCGCAGGCGCTGTGGACCCGTAACAAGTCGGAAATCAAAGACGACGAGTACAACGAATTCTACAAGCACATCGCCCACGACTTCACCGACCCGCTGACCTGGAGCCACAACCGTGTGGAAGGTAAGCAGGAGTACACCAGCCTGCTGTACATCCCGTCCCAGGCTCCGTGGGATATGTGGAACCGCGATCACAAGCATGGTCTGAAACTGTACGTTCAGCGTGTGTTTATTATGGACGACGCCGAGCAGTTCATGCCGAACTACCTGCGCTTTGTGCGCGGTCTGATAGATTCCAACGATCTGCCGCTGAACGTTTCCCGTGAGATCCTGCAGGACAGCACCGTCACCCGTAACCTGCGCAGCGCGCTGACCAAACGCGTACTGCAGATGCTGGAAAAACTGGCGAAAGACGACGCGGAAAAATACCAGACCTTCTGGAAACAGTTCGGCCTGGTACTGAAAGAAGGCCCGGCGGAAGATCACGCCAACCAGGAAACGATCGCTAAGCTGATGCGCTTCGCGTCTACGCACACTGACTCCTCCGCACAGACCGTGTCGCTGGAAGACTACGTGTCGCGGATGAAAGAAGGGCAGGAGAAAATCTACTACATCACCGCAGACAGCTATGCGGCAGCGAAGAGCAGCCCGCACCTGGAACTGCTGCGTAAGAAAGGCATCGAAGTCCTGCTGCTTTCTGACCGCATCGATGAGTGGATGATGAACTACCTGACCGAGTTCGACGGTAAGGCATTCCAGTCTGTTGCCAAAGCTGACGAGTCCATCGACAAGCTGGCGGATGAAGTTGATGAATCGGCAAAAGAAGCGGAAAAAGCGCTGACGCCGTTCGTTGAGCGCGTGAAAACCCTGCTGGGCGACCGCGTGAAAGAAGTGCGTCTGACTCACCGTCTGACCGACACGCCAGCCATCGTCACCACCGATGCGGATGAAATGAGCACCCAGATGGCGAAACTGTTTGCCGCTGCGGGCCAGGCCGTACCGGAAGTGAAATATATCTTTGAACTGAACCCGGACCACGTGCTGGTAAAACGCACGGCGGATACCCAGGACGAAGCGCAGTTCAAAGAATGGGTCGAACTGCTGCTGGATCAGGCGCTGTTTGCTGAGCGCGGCACGCTGGAAGACCCGAACCAGTTCATCCGTCGTATGAACCAGTTGCTGGTGTCCTGATACCCGTAATGTAATGCCGGATACGGTGTTTCCACCGCCATCCGGCATTTTCTCGCCTTATTTTTAATTTTCCCACCGTTAACCGTTTCAGCGTCGGGCGTCTTTCTTGAGCCAATTGCGTGATGGTGGTATCGTTTAGCGCTTTTTAAAAAATATCGACAACCTTTAAGGGGATTTTCGTAATGCGTATCATTCTGCTTGGCGCTCCGGGCGCGGGTAAAGGAACTCAGGCTCAGTTCATCATGGAGAAGTATGGTATTCCGCAAATCTCCACCGGTGATATGCTGCGTGCTGCCGTGAAATCTGGCTCCGAGCTGGGCAAACAAGCGAAAGACATCATGGACGCCGGTAAGCTGGTGACTGATGAGCTGGTGATCGCGCTGGTAAAAGAGCGTATTGCTCAGGAAGACTGCCGTAATGGTTTCCTGCTGGATGGCTTCCCGCGTACTATTCCGCAGGCAGACGCCATGAAAGAAGCGGGCATTAACGTGGACTACGTTCTGGAGTTCGATGTTCCTGACGAACTGATCGTTGACCGTATTGTAGGTCGTCGCGTACACGCTGCTTCTGGCCGCGTTTACCACATCAAATTCAACCCGCCTAAGGTTGAAGGTAAAGACGACGTGACCGGCGAAGAGCTGACCACCCGTAAAGACGATCAGGAAGAAACTGTACGTAAGCGCCTGGTGGAATACCATCAGATGACCGCTCCGCTGATCGGCTACTACTCTAAAGAAGCGCAGGCGGGTAACACCAAATACGCGAAAGTTGACGGCACCCAGGCCGTTGCTGACGTGCGCGCAGCGCTGGAAAAAATCCTCGGCTAATTTTTTCGCGTAATAAACCTCTTATCAGGCCTGCCATTATCGCGTAGGCCTGATAAGCGTAGCGCCATCAGGCAAATTCTCGTCTTACCTCTCACAGCAATTAGTTCTTCTTTATCGCTTTTCCGCTACAATTATCAACAATTTGAATCGATAAGAGGCGGTAATGCGTCAGACGAAAACCGGTATCCTGCTGGCAAACCTCGGCACTCCCGATGCCCCAACCCCCGAAGCCGTTAAGCGCTACCTGCGCCAGTTTTTAAGCGATCCACGCGTAGTTGATACGTCACCTGCACTGTGGTGGCCGCTGCTGCGCGGGGTGATTTTACCGTTGCGTGCGCCACGCGTAGCCAAGCTGTACCAGTCAATCTGGATGGAAGACGGTTCTCCGCTGATGGTTTATAGCAAGGCACAACAGCGGGCGCTGGCAGAACGCCTACCAAATACCCCTGTCGCGCTGGGAATGAGCTACGGTTCGCCGTCGCTTGAAAGCGCGGTCGATGAACTGTTGGCAAGCGGGGTTGAACACATGGTGGTGTTACCGCTGTACCCGCAATATTCCTGTTCGACGGTAGCGGCCGTCTGGGACGAACTGGCGCGTATCTTAGCGCGTAAACGCGGTATTCCTGGCGTTTCATTTATTCGTGATTACGCCGATGACAGCAGCTACATCGATGCGCTGGCGAAGAGTGCCCGGGATTCATTTGCTCAACACGGTGAACCTGATTTGCTGCTGCTCTCCTACCACGGCATTCCGCAGCGTTACGCCGATGAAGGCGATGACTACCCGCAGCGCTGTCGCGATACCACCCGAGAGCTGGTTTCAGCGCTTGGTCTGCCGCCAGAAAAAGTAATGATGACCTTCCAGTCTCGCTTTGGTCGCGAACCGTGGCTGACGCCGTATACCGACGAAACGTTAAAAATGCTGGCGGAGAAAGGGACACAACATATCCAGGTTATGTGTCCGGGCTTCTCGGCAGATTGCCTCGAAACGCTGGAAGAGATAGCGGTACAAAACCGGGAGATTTTCCTCGAGGCTGGCGGTAAGCAATATGAGTATATTCCGGCGCTTAATGCCGCACCGGAACATATCGAAATGATGGTTAAACTGACCGATGCTTACCGTTAAAGCTGGGCTCTGAAGTAACGAGCGCCTTCCCGCAACGCATCGTCGGCGGTTTTCATCATTCGCGAATAGTGCAGGAAGGCGTGCAGCGTACCGGGGTACATTTTGTACTGGCAGGGCTGCTGATGCGCCTGCAACGTCTGGAATAGTAAGCGGCTATCGTCAATCAGCGGATCAAACTCAGCGCCAGCGATAAAACACGGTGGCACGTCACGTGTCAGATCGTTATTAAACAGGCAATAATACGGTGACTCGCGATCGTCAGCGCTACGCAGGTACGCGTTTTCGTACATCTGCAAGTCCTCGCGGGTTAACCCATCCCACGCTCCGCCCATCAGCCGTCGGCTCAGTGAATCCTGCAGGCCGTAAAGCCCATACCACAACAGCACCCCAGCCACCTTGCCGCAGACAATGCGTTTATCCCGCAGCCACAGCGCACTGGCAAGCGCCAGCATGGCTCCGGCGGAATCGCCCGCAAAACCGATATGATTCACATTAAGAGAATAGTCGCCAGCGTGCTGATGAAAATACTGGCAGACGGCGGCAATCTCTTCAATGGCTTGCGGGAAACGGGCTTCCGGCGCAAGTGAATAGTCGATACCAATTACCGTGCACTGCGTATAGCGCGCCAGCAAGCGCATAATACGGTCGTGGGTATCCAGATTACCGAGAATAAAACCGCCGCCGTGCAGATAATACAACGTTGCCAGGCTATGAGGCTGCGGTGAGTAAATACGTGTGGCCACGGGGCCGCATGCGGTAGAAATAACGCATTCGCGGGTATTCATCTCTGGGGCATCGGCATTCCACAACTGCCGTTCATGAATGTAGTGTTGGCGCTGGGCCACGAAGTCATCTGCAGCGGGCCACGGCGGCAGATCGTCGCGATGAAAATTCACCACGCTTTTCATTTCATCCGAAATTCTGTCGAGTACGGGGATCTTGTTTTCCGGCTTCATAAAACGCTCCTTGTGAAGGTGAGTTATTGTAGAAATTAATCCCGTATAAACTGCGATCTCACCGTCTGATATTGAAACTTAGCGCCGCATCGCATGCGTGGCAGGGAATGTGCTACCATGCATCGCTCAGTTAACCACCCGTAAAATCGACCATGAAATTTCCCGGTAAACGCAAATCCAAACACTATTTTCCCGTCAGCGCGCGCGATCCGTTGCTGCAACAAATTCAGCCAGAAAATGAAACCAGCGCAGCCTGGGTGGTGGGCATCGACCAGACGCTGGTGGATATTGAAGCCAAAGTGGATGATGACTTTGTAAAACGTTATGGATTAAGCGCCGGGCATTCTCTGGTGATTGCCGATGATGTCGCAGAAGCGCTCTACCAGGAACTGGTGCGTGAAAACTTGATCACCCATCAGTTTGCGGGCGGTACTATCGGTAACACGATGCACAACTACTCTGTGCTGGCGGATGACCGCTCGGTGCTGCTGGGCGTGATGTGCAGCAATATCGAGATTGGCAGCTATGCGTACCGCTATTTATGCAATACCTCCAGCCGTACCGACCTGAACTACCTGCAAGGCGTTAACGGACCGATTGGCCGCTGCTTTACGCTGATTGGCGAGTCAGGTGAGCGTACCTTCGCAATCAGCCCTGGGCATATGAATAAGCTACGAGCGGATAGCATCCCTGAATCGGTGATTGCCGGAGCGTCCGCGCTGGTGCTGACGTCTTATCTGGTGCGCTGCGAACCGGGTGAGCCGATGCCGGAAGCGACCATGAAGGCGATTGAATACGCCAAAAAGCACAATGTGCCGGTGGTTCTGACCCTGGGCACCAAATTCGTCATTGCCGATAACCCGCAGTGGTGGCAGGCATTCCTGAAAGAGCATGTCTCTATTCTGGCGATGAATGAAGAAGAGGCTGAAGCGCTGACCGGCGAGAACGATCCGCTGCTGGCATCTGACAAGGCGCTGGATTGGGTGGATCTGGTGCTGTGCACGGCGGGTCCTGCGGGTCTGTATATGGCGGGCTTTACGGAAGAAGAAGTGAAACGTAAAACCCAGCATCCGCTGCTCCCTGGTGCTATTGCCGAATTTAACCAGTACGAATTCAGCCGCGCCATGCGCCATAAAGACTGTACCAATCCGCTGCGCGTGTATTCGCACATCGCACCGTATATGGGCGGGCCTGAGAAGATAATGAACACCAACGGCGCGGGTGACGGCGCGCTGGCGGCATTGCTGCATGATATTACCGCCAACAGCTATCACCGCAGCAACGTGCCTAACTCCAGCAAGCACAAGTTCACCTGGCTGACCTATTCGTCGTTAGCCCAGGTGTGTAAGTATGCTAATCGCGTGAGTTATCAGGTGCTGAACCAGCATTCACCGCGCCTGACGCGCGGTTTACCGGAACGTGAAGACAGTCTCGAAGAGTCGTACTGGGACCGTTAAATCTTGTATAGGCCGGATAAGCGATAACGCTATCCGGCACGGACATTAACTGGCCGTAGCAACTTCACCTGCAGGCGGCGTTTCAATCAGCTCCAGCATGGTGCGGGCGATTTCACGCTCACCCATGACGACCTGGTTGGCGCCGCGTTCGGTAATATATTCCACCTCATCGTCATAATGCGCGCGGGCGATAATCTCAATCGACGGGCATTTCTCACGCGCGGAAGCGACAATTTCACCCGCTTCATAACCATTGGGGATGGTCAACAGCAGCCAGCGCGCGCAATCCAGATGCGCCAGATTCATAATCTCTTCGTTGGCGGCATTTCCCAGTACCGCGCGGATCCCACGCTCGCGCAGTTCATCCACCCGGGTACGCGAGGTTTCGATCACCACCAGCGGGATCCCTGCAGCCATCAATTTCTCACCCAGCAGGCTGCCGACGCGACCAAAGCCAACCAGCAAGGCATGATTGCAGATATCCACCGGAATTTGCTTCTCTTCTTCGATAGCCTCTTCCAGTGTCTGCTCCTCCAGCGTTTCTGTTTTGGCGAGGTATTTTTCTAACACCGCAAACAGCACCGGGTTGAGCATGATGGACAGGATTGCCCCCGCCAGCACCAGATTCTGTCCGGCCTGTGGCAGCAGGTTCAACGCCATTCCCAGACCCGCCAGGATAAAGGCAAATTCACCAATCTGCGCGAGGCTGGTGGCAATGGTGAGCGCCGTGCGTTGGGAGTGACCAAACAGGCGCACCAGGAAATAGGCGGCAAGGGATTTACCAAAGATGATAATCGCCAGCGTGCCCAGTACCGCCAACGGCTGCTGGATCAGAACTAACGGATCGAACAGCATCCCGACGGAGACGAAGAACAGCACGGCGAACGCATCGCGCAGCGGCAGAGTATCATGCGCCGCACGGTGGCTTAGTTCAGATTCATTCAGCACCATACCGGCGAAGAACGCGCCCAGCGCAAAGGAGACATCGAACAGCTCTACTGCGCCAAAGGCGATACCTAAGGCGAGGGCGAGGACAGAGAGGGTAAACAGTTCGCGTGAACCGGTTGCGGCGCTGCGGGCCATAATCCACGGTACCAGGCGACGACCCACCAGCATCATAATCGCGATAAACGCCACCACCTTACCGATGGTAATGCCCATATCGACGGCCAGCGAGGCGAAGCCGACATCTTCTTTTTCCAGCATCCCGGCGACGGCTGGCAGGAGAACCAGCGTCAGCACCATCATAAGGTCTTCGACAATCAACCAGCCAATGGCAATTTGCCCGCGCTGGCTGTCAATGAGCTGTCGTTCTTCAAGCGCGCGCAGTAGCACCACGGTACTGGCGGTTGAAAGACACAGACCAAACACGATCCCCACCATCAGCGACCAGCCTAATACGGCTGAAAGCGCCATACCCAGCAGCGTTGCCACTGCTATCTGGGCAATCGCGCCGGGAATGGCGATAGACTTTACCGCCATCAAATCCTTCAATGAAAAGTGCAGCCCCACGCCAAACATCAGCAGAATAACGCCAAGCTCGGCCAGCTCAGGCGCGAGCTTAGTATCAGCAACAAAACCAGGTGTAAATGGACCGGCCAGAACGCCCGCTAACAGATATCCCACCAGAGGAGAAATACGCAGTTTATTGGCAATCATGCCTAATATAAAAGCGAGCACAAGGCCGCCGACAATGGTGGTGATAAGCGGGGTGGCGTGATGCATTCCGTCTCCTTTGGTTGCTGTGATGATCCTGAAAACCCAAACTACGAGTAATAGTTTATGACAATTTTAATGTTTATGTTTATGAATAATTATTGAATTTTGAAGAAAACGGGATTTTAAGAGTAAAAAAGCACGGATCGGAAAAGTACGGTGATATGTGAGAGGTAAAGGCTGATGGCTACTGCAAGTAATGACGGCCAAAATTTACTTTTGGCCGTCAGAAAATCAGGCTTTGTGTCGGTTATCAGGTAAGAATATGGTCAGTATCCCCAGAAGTGGCAGGAAAGCACATATTTTGTAGACCAAATCGATGCTGGTATGGTCGGCTATCAGCCCTAGCACCGCGGCTCCCAAGCCGCCCATGCCGAAGGCAAACCCGAAAAATAGCCCAGAAACCATGCCGATACGCCCAGGAAGCAGCTCCTGCGCGTAGACCAAAATAGCAGAAAACGCCGATGCGAGGATAAAACCAATGATCACGGTTAAAATTCCGGTCCATTCCAGCGTTGCGTAGGGTAAAACGAGGGTAAATGGCGCAACGCCGAGGATAGAGCCCCAAATAACATATTTTCTGCCAATTTTATCGCCTAATGGTCCGCCAATCACCGTCCCGGCCGCGACGGCAAACAGGAAGGCAAACAGATGAAACTGGGCGTTTTGTACCGATAATCCGAATTTTTGCATCAGATAAAAGGTGTAATAGCTGCTGATGCTCGCCATATAGAAGTATTTGGAGAAAATCAGCACCAGCAGGATGCTTACCGCCAGCACCACTTTATTGCGCGGTAACGGATTTACGATGGCGACTTTCGGTTTTCCTTTACTCATCCGATGCTGCGCGGCATACCAACGGCTGATTTGTGCCAGGACGACAATCGCTAATAACGCAGCCAGAACAAACCAGGCCACATTACCCTTACCATATGGCGCGATGATGACAGCTGCCAGCAAGGGCCCCAGAGAGCTGCCGAAGTTGCCGCCAACCTGGAAAATTGACTGCGCCAGGCCGTGACGACCGCCGGAGGCCATGCGCGCCACGCGGGACGATTCCGGATGAAATACCGAAGAGCCGGTGCCAACCAGCGCCGCGGCGAGCAGCACCATATGGAAGCTGCCGGCCATGGCCAGCAAGACAAGTCCGCTCAGCGTGAAGCACATCCCAATGGGCAGCGACCACGGCATCGGGTATTTGTCCGTCCAGTAACCCACCACCGGTTGCAGCAGCGAGGAAGCAAGCTGGAAGGTTAGGGTGATCATCCCGATCTGCATAAACGTTAGCGAGAACTCTGACTGCAATAGCGGATAAATCGCCAGGATCAGCGACTGAATCATATCGTTTAGCAGATGGGAGAGGCTGATCGCTCCTAAAATGCCAAATGAGGTGCGTGCTTTAGCAACCGACGCTGACGCGCCAGCCACAGGCTGGGTTGGTTCACTTATTGCCATAGAAAGTCACTTCTGTTTAGGTTGCGATTATGAGGGTAATCTATTTTGTTATTATTACCTGACTAACATACCTGCGGAAGGTGTTTGAAGGAAGTCTCATTTCTGAAAACATTTTCGACTATTATTTCATATCATTGTAATTTCAGTCGTTGATTTTGGCTCAGGGAGAGAAATATGAAGTTTTTAAAACGGGGCGTGGCGCTGGTGTTATTAGCCGCATTTACGCTGGCAGGTCAGCCTGCACAAGCGTACGAAAAAGATAAAACCTACAAAATTACCATTCTGCATACCAACGATCATCACGGTCACTTCTGGCGCAGCGAATACGGAGAATACGGACTGGCGGCGCAAAAAACGCTGGTGGACGGTATTCGTAAAGAGGTGGCAGAGGAAGGGGGCAGCGTACTGCTGCTTTCCGGTGGCGACATTAATACCGGTGTACCGGAGTCCGATCTGCAGGATGCGGAACCTGATTTTCGTGGGATGAACCTGATTGGCTATGACGCGATGGCGGTCGGAAACCACGAGTTTGATAATCCCATGACCGTACTGCGTCAGCAGGAAAAATGGTCCAAATTTCCGTTTCTCTCGGCCAATATCTATCAGAAAAGCACCGGCGAGCGTTTGTTTAAGCCGTGGGCCATCTTTAAGCGCCAGGATTTAAAAATTGCTGTACTCGGTTTAACCACCGACGATACGGCGAAAATAGGCAACCCCGAGTTCTTTACCGATATTGAGTTCCGTAAACCTGCTGATGAAGCCAAACTGGTTATCCAGGAACTGAATATGGGTGAAAAGCCAGACATCATTATCGCGACCACCCATATGGGACATTATGACAACGGCAACCACGGCTCGAACGCCCCTGGCGATGTCGAAATGGCGCGTAGCCTGCCGGCGGGATCGCTGGCGATGATTGTCGGTGGTCACTCGCAGGATCCGGTGTGTATGGCTTCAGAGAACAAGAAGCAGGTTGATTACGTACCGGGTACGCCGTGTGCGCCAGACAAGCAAAATGGGATCTGGATTGTGCAGGCGCACGAGTGGGGGAAATATGTGGGCCGGGCGGACTTTGAGTTCCGTAACGGCGAAATGAAAATGGTCAACTACCAGCTCATTCCCGTCAACCTGAAGAAAAAAGTGACCTGGGACAACGGTAAAAGTGAGCGCGTACTCTATACCCCGGAAATAGCTGAAAATCAGCAAATGCTCTCGCTGCTGACGCCGTTCCAGAATAAAGGTAAAGCGCAGCTCGACGTGAAAATAGGTAGCGTCAATGCGCGCCTCGAAGGCGACCGAAGCAAAGTCCGTTTCGTGCAGACCAACATGGGACATTTGCTGCTGGCTGCGCAAATGGCGCGAACCAGCGCTGATTTTGGCGTGATGAGCGGCGGTGGCATCCGTGATTCCATCGAAGGCGGCGATATCACTTATAAGAGCGTGCTGAAAGTACAGCCGTTCGGAAACATCGTGGTGTATGCCGACATGAGCGGGAAAGAGGTGATTGACTATCTGACCGCCGTGGCGCAAATGAAGCCGGACTCCGGGGCCTATCCACAGTTTGCCAACGTCAGCTTTGTGGCGAAAGACGGCAAGCTTAACGATTTGAAAATCAAAGGCGAACCCGTTGACCCAGCCAAAAACTATCGTATGGCAACGCTAAGCTTCAACGCAACCGGCGGCGATGGCTATCCGCGAATTGATAACAAACCAGGCTATGTGAATACCGGGTTTATTGATGCAGAAGTGCTGAAAGAGTTCGTGCAGAAGAACTCACCGCTGGATGCCAGTGTGTATGAGCCGAAGGGGGAAGTTACCTGGCAGTAACAGGGCGGAGTGCCGGATGGCGGTGCGGGCACCTTATCCGGCCTACAGGTCAGTGCGATTTGTAGGCCTTAAAGCTGCGCGCCATCAGGCAATCATTCTATAACCGCTTAATCGCGGCGTGCGATGTCGGCGAATTTCGCATCCAGAATTTTCGCCAGATCGCCCGCTGCCAGTTCGATATCCAGCCCGCGTTTGCCGCCGGAAACATAAATGGTGTCAAACGTCTGGGCAGGGGCATCAATGAGCGTTGGCAATCTCTTTTTCTGTCCTAATGGGCTGATCCCCCCCACCAGATAACCGGTGGTTCGTTGCGCAACCATTGGATCGGCCATATCAACCTTTTTAGCCCCCAGAGCCTTAGCGACCTTTTTGAGATCCAATTGACCGGCTACAGGCGTGACCGCAACTGCCAGATGCTTCATATCGCCATTCACGGCAACCAGCAGCGTTTTGTAGACCTGGTCCGCATTCAGACCTAACTTGCGCACCACTTCATCACCAAAGTTCGTCTCGGACGGATCGTGATCGTAGGTGTGGATCTGGAAAGAAATTTTGTTTTTTTCGAGTAATTTAACGGCGGGTGTCATAGCAATTTTCCTGGACCAGACAAAATACGACTCAAGCATACGCCTGATGTCTGTCTAAAAAATAGTACCATCTTGCGCAATAGTATTGGCAGGATGATGACTTTGAGCGACAATCGAACTACACCGATGCTTTAAGCATTGGGATCATAATAATGATGAAATTCCTCTTTGACGGGCCAATAGAAATATTGGCCATTTTTTTTACCGTAACATCTCCGGCAAATTTCCCTCTCCGTACAGATGTAGCGCGCCAACGGCCACGACGTAATTACCAGCAGGCATCGCCCTGAGCCGATCGCGCCAGGCTGTGTTGCGTTGATGCATCAATACGTCATACAACGACTGGCTAAAGGTATTGGGAAGCGTCAGTTCGCTATTGCGTGGCGGTGTTTTAAGCCACCAGCCCATCATTTGTTGCAACAATCTGGCATTGGTATGCCAGTGCGTCAGAGTATCGTCCAACAGGGCCAGTCCGTTATCAGGCAACTGACATAACAGCTCGATTTGACTGGATGCGCCCTCCAGCTCGATAACGGGTTTATGCGCTTGTTTTGCCGCTTTCAGCAATTGGTAATCAATCCCGTATTCTGCCCGTAGACCCAACTGCTGTGCCTGTGTCGCCTGTAAAACCATGGCGATTTGCCACAACGGCTGAGTAGATAACAGCGATGGGGAAATACCCAGTTCGTTGGTGACTTTACGCAGGTTTTCTAACTGCTCCGGGCTGATACGTTCTTCGAGTGCGGCAAATGTAGGAAGGTTAGCAAACGGCGCGTCGTCACCGGAAACATCCGCTTCGACAATCAGCGCGTCGGCATGGTTGAGTTTTTTGAGTAATTTGGCAGGCAGAGGTGCCATATCGCGACTGCCCATGTGAATACTGCCAATCAGATGAAAATGGCGGTTGCCGGGCAATGAAATGTCGATGGCAGGCCAGGTATAGTGGTTGCCGCGTAGCGCGGTGAAAAATGTTTTTACCCGGTATAACAGATCCATACGACCTCCCTAAGTAGACTTTCATGCTAGCGCGTGGTCCAGGAAGGTGCAATGCGAGAATCGCCGGATGGCGACGCGAAATCGTCTTATCCAGCCTACAATGTTACCTGCACTTTGTAGGCCGGATAAGCGTGAGCGCCATGCGGCAGAGGGTTACTCTTTCGGTTTGAAGCGCAGCAGTCGGTTAGCGTTGCTCACCACAGTAATGGAGGAGAGCGCCATCGCCGCCCCGGCAACGACTGGATTCAGCAGTGTTCCGGTGAACGGCCACAGGATCCCCGCGGCAACGGGAATACCGATGCTGTTATAAATAAACGCGCCGACCAGGTTCTGCTTCATATTACGCAACGTTGCCCGGGAGATAGACAGCGCATCCGCGACGCCCATCAGGCTATGGCGCATCAGCGTAATCGCGGCGGTTTCAATCGCCACATCGCTGCCGCCACCCATGGCAATCCCTACATCGGCCTGAGCCAGCGCAGGTGCATCGTTGATACCGTCACCCACCATGGCAACCTGACGCCCCTGGCTTTGCAGACGTTTAATCGCCTCGGCTTTACCGTCCGGCAGAACACCGGCAATCACCTCATCAATACCGGCTTCTTTGGCAATAGCGTTAGCCGTGGTCGGGTTGTCACCGGTAAGCATCACCAGACGATACCCGTTGCGGTGCAGACGCTGAAGTGCTGCCACGCTGTCGCTACGCAGTGGATCACGCACCGCTAACAGCGCCGCCGCTTTACCATCAATCGCCAACAGGACCGGGGTTGACCCCTGGGATGCCTGAGCGGTGATTTCAGCTTCCATTTCAGTGGTATCTACCTGTTGCTCATTGAGCAGTGCCTGGTTGCCCAGCAGCAGCGTATGACCTTCCGTTTCACCGCTTACGCCTAAACCGCGCAGCGTACGGAAACCGTTGACCTGTGGCAGCGTAACATCACCGGCTTTGTCCAGAATCGCCCTGGCCAGCGGGTGACTGGAACCCTGTTCAAGGGCCGCAGCCAGACGAATTGCCAGTGCTTCATCGGTGTTGCCAAACGTTTTGATGGCGACAACCTGCGGTTTACCTTCAGTCAATGTCCCGGTTTTATCAAATACGACGGTATCAAGCGTACTGGCGCGCTGCAGCGCATCGGCATCACGTACCAGAACCCCAAACTCAGCAGCACGACCCACACCGGAAATAATCGACATTGGTGTTGCCAGGCCCAGCGCACAAGGGCAGGCAATAATCAGTACGGTAGTGGCAATCACCAGCGTATAAACAATTTGTGGTGCCGGCCCGAAGAAATACCAGATTGCCGCACTCACCAGCGCAATGACGACGACGACCGGAACGAACACTGAGGAGATACGGTCGGCTAGTTTGCCAATCTCCGGTTTACTGCTTTGCGCCTGGCGCACCATACGAATAATGCGTGAAAGCGTGGTGTGGCTGCCAACGGCACTGGCGCGGAATAGCACGCTGCCGTCCTGTACGACCGTACCGGCGTGGACGCTATCGCCT
Source organism: Citrobacter sp. Cpo100 (assembly GCF_030332595.1). Lineage (NCBI taxonomy): Bacteria > Pseudomonadati > Pseudomonadota > Gammaproteobacteria > Enterobacterales > Enterobacteriaceae > Citrobacter > Citrobacter sp. Cpo100. Next base: position 212,144 of record NZ_JAOWHM010000035.1, on the reverse strand, counting down.
TCGCCTTTTTGTTGCGGAATAGGCTCTCCGGTCAGCATGGCTTCATCCAGCCAGGCTTCGCCCTGAGTGATTTCGCCATCTACCGGAACGCGGTCACCGGTGGTCAGGCGCAGCAACATTCCCGCCTGAACGTCTGCCAGCGGCACGTTCTTTTCGCCTTCGTCGGTAACAACACGCGCGGTCGGCGGTGTCAGATCGAGTAATTTTTCCAGTGCTTTGGACGAACGCTGGCGAGCCCGCGCTTCCAGCATGTGCCCGAGGTTAATCAGACCGATAATCATCGCACTGGCTTCATAATAGAGGTGTCGCGCTTCCATCGGGAACCATTGCGGCCAGAGGTTGACGCTCATGGAATAAAGCCATGCCACCCCTGTACCCAGCGCCACCAGCGTATCCATGGTCGCGGTGCCGTTCATCAGGCTTTTCCACGCGTTGCGGTAAAAATGACCGCCCGCGAAAACCATCACGGCAAGCGTTGCCAGACCAATCGTCAGCCACAGGCTGCGGTTGTCGGCAGTGACCATCATGTTTTCGCCAATCATTCCCCATACCATGACAGGGATACCCAACAGCAGCGCGACGGCCGCCTGCCAGCGAAAACGTTTCATGGTTGCTACGGCGGTTTCTTGCTGACGCTCGCGGCGCTTAACATCATCTTCAATGGCTTCTGCGCCGTAGCCCGCTTTTTCCACCGCTTTCACTAACTGGTCGGCGGACGCACTGCCCATTACCAGCGCAGTACGTTCCGCCAGGTTTACCCGTGCCTGCGTGACACCCGGTACGCTTTGCAGAGCATCTTGTACGCGGATAACACAGCTGGCGCAGCTCATGCCGTTTAACAGCAACTGTTGGCTGTCATCATCAGCCGTAGCTGCCGGAAGCTCGGAAGGGACCGCTGCCAGTGCTTCCGACGGGATTGATGACTCCGTCAGCGGTTTAGCCTTTGGGTGGCTTAACTCCGCGCCGTAACCGGCTTGTTTGATGGTTTCAATCAGCGCTTCAGCACTGGCGCTCCCGGTGATGTGCGCTTCAGTCACAGTGACATCCGCTTGCTCAACGTCCGGGCGTTGCTCCAGACTTTCTTTAACGCGTTTTACGCAGTGACCACAGGACAAGCCGTCCAGGGTTAGATCGATTGTTTGAGACATAACCAACTCCTTTATTGCAGGATTAACTGACTGTGATAAAGGTTAAACCTTCCATCTAGGGGAAGGTCAAGGGAGTTTTTAGAAAAGGTGCAAAAAGGGCGTAAAGGAAGAAAAACGGGAACGTCAGGTCAGCACGTTCCCGGTCTGTTATTGATTGAGAACGATAAGCGGCGTTCGATGCTGCGGTTCATTCATCACCGTGAGATCGGCGCCGTACAGTGCATTTAGTGACGATTGCTGCAGAACATCCTGCGGACGACCGTTATCAACTATCCTGCCGCGTTCCATCAATACAACGCGGTCAGCATAGCGCGCCGCAAGGTTGAGATCGTGCAGGACGCAGCAGACGCTGAACTGTCGTTCACCTACCAGACGACGCAGCAGACGAAAAAGATGCTGTTGGTGGTGAATATCCAGGGCGGAGGTGGGTTCATCGAGAAACAACCATTTTGGCCTGGGTTCGGGCTCCCAAAGTTGAACCAGCAGACGCGCCAGCTGTACCCGCTGTTGTTCTCCTCCCGACAGATGCCGGTAATCGCGCGCGGCCAGCGCCTGGCAGTCACACAACGTCATGATGTGCTCCGTTTCATCGCCCGTGTTGCGCGTACGATACGGATGCCTGCCCATGCGGATGACCTCCTGCACGCTAAACGGGAAGGCCATATGACTGTTCTGGCGCATCACGGCACGGGTTTTTGCCAGCTCGGTGATTGACCACTCGTTCAGCGGCTTGCCAAACAAGCTACAACGCCCGCTGTGGGGCTGCAGATAGCCCGTAAGCTGGCGAAGCAGCGTCGATTTTCCGGCCCCATTCGGGCCAAGAATCGCGATGATTTCTCCATCAGGTAGCGTCACGGAAACGTCATCGGTCAGTCGTCTGCCCTGAATGTGGTAGACCAGATTTTCAGCGACGATCATGACATCCTCCGGCTACGCAGTATTAACCACAGGAAATACGGTCCACCGATCAGGCTGGTTAACAGACCAACGGGCATTTCGGCAGGCTGAACAAGTGTGCGGGCCAGCGTGTCGGCAATCAGAAGTAAACAGGCACCGGCCAACGTAGAGCAAGGAATCAACCAGCGATGATCGGCGCCGGTAGTCATTCTGATCAGATGCGGGATCACCAGGCCAATAAAGCCAATCACGCCGCTGACGGAAACGGCAGCGCCAACCAGGAGCGAGCTGAGCAACAGTAACTGCTGGCGCTTACGTTTGACGTTTACGCCGAGGTAATGCGCCTCTTCATCACCCAATTGCAGCAAATTAAGCGTTCCTGCCATACAGACGGTGACAGCAATGGCTGGAAGAACAAACGTGCTGGCAACCAGCAGCGTTGGCCACTGGGCCTGGCCGAGATTCCCCATCATCCACAGCGTAAGTTGACGTAGCTGCTGTTCGTCGCCCACATAGCTCAGCACACCAATAGCCGAACCGCACAGAGCATTGATAGCGATACCTGCTAACAGTAGTTGCATCATTCCGCCGTGGTTATGACGCTGACTTATCAGGAAAATAATCGTGCAGACCACCATGCTGCCCGCGACGGCAAAAATCATCTGCTCATACAACACCAGCACTACGGGGAATGAAAATGGGATAACTATCGCGATGCCGACCATCAGCGCGGAGCCGCTGCTGACGCCAAGCAGGCCGGGATCGGCCATTGGATTGCGAAAAAGTCCCTGCATAATGACCCCTGCCGTAGCCAGCGCAGCACCGACCAAAACGGCCAGCAGTACGCGGGGCAGGCGGATGTTCAACCAGATATCTCGGTATTCGTCGTTGAACAGGGCGCTGAAGCTAATGTTCAACGCCCCCTGGCTGGCACCGAACAGCATCAGAGCGACCAGCAAGAGAGAAAGGCCCGTCAGAATGCTGACGGAAGAAAGCGAGTCCTTAAGCACGCAACGCTCCATAACGTCTTTGCGGCGCGAAGTTTCCGCGCCGCGAGGGGTTTACGCGGGTTTCAGTCCCGGCTCAACTAAACTGTAAATCTGGTTATTGAGTGTCGGCGCCGTGGCCAGTTCGTGAATGTGCCTGGCAACATCCGCGCGCATCACAAAGCCATGACACTCCTCGGCCTGTATGCGTTGCGCCAGACCTGTGGCTTCACCATTCAGCAAACCGCCGGGGCGGAGAATGGCGTAGTCCAGTAGACTGGTTTGTAGCCAGCTTTCAGCCAACGATTTTTCCCGTACGGCCTGGCCAAATGCGGCCCTGGCGCGTGGGGACAAAAAGGGCCAACTGTCGCCACAGCCCAGAGAGGTAACCAGAATCATGCGTTTGATCTCAGCTTTTTCTGCTTCATCAATGACGGTTCTGTGCGCCAGATAATCCTGGGCACCGCCCATGGAGGAGATTACCGTGGCATGCTGACCTGCTGCGCGACAGGCGCAGGCGGTGACCTGGCTGTCGCAGGCGTCGCCAATAAAGACCTGCACACCTTTTTCCTGCAGCCCGGCAGCAACCTGGGGATTGCGAACGACAGCAATCACCGGACGATGCTCCGCCAGTGCGAGCTCCAGCGTTTTCGCGCCGACGCCGCTTCCACCTGCACCAAAAATAAGCCATGGAGCCATCAGGCATGTTCCTTTAAAGATGAAGACAACGTGTGAAAGGCGCTGACCTGTTCGGCCAGCAGCTGTCGATGCTCATCGCGACCGAGGAAAATTTTGAACATAGCGCTACCCGCCTGGTTGAAGAAGAGAATGGACGCAGTGTCCATTCCCATAAATTTGCGTTCAATCAGGGCAATATGCGTGCAGTTTTCTGCCTTGATATGACCGGTCATGCCTTTTTTGCCGCGCAGGTTGAAGTAACCGTGGCGGTGGAATCCGGAAGGTAATTCACCGGTGAATTCCAGAATGACATCAGCAGTATGGACCAGGGTGGTGACTTTGCCCCATTCGCAGACGGTTTCCCAGACGGTATCAAATTGACTGCCGGAAACCAGCGTTGGGGAAGGGAGATTTTTCACCACCTCCAGCAATGTAGTGTTGTACTGGGCTGCGATAGCTTCCAGCGTACCGTCCGGCTCAGTTTTCAAAAAATCCTGTAAAGAGACATGGCTCATTATTCACTCCTTTTATGGTTGCTCTACCGCAATGCGCGGCGCGTTAAGTTCCTGAATCAGTTCATCAAGAGACTGCAAAATATTGCTCGCCCAAAAACGCCCTTCATTGGTCAGGCGTACACAGGTGCTGGCATCTCGCGTCAGTCCTGCGTGATGCCATTGGGTCAGTAGCGGGGCCAGTTTTTGTGCATGAGGCGTCAGCTCATCCAGCGGAATGCGGGCCGTCTCAATACCGGCCTGGAGAGTGTGTCGCCACTGGAAACCACGCTCGGCGGTGCGCATCATCATCATTAGCGGTTTTTTTCCGGCGGCGATAGATTCATGCCATGTATTCAGGTTGCGCTCGACCATCCAGGAATAGCCATTGACTGACCCTCCTGCGCCAGAGCCGAATGCCAGACAGTCTGCACCCTGTTTAATCAGCAGGTTGTACAGATTGCGTTCCCGTGTGGTACGCGCCCAGTGGCTGTTGCTGATGCAGCGCCAGCCCGCGCTGTCCATGAAATCGCAGCCCTGAAGATAGAGATCGCGGCGTTCGGCGGGAGAGGGAACGGTTGTGCGCCCGGTTTCAACCGCTTTGCCAAGCGGTGTATTAGGGATCAGATTCAGCGCATAAAGATCTACGCCGTCGAGGCCGATATCGCGGGCAATCGCCAGATCCTCGCCCCACAGTTTTGCGTCTTGTCCTGGCAGACCAAACAGCAGATCGCACACCACGGCGGCACGATCTCGTTTTACCAGTCCCTGCATAAAGGCCGTCGCGGTCGGGCCGTCCGAAGTACGCGCCATTTTCTTGCGGATTCGGCTGTTAAAAGACTGAATACCGATTGAAAATCTATTGGCGCCAGCGTCAAGGCAGGCATCAATTCGCGCATCGTCAAAATTGAGCACCCGTCCCTCAATGGTGATTTCGCAGTCCGGCGCCAACGGTAGCTTGTCACGCAGCGCGGTAATGATTCTGGCCAGGTCCTGTGCAGACAGCGCAGAAGGCGTACCGCCGCCAAAATAGACGGCGTGAATGGGGGCCGACTGATGTAATGCGCTATCAGCTTCCATCTCTATTTCGCGCAACAGCGCGTTGGTGTAGAGGGCGCAGTTGTCTTCTTCAAATCGGTTTTGATAAAAACCGCAGAAAGTACAATGTGTTGCGCAAAAAGGAATATGCAAGTACACCAGCCGTTTACGCGGTGGGGTTGGCTGGTTGATGACCTCCTGCCAGGTCTGTGACAATAGCTCTTTGGCAACCGGGATCGCCCCACGCCAGGGCATCGTGGCGCGGCGATCCTTAAATGGCTGACTTCCCTCGAGCGCAAAATGCGCGGTGAGATCCAGCGAATGTTCAGTTTTCATTCTTCTTAATAAATCCAGTTAGTGAGGCCAGAATTGCTGGTGCAGGGCTTCAACCGCATCGGCGACGCGTGGTCCCATTCCCAGAATCAGCGCCTGGTCTACCGCCACAATGCGCTGGTTTTTCCAGGCCGCAGTGTGGGTAATACCGGCAATCGCGCTCAGGCGAGCCAGACCGCCATCGACCATTTGCGACGTCACCACGATCACCTCCGGGTTGGCGGCGATCAGTGACTCCGCGCTGTAGCTTTTATATTGCGCATGGGTGGCGACATTTTGTGCGCCTGCGAGGGTCATAATGGCATCGGCAACGCTGCCTTTTCCGGCGATCTGAGGTGCGCTGCCGCCAGCAGAGAGAATGAACATGGCTTTGACCGGCGCGTTTTTCGCCGCCACGCTGTGCTTAATACGCTCCAGACGTTGCTGCAGGCGATTGACTAGCGCCTCACCTTGGTCAGGAATGTGCAGTGTTGTAGCCAGTTCTTGAATGTTGGCGTACATCTGTTCGACGGTGGCCGGTACGCGCGGCAACGTCACGACGTTAACCTTTTGCGCCCGCAACTGATCCAACACGATTTGGGGACCTGCATCCTGCCAGGTGATAAAACTGTCCGGATGGAGCGACAAAATGCCCTCGCTGCTTAACTGCTTCCAGTAGCCGATATGCGGGAGTGCGGCAGTTTCGGGCGGATACGAGGTGGTTTCATCAACGCCAACCACCCGGTTGCCGACGCCCATGGCGTATACCAGTTCACTAAGCGAGCCGCCCGCCACCACCAGGCGGTCGGCGGACTGGGCACTGAAAACGCAGGCGAGGCTCAGTAAGCCAATCATGAGCTTTTTCATCGTCAGAAATTCCACGCAAAGCCAACGGCGGCATTGAAACCAGCATCTGGAATAGATTCATGTGCGGTTCTGTAACGCTTATCGGTCAGGTTGTTGAGCGCGAGGTTGACCTGATACTGGTCCTGCGGACCGAACTCGGTGTTGAATGCGAGGTTAAGTGTGGCCCAGCCTGGGTAGTTGATTTCCGTGGTGCCGGTATTATCTTTAGCGCTGGACGCCGCGCGGATAAAGGCATCGGACGTCACGTTAGCGACATTCATCAACCAGGTATGTTTCAGGCCGACACGCCCGGTCAGCGTGGGTTCGCCGGTATCCCAGGTTTTTAGGGTATTGCCTTCGTACTGACGGCGAATGAGATTACCGCTCAGGTAAGGTGAAACCGCCCAGCCGTTGTATTCTGCGGTGAGTTCCATGCCCCAGGTTTTGGCCCGATCAATGTTTTCGTAGTAGTAATAGCCGCCCCGTGAAGAGGTGGTATTACCGCTGCAAACGGGTTGGCCTGAACAGGCCAGGCTGGCGATATAGTCTTTGGCTTCGGAGTAATAAATGGCGCCGTCAATCAGCCACATATTCCCTTTATACCGTGCGCCCAGCTCATAGTTATTCGAGTGTTCCGCCTTCAGGTTTGGGTTGCCGTAGGTCACGCTTCCGCCTGCGGACGTCTGCATAAACAGCTGAGTCAGCGTGGGGAAAACATAGCCCTGGGCATATGCTGCCCGGAGTTCAAGATCTTTAAAACCGGAATAGCGTAGGCTGGTTGAGGTCACCAGTTCATCATCGTGTACTGAATTTCCCCCGGTGGAATGCCAGGTGCTGCCGCTGCTTTGCAGGGTTTGCGTATCGTTGCGATTGAGCTTCGAAGACAGCCAGTACTGGCGTGCGCCTACGGTCCAGGTCCAGTCATCGGCAAAGCGCCAGTCGTTTTGCGCGAACAATGAGGTGTTGCTTTGCTCCGCTTCGTTGTATGACAGGGTGCGGGTTTGCGTATCGAAGAAGCCGGTAGCTGCGGTCTGGCGCGTACTGCCGTCCGTGTCCTGTTTGATTTTGTCATGCTGATATTGAGTGCCAATCACCAGCTCGTTGTTCGCGGGAAGGGAGAAATTGCCCTGCAGCGTTACCCCCTGGGTATACTGTTTGTCGTTGGTATTGGTTTGATTGTTTATCGTCAGCGCTTTAATCGCCGGGCTGGGGATTACCTGAGTCGTTTTGACTCGGTTTTCAAATTTGCGCTCTATTGTCTGGGTGTATGCGTCAACATGGATTTTCTTCAGGTAATCCCCGCCAGCCGCGTAGTCGTAGAAAAGACCGATTTTCTCGCGTTCCAGCTTAGGTATTTTGACGCTAAAGTCGTCGAACTGGCCCTCTGGATCGTCAAACCAGGTTTGAGTAGACAGTTTGTAACGATCGAGGGAGAGTCCGATTTTATGGCGATCGAAATTGTAGCCAAGCCACACGCCCTGGCCGTTATTACGGAAATTGGTGTCGGGCAATCTCCCGTCAGGCGTATCGCGGTCCCCCTGGTCGGAATAGCTGCCATTGATGCGGTAGTCAAAGTTTCCGATGCTGCCCCAGGCTGCTGCTGATTCTTCCCATCCTGCCGTTGCGGAGTTATAAACGGCCTTAACGCTGCCGCCGAGAGGCTTATCGCCGCCTTTTTTCGTAATAAAGTTTACGACACCGCCAATCGCCTGCGAACCGTAAAGGACAGAGTAGGGGCCTTTTACTACTTCAATCCGTTCCAGCGCGGATTCGTCAATCAGCAAACCGGCCCCGTAGTTTTGCCCGGCGCGCTGGTAGCTGACAACCTGGCCGTCGATCAAAATCAGCACCCGCGAAGAGGCTTCGCCACGGATACGAATTTGTTTCCGGCCAGCGAGGGCGTTATCGGTGACTTCGACGCCGGGAATATCTTGTAAATCATCAGCAATAGAAACGCTGGTGGAGTTTTGCAGCGTCTGGCGATCGATAACCTGAATAGTTGCCGGGCTATCCCAGAGACTACTTTCAGAGCGGTTAGCCGTGACGATCACCGTATCATCGTCGGGCGCTGAAGCGTGTGTTGTAGAGGTAGCTGCAGAAGCAGCGCCGGACATGCATAATGTCAGGGCTGAAAGAATAAATGGCCTTTGGTTAATCCGTGGCAACATAAGAGAACCTTTATTAAATGTAAATGATCATCATTATCATTCGCATTTGTATATAAAAATGTTTCCCTTTGTTCAATATGAAAGATGCATAACCAATATATCTTTTGATTTGAGTCAATTTTGTACGGTCAATAAATACTGAAATGTGATCTGTATCGGGTATAACAATGTGAATAGAAAGGATTTATTCATCTCTTTGTTGGCTTATAATGTGCAGATTTCTCGGGTAAATGATTACGGCAATCTGGGCTATAATGTGGCTCAGCACCAACAAGCACCGCGGGGGAAATGTGAATATTAGCGATGTTGCGAAAAAAACCGGTTTAACCAGCAAAGCCATTCGCTTTTATGAAGAGAAAGGACTGGTGACGCCGCCGCTGCGTAGTGACAATGGCTATCGCACTTACAACCAACAGCATCTGAATGAACTGACGTTGCTGCGTCAGGCGCGGCAGGTTGGATTTAATCTGGAAGAGTGCGGCGAGCTGGTAAACCTGTTTAACGATCCGGCGCGTCACAGCGCGGATGTGAAAAAGCGCACCCTGGAAAAGGTGGCGGATATTGAGCGGCATATCAGTGAGCTGCAGGCCATGCGCTTGCATTTACTGGCGCTGGCGGACAGTTGCCCGGGTGATGACAGCGCTGAATGTCCGATTATGGATAATCTCTCCGGCTGCTGCCATCACAAAGCGAAGGCTTAACGGCGAGAAGGATTAAGCATAAACACCACCGTACCGCGGTACCACGGAGATTTCTCAAGCTGCGCTTCAGCCAGTGGATCTCGGCTACCGTTTTGCACCAGTCCCAGCTTAAATGGAATGCGCAGGCGGCTCAGCGCGGGTAGATACGCCTGATAATTCGTCACCGTGCGACGCCCCTGATAGCTTTGCACCACCAGTTCATCGACCGCCAACGCGTTCAGCGTAGCGACGTCGCCCGTTTTTGCCCAATCCAGTAGTCCGGTTACCCCTAGCGCAAACTCGGCCGGGAGCTGTTGGCGCAGTTGCTGCAGAAAGCGGGCGTAGTCGGTCAGTTGATGGGTCGCTGCGTCAAAATCAACCTGCAGGCCGACGACGTTATTCCCGGCGGTCTGCCAGCGCTGCATCAACCGTATGATACGCGCCGGGATCTCTTCCGGTACGTCGAGAGTGGTAAAGCGTACGGTCAGCCAGATTGAGGGAAAAGACAGACGACTGACCGACAGTCCGAGGCGCTGGAACACCACGTTACCGGAACGAACCAGTACCTCGCCCTGGTGCAGATAAACCGTTTGCGCGTCTTTCAGCTCGTAACTGGCTTTCACCCCAGACCACAGCCAGAAGGCTGAATGTTCACGGGCGGCGACGATATCCGCCGCCTGTGCCTGGCCGAGAAGCAGTGCGGTTACCAGTAATATTTGAGTTTTTGCGCCCACGGGCTTCCCGGATACTGCGTTTTCAGTTGGGTGAACCAGCCCTTACGCTGCAATTTGTCCACGTCTTCTCCGCCACATTCGTTAGCGCCTGATGGCGCATAGCACATGATGGCGCGATACAGCGCGAAGCTCTTATCTTCGACTTCCGCGGTGGGTGAGGTGATTACCTGCTGGTAGTAGCTCTGTCTGTCGAACTGGCCGAACGGTTTCTTACGCGAAATAGCTGATTCAAGCACGTCGTTGCCAGCGCTGTTTTTCCACAGGTCGACATGTGTTTGCGTGGTGCGGAAGAATTCGCCAAGGCAGTTCAGCGCGTGAGCATCATCCGCTTTTTTGCTCAATACCGTTACCGTTTCATTGAGGCTGCGGCACGTATAACCCGCCTGGGCCGTGTCGCCATTCCAGTCGAATATGCTCAGGTTAACGTCAGCAAACGCTTCGCCAATGACCGGTGATGTAATCGCGCTGGCCAGTTTTCTGTCAGTAAGCCAGTCGCCAAAACGATTCTCTGTAAGATCCCGCACCAGCAGCGTATGCAACGCAATGGTACGCTCTTCGTTATTCGGGCCATGAACGGCCTGCTGGCGCAGCAGTTCTGGCGTGGCCTGCGTTTTCAGCACCTGCGAACGAAAGCGCAGGTTGGTCACCGCGCTATTCGGTGCGAAAACCGCTGCCACGTCGCCGCTATACACCAGCGTGGCGGCAAGCTTAGCCTGTACATATTGCTGCTGTTCGTTATCCTGGCTGAGTTTTAACAACTGCTGCCAGAAATTGCGCGCCTCGGCCCATTTCTTTTGGCCCATCAACGCTTCGCCGTACAGCACCTGTTCGCTGAAGGCGAGGGTATCGTGAGCGGCAAGTTTCTGCGCTGGCGTAACTGCCTGAATAATTGCCGCGTAGTTGCCCGTTGCCAGCCACAGATTCAGTTGCAGATCGCGCCATAGCGGCAGTTTTTGGCTTTGTTCAAACACCGGTTTGCTGGCGTCGAGCTGTGCCTGCGTCAGCGTCGGTTTGTTATTGTTATCCAGGCGCAGCGCGCGTAGTAGCTCGATATAGCTGACTCGCGGCGCGTCGGGGAAGGCCTCAACGACGGACTGGTCGTAGAACGCCATGCCATAGACATTATCGTATTCGATGACATTTTCGCGCAGTTGCTGTGCGTCAGCCGACTGCTTCAGCGTCTGTTCATACAACCCGGCCAGCTGCGGCCATGACTGTAAATACCAGTTGATGCGACGCAACATGCCTCGTGAAGAGTCAGCGTAGAGTCCTTGGGGAAAACGCTGCAGATAGGCCTGCGCCAACTCTTGAGCCTGAGTGGCATCCTCGCGGTTAATTTTCGCAATATCAAAATCGCCGTACTCGCCCACACTGTTCTGACTGCTTTTGTTCAACGCCGTGCGCATCAGCATGTATTGCGCGGTCTCTGCTAACCACGGACGGTCGCTTGTAGCAAGCTGAGTGAAATCCCGTTCGGCACTGGCATAATCACCGGCATAGAAACTGGCTGCTGCTGCCAGATAGCTTTTATAGGGCAGAGCTTGAGAATCTGCCGGGAAGGTGGCAAGAGAAGACTCAATTTGCTCGCGGGTTGCTCCGGAAAGCAGTCCTGTACGCGCCTGGGCTAAGGCCTGACGCTGTTCCGCTGTTAATGTGGAATCGGCCAACAGCGCGGCAAAAAAGGCGCTAACGCTCTCGGCGTTATTCGAAACATGACGGTTCTCTAGCTCAGCGTCATTGATGTTTATTTCGTCGGCGCTAATGTTCAGCTCGGCCATCTGTCGGGAGAGAGGGCTGTCCGCGGCGGATGCCTGAGCTGCCGCTGTTTGCGGGGCAGCCTCATCCCATTGCGGATGATAGGCAAAATAGAAATCGCGGGAGCGAGTGATGTCTGCGGGCATCGACTGCACGGGCAGAGCAAATGATTTTTCCTGGCTCAGCAGCCGCAGCAGGTTGTCGCGGCTGTCGTTTTCAGGGTTAAAGGTCGGCGTTCCCTTCAGCAGGCAGCTGTCGTCGCTCCATTTGCAGTCTTCCATATCGAACGAAGCGAATGCCTGCGGGGCGGCGGTCAGCAATGTGCAAAGGGCAAAGGCAAGGGGTGTCTTCCTGACCATAGTCTTATTTCCTGTCTTTTTAGTGTGATACCGCTTTTATAATCAGGGTGATTCCCTCAACGGCAATGACTTCAACCTGCGTTCCGGCGCTCAAATCGTCACGGGCGCTAACGGGCCAGGAACTGTCGCCGACGCGCATATGTCCGCGACCATTGACCAGGTTAGTTTCCAGAGTAAATCGACGGCCAACTAACTGTTGTCCACGTTGGTTAAGATGGCTATCGGCCGGCTGCTGTTCCTGAACGCGTCTTGCCAGCCACTTCCACCACAGCCAGGCCGCCAGCAGGGTGAGGGCAGCGAACATTGCCCCCTGCCACGCCCAGTCTAGTGGAACGAGCCAGATGACCAGACCGGTAATCACCGCTGCCACGCCGCTCCACAGCAGATAGCCGTTGCCGCCCAGCATCTCGGCGGCCAGTAACAGACCACCGAGGCTGAGCCAGAAGATATGCGGGTGCACCAGAATCATCGCTATCATGATTTTTTCCGCTCGCTGGCGCTGTCCTTAACCAGTTCGGCGATCCCGGCAATGGAGCCCATCAGGCTGCTGGCATCCAGCGGCATCATCACCACTTTGCTGTTATTCGACGAGCCGATATGCTGCAGCGCTTCGGTGTATTTCTGTGCCACGAAGTAGTTCACGGCCTGAATATCCCCGGCGGCAATGGCCTCAGAAACCATCTGCGTTGCGCGGGCTTCTGCTTCTGCGGAACGTTCACGCGCTTCAGCCTGTAAAAATGCGGACTGACGTTCACCTTCCGCGATGAGGATTTTCGACTGCTTCTCACCTTCGGCCTTGACGATTTCCGCCTGGCGGATCCCTTCGGCTTCCAGAATGTAGGCGCGCTTGGTACGTTCGGCTTTCATCTGCGCGTTCATGGCGTCGATAAGTTCTGCCGGTGGACGCACGTCACGAATCTCAATACGGGTGATTTTGATGCCCCAAGGATTGGTGGCCTCATCAACAATATGCAGCAGGCGCGTGTTGATGTTGTCACGCTGGGAGAGCATTTCATCGAGCTCCATCGAGCCGAGAACAGTACGAATGTTGGTCATGGTCAGGTTGATGATCGCCAGTTCCAGGTTGCTGACTTCATACGCGGCTTTCGGCGCGTCGATCACCTGAATAAAGCACACAGCATCAATCGAGACGTTGGCGTTATCTTTGGAGATGACTTCCTGAGAGGGGATATCAAGCACCTGTTCCATCATATTGATCTTACGACCAATGCGGTCCATGAACGGTACAACAAGGCTTAAACCCGGTTGCAGGGTTTTGGTGTAACGGCCAAAACGCTCTACCGTCCACTGATATCCCTGCGGGACGATTTTGACGCCTGCGCCGACGATCACCAGCGCGACAAAAATAAGAATAGGAATAAAAATGAGCATTGATGAAACCTCCTGTTGTGCTGTCCTTTACTGCCTCATTAGTCAAATTATACCCGATTTATCAAGGTGGGCTCCCCTATAATAAATTACAGGGATAGACTATCTGCACGAAAGATGTAAAAAGGGATTGGTAATGGAAGAAAGCAGCATTCTGCTTCAGTTAAAAAATGTCGCGTGGCAGGCAGGGGCGACGCAGGTTCTTAATAACATCTGTTTTGATCTCCGCGCCGGAGAATTTAAGCTGATTACCGGCCAGTCCGGCTGCGGTAAAAGCACGTTACTCAAGATTGTGGCGTCGTTAATAAGTCCGACTGGTGGTGAGATTCTCTTTGAGGGTAAAGAGATAAATACCCTCAAGCCGGAAACGTATCGCCAGCAGGTCTCTTATTGCGCGCAAACGCCCGCTTTGTTTGGTGACACCGTTTACGACAATCTCATTTTCCCCTGGCAAATTCGCGACAAACGTCCGGATCCGGATGTGTTTCTGACCGATCTGGCCCGCTTTGAGTTACCCGAGACGATCCTCAAAAAAAATATCAATGAGCTATCCGGCGGCGAAAAGCAGCGCGTCTCGTTAATTCGTAATTTGCAGTTTCTGCCGAAAATTCTGCTGCTTGATGAAATCACCAGCGCGCTGGATGAATCCAACAAGCGTAATGTGAACGAATTAATTCACCACTATGTTCGCGATAAGAATATTGCTGTGCTGTGGGTGACGCATGACAAAGATGAAATTGATCATGCGGATAACGTCATAACCCTTCAACCGCACGCCGGTGAAATGCAGGAAGTAAGTAATGAACGAGCATAATATTACCAATGAATCCCTGGCGTTAGCGATGATGCTGGTGGTGGTCGCGATACTGATCAGCAACAAAGAAAAGCTGGCGCTGGAAAAAGATATTCTCTGGAGCGTTTGCCGGGCAGTGGTTCAGCTTATTATCGTGGGCTACGTGCTGAAATATATTTTCGGCGTCAACCATAGCATTCTGACCTTATTGATGGTGCTGTTTATCTGCTTTAACGCGGCCTATAACGCGCAAAAACGCAGTAAATATATTGATAAAGCTTTTCTCTCGTCGTTTATTGCTATTACGGTGGGAGCGGGGCTAACGCTTTCGGTGCTGGTTCTTTCAGGCTCTATCGAGTTCACGCCGATGCAGGTCATCCCGATCTCTGGCATGATTGCAGGCAATGCGATGGTGGCGGTGGGGCTGTGTTACAACAATTTGGGGCAGAGGTTTAACAGCGAGCAGCAGCAAATTCAGGAAAAACTCAGCCTCGGCGCGACGCCGAAAGTGGCCTCCGCGCCGCTTATTCGCGACAGCATTCGCGCCTCGCTGATCCCGACGATTGATTCAGCGAAGACCGTGGGGCTGGTGAGTTTACCGGGAATGATGTCAGGATTGATCTTTGCAGGTATTGACCCGGTAAAAGCGATTAAGTATCAGATTATGGTGACGTTTATGCTGCTATCAACCGCCAGCCTGTCGACCATTATTGCCTGCTATTTAACCTATCGGAAGTTCTATAATTCGCGCCACCAACTGGTGGTGACGCCATTAAAGAAACCGTGATGTGATGCCGTATGGCGGCTACCGCCATATCCGGCCGACGGGAATGAGGTGTTGGTTGTGTTTGTAGGCCCGATAAGCGTAGCGCCATCGGGCATGATGAACCAATTAGTACAGCAGCGCGTACAGCTGACGACGGTATTTGGAAGCCAGCGCATCGCCGGTTCCTAATGCGGCAAGGATCTCCTGGAAGGTCTTACGTGCCTGACCATCGGCAGCCGTAAGATCTTTCTTCAGGTGGCTGAACAGTAATTCCAGCGATTCCTCGTTGCGCCCGACCTGGTGCAATTGAATAGCCAACTGCGTTGCCAGCGCCGCATCCTGTGGATTGCTGGCGACCTGCTGTTGCAACTGTTGGATTTCCGGCGTATCAGCGGCCTGCTTCAGCAGTTCGATCTGTGCGATCAGCCCTTGATAGCGGGTGTCCTGATCCTGCAACGGAATGGTTTTCAGTACCGCTTCGGCTTCATCAGAACGGTTCAGGGCGATTTGCGTTTCCGCCAGCAGCAGACCGATTTCGCTGCTCTGGTTGGAGATCTGCCAGGCTTCTTTCAGCAGCGGCAGCGCATCCGCGTGATTACCGGCTTCGATGAATTCGATAGCCTGGCGTGCTTTCAGCTCTTCTTCGCTCGGCAGCACTTTCTCCAGCAGCGCGCGAATAACCTCTTCCGGTTGCGGGCCCTGGAATCCATCTACCGGCTGGCCGTTCTGGAACAGATAAACCGTAGGGATCGCGCGCAGACCAAACTGGGAGGCGATCATCTGCTCGGCGTCGCAGTCCAGCTTAGCGAGAATAAACTGACCGTTATACTGGGCGGCAAGGCTCTCCAGTACCGGCGTTAATTGCAGACAATGCTGGCTGCGCTCAGACCAAAAATAGAACAGGACCGGCGTGGTCATCGACTGTTCGAGGGTCTGCTGTAGGTTCGATTCGTTAATGTTAACAATATTCTGTGTGGACATGGAGTTACTCTCTTTTGTCGATTTCTTGTTACATGGGGGCTGACGCGCGAGCTTCAACTCAACCCTGTAAAATTTTGTCCATTATGCGGCCTGGCAACAGGCGTTTAAGCAGCATCACTGCCCAGGTCACCAGCGTAACCGGATAACGTAGCTTTGGTTTATCGCTCTCAAACGCATGACGCACTTTGGCGACAACCGCTTCTGGTCCCAGCGTAAAACGCGCGGCAATGCCGGGATTTTCAACGGGAGCATCGCTCTGGGTCTGGTTGACGTTTTCGGTAAAGCGGGTCCGGATGGGGCCGGGTTCAATCAGGCTGACCTTAATCCCGCTGTGGCGCAGTTCCATACGCAGTGCGTCGGACCAGGCTTCCAGTGCATATTTGCTGGCGGCATAGGCGCCGCGTCCCGGCGTTGAGATCAATCCCATCACCGATGAGGTCATCACAATGCGCCCTTCGCCGTGGGGTAACATGGCAGGTAACAGGCGCATGGTAAGCTGATGTGCGCCAAAGAAGTTGGCGGAAAACTGCTGTTCCATCTGTTCGCGGCTGATGGTGGGCAGGGGACCATAGACGCCGTATCCGGCGTTGTTAAAGATCCCATATAAACGATTATCGGTCAGGGCGATCACTTCGTCGGCGGCGCGATCCACGCTCTCGGGTGAATCCAGATCCAGCAATACGCCGGTGAATCCCATACTGTTCATACGCGCGACATCGTCAGGTTTGCGGCAGCCTGCCAGAATTTGAAAACCCTGGCGCTTTAGCTCAAGCGCACTTTCCAGACCGATTCCGCTGGAACATCCTGTTATTAAGACCGATTTTTGCATAACTTTACCTGTCAGGATCTCCGTTGAATTACGAGTCGTGATTTACTATATCCGTCATACTTCAAGTTGTCTGCGCGTTGGCTACGCTCGCTCACCCCAGTCACATAGTTATCTATGCTCCTGGGAACTCTCTCACTTGCCGCCTTCATACAACTCGAATTATTTAGGATAGAAAAGGGGTGAGATGTTGCGCCATCCAGTCGGCGATAAACGGCTGGGCGTCACGGTTAGGATGAATACCATCATCCTGCATCCACTGGGGTTTCAGATAAACCTCTTCCATGAAAAATGGCAGCAGAGGGATATCAAACTCTTTGGCGAGCTTTGGATAAATCGCGCTAAAGGTTTCATTATAACGGCGACCGTAGTTTGCCGGCAGACGAATTTGCATTAATAGCGGTTCGGCATTTGCCGCTTTCACGTCCTGCAAAATCGTGCGCAGGGTTTGTTCGGTTTGCGCAGGCGCGAAGCCGCGCAGGCCGTCGTTGCCGCCAAGTTCGACCAGCACCCAGCGCGGCTGGTGCTGCTTGAGTAATGCAGGCAGACGGGCCAGACCTTGCTGCGAGGTGTCGCCGCTAATGCTGGCATTCACCACCGGCGTTTTGGTTTGCCATTTATCATTAAGTAGCGCAGGCCACGCGGCGCTGGCGGACATTCGGTATCCGGCGCTCAGGCTGTCACCCAGAATTAATAACGTGTCCGCTGCGGCGGCGCGGAAAGTTAACAGGACCAGGAACAGGAAAGGCCAATGCCAGCGGAAAACATTGTTGAAGTTCATCATCTTAAGAAATCCGTCGGTCAGGGTGATCATGAGCTATCCATCCTTACCGGAGTTGAACTGGTTGTCAAACGCGCCGAGACCATTGCGTTGATTGGCGAGTCGGGATCGGGGAAATCCACGCTGCTGGCGATTCTCGCCGGGCTTGACGATGGCACCAGCGGTGAAGTCAGCTTGGTGGGGCAGGCGCTGCACACCATGGACGAAGAAGCCCGGGCGCAGCTGCGGGCGCGGCACGTGGGTTTTGTCTTCCAGTCATTCATGTTAATTCCGACCCTCAACGCGCTGGAAAACGTCGAACTGCCCGCGCTGTTGCGCGGCGAAAATAGCGGAAAAAGTCGTGACGGGGCAAAAACGCTGTTGGAACAACTGGGACTGGGAAAACGTCTTGATCATCTTCCGGCCCAGCTTTCCGGCGGGGAGCAGCAGCGCGTGGCGCTGGCGCGAGCGTTTAACGGTCGCCCTGACGTGCTGTTTGCCGATGAACCAACGGGCAACCTCGATCGCCAGACCGGAGACAAAATAGCCGACCTGTTGTTTTCTCTGAACCGGGAACACGGCACCACCCTGATTCTGGTGACGCATGACCCGCAGTTGGCGGCGCGTTGCGACAGGCGCTTACGTCTGGTGAATGGACAGTTGCAGGAGGAGGCATGATTGCACGCTGGTTCTGGCGCGAATGGCGCTCGCCTTCACTACTGATTGTCTGGCTGGCGCTGAGCCTGGCGGTAGCCTGTGTGCTGGCGCTGGGCAATATCAGCGATCGTATGGAAAAAGGGCTGAGCCAGCAAAGCCGTGAGTTTATGGCGGGCGATCGGTCGCTACAAAGTTCGCATACCGTGCCGAAAGCGTGGATTGACGAGGCGCGACAGCGTGGCCTGAAGGTGGGCGAACAGCTCACCTTTGCCACCATGACTTTTGCCCGGGATACGCCGCAGCTGGCGAACGTCAAAGCGGTAGATGATGTGTATCCGATGTACGGCACGCTGCAAACCAACCCGCCGGGACTGAAACCGCAGCCGGGCTCGGTGCTGCTGGCCCCACGTCTGATGGCGCTACTCAACTTAAAAGTCGGTGATTCCATCGACGTTGGCGATGCCACGCTGCGTATTGCCGGGGAGGTGGTGCAGGAGCCGGACTCTGGTTTTAATCCGTTCCAGATAGCACCGCGTCTGATGATGAACATGGCGGATGTCGAAAAAACGGCGGCGGTCCAGCCGGGAAGCCGCGTGACCTGGCGCTATAAATTTGGCGGGACGCCATCGCAACTGGAAGCCTATGAAAAGTGGCTGCTGCCACAGTTAAAGCCTGAACAGCGCTGGTATGGGCTGGAGCAGGATGAAGGGGCGCTGGGGAAATCACTTGAGCGTTCGCAACAGTTCTTGCTGCTGTCGGCGCTGTTAACGCTGTTGCTGGCGGTCGCCGCGGTTGCCGTGGCGATGAGCCATTATTGCCGCAGCCGTTACGATCTGGTGGCTATTCTGAAAACGCTCGGTGCGGGCAGAGCGCAACTGCGCAGGCTGATTGTTGGTCAATGGCTGATGGTGCTGGCGCTGTCTGGCGTGACCGGCGGACTATTCGGACTGTTATTCGAGCGCGTGCTGGTGCTGCTGCTCAAGCCGGTTCTGCCTGGAGAACTACCGCCTGCCAGCCCCTGGCCGTGGTTATGGGCACTAGGCACCATGACGGTTATTTCGCTATTGGTGGGGTTACGCCCTTACCGCCTGCTGCTGGCAACGCAGCCGCTGCGGGTGCTGCGCCGTGACGTGGTGGCAAACGTCTGGCCCCTGAAGTTTTATTTGCCGGTGGTCGTGATAGTCGTGATTGCACTGCTTGCTGGACTGATGGGCGGAAGTCCACTGCTGTGGGCGGTACTGGCTGGTGCGGTGGTACTGGCGCTGTTGTGCGGGGTGCTCGGCTGGATGCTGCTCAACGTGCTGCGTGGTCTGACGCTCTCCTCACTGCCGCTGCGTTTGGCGGTCAGTCGACTGTTACGCCAGCCGTGGTCAACGCTCAGCCAGCTATCGGCATTTTCGCTTTCCTTTATGCTGCTGGCGTTGTTACTGGTGCTGCGCGGCGATCTGCTCGACCGCTGGCAGCAGCAAATGCCGCCGGAAAGTCCGAACTATTATCTGATCAACATTGCCACCGAGCAGGTGGTTCCGCTGAAGGCTTTCCTGTCCGAGCATCAGGTGATCCCGGAATCGTTCTATCCGATTGTGCGGGCGCGTCTGACGGCTATCAATGAGAAGCCGACCGAAGGCAATCAGGATGAGGCGCTGAACCGCGAGCTTAACCTGACCTGGCAGGATACCCGACCGGATCATAACCCGATAACCGCCGGAAGTTGGCCGCCAAAAGCGGGCGAAGTGTCGATGGAAGAGGGGTTAGCGAAACGGCTGAACGTCAAACTCGGCGATCGGGTGACTTTTATGGGCGACACCCAGGATTTCAGCGCCACGGTCAGCAGTCTGCGCAAAGTGGACTGGGAAAGCCTGCGGCCCAACTTCTTCTTTATCTTCCCCTCCGGCGCGCTGGATGCTCAGCCGCAAAGCTGGTTAACCAGCTTTCGCTGGGAGAACGGCAACGGCATGCTAACGCAGCTTAACCGCGAATTCCCGACCATCAGCCTGCTGGATATTGGCGCCATCCTCAAACAGGTGAGCCAGGTGTTGGATCAGGTGAGCCGCGCACTGGAGGTGATGGTGGTACTGGTCACAGCCTGTGGCATGCTGCTGCTATTGGCGCAGGTCCAGGTCGGTATGCGTCAGCGTCATCAGGAGTTGGTGGTCTGGCGCACGCTGGGAGCAGGTAAGAAGCTGCTGCGTACCACGCTGTGGTGCGAGTTCGCCATGCTCGGGATGGTTGCCGGACTGGTGGCGGCCATCGGTGCGGAAACAGCGTTGGCGGTACTGCAAACCAAAGTGTTTGATTTCCCGTGGGAGCCAGACTGGCGACTGTGGGTAGTATTACCATTTAGTGGAGCATTGCTGCTCTCTTTATGCGGCGGATGGCTCGGTTCACGTCTGCTAAAAGGTAAAGCGCTGTTCCGTCAGTTCAGTAGTTAATTCATATTCGTGATGATTACGCACCGGTTTTAAAATCGGTGCGTCTTTTTTTCTATGTAGCACAAATTGATAACTCCTTGATATTTAACAGCACAGAACAATAAAAACCCAACAACACGAGAGTATTAATAAACGTTAATATTTGTGTGCTGAATAATTGGCAGGCTATCTATCAAGGTATAAATAATGACTATAAAAAAAACAGCGCTGGCGGTATCGATCGGCGCAGCAGTGGCATTAACGACTTTCGCTTCACAGGCGGAAATCACGGTCCTGAAACAAGATCCGCAGGCGGGCAACCCGCTGAGCCGTCTTAACTTCACCGTCGGCGGCAGTATTCGTCCGCAGTTCCAGAATATGGCCGGTGACGATGGTAAGAATGGCTACAAACGTAATGGCTTCGATGGCGGTACACGTTTCCGCTTCGCCGCTGACTACTATCTGTTTGATGATATCAGTTGGGTGAGCTACTACGAGCTGGGCGTTAACTTCCCGGCGATGTTCAACTGGGATAACCACTACGCTGACGGTGCCAACGATACCACGCGTCGTATGCTGTACACCGGTCTGAAGAGTGCAACCTGGGGTACGCTGACCTTCGGTCAACAGAACAGCATTTACTATGATGTAGTCGGTGCGAAAACGGATATCTGGGACTATGACATGATCGGTCAGGCGCCAGGTAACGGTATTAATGGCGACTATGATGGTTCCTATCGTACGCGTAAATCACTGAAGTATAAGAATACCGTTGGTGATGTGGATCTCTACGCCTCTTATCTGTTCAGTGATGATTACAACCCGAACAACGGTCTGCGCTACAAGCGTAAAGGCGGCGGCTCACTGGGTGTGGATTATCACATTACCGATGACCTGACCTGGGGTACGGCGTGGAACTACACTCGCGCGGAAATGCGTGGCAACACCAGCAAAACCTATGATCAAAACATCGTCGGTACCGCGCTGAGCTGGAAACCGGACAACTGGACCTTCTCGATGGGCGGCGGTTGGTATCAAAACTTCATGACCACCAAAAAAGTCTCTGTTAACGACTACTTTGCCGGTGACGCCTGGGGTCTGGAATACTTCGCCGGTTACACCTTCCCGGTGGGTCAATATGCGCTGAAATCCGTTCAGCCGTACTTTATGGGCGACCGTATTGAGTACGTGAATGGCCGTAACTACCTGCGTACCGACAACGGCGTGGGGATCAGCTTCCAGCTGGATTACGGTTTCCGTGTTGACTACGAACACGTCTTTACCTCCAGCACCGACAATCTGGGTGACATGAATCTGGTTCGTCTGCGTTACGACTTCTAATCGAACGCCTGCCGCCCGATACGCTTGCGCTTTTCGGGCTTAAGAAAGCTGTTGTAGGCCGGATAAGGCACTTGTGCCGACATCCGGCTTTTTCATACCTTCTTTCATTTAAAAACATACTCTGCAACATCATGAAATAATTTCAAGGACAGCAGGTTGTGATCTGTGTCATGTTAACAATCAGCCTGTTAACGGGCCAACAAGAACAACGTCGCAAGAACGGCGTGAGACATGACACCACAACGTTAAAATGGAGAGAATATGGGATTGCGTCAGAGTTTACGCGTCGCGACCGGGGCGCTGTTACTGGCCTGTGGATTACAGTTTGCTCATGCGAATAGTGACCCGCACACAATTGTGTTTGGCGTCGCGCCTGGGCCATACGGCGATATGGTGAAACAGGCCATTGCCCCCACGCTGAAAGAGAAAGGCTATAAGGTAGTGGTGCGCGAATTCAGCGATTACGTGCAGCCAAACATGGCGCTCTCCAACGGTAGCATTGATGCTAACCTGTTCCAGCATTCGCTCTATTTTGACAAATTCACTGCCGATAAAGGCCTGAAGCTGAGCAAGCTGATTGTGGTCCCGACGGCCGGGATGGGGTTTTACTCACATAAAATCAAAAGCCTGGATGAGTTGAAAAAAGGAGATGTGATCACGCTCTCCAACGATCCCACCAACCTGGCTCGCGGTCTGCGTTTCCTGCAGTCTATTGGCCTTATCACCATCAAAGACAATATTGATCCAACTAAAGCCTCCGAGCGCGATATCGCCAGCAATCCGAAAGGGCTGGTGTTTAAACCGCTGGAAGCGGCACAACTGCCGCGTACGCTGGACGGTGTGACCGGTGCGCTGGTCAACGGTAACTTTGCCGTGGCGGCAAAAATGGATCTCGCCAGCGCCATCAAGCAGGAACACCTGGACGAAAATCTGAAAAATATCATCGCGGTACGCAGTGAAGATGCGGATAAACCGTTCGCGAAAGATATTGTTGAGGCGGTGAAATCTCCGGCGTATCGCGCGGTGATCGACGATCCGCAAAATATCTACAGCGCCTTCCAGAAACCGGAATGGATGTCGTCAGCCCAATAATCGCTGCGCACAAGGGTTAACAGGGGCAGCGACGACTGCCCTTTTCGCATTTCTGAGGTGGCTATGATTGAGATTGAGAAAGTTTGCGTGGATTTTAGCGCAGGCCGTGGACCATCAACCCGGGCGGTTGATGACGTTAGCTTGCGCATTGGCGCAGGTGAGATATTTGGCATTGTCGGGACCAGCGGCGCGGGGAAAAGTACGCTGCTGCGCACCCTGAACGCCTTAACGCGTCCGAGCCAGGGAAGCGTGAAGGTGAACGGCGTAGAAATTTCCGCGCTGGAAGGGGGGCATCTACGTAAAGCCCGTCAGCGTATCGGTATGATTTTTCAACATTTTAACCTGATGCATACCCGTACCGTGGCGCAAAACGTCGCCTTTAGCCTGAAGGCTGCCGGATGGGAGCGCAGTAAAATTGGTCCGCGCGTGAGCGAAATCCTGGCGCTGGTGGGGCTGTCCGACAAGGCGAACCGCTTTCCGGTTCAGCTCAGCGGTGGGCAAAAGCAGCGTGTGGGTATTGCCCGCGCGATTGCCAATCACCCGGATGTGCTGCTGTGTGATGAACCTACCTCGGCGCTGGACCTCGAAACCTCAGCCACGATTCTGGCGTTGCTTAAGCAGATCAACCAACAGTTGGGGATCACGATCGTGCTGATCACTCACGAGATGAACGTGATCAAATCGATTTGCGATCGCGTGGCGGTAATGTCCGGCGGCAAGGTGGTGGAGTCTGGTGAAGTGTTTGACGTTTTTGCTCACCCGCAGCACGCGTTTACGCAGCAGCTGGTGTCGCATACCCTCAATTTGACGCTGCCCGAGCGTCTGCGCCAGCATCTGCCTGGTCAGTTGCTAAAAATTCTGTTCATCGGCGATTCGGCGGAACAGCCGGTGTTGTCAGAAGTCGCGGTTAAATTTGGCGTGGCGGTGAACATTCTGCACGGCAAAATTGAATATATTGGCGAACGTGCGCTGGGGATTCTGGTCGTGCAACTGACCGCGCCGCATAACCCTTCAGCGGTGGAAGTTGCCGTGGAACATATTCGTCAACGTACTGCACAGGTGGAGGTGATTCGTGGATGATTTATTGCCTGATTTGACGCTGGCGTTTAATGAAACTTTCCAGATGCTGAGCATCTCTACGGTGCTGGCAATTATTGGTGGTCTGCCGCTCGGTTTTCTGATTTTCGTCACCGATCGGCATTTATTCTGGCAAAACCGTTTTGTGTATCTGCTCAGCTCCGTGCTGGTGAATATCATTCGTTCGGTACCGTTTGTGATCCTGCTGGTTCTGCTGCTGCCGCTAACCCAGTTTTTGCTCGGGAATACCATTGGCCCTATTGCGGCGTCGGTCCCGCTCTCGGTGGCGGCAATCGCTTTCTATGCCCGTCTGGTTGATAGCGCGTTACGTGAAGTCGATAAAGGCATTATTGAAGCGGCGGAAGCGTTTGGTGCCAGCCCGATGCGCATCATCTGCACCGTTCTGTTACCTGAAGCGAGCGCGGGTCTGCTGCGTGGGTTGACGATAACGCTGGTGAGTCTGATCGGTTACTCCGCGATGGCCGGGATCGTTGGCGGCGGTGGAGTCGGCGACCTGGCGATTCGCTTTGGTTATTACCGCTACGAAACCCAGGTCATGATCGTCACCGTGGTGGCGCTGATTATTTTGGTGCAGGTCGTTCAGGTGCTGGGGGACTGGCTGGCAAAACGCGCAGATAAGCGCGACAGACACTGATCACTGTGCGTTAAGCCACTCGGCAACGTCCTGCCATGTGCCGCGAAAAACGATTTTCGCGGCTTTCTTTTCCAGCTGATAACGATACATCGGGTCGTAATACTCATTGAGCAACGGCACCAGCCAGCCCATATGGGCGTCGGTGCTGCCCGTTGCCTGCTGTTCGCGCAGAGCCTCGTCGAGCAGGGTGGTCAGCTCGGCAAAACGTTGTAAACCCAGACGACGGCGGATAGCGAACAGGCCGTGGTGCAGATACTCGCTGTACTCCTGCCAGCCCTGGCTCTCGCCATAAGCGTGGGTAAAATCGTGGTGCATCTTCACGAAATACTCTTCGCGTAGTCGCTCCAGACGACGCTCAAAAGGATCGTCCACCACCGCAATTGATGCCTGGGTCATGCGCTCGCGCAGGCATTCGGGCAGATGATTAGCCCCGATCATGCGGCCTTCATCTTCCAGTACCCACAGACGTAAATCCTGACGGCTATCGGTTTTGAGCATTTCAACCGCCAGCAGGTTTTCAAAACTCGCCTGACTCAATTGAGGTTCAACGGTGCGCCCAAACGAGGAGCCGCGATGGTGCGCCAGACCTTCGAGATCCACACCGTTTGGCTGCTGTTGCACCAGTTGGGTTTTACCGTTCCCGGTACAGCCGCCAATTAAGACGCTCGGTTTCTGCACCAGTTCTTCCGTTAGCTGGATGACCGCCTGGCGTAGAGCTTTGTAGCCGCCTTTAATCAGCGGATAGTCAATGCCGGACTCATGCAGCCACTGCTGCACAATATGCGAACGCTGACCGCCACGCGCGCAGCATAAATAGCCTGCAGGATTTTGACGGCAGGCGTCCTGCCAGGCCTGCATTCTCTGTTGGCGGGTTTCACCCGAGACCAGTTGATGACCAAGCGCGAGGGCAGCTTCAGGTCCCTGGCGTTTGTAACAGGTCCCGACGGCGGCACGTTCGTCATCGTTCATTAAGGGAAGGTTGATTGCGCCCGGCATTGCGCCTTGCTGAAATTCGACGGGGGCGCGTACATCGATTAAAGGCGTACCGGCGAGCAAAATTGCGCGGTAGTCCGTTCCATCGTTCATGTTTGATCCTGAAAATACAAAACAGCAATGGAGGGGATTTTACGCGCCAGAGGAGGGGCCGGGGAAGGATAAAATCAACTCCCCGGCATTATTGGCTTATTTCAGCTTTGACTGCGCCCAGATAATACCGCTGGCATATTCCGGCGGCAGCAGGGGGATAAGCGCTTCCAGCGTCGCGCTAAGGCGCGCGGTATCGCTGTCGCTCAGGTTCAGGTGACCCACCTTACGCCCTTCACGCACCTCTTTGTCATACCAGTGCAGATGCACCAGCGGCAGCTTGAGCCAGTCGTAGTTCAGGTCGCTACCAATCAGGTTTACCATCACAGAAGGGTGGTTCACCACCGGCGTCGGTAACGGCAGGTCGGTAATGGCACGTAGATGCAACTCAAACTGGCTGATGCTGGCGCCGTTTTGCGTCCAGTGGCCACTGTTGTGCACGCGCGGAGCCAGTTCGTTAATCAGCAGACCTTCCGGGGTGATGAAACACTCCATCGCCATCACGCCGACATAGCCCAGCTCCTGCATGATGGCAGAGAGCATTGCTTCAGCCTGTTCCTGCTGTCTGGCGTTAGCCTGCGGGAATACCACGCTGGTGCGCAGAATACCGTCCTGATGGAGGTTATGGGTCAGCGGATAGAAAACGGTGCTGCCGTCGTGCGCACGAGCGCCAACCAGGGAGACTTCACCGGAGAAGTTGATTCCCCGCTCGACGATGCACTCGCCGTAGCAGTCGTCCGGCAGTTGCTCAGTTTCATTTGCGCGCAAGCGCCACTGTCCACGTCCATCGTAGCCGCCGACGCGACGTTTCACAATCGCCAGCTCGCCAAGTTTGTCGAATACCGCAGACCATTCGCTTTTATCTGCCAGCAGCTGCCACGGCGCGGTCGCCAGACCGAGCTTGTCAAAAAGCTGCTTTTGCGTCAGACGGTCGGCAATAATCGGGAAGACGTCGCGGTTAACAAACGCCGGGTGGCGTGCCAGTTCGCGGGTGAGTGCCGTTTCCGGCCAGCGCTCAATCTCAGCGGTGATCACGCTTTGCTGAAAAGGGACCGCAGCCGGTTCAGCGTCCAGCCCGACGGGCCAGACTGCTATGCCCAGTGGCTCACCGGCCTGGCGCAGCATGCGCCCTAGCTGTCCGTTGCCAAGTACGCAGACCTGCTTCATGCGACACCTCGCGGGTCCGGGTTCTCCAGCACCTCATCGGTTTGCGCTTTGCGCCAGTCGTTCAGACGCTGGTGTAATGCTTTGTCGTGTGTTGCCAGAATTTGTGCTGCCAGCAGGGCCGCATTTGCCGCGCCCGCTTTGCCGATAGCCAGCGTGCCGACCGGAATACCGCGCGGCATTTGAACGATAGAGTAGAGGCTATCTACGCCGCTCAGCGCTGCGCTTTGCACCGGAACACCGAGGACAGGCACCAGCGTTTTCGCCGCAATCATGCCAGGCAAATGCGCTGCGCCACCGGCCCCGGCAATAATCACCTGATAACCGTTCTCTTCAGCGCTTTCGGCGAAGCTAAATAGTTTGTCTGGGGTGCGGTGGGCGGAGACGACTTCAACATGATGCGGAACGTCCAGGATTTCGAAGATTTCGGCGGCGAACTGCATGGTAGCCCAGTCGCTTTTGGACCCCATCACGATGGCGACACGCGCCGGATTATTGCGGGAAGACATGCGTCTGAAAACTCCTGTGGTGCACTACACTCGACTTTTGAGGCCACAGAGAATAGCATAATTCACCGCCAAGGAAAACGATTGCGCGCTTTGCACTTCACTCTTCAAGCTGCCTCTTTGTTGGCTGCATCTGCTCACCCCAGTCACTTACTTTTGTAAGCTCCAGGGGACTCACAGATTTGCCGCCTCGATGCAACTCGAATAGTTTTGTGTAAAGAGGAACTGGGTATCTGCAGAATTAAAACGGAAAGGCGATCAGTTCAACGTCGTCAGGGGTGACTTTGATCATCGAACCTTCGGTGTGCCATGCGCCTAAAACCACTCGGAAAGCGGGTTGCTCATTGGCCGTAAGCTCGTGGACGGCAGGGCGGTGGGTATGGCCGTGGATTAACCACTGAACCTGATGTTTTTCCATCTCGCTAATCACGGCCTGCTGATTCACATCCATGATTTCCAGCGATTTGGTGTGGTTGGCTGCTTTGCTGTTGGCACGCATTTTCGCAGCGATTCGCTGGCGAACGAACAGCGGCAGAGCGAGGAACAGCTTCTGTAACCAGGGTTGATGCACTTTGGCGCGAAATGCCTGATAGCCTGCGTCGTCGGTGCATAAGGTGTCGCCATGCATGATCAGCACCTTGCGGCCATACAGGTCGAGCTCTTTTTCTTCGGGAAGCAAGGTCATGCCGCTCGCACGGGCAAAACGTTTACCGAGCAGAAAATCACGGTTGCCGTGAATAAAAAAGCAGGGAACGCCGGAATCAGTCAGTGATTTTATCGCCGCGGCCATTTCACGATGCAGCGGATTAGGATCGTCGTCGCCAATCCAGGCTTCAAACAGGTCGCCAAGAATGTATAGCGCATCGGCCTTTCGCGCATCACCGGCTAAAAAACGCAGAAAACCGGCGGTGATCGCCGGTTCTTCTGTGCAGAGGTGAAGATCTGCAATAAACAGTGTCGCCACGATTACTCGCTGACGGTCACGTTTTCGATGATAACGTCTTCTTTTGGCACATCCTGATGCATACCGCTGCGACCAGTGGAAACGCCTTTGATTTTATCAACCACGTCCATGCCTTCAACAACTTCAGCGAACACGCAGTAACCCCAACCCTGCATGCTTTCGCCGGAGAAGTTCAGGAAGTCGTTGTCTGCAACGTTGATGAAGAACTGTGCGGTTGCGGAGTGCGGAGCCTGAGTACGCGCCATCGCCAGCGTACCACGGGTGTTTTTCAAACCGTTGTTCGCTTCGTTTTTGATCGCTTCTTTCGTGGCTTTTTGCTTCATGCCTGGCTCGAAACCGCCGCCCTGGATCATGAAACCGTTAATAACACGGTGGAAAATGGTGTTGTTGTAAAAACCTTCGCGGCAGTAGTCCAGGAAGTTTTTAACTGTTTCAGGCGCTTTATCATCAAACGTTTTGATTACGATATCGCCGTGATTAGTGTGGAAAGTAACCATTTTTGCATCCTGTTCCGATAGATTGGTGCTTCGACCCCGTCAAGGGTCAGAGTTAGGGGTGTGTTATAGCATAACCGCAAGCTGCGATCACCTCGCAAAGTGTGCTGCTTCCGGTCTAAATTATGGGTATTATACAGACTTTACTATCCACACACGTCTACACGGAATCTTCGATGTTAAAAATCTTTAATACACTGACGCGCCAAAAAGAGGAATTCAAACCTATTCATGCCGGGGAAGTCGGCATGTACGTGTGTGGTATTACCGTTTACGATCTCTGTCATATTGGCCACGGACGTACCTTCGTTTCTTTCGACGTCGTTGCACGTTATCTGCGCTTCCTCGGCTATAAGCTGAAGTATGTGCGCAACATTACCGATATCGATGACAAAATCATCAAGCGCGCGAATGAAAACGGCGAAAGCTTTGTGGCGTTGGTCGACAGAATGATCGCGGAAATGCACAGCGATTTCGATGCGCTGAATATTCTGCGCCCGGATCTGGAGCCGCGTGCTACGCACCATATCGCTGAAATTATCGAAATCACTGAACAACTGATTGCCAAAGGTCACGCTTACGTTGCTGATAACGGCGACGTGATGTTCGACGTGCCGACTGACCCGAACTACGGCCAGCTGTCGCGCCAGGATCTGGATCAGCTGCAGGCAGGCGCACGCGTTGACGTGGTTGATGTGAAACGCAACCCGATGGACTTCGTGCTGTGGAAAATGTCCAAAGAAGGCGAGCCGAGCTGGCCGTCTCCGTGGGGCGCGGGCCGTCCGGGCTGGCACATCGAATGTTCGGCGATGAACTGCAAACAGCTGGGCAACCATTTCGATATTCACGGCGGCGGTTCGGACCTGATGTTCCCGCACCATGAAAACGAAATTGCTCAGTCCACCTGTGCGCATGACGGTGAGTACGTTAATTACTGGATGCACTCAGGGATGGTGATGGTTGACCGCGAGAAAATGTCCAAATCGCTGGGCAACTTCTTTACCGTTCGCGACGTGCTGAAATACTACGACGCCGAAACCATCCGCTACTTCCTGATGTCCGGTCATTACCGTAGCCAGTTAAACTACAGCGAAGAGAACCTCAAGCAGGCGCGTTCTGCGCTGGAGCGTCTGTATACCGCGCTGCGTGGCACCGACAAATCCGTTGCGCCAGCCGGTGGCGAAGCCTTTGAAGCGCGCTTTATTGAAGCGATGGACGATGACTTCAACACCCCGGAAGCCTACTCCGTACTGTTTGATATGGCACGTGAGGTTAACCGTCTGAAGGGTGAAGATATGGCGGCGGCTAACGGCATGGCTGCGCATCTGCGTAAGCTTTCCAGCGTACTGGGCCTGCTGGAACAGGATCCAGAAGCGTTCCTGCAAAGTGGTGCGCAGGCGGATGACGGTGAAGTTGCTGAAATTGAAGCGCTAATCCAACAGCGTCTGGATGCCCGTAAGGCGAAAGACTGGGCGGCAGCTGACGCCGCGCGTGACCGTCTCAACGAGATGGGCATCGTGCTGGAAGACGGCCCGCAGGGTACCACCTGGCGTCGTAAGTAACTCTGTAATGCCCGGTGGCGCTTACGCTTACCGGGCCGTATAGGCCGGATAAGACGCATCGCGTCGCATCCGGCAGATTAATGTTTCCGATACCACCACAGCACACCCATCATTACGATTCCCGGCAGCCATACCCACATTAACTCCGACATGATCACCTGGTGCCCGTACGGCGTGGCGTAGCGTGATAACGCAAACGGGGCGACTTTAATCACCTGCCATGGCGCGAAGAAGCGCTCATCCGACCACGGCCACAGCCAGCCGACGCCTTTACCGCCGTTGGTGACAGAATCCAGCAGACTGTGCGACAGCAGTGAAACCGTCAGGAATAGCCAGCAGCGAATCAATCCCGCCTTAAACCATCGTCGGCCAATCAAGACGCAGAGCAGCGGTACCACGAAGGCGAACAGCAGTGAGTGGGTAAAACCCCGGTGACCAAACACATTGCCGTAGGCGACGCCGAACTTAAATGACAACACGTCGGCATCTGGCAGCATGGCCAGAACGACGCCAGCAAACAGTAATCGTGGGGGGATGACTTTAAGTCCGAGACCTAACCCTAAACAGAGCGGAACGGCCGCGTGGGTAACGATAGTGGGCATGATGATCGCTTCGTGAGGAAAAACAACATGCTATCAGTTCACTGTGAAGTGGGGATGAAGTCATTATCTGAAAACGAGAGGGGGAAGTGGCCGGATACGGTGTTAACCTCATCCGGCACTTAGGGTCACGCCACGACGTTAATGCTGTGGCCTTCAAAGCTGACGGTCTGTCCGGCAACGATTTTGCAGCGTTTACGCGTTTCAACAACGCCATCGACCTTCACTAACCCTTCGCCAATAGCAATTTTTGCCTGGGCACCGCTTTCGCTCCAGCCTTCCAGCTTCAGCAAATCGCAGAGTTCAACGTGTGGGTGTTTACCCAGTGAAAATGTGGCCATCTTAAACGTCCTTTACATCATGATATTCAACACACGCCTGCAGCGTGTTTTCGATAAGTGTGGCGACCGTCATTGGGCCTACGCCGCCGGGGACCGGCGTGATATATGACGCACGTGCGGCTGCATCGTCAAAGACCACATCGCCAACAACCTTACCATTTTCCAGACGGTTGATGCCGACATCAATCACAATCGCACCTTCTTTGATCCACTCACCAGGAATAAAGCCCGGTTTACCGACGGCAACAATCAGCAGGTCAGCATTTTCTACGTGGCGGCGCAGATCTTTGGTGAATCGGTGAGTGACGGTGGTGGTGCAGCCAGCCAGCAGTAGCTCCATACTCATTGGGCGACCGACAATATTCGAGGCGCCAATGACCACGGCATTCAGACCGTAGGTATCAATGTTGTAACGCTCAAGCAGGGTAACAATACCGCGCGGAGTACATGGGCGCAGGCGCGGCGCGCGCTGGCACAGACGACCGACGTTATACGGGTGGAAACCGTCAACGTCTTTATCCGGTGCAATACGTTCCAGCACTTTCACGTTGTCGATACCCGCCGGCAACGGCAGTTGTACCAGGATACCGTCGATGGTGGTATCTGCATTGAGCGTATCGATCAGCTCAAGAAGCTCCGCCTCGCTGGTGGTTTCAGGCAGGTCATAGGAGCGGGAGACAAACCCCACTTCGTCACAGGCTTTGCGTTTACTCGCAACATAAATCTGCGAAGCCGGGTTGCTACCTACCAGCACAACAGCCAGGCCTGGGGCGCGTAATCCAGCCGCTAAACGCGCCTGAACTTTTTGAGCAACCTCAGAGCGCACCTGCTGCGCAATCGTTTTACCGTCAATAATCTTTGCTGCCATCAGAGAGAGAATTCCGTCTGTTACGTTAAACCGAAGGGGATGTCACTATTTTGTCAGAAGCGGGGCGTGCTGTCAGTTTTCGTTTGCGTTTTTACGTGCGATAACGGGTGTCATGGTCAGAGAATGGGAGCAGCACAGAGGCTGAAGTCCCCCGGGTAATTAATGAGCATGCGAATTAAAATTAACGTGAATGAAACAATTCATCACCCTGGTGTTTTCAGGGGTAATGCGCCATAAACCAGTCTGTTACGTACCTTTATGGGAGCATTTAAGTAATATTCACCCAGATTTTTCTTAGGTCCCAATAAGAATTGGCCAGGGTCAATAAAAGGATTTGCAGGTATTTTTCATTAATTGAAATGTTTAATTTAACCCTGTGACGAATAGTCATATTCGCGAAGATTAATTAGTGAATCAAATACTCAGGAGAGTTGGGGTAAAAGGTTAGCTAATTCTCTTGCGATATATATCTTTACAGGATGCAGAGATAATTAGCCTGACATTTAATGTCGATAATGATTCAAACGGATCCCGCAGGATGCCGGAGCCGGATGTGTGTAATTCAAGGGAAATCCATGAAACGTAAATTAATGACCTCTTCTGTTATTGCCAGCCTGATGTTAGTTGCAGGTGCAGCGGTTGCAGCCGATCCGGTAAGCGTTAGCGGCGGTACTGTGCATTTTGAAGGTGAACTGGTCAATGCAGCCTGTGCAGTCAGTACTCAGTCATCCGATCAGGTTGTCACCTTAGGCCAATATCGTACCGCCAGTTTTACCGCAGTTGGCGATACAACGGCGCAAATTCCGTTCTCCATCGTGCTGAACGACTGTGACCCGAAAGTTGCCGCAACCGCAGCCGTGGCTTTCTCTGGTCAATCCGATATTACCAACAACAACCTGCTGGCTGTCACTTCTGCAGATAACGGTACCACTGCCAGCGGTGTCGGGATTGAGATCCTGGACAATACGTCCACCGCGCTGAAGCCGGATGGAGCTACCTTCTCTACCGCTCAGGCGCTGGTAGAAGGGACCAACACCCTACGTTTCTCTGCGCGTTACAAAGCCACAGCCACCAGCGCTACGCCGGGTCAGGCAAATGCCGACGCGACGTTCATCATGAAGTACGAATAAGCCGTTCTGATTTGCGCAAGGATGACGTTCGCCTCACTGGATGAGGCAATTTCCGGGGATGATGAAGGATGCGGCAGATGATAGGGAAAGGCGTGGCGCTGGCGGGAATGCTGTGCGTACTGCCTGTGTTTGCACATACGGTAATACTGGAAAGTGGTCGCCTTCACTTACGGGGGCAGCTCGTCAATGGTGCCTGTACGGTCGCTACCGACAGCCAAAATTTGCGGGTGCAAATGGGGCAGTATCGCACTAATGCTTTCTCCGGGACGGGAAGCTTTGCCTCTACCAGCGTGCCGTTTTCACTGCGCTTAACGTCATGCAGCTCCGATGTTTATGACCACGTTGGGATTGCGTTTGCAGGTGTGACACCAGCAGAAGATCCGCAGGTTTTTCTTGCTAGTGGTGATGCGTCTGCGGCTTCGGGGATCGGTCTGGCGTTATTTGATGAGCGTCAACAGCAAATTATTCCGAATGCGCTGCCGCTTCATTATGCGCCGATTATCACGCAAGAGATGACGTTTCATTTCACTGCTCGTTATCGGGCTGTCTCGGAAAATATAACGCCGGGAACGCTTCGTTCAGACGTGTGGTTTACGTTGGTTTATCCCTGATTAATTTCCCAACGATAATCACACCAAAGGTATTTGTAGCTATGTTTAATTATCTAAAATCAGGTTTTATCCTTTTACTGGCCTTATTTTCTGCTGCCAGTGTTCAGGCTGCCGGAGGCATTGCATTAGGCGCCACCCGCGTTATTTATCCAGCCGATGCCAAACAAACGTCCCTGTCTATTAGCAATAGTGATACCAAAGAACGTTACCTGGTCAATTCATGGATCGAGAGTAGCGCAGGCGTTAAAGAAAAATCGTTTGTGGTTACGCCTCCGCTGTTCGTCAGCGAACCCAAAAGCGAAAACACGCTGCGTATCATCTATGCAGGTGTTCCGCTGCCCAAAGACCGTGAATCGCTGTTCTGGATGAATGTGAAAGCCATTCCGTCAGTCAATAAAAACAGCCTTGAGGGTAAAAACGTTCTGCAACTGGCGATTCTGTCCCGCATCAAGCTTTTTGTCCGTCCGAATAATCTGCCGCAAATTCCGGAAGATGCGCCCGGGATGCTGAAATTCTCCCGTACCGGCAACCACTTGAAAATCAATAATCCGTCAGCGTATTACGTCACCTTGGTCAATCTCAACGTGGGGAAAACGAAGGTTGATAACGTGATGGTCGCGCCGAAAAGTGATGCGCAGGTCCTGCTACCAACGGGCGTTCAGGGCAACGTCACGTTCCAGACGGTCAATGATTATGGCGCCGTGACCCCGGCCCAAACGGTTAGCGTGCGTTGAGATAACGATGAATAAGACAACGTATTTTCCTGGCCTGTTACCGGGGGTTACGCCACCGCTGGCGGGGGTGGCGTTGTCCACGCTGGCGGCGCTCTTTCCCTCTTTAAGCCATGGGGAAAGCTATTTTAATCCGGCCTTTTTATCTGCGGATACGGCAACCGTGGCGGATTTATCACGTTTTGAAAAAGGCAATCATCAGCCTGAAGGCGTTTATCGCGTGGATATCTGGCGCAACGATGAGTTTGTTGCCACTCAGGATATTCGTTTTACGACCAGCGCGGGAAAAGCCGGGGAGAAGTCTGGTGGGCTGATGCCGTGTTTTGGACTCGACTGGGTGAAGCGCCTTGGCGTCAATATCACCGCATTTCCGGCACTCAGTAAGGATCCGAACGATACCTGCATCAATCTACCGGAGGCGATTCCAGGCAGTGAGATTGCATTTGATTTTTCTACCCTGCGCTTAAACGTCAGCCTGCCGCAGGCGTCAATGTTAAACAGCGCGCGTGGCTATATTCCGCCGGAGGAGTGGGATGAAGGGATCCCGGCTGCGCTGGTCAATTACAGCTTTACCGGCAGCCGCGGCAGTGACACTGACAGCTATTTCTTAAGTATGCTCAGTGGCCTGAATTATGGCCCCTGGCGCTTGAGAAATAACGGCGCATGGAGCTATTCCAAAGGTGACGGATACCACTCACAAAGCTGGAAAAATATCGGTACATGGCTTCAGCGCGCGATTATCCCGCTGAAGGGTGAACTGGTGATGGGCGACAGCAACACCGGCAACGACGTTTTTGACAGCGTCGGATTTCGCGGGGCGCGGCTCTATTCCTCAGACAGTATGTATCCCGACAGCTTACAGGGCTACGCGCCAACCGTTCGCGGCATTGCGCGTACCGCAGCGAAACTGACCATTCGTCAGAATGGCTATGTGATTTATCAAAGCTATGTGTCACCGGGCGCTTTTTCGATAACCGATCTCAACCCGACGTCATCCAGCGGTGACCTTGAGGTGACGGTGGACGAAAAGGACGGCAGCCAGCAGCGCTATACGGTGCCGTACTCCACGGTTCCCTTGTTACAACGAGAAGGGCGTTTCAAATACGACGTGGTTGCCGGGGATTTTCGCAGCGGCAATAGCCAGCAATCTTCACCGTTCTTTTTCCAGGGAACATTAATTGCCGGGTTACCAGAAGGCTACACCGCTTATGGCGGTACGCAGCTGGCCTCACGTTACACCGCGGTAGTTTTAGGCACCGGCCGAAACCTGGGGGACTGGGGGGCGGTTTCTGTGGATTTAACCCATGCGCGCAGTCAACTGGCGGATGACAGTACGCATCAGGGGCAGTCTTTGCGTTTTCTGTATGCAAAATCGCTGAACAACTTTGGTACAAACTTCCAGCTGTTGGGATATCGCTACTCAACGCGCGGCTTCTATACCCTTGATGACGTCGCGTATCGCAGCATGGAAGGGTATGAATACGACAGCGAAGGCAATCGCCACGACGTGCCCGATGTGAAGAGTTACCACAACCTGAGTTACAGCAAAAAGGGCCGCTTCCAGATTAACATTTCGCAGAACCTGGGAGACTACGGCTCGCTGTATGTTTCGGGGAGTCAGCAAACGTACTGGAATACCTCAGACACCAATACCTGGTATCAGGTGGGCTATGCCAGCGGTTGGCAGGGAATTAGCTATTCACTCTCCTGGTCGTGGAATGAATCGGTAGGCATCTCCGACACTGACCGTATTCTGGCATTCAATATGTCAGTGCCGTTCAGCCTGCTAAGTGGACGGCGCTACTCGCGTGATAACGCACTCGATCGCACCTACGCCACTTTTAATGCCAACCGCAACAGCAACGGACAAAACAGCTGGCAGAGCGGGATCGGCGGTACGTTACTGGATGGACGCAACCTGAGCTACAGCGTGAATCAGGGGCACAGCAGTACTAACAGTTACAGCGGAAACGCCAGCGCCAACTGGCAGGCGGCTTATGGCACGCTGGGCGTGGGATACAACTACGATCGCGATCAACATGACTATAACTGGCAGCTCTCCGGCGGCGTGGTGGGGCATGCGGACGGTATTACCCTCAGTCAGCCGCTGGGGGACACCAATGTGCTGGTTAAAGCACCTGGCGCGCAGGGGGTGCGGATAGAAAACCAGACCGGCGTGCAAACCGACTGGCGCGGATACGCGGTGATGCCGTATGCCATCGTTTATCGCTATAACCGCGTCGCGTTAGATACCAATTCAATGAACAACAATACCGATGTGGAAAATAACGTTAGCAGCGTCGTGCCAACGCAAGGGGCATTAGTGCGAGCGGCGTTTGATACACGTATCGGTGTGCGGGCGCTGATAACCGCGAAATATGCAGGTAAACCTGTGCCATTTGGATCCGTTGTGCGTGAAAACACCAGCGGCGTGACCAGTATGGTGGGCGAAGACGGGCAAATCTACCTAAGCGGCTTGCCGCTAAAAGGTGAATTGCTGATCCAATGGGGGGAAAGCGCTAACGCTCGCTGCGTGGCGCACTATGCCTTGCCTGAGGAGAGTTTGAAACAGGCGGTGACGCTCACGAACGTGACGTGCGAATCTCCAACGGCACGACAGGAATAATACGATGAAACGACAAACAGGTTTGTTACTGGGAAGCGCTTTACTGCTGATGGCTCATTCGTCCTGGGCGACGGTCTGCCAAAACTCGAATGGCACACCAACGGATGTTTTTTACGATCTGTCGAACGTCTTTAACAGCAGCAATAATCAGCCGGGGCAGGTGGTGACGTTACCGGAAAAATCGGGCTGGGTTGGCGTTAATGCCACCTGTCCGGCTGGGACAACGGTGAATTACACCTATCGAAGCTATGTCACTGAACTTCCGGTTCAAAGTACCGAGGGTGGTTTTCAGTATCTGAAGCTCAATGACTACCTGCTGGGGGCCATGAGCATCACCGACAGCTATGCCGGGTTGTTTTATCCTCCGCGTAATTATATCCGCATGGGGACTCACCCCAACGTATCGAAACAGCAGCCTTTTGGCGTAATGGATTCAAAGCTGGTGTTTAAACTCAAAGTGATTCGCTCGTTTATTAACATGGTGCCGATCCCGCGCCAGACCATGTTCAGAGTCTATGTCACGACCAGTACTGGAGATGCGCTAAGCACGCCGGTTTATACTATCAGCTACAGCGGTAAGGTGGAGGTTCCACAAAACTGTGAGGTGAACGCAGGGCAGATTGTCGAGTTTGATTTTGGCGATATTGGCGCATCGTTGTTCAGCAAGGCGGGGGCAGGAAACCGTCCCGAAGGCATTAATCCGCAGACCAAAACGGTGGCGATAAAATGCACCAACGTCGCCGCTCAGGCCTACTTAACCATGCGGGTAGAGGCCGAGAAAGCCTCCGGGCAAATGATGGTATCGGACAATCCTGACTTAGGGTTCATTGTCGCCGACAAAACCGGTAGACCGCTGACGCCCAATAATCTGTCGAGCACGATCCCATTTCAACTGGATGATAACGCCGCGGCAAACGTGAGTATTCGGACATGGCCGGTCAGCGTGACGGGGAATAAACCTACCGAAGGGCCTTTTACTGCCCGTGGCTATCTGCGAGTAGATTATGACTAACAAGCAAACGCCAACTTCATGGGCGCTTCTGGTGATGCTGCCCATACTGACATTCAGCTCGTTGTGCCATGCGGCCTCATCGCTGGGCGAAATCAATATTGAACTGCGCGGAAACGTGGTGGACTTTACCTGTGCGGTGATTGCCAGCGACAGCAATAAGTCGGTTGAATTGGGCACCTGGCCAACAAAGCAGTTACAGACCAGCGGGGATACTACCCAACCAGTCGCGTTTACGCTGAAGCTGGAAGGCTGCCCGCCGGGATCCGCGTCAATAACGTTTTCTGGTACTCCGGCCCCGGGTACGACGTTGCTGGCGCTTGATGACGCGGTGATGGCGCAAAAGGTGGCGATCGAACTGCATGACAGTGACCGTACGCGATTACCGCTCGAGCAGGCCAGCCAAACCGTAGGGATTGATGAAAACGGCAATGCCACGCTGACCTTTTTCGCCAACTATATCGCGTTAGCAGACGGGGTTCAGCCAGGCCTCGCCAGGGCCGATGCCACATTTATGATTAACTATAACTAATCAATGCGCGGATAAAACGCTCCCGAACGAAGTCTCGCCGGGAGTGCTATTACATTAATTCATGCATTTTTGCGTAATCGATCAGCTCAACGATAGTGTGCAAGCCGAGTTTGGCGTAGATGTTAGCTTTGTGAGCACTAATCGTTTTATTGCTGAGTAACAGCTGCTCAGCAATTTCCTTATTAGAGAGGCCATTTGCCAGATAACGCAAAACCGTAACTTCGCGATTAGAGAGCGGCATGTCATTCAATACACCTTTTTTCATATTTATATTGTTAATGAAGTTAAGGGTGTCTGAAGGGAAAAAAGAATATCCCGATAAAATCATTTTTACCGCATTGTAGATATCATTTAAATCCTTTCGTTTACTGACGAAACCATTTGCACCGGCCCGGATAGCACGCCCGGCATAAAAAGACTCCGATTTGGAGGAGAGAAACAGCACCCGAGTATTCTCCTGCAGAGACTTTATTCTCTTGAGTAATGTAAATCCATCTGAACCAGGTAGTTCAATATCCAGAATGACAAGATCGACAGGGTAAGTGCGCAGGTGCTCTATTGCCGTACGGCTGTCATCGGTCTTCAACACAACCTGGATATTACTGTTTTTTTCAAGTAGTACTTCTATCGACATTCTGACAATAGGGTGTTCGTCCATAATGATAACGGATGCTGGTTTCATTGTTGTATGCCTCAAACTGTATGCGTATCTTGATAATTTTATAAAACATCAGGCGTTATAATATTGTCAAATAGCCAAGGGTTGTTCTGAGGGAGAGTCGAATAAATATTATTTCATCCTTGTTTATTCGGCTGCTCTTCTACAGAACAATGAATTTGTGGAAAATCCATTTCACACTGGGAAAACTAACAATTAATCAGAAAACTATGGGGATTATACCTGCTCTGTT
This sequence comes from Citrobacter sp. Cpo100, assembly GCF_030332595.1. Taxonomy (NCBI): domain Bacteria; kingdom Pseudomonadati; phylum Pseudomonadota; class Gammaproteobacteria; order Enterobacterales; family Enterobacteriaceae; genus Citrobacter; species Citrobacter sp. Cpo100. Next base: position 172,173 of record NZ_JAOWHM010000035.1, on the reverse strand, counting down.
CTTTCGGAAAAGGCTTACAACATTCAGGTTGTTAATGTCAGTTAGGATGTTCTAAAAGATCCAGATGTGTTAATGACTATTGGCATTATTTTACTGCTGTTTGAATTATGGCAGACTGAAAAAAAATTTTAAATGGTAAAAACAATACAATAAACTAATTGTTTAGGATTTGTTAAGGTGGGAATGACGCTATTTGTGCTGGTATGCACAGAATCAGTATGGTTTACTGGGGTGGTGGAAGATAGCATAATACCAGGAATAGTTGTAAATATTAAATAGTTGTGAAATTTAGATCTTTTATCTCATATAAAAATAAGTAATTTCCTAAAAAATCTTATGGCACATAGGGTTATGGTGTTAAATTAAATGAGCAGAGGTAACGCTGAGGCGATGTATCAGGTGCAAAAAACGCTGCCGGTTTGCTAAGCCCAGACGCGCAATCAGCTGGTTCAGGCGATAGATGATACGGTGGTAGGGGCGAGCTTGTAACAAAGCAATCTCTTTTAAGGAGTTACCTTGTAAAAGTAATTCCACCATCTCCCAATCGAGCTGGTTTATGTGCCTGGAGTGAATATAGTTAAGGACTGGCGACAATAAAGCGCGGCGCATCTCCGGGAGGCGCAGGCTACGTGACAAGATATAAAATGGACCGGACAGAGAAATAAAAGGGATTAGGTCTTCATCGTGGCGGGAAAGCAATATGAAGATTTGGATGTTATTCCGCGGTTTAATTAGCTGGCGCAGATACTCCAGAACATCAAAATAAGAGATTGTTAAACCTTCCATATCAACCACTAACTGACTAATTACCGACTCTCGCAGGCTGACTTTGGCCGATTCAATCGTCTGGAAGATCGCGGTACGTGCTCCTGAAAATAAATGTCGACCCAGCGCATAGGCCAGATAGTAATCTGTCGTAATAATCGCCTGAGATATAGTGTCACTCGGTAATGTGTATTCGAGTTTTTGCGTCAGATACTCAAGTTGGTCAAATACCTGTGATGTGTAGTGAGGATATTGCCAGGTACAGTTAGTGTTTCGTATACGGCGATGTCGATCCCGGCGTTTTGCGCTGTGCATCCTTTTCCATTCCATTTCTGTTGCGGCAGGTCTGGATAAATTGCCGACTATAAACATCCCTGACCCAAATTTTCTCCAGCGTAAAGGCGAGTTTCCTTGTGCTGTTGGGTTTCAATGCTTCAGCAATCATCAGACTGGCAATTGCGTATCCCATCAGAATAATCTGCCGGAAGTTTTCTGATGTCTTACTCAATGCCCAAAAAGTCGTTTTATCCAGTTCAACCTCTCTATGGGATTAGATAAAATATTACCGGGTGTGTCTTTCTGTTACCCCGGAAATAGTAAGCCAGGATTATTCTGGCAGCATGGAGATAGGTACAGTAGGTGCCGATACTTAATTGGTGATAAGATTTTTCTCAATAAAAAATCAGGCAGAGAGATGCCACCTAATTTTGTAGAAAGTTCAGATGCGCCCGGATGTATCTTAAGAATTGCTGATCGTTTTTCACATGCAGCTTTTTCATAATGCTGCGACGGGTGGCTTTGGCCTGAATTTCGCTTACCGAGAGCAAGTGAGCTGTTTCGGCTAAGGTATAGCCGCTGGCGAGAAACATTAAGAACTGACGTTCTTCGATAGAAAAGTTGCGAGTGGTGCAGTAATGGCAGATAGTTGCGGGCACGTTGTTGCGCAGCGCACGTTTTTGCAGGATGAGGACTAATTTTTTAGTCATTTCCTCAACGTCATCTTCCCGATAGATCAGTGGCAACATGTACAGGCAGGGCCGGAACATCAGCTTATCTTTATCGTTTCTGTTGCAGATGACTACCCGGTGTTGGCGGCGGGTATGGACCGGAATCTGATAGCAATCGGCGCTGAGCCAATCTTCATCCAGGGAAATAAACGCGATGTCAGCGCGATCGATATCCTCGACAGGCAAAAAGCAAATCTCCTGATGCCACTGATTTGCCAAATGGGAGATGATAATTTTTAGTCCATGTTCGAAGTGACTGTTTTCTTCCTTGATGGCGATACTTAACATTAAAGAGTTCCTGAACCGCTAGAGGGGTAAGGGAATGTTAAGCAAAATCATAAATATTCTAAATACATGTATCCCTAAATCTGGCGTTTCGTGGGCTGAGTTGTTACCAGGCGATTTCCTGGATACCCTTGAACAAGCAGAAAAAATCAACATTCGTTCACTTCGCCAGCAACTGAAACAAAAGGCATTGACTCAGCAGGCGCTGACCGTATAATTCACGCGTTTCATCTGCATGAAGTAATCACTTCGCAATGCGCCCTTAGCTCAGTTGGATAGAGCAACGGCCTTCTAAGCCGTAGGTCGTAGGTTCGAATCCTACAGGGCGTACCATTATATTTCAGTAACTTACCCATTTTCTGCAAGTTCCTTATTTTCCAGATGGGACATATTTGGGACATCATCACTGAAAATCGAGTCAATTTGCTTCGCGTGTTCCGTTAAATGGTTCGGGGCAAGGTGAGCATATCGACGCACCATCTCGATGCTCTCCCATCCTCCCATTTCCTGCAGGACAGAAAGCGGTACTCCTGACTGAATCAGCCAACTGGCCCATGTGTGCCTCAGGTCGTGGAAGCGAAAATCCTCAATCCCGGCCCGGCGGCACGCTGCATTCCATGCCCGCTGATCATCGACGCGCATCTTTCTCACGATTGGCGTCTTTGACCCATCAGGCCGGATGCCTTCTTTCGTATGCACGAACACCCATTTATGATGCTTACCAATCTGATCACGTAAAACCTTACAGGCAGTGTCATTCAGCGCTACGCCAATAGCGCGATTTGACTTGCTGTCTTCAGGGTTTACCCAGGCGACACGACGCTGCATGTCGATCTGCTGCCATTCCATATTGATGATGTTCGAGCGACGCAGACCGGTTGCCAGCGCAAACTTAACAACCGACTTCAGTAGATCCGGACATTCATCAATCAGCCTTTTCGCCTCATCAGCCTCAAGCCACCGGACGCGTTTATTACGCACCGATGGAACCTTGATCACCGGCGCTTTCTCCAGCCATTTCCAGTCACGTTCTGCCGCCCGCAGAATTGCCTTCATCAACGCCAGATGTTTTGCCTTGGTGGAGGTGGTGACCGGTTTAGCTGAATAGACTGGCGCTGGTTCTCCATTCTTCTGCGCCGCTGCAGCTTTGATTTTCCATATCTCAAGCTGCTTGCGGTTGCTCATCTTGTTCACTGCTGAGTAAATCTTTTGCTCGGTCACATCCTTTAACCGGATCCCCTCAAAATGTGCCAGCCAGAAAGCCATTCGGCTGCGATCATCCTTCAGTGATTTCTTCTCTGCCTTTTCCTCCAGCCATCTCATGCAGGCATCGTCAAACGTTACATCGGGGAAATCTCCAAGCCGGTCTACTCGCCACAATTCAGCTTTGCGCTTGTCATGTAGCTCAGTAGCGAGCCGCTTGTCGGAAGTCCCAAGGCTTTCCTTAATTCGCTTCCCGCCCGGTGTCGAGTAGGACGCGTACCATATTTCACCTCTGCGGAAGAGTGACATTGTTTTTCCTCTGTTATGCCATCACCCGCGCTCACGGCGACAGTATGCAGCGGAGAGTTAAGCGCCGCAATGCAGGCCTGTCGTGTTGTGAGGTAAGGGGATTTCGGTTTTGCGGGGTCTTTTCGGGTTGCTTGCAGTCTGCCTGAGCGGATCCAGTTTGTGGCTGTCGGTCTGGATATCTGAAGAAATGCGCAGGCCTCATCGAGTGTGAGGCTGTGTGATTCCATGGTCTCTCCTGTCAGGAAGCGACTACATACAGAGCTACAGAACAGGCGATGAAGGCGATGATTAGCGCGGCAATAAATAGCTTTGCCGATGTGGTGAATTTCATGTTTTCTCCATGGTAAAAGAATGCCCGGACGAACCGGGCAAATGGGGGATAACGTGGCAGTGCATTCGCACCCAATAGCCAGCTCATAACTGGCTATCAGTTGCGTCATGTGGTTGGTGCTTCAGGTAATGGGTGCCAGTGAGTTGGCTTCCACGATGCACCAGGGATAATCCATCCATTCTCATCTGCATCAGGATGCCCAGGACAGTTAGCGGCCCACTTCATTGCATATCCACCAGGTGTTGATTGCCATGGTGTAGCGACAATGACCCCAGTAGCAGTTGGTGGCATCCTGTCGCTGCACTTACTGCAATCATGCCTGGGTGGGGTACTGCAATTGGTGCAGGTGTTGGTGCACTTGGCTCACTTTTCTAAGAGGTTACTATGGCAACCTGGAATCAAGGCATAAGCTCTGGCGGCTTTCTTGCTGGTATCGGATCTCAGAACGCTAACGCGCCACAGGCAAGTGATGCAAACACCGCACTGGCATATATCCGTCAGAATAATGAAGACAACAGGTCAGGGAGAAATAACGTAGGTCTTCAGGCTTTGCAGGGTATCGGTTCTGTAATGGATATCTATAAGCAGCAAGAGCAAGCCAAACGGCAGCAGGATTTTCAGAGTGCTTATGGGCAAGCGTATGCCTCTGGCGATCGCAATGCCATGCGACAACTTGCCTCTCAATTCCCTGACCAGGTAGAGGCGGTTCGTAATGGAATGAAATTTGTAGATGATGACCAACGAGCGACGGTGGGTAATCTTGCCGCTAGCGCACGTCTCGCGGCATCTTCTCCTGAAACTATGGGGGCATGGCTTCAGAATAACGCAGCAGACCTCCAACGTGTAGGGCTAAGCCCTCTGGACGTAGCGCAAACCTATCAGCAGAATCCTCAGCAATTTGGTGAGTTCGTTGATCACCTGGGTATGGCGGCTCTTGGTCCGGTTGATTACTTCAATGCCCAGGACAAGATAGTTGGCCAGGCGCTTAATCGTGACAAACTCAACGAGTCTATCCGCAGTAACCAGGCTGGCGAAGCTCTTCAGCAACGCGGTCAGGATATCACCGTCCGTGGGCAAAACATCAGCGCTCAGAATGCCGCGCTTTCGCGTGAAATTCAGCGGGCCGAATTACAGGATAAGGTTCTCGATCGTCAAATCGCCAGAGAGACTAACCAGATAAAACTGGATGAGCTTAAGCAGAAACAAGCTGATGTGCGTCAGAAGGCAGAAATTGCAAAGTCTGACAGGCAAGCGGCTGCGCAGGGTGCGGTTGATACGTTCAGCACTGCGCTTGATTCTCTTGGTGAAATAGAGAAAAGCCCGGGATTGTCAAAGGCAGTAGGCGTCCGGTCTGCTTTCCCTACAGTGCCAGGGTCTGATGCAGCAAACTTCGAAGCTCGTCTTGATACCTTCAAGGCACAGACGTTCTTGCCTATGGTAGCAAGCTTAAAAGGTATGGGGGCCTTGTCTGATGCTGAAGGTAAAAAGCTATCTGATGCCGTTGGTGCGCTTAGTCCAAAGATGAGCGAGGATGCGTTCAGGTCGTCAATAGGTAAAATTCGCACTCAGTTAGAAAGCAAGCTGGGGACTGTGAAGAAGCAGTTTGACTACCAGGAGCCGGCAGCACCGGCAGCGCAACAACCACAACAGCAAAATGGCTACCAGTCTCTATGGGGTGATTAATGGCTAAGGCATGGAAAGACGTTATTGCCTCTCAACAGTACCAGGCATTAGCACCAGAGCAGAAAGCACAGGCGCAGGAGCAATACTTCAATGAAGTAGTAGCTCCGCAAGCTGGAAGCGACGCAGAACAGGCTAAACAGGCTTTCTATGCTGCTTATCCACCTCCAACGACTCAACAACCCGCACAACAACCACAGGAACCGGCACAGACACAGCAACAAGGTGGCTTCATGTCTGACCTTAGCAATGCTGCTGCGGAGACTGGACGTGGATTGCTTCAGGCTGGCGTTAATCTGGCAAATATACCTGCATCAATGGCTGATGCTGTCGCCAGTGCCGGGGCATGGGCTGGTCAGAAGCTTGGTATTGGTGACGGAAATTATCAGCCAGCGCCTCGCGTCACGACCCAAGGACTTGAGCAGGACTTTGGGTTGCAACAGGGGACGCTTACGCCTCTGACGACGGAAGGTAAAATATTCTCAGAAGCGCTGCCATATTTGACTCCTGTTGGAGCTGAGAGAATTGCAGCGCAAGCTCCATCTATAGCCGGTCGGGTTGCTCAGGGAGCATCTCGTTTGCTGGCTGAAAACGCCGTTGGTTCATTGGCTGCAAATAGTGAGCGTGATAATCCTGAAGCTCTGGCAACAGACTTAGGTACCGGTGTCGTATTGGGTGGGACGATTAACCAGTTAGGTCGTGCAGCCGGTGCTGCTTATCGTGGAGTTCGCGGCACAATCGCGCCAGAAGCGCAGCAGGCTATTCAGTTCGCTAATGCTGCTGACGTTCCTCTGCATACCAGTGACGTTTTGCAACCAAATTCCCGCGTCGGTCGCATGGCGCAGACCACGGCTGAAAACATCCCATTTGCTGGCACAAGCACTATGCGAGCTAATCAGCAAGAAGCTCGAAGTCAGTTGGTTGATGAGTTTTCGTCGCGGTTTGGTGAGTATGATCCGTCGATTGTGGTTGGTAGCCTGAAAGCTAAAACATCAGGCATCAAACGCGCTGCTGGTAATCGTCTGGAGCAAGTACAAAACGCAATGGCAGGCGTAAACATTCAGCCGTCAAAGGCAATTCAGCAGATTGATACTGAAATAGCCAGTTTGCAGAAACTTGGAAAGGTTGCGGATAACGATACGATTTCTAAGCTTCAGGCCTATCGCGATGAGCTTACCCGCAATGCTGGAGCAAACGGCCCAATTGCAATGGATTTGCAGCAGTTAAGCGGATTGAGAAGCCAGTTTAGGCAGGATGTTAAAGGAGAGAGGACAGTCTTACCAAACCGATCTGATGCAGCCATTCAGCGTATTTACAATGCAATGACTGGGGATATCGACAGCGCTATCGGACAGAATCTTGGTAATGACACCCTGCGTCGTTATAAGCAAGCTAACGCCATATACGCTGACGAAGCCAACAAACTCCAGAATACGCGCCTCAAGAACGTAATCATGAAAGGAGACCTAACTCCTGAAGTAGTCAACAACATGCTTTTCAGCAAGAACAAATCAGAGGTTCAGAATCTTTACCGGTCAGTCGGCCAGGTTGGCCGCGCACAAATGCGTAACGGCATTATCGGAAAAGCTATGGAGAAATCAGGCGGCTCTCCAGATCAATTTCTGAGGCAGGTTAACTTGATGTCTAACCAGACGGGAATCGCTTTTAAAGGGCGAGATGCTGCGTATCTGAAGGGGCTGAAGAACTATCTTGAGTCAACCAAGCGAGCAGGTCAGGCCGGGGTAACAACTCCAACTGGCCAGCAGACAATCCCATTCATCTTAGGAATTGGATCGGCAACTAACCCTGCGCTAGTTGGGGGGGGGGCTGGTTATGGATTGCTGGCGAGAATGTATGAGAGTGAACCGGCTCGGAACGCAATGCTTCGCCTCGCTAACACTCCGCGTGGTTCTACCGCGTTTGAGAAAGCATTAGCTGAAGTTGAGCGTGCTGTTAACTCCGTTGCTCAAGGCGCTAAATCAGACGCATTAAGCGAATAACAACTTACCTACGACAATTCCGCATAGTAACAAAGCAAAGTTAAGCAAATCACGTTCCATAAAGTCTCCTTATTTTTAACTAATTATAACCCAAATATATCGCAACGCTGCGCAAGTTTTAGCTTGTGCGGCTTTGCTGCGCCTGGAGCATATTAAATGTCAGACATCATACCTAATGTTGTCGTGAGCCAACCAGCTCAGTTATTCACATTGGCTCGTTCATTTAAAGCCAACGCTAACGGTAAAGTTTATATCGGTCAGATTGATACTGACCCGGTTAATCCAGCTAATCAGATTCAGGTATACATTGACCCAGAAGATGGTTCAGATCCAATACCAGTTTCTCAGCCAATCATTATAAACGCTGCCGGCTATCCGGTTTACAACGGGCAAATTGCTAAATTCGTTACCGTTGAGGGCCATTCAATGGCAATTTACGACGCTTATGGCTCTCAGCAATTCTACTATCCAAACGTATTAAAGTACGACCCTGACCAGTTCGAGCAGAGATTTACCGCAGAACTACAGTCTGCTGATGGCTCTACTATGGTTGGATACAATCTCAACCAGCCATCCTCACAACTTACCACTGTAGACAGAAAGCTCAGAAACTCCATCGACCTGGCTGCTGATTTTGTTCCAGGCGGGGTGATTACAGGTCAACCAGATCTGACTGCAAATCTCCAGGCTGCTATTGTGGCCGCATTTACTCTTGGTATTCCAGAAGTAACGGTAATTGGTGATTTTTACATCTCAGATACAGTGTTGCTATATCCTGGCGTTACGTTGAAGGGCGGCGGTTACGATAAGACAGTAATCAGAGCCTCAAGTAGTTTTCCGGCTGGCGGAACAATGATAAGATCTCATCGCCCAACAGGATGGGTTCCTGGCTGTAATAATATTGGAATCAATGACGTATACCTAGTCGGTAGATCAGCTAAGGATGTTCATGCTGTAGATTTTGGTGATTGTAACTACTTTCATTTATACAGATTAAGAACAGATCTGTTCGATAAAGCAATTTCATTTAACCGATGGATTGATGATGGAAGAACTGGAACTTCACCTAATTTCACATATCCCAGGGCGCTATCTCCTTCAATCGGCGGTCAAGCATATTTTGGTAAAATTGAAATGTGCGCCGCTATAGATTGCATTAGAGCTTTATATTTTTCAGGTGTATATAATAGAAATACTGAAATAAGTTGCACATGGTCATCTTGCGCATTAGCCTATGATTTTAGTAATACTCGAGGAGTATACGAAACAAACACATTTATCTCTACAAATGTTGAAGGGTGTCAAGAAGTATGGTCATGGTTCTATAGCATTAACTCTCCATATGCCAATACATGGATCACGATGTCGATTGATAGCAGCAACGCATTTACATGCCAAGCTAGAGATGGAGGGCGTCAAACATTCATCAACCTTTCGCTATTCCCATACAATGACCCAGCAAAAGTTAATTGGATACTTGATAACCCAAATGGAAATAGAAGCACTGTTGTTGGTACAGACATAGGCGAAAATCTAGGTGATTATCAACTAAAAACACAGTTTCGTGAAGAAATTCACGGCTTGGTAGGTTTTTATAACAAGGTTTTCGGTTCAGGTACCTTATCATCAACTATTGCGGCCAATGGAGGAACATATAATATATTTGTTTTAGTCCCAGGGCTAACTTCTGGGGCTGCTGTAAGTTGGACTCTTGGCCAACTATATCCAGGATTAGTTGTTCAGGTAGCATCAATTTTAGCAGGGGGAGCAAATGTTCAAGTGGTTAACATTTCATCAAGCGATGTTACTATCAATACTACTATTAATATAACAGGTATCTCGAAGAGTTTTCTATAAAATATAATCATAGATGATAGGTTTAGTTAGTTATGAAGCATGCCATTTTTATTGGCATGCTTTCAAATTACTTAAAATAAATAATTGATATATTATTGTATACGTAATAATTATATACATTGTTTGATGTTTCTGGGTTTAAGGATGATACATTATCACGTATATAATCAATTTCCTGATCAGAAGCAAATTGTTTCCTTGGCATTCCATTTGCTAACAATGTATATCTTCCACCATCATATCCACCTCTAAATACTACAGGTAACAAGTCTTCTATGATTGGGAAGGATCTTAGCACGGGCATCGTCCTTGGAGCGTAGCTTGGTTTGCCGATGATGGCTATTTTTTCACCTGATCCATATTGTTGCATATCAAATATTATAGATTTTGATATAGAATCAGCTTGACTAAGCTCAAATTTTGATGCGTTTAAAGTAGCGGCACACAAAACCAATTGAGGTATAAGTAAAAACAAACAAACTGGCATGGCAATTATATTACTGGCCCTAACTTTATGTAATACAATGATAGGAAGCACTAAGAAAACAGAAAGACCACAAAAAACCCTTGGGAAGAATGATGCAAACTGACCAAAATATACTATCCCGCATATTGAGAATGCACATGTAATTACAGCAATAAAATAAAAAATAAGAATGTAAATATCTCTTTGTTTCATTGATCTGTGAATGACATATGCTAATGATACAATGTAAGCAAAAGTAATTGGATATAATAACCCGCTTCCTAAAAGCTTTTTAACATATATAATCGACGTGCTTATATTATTAACAAATATATTCATGCCTTCTATAGACGGATCAATTGCCTTATTAAACTCAGTGAAGTGGGCGTTTAATGGAATAAATTTCAATATCAAAGCATATATTGCATAAGATAAAATAAAAATAATTGCACTATGTAAAATTGAAATTATTGATTTCTTTAAATATTTTGTTTTGCAGTATATAACATATGCATATATAGAAGTAAAGCCAATAAAAACATTTACAGATGACTGGTATAAACAAAAAGATGAAACTAATGATATTACTGTTAATGCAGACCAAATCCATTTGTTATCCCTATTCAATGCAAATGGAAGTGATGATAAAATCATGGCCAGAAGCATAAATGCCCCGTCAAACCTAAATAATAGATTTGAAATAAAGAAGGTATTAGATAAAAATACAATTGGTATAATGTATTTAAAACTTCCTTCTTCATCGCATAAGTTTTCTACTATCTTGTAAAAAACAAAAGAAAATAAAAGTGATGATATCAGCAATGGTATTGGGTAAATATCTGGAAGATATAATGAATTTAATGGTAAAAATATCCTGTAAAAAATATCTGCCAAAGGTCTACCATCATCACCCCATAAAAAATAACCATCTACAACTCTGAATAAATCATCTCCATAATAAATGTCTAAAACTACAAATTGCAAAATATAAGCCATTACGCTAAATAAAATTAAAAACTTCCATTCCTTGATCATTTTTTAATCACCATCTTTTTTAAAATGTACCTAGGCCTTGATTTCGACTCTACGTAAATTCTACCTATATACTCACCAAGAACGCCAATTCCAATTAATTGAACTCCACCAAGGAAAAGTATAGACACTAACAGAGAAGGATATCCTCTGACCGGATTACCAAATGCTAATGTGTCCACAATCATCCATGCACCATACATAAAAGAAATCCCAGCCACTACAATTCCTATGTAGGTCCACATGCGGAGAGGGAAAGTTGAAAAACTTGTGATCCCCTCAAGAGCAAGATTCCAAAGTTTCCAGCCGTTAAATTTTGAATCACCGGCCACACGCTCAGCTCTGGCATATTCAACAACGTCAGTTTTTCCTCCTACCCAGCTAAGAATGCCTTTCATGAAGAGATTACGCTCTGGCAATTGCTTTATGTTCTCAACCACGTTACGTGACATTAGTCTAAAATCGCCAACATTCTCCTCAATTTTAGGAGTGCTTATCTTGTTGTGTAGTTTGTAAAACCACTCTGCTGTCTTGCGCTTAAGTCTACCATCTGTAGAACGATCAGAACGTTTTGCCAATACCATATCGGAGCCGGATTTCCATTTCTCAATGAGTCGAGGGATGACCTCTATTGGGTCCTGCAAATCAACATCAATCGGTATTATTGCGTCTCCGGTTGCATGATCGAGCCCTGCGAAAAGTGCTGGCTCTTTTCCAAAGTTCCTGGTGAATGATAATGGCATTACAAGCGGGTCAGAAACTGCCAGTGCATTGATAATTGACTCTGTGCTGTCATTACTTCCATCATTTATGAATATTATCTCAACTTCGTATGGTTTAAGATCTTCAAATTCTCTTACGGTTTTATAAAAAATTGGTATGGTAGCTTCTTCATTGAAGACCGGAACGACTAAAGAAATTTTCATTTCTTATCCCTAAAAATAATGAATTTTGAATAGATGAACCCGCATATCAGACTGATGGCAGAGAATAATATTAGCGTGATGATAGGTGCCATTCCTGATTTATCTGCAGCCCAACCAACAATAACGCTCAGTGCTCCCATGAACCCTACATAGAGCATGTAGCGCATAGTTGTAGCTGATGCCTTGAAGGTGAATTTTGCATTAGCAAAGAAACTGAACGAAACTGCAACAACGAACCCGGAAAAGTTACCGAGAGCTTGCCCTGTATGAAGTGCGTAAATGCAAATGGCGAACACTACCCAATGAATAAGAGTATTGATAACACCTATTGATGTGTACCTAGCGAATAGCTTTAACATTATAAAAATCAGTTAATTCTTAGAGGCCGAAAGTTTAGCATTTGAAAGTGGATCGATCGACATATCATGTTGGCGAGGTGGGACAAAAATGGGACGTAAAGGTTTTTATATGCCTTTCGACCAATTTCTATCTTTTTCGAAGATGGGACGTGTGAGCGCAGTGTTGGTGGGGTATGTTATTGACTTAGAAGGTAGTTCTAGGAACTTCTAAGCCGTAGGTCGTAGGTTCGAATCCTACAGGGCGTACCATTCAAAGTCAGTCCCTATGCTCAGCTTCAACGTATCGTTACGCGCGGGACGGTTTTTCTTTTTCCAGCCAACGTTCTACCTCATAAAGACTTTGTTGGATCTCCTCTCTGAGTGAAAAATCACCCAACGGCTGCTGTTCAAGTGCTGCACACATCGTGCTGGCTGAGCGCATTCCCATGCTGGCGCAGCTGCTTTTTAGCTGATGCGTCAGACGTTTTATCCGCTCGTCGTCATGTGCTGCGCGGGCAGCGTCAATCTCATCTAATACAGGAAGAGTGTGTTGCTTAAAGAGCGCTAACCATTCGTGCACCTTTTGCCATCCCATAACCTGGATATCTCCAGACAACTGCTGAAAATCTAACCGTTTGTTGTCATTTTCTGATGCAAGCGGGAGAGTCGCACTACCGTGCAGATAATGCGTAATAAGTCGACTGAGTTCATCCCGGGGGACTGGTTTTTGAATAATGCCGAGGAACAGGGTGCTGGTTCTTTGGCTTAGCGTTTCGTCGATGACGTGCGCGCTAAAGCCGATCAGGCTAAGTGCCGGATAGTCGTGGGCTAACTGCTGCGCCAGCGTGATCCCGTCGATATCAGGAAGATCGAAATCAACCAGAGCAGCATCGTAGCGTGTATCTTCCTGCAATATTTTTAGCGCCTCAGCGGCGCTGCTGGCAGCAGTAACCTGTGCGCCATTGAGGATGAGCATTTCAGTACTGATACGTTGTGTAAGAGGATTATCCTCGATAAGCAATAAGCGTAAGCCCTGTAACGATATGGAGCGTTGTGCGGGTTTCATGATGGGCATCGTGGTTGCCCGCAATGGCAGACGCAGCTGGAAACAACTCCCGACGCCGGGCGTGCTGGTGACGCTCAGCTCTCCCTGCATTGCCTGGGCGAGACTGGCGCTGATGGTTAGTCCGAGTCCGGTTCCACCTCGTTTACTGCTTACCTGAACAAACGGCTGAAAAATATCGTGCTGGCGGGCAGGGTCAATACCACATCCCGTATCTTCAACCTCGATGTACCAGTTTTTGCCCTCACATCGGCTACGCAGTATGATGTGTCCCCGATCGGTAAAGCGTAGTGCGTTGTTTAATAAATTAGTAATGATTTGCCGAATGCGGCGCGGATCGCCACGCAGGGAAGCGGGAACGTCATCGGCAAAATCCGCAACCAGCACGACCGGGCGACCAGCAACGCGGCTGTTCATGAGTTGAAGCGTACTTTCCAGCAAGGGTTTGGGTTCAAAAGGCTCATCGCCTATTGCCACATTTTTTCCACCGGCTTCGATGGCGGAATAGTCCAGGATATCGTTGAGGATGGTCAGCAAAGACTCGCCCGAGTCGGTGATTGCGCGTAGATTTTCCCGATGCTGTGCCAGGGAGGGATTGTCTGAGAGTAACTGCGCAGTGCCGAGGATACCATACAGCGGGGTGCGTATTTCATGGCTCATGGCGGCAAGAAACGCCGATTTTGCCTGGTTAGCTTTTTCAGCTTCTGCACGGGCCTGTCGGTGTTCAGATACCATAGAACGCAGCTCGGCGGTGCGAGCTTTAACCTGTGCGGCCAGATGTTCGCGATGGCTATTGAGGGCGTGAACACTGCCGCGAAAGGCATCCATCAACCGCCCGATGGTATCCAGTTCACGAACGCCTGCGGTTTCCGGGAATGGGGAGTCAATATCCCCCTCAAGCAGACGCTGTAACGCCTGGGTTTGCTGTGCCAGTGGTCGAGTGACTGAGCGATAAACCACACGCCAAAGTATAAGAATCAGCAAACATAATGACACGCCACCTAACAGCAGCAGCAAGTGTTGCCCGCGCTGGCTGGTCTGTTTGAGATGCGCCAGTCCACTTTGATTACGCTGGCCGATGATTTCCACCAACTGGCTGACTTCGCTACTGAAACGGGTAAATTGCTCGATATTATTCTGCGATAAGATCTGCAATTGGGTCGTGATGTCATTATCCTGGCGATACAGGGACAGCAGCTCAACATAACGGCTAATCGTATTGACGGTGTTGGCCACCTGAGTGCGCACCACGGGATCTTCAATACGTATTTGTCGGCGCTGAAGTACTCTGACGGCGGCATTCAACTGGTTTTCCAGCGCAGCCAGGTTATTCTGCGCCTGGTTATTCCCCAGATTCATCACCATTTGCTGCACGCGTAGCGCACTCAGGCGCAGTTCATTCATCTGGTTATAATATTCCAGATCGATATCGATGAGCCTGTCCAGCGCGTGTTCAGCGGCCTGCCCCTGATGGCTCTCAATCAAATCGTAAATGCTGGCCTGTGTCGCACCCGCCGACGTGGCGGCATTACTGGCCTGACCGCGTGCCATTTCGGCAACGTCAGCGGTGGCCTCAATAATTTGCTGGCTGAGTTGTTGCTGTTGAGCACGTAATTTCAGGCGTTCGCCAACCATCTCCCCCTGGTGGCTTAACGATCGGGCGATTTCTTTCTCCTGCTGTTCAATGGCAGAAGTATCAAAGCCCTGTTCACGAAGGGTTTTGAGTAATGTGGTTATTTTCAGACTCTGGGCGGTTAGCATTCTCCCCTGAGCCAGCCACATATTTTCATTGTCTGCGGTGGTCAGATTTTGTGCGGAAAACAGTTCCCAGGCGCTGGCTTCGCTGAGCTGGCGTGCCATATCCATGGTTGGAATTAGCGCCTGGGTATTGGCCTGCTCAACCTGGCTGACAAAACGCAGGTTATACCAGCCTGTCAGCGTACTGATGAGAGTCAGTGCCGCCATCAGCGCAAAGCCTATCCACAGTCGTTTGGTCAGAGATAAATTCACTGTCTGGTCGCCACAGATTAAAAAGGTTGAGTCCAAAAGAGGAAAGCAACTAGGATAAAGCCTTATCAATGTTGAGGCTATCATGCGCGTATTGGTTTTCCTGTTAATCACGCTTTTTCCCGGTTTGAGTTATGCGGCCGGGTCCGCATTGCTGCGCTGGCAGGATACGCAGCAGGCAGTCCCGGAGGTGCAATCGGACGTTACTGCAAACAAAGTCTGGAAACTTTGCGCGCTGTATCCCAGCCTGAAAGACTCCTATTGGCTTTCCGTGAATTACGGCATGCTTGAGGCGGCGAGAAAATACGGAGTAAGTCTGAAGGTGTTAGAGGCGGGAGGGTATCGTCAGTTCTCCACGCAAAAAACACAAATCGCCCAGTGCCAGCAATGGGGAGCAGATGCCATATTGCTGGGTAGCAGCACGACGACCTTCCCGGATCTTTCCGCGCAGGTAGGCGCGTTGCCGGTCATTGAGGTAGTGAATGCGATAGACGATCCGACGGTGAAAGCACGGGTCGGCGTTCCGTGGTTCCAGATGGGGTACCAGCCGGGCCGCTATCTGGTCAAGTGGAGCGGCGGCAAACCGTTAAAGGTTCTGCTATTGCCAGGACCTGATGACGCCGGAGGCAGCCGCGAAATGGTGGCAGGATTCCGTCAGGCGATTGCCGCTAGTCAGGTGAACATCGTGGATGTGGCGTTGGGGGATAATGATATTGAAGTTCAGCGCAACCTGTTGCAGGAGATGCTTGAGCGTCACCCGGATGTCGATGTGGTTGCCGGTACGGCAATTGCTGCGGAAGCGGCGATGGGAGAGAAGCGGAATCCGGGGACGCCGCTAACCGTGGTCTCTTTTTACCTGTCGCATCAGGTGTATCGCGGACTTAAACGCGAAAGAATCATTATGGCTGCCAGCGATCAGATGGTCTGGCAAGGTGAACTGGCGATTCAACAGGCGATCAGGGTGCTACAAGGGCAACCGGTACCGGAAAATATCAGTCCGCCGATCCTGGTGCTCACCCCGAAAAATGCCGACAGCCAGCATGTTCAACGCTCGCTGTCTCCTGGCGGGTTCCGTCCGGTTTATCTGTATCAGTACACGTCGGCCGCTAAAAAATAACCTTCGCCGTGCTGTGTCACCAGTAAATCAGCCCGTAGCTTGTGGCGCAAACGGCGGATCAGTACATCTACGGTGCGTAAGTCTGGATTGTCTACCCGTCGTGCCGAAAGCATACGCAGTAAACGTTCGCGGCTGAGAATTTCCCCCGGATTGGTGACAAAGGCGACCAGCATTTCATACTCGGCGCGGGTGAGTTTGATCGTCTCATCGCCCAGCTCCAGGGTATGCCGGGAGACATTCAGGCAGTATCCGGCAAACTGATAGCAGTTATCTTTGGTCTCCGGCTGTGCCTGGCGGGCAAGATCGATACGCCAGAGCAAATTTTTAACCCGAACCACCAGTTCACGTAGCTCCAGTGGCTTGGTGACATAATCATCAGCGCCCATTTCCAGGCCAACGATCCGGTCAATTTGATCGCTACGACCTGTCACCAGAATGATCCCCACCGTTGAGCGTTCGCGCAGGGCGCGGGTCAGCATTAAGCCATTTTCGTCCGGGAGGTTGATATCCAACAGAATGAGATCGACAGGATGTTGTGACATTATTTCACGCAGACCAGCTCCGCTGGCGGTGACAGAGACATGATAACCTTCCTGTTCAAAATATGCCTGTAACCTCGCCTGGGTAACGGGTTCATCTTCAACAATGACAATGTGATGCGGCATCCTGATGGTGTTCTCTTTCTGTTCATATCTGTTCACATTGTGCCGTAAGCCATTCATCCTGACCAGTGTTGCTGTTCACATTTGAGAAATAAGATCCTCTGTAACTAAACCATAAGATTACAGGGGCTATTATGCGGAAACTATGGAGGGCGCTGCTCAGACCGAGCGCACGTTGGTCAGTGTTGGCGCTGGTCGTTATCGGGATTGTGGTCGGTATTGCGCTGATCGTCTTGCCGCACGTTGGTATTAAATTAACGAGTTCTACCGAGTTTTGCGTGAGCTGCCACAGTATGCAGCCGGTTTACGAAGAATATAAACAGTCTGCGCATTTTCAGAATGCCTCCGGGGTGCGCGCAGAATGTCATGACTGCCACATTCCATCCGATATTCCAGGCATGGTGAAACGTAAGCTGGAGGCCAGCAACGATATTTACCAAACCTTTGTTGCCCACTCTATTGATACTCCAGAGAAATTCGAAGCCAAACGCGCTGAGCTGGCGGAGCGCGAATGGGCGCGAATGAAGGAGAACAACTCCGCGACCTGTCGTTCTTGTCATGACTATGATGCGATGGACCACGCGAAACAACATCCTGAAGCTGCGCGCCAGATGAAGATTGCGGCCAAGGACAACCAATCCTGTATCGACTGCCATAAAGGTATTGCACACCAGCTTCCCGATATGAGCAGCGGTTTCCGCAAGCAGTTTGATGAGTTACGCGCCAGGGCGAACGACGATGGCGAGACGCTCTACTCTCTGGACATCAAACCTATTTATGCCGCCAAAGGTGATAAAGAACCTGCAGGTTCACTGCTGCCCGCTTCTGAAGTGAAAGTGTTAAAGCGTGACGGTGACTGGCTGCAAATTGAAATTGTGGGCTGGACCGAGAGTAATGGGCGTCAGCGCGTGTTGGCGCAACTGCCGGGCAAGCGCATTTTTGTGGCTTCCATTCGTGGCGACATCCAGCAGCACGTGAAGACGCTGGAGCAAACCACCGTTGCGGAAACGAATACGCCATGGAGTAAATTGCAGGCCACTGCCTGGATGCAGAAGGGCGATATGGTTAACGATATCAAACCTATCTGGGCTTATGCCGACTCGCTCTATAACGGAACCTGTAACCAATGCCACGGTGCACCAGAGAAAGAACACTTTGATGCTAACGGTTGGATTGGCACGTTGAACGGCATGATTGGATTTACCAGTCTGGATAAACGTGAAGAACGTACCTTGCTGAAATATTTGCAGATGAATGCCTCTGACACTACGGATAAGCCGCATGGCGATAAGGGAGAAAGCAATGAAAAATAACGATCTCTTTCAGGCATCGCGCCGACGTTTTTTGCTGCAACTGGGCGGCTTGACCGTAGCTGGTATGTTAGGGCCTTCGCTGCTCACGCCGCGTAGCGCTAATGCCGCAGAGGTGCAGGGGGCAGGCGTCAAAGAGGGGATTCTGACCGGTTCTCACTGGGGGGCGATTCGTGCCACCGTGGTTGACGGTCGTTTCATTGAAGCCAGGCCGTTCGAGCGCGATAAATACCCGTCAAAAATGATCGCCGGACTCCCGGATCACGTACACGGTGGAGCGCGTATTCGCTACCCGATGGTCCGCGTGGACTGGTTGCGTAAACGCCATCAGAGCGATACCTCACAACGTGGAGATAACCGCTTTGTGCGCGTTTCGTGGGATGAAGCGCTGGATTTCTTCTATCAGGAGCTGGAGCGCATTCAGAAGACTTATGGTCCGAGCGCGCTGCTAACGGCCAGCGGCTGGCAATCGACCGGGATGTTCCACAATGCTTCCGGGATGCTGGCGCGTGCCATTGCGCTGCATGGCAACAGCGTGAGTACGGGGGGCGACTATTCCACCGGTGCCGCTCAGGTGATCCTGCCGCGTGTAGTCGGGTCAATGGAGGTATATGAGCAGCAGACTTCCTGGCCACTGGTACTCGAAAACAGCAAAACCATTGTGCTGTGGGGTTCTGACCTCATCAAAAACCAGCAGGCGAACTGGTGGTGTCCAGATCATGATGTCTACGAATACTACGAGCAACTGAAGGATAAAGTGGCGCGGGGCGAGATTTCGGTCATCAGCGTTGACCCGGTCATTACCTCGACTCACGACTACCTGGGCCGCGACAAGGTTAAGCACATCGCCGTGAATCCGCAGGCTGATGTGCCGCTACAGCTGGCGCTGGCACACACGCTGTATACCGAGAAGCTCTACGATAAGCATTTCCTCGAGAACTACTGCGTTGGGTTTGAGCAATTTCTGCCTTATCTGCTGGGAGAAAGTGACGGACAGCCTAAAGATGCTCAGTGGGCGGAAAAAATCTGCGGGATTGATGCTGAGACAATCCGTGAACTGGCGCGGCAGATGGCGGGGGGCAGAACGCAAATTATTGCTGGCTGGTGCGTGCAGCGTATGCAGCACGGGGAACAGTGGGCGTGGATGATCGTGGTGCTGGCCTCAATGCTCGGGCAAATTGGCTTACCCGGGGGGGGATTTGGCTTTGGCTGGCACTACAACGGCGCGGGCACCCCAGGGCGTAAAGGCGTTATCCTGAGCGGATTTTCTGGTTCCACCACCGTTCCACCGGTACATGACAGCACCGATTATAAGGGCTACAGCAGTACCATCCCGATCGCGCGTTTTATCGATGCGATTCTGGAGCCGGGCAAGAGCATCAACTGGAACGGTAAAACCGTCAAGCTGCCACCGTTGAAGATGTGCGTTTTTGCCGGGACCAACCCTTTCCATCGTCACCAGCAGATCAACCGTATTATTGAGGGCTGGCGCAAGCTGGAAACCGTTATCGCCATCGACAATCAGTGGACTTCGACCTGTCGATTCGCCGATATCGTATTACCGGCGACGACCCAGTTTGAACGTAACGATCTCGACCAATATGGCAACCACTCCAACCGCGGCATTATCGCTATGAAGCAGCTGGTGCAGCCGCAGTTTGAAGCGCGTAATGATTTCGATATTTTCCGCGATCTTTGCCGCCGCTTTAACCGTGAAGAAGCGTTCACAGAAGGGTTGGATGAGATGGGCTGGTTGAAGCGCATCTGGCAGGAAGGAAGCCAGCAAGGGAAGGGACGCGGTGTTCATCTTCCGGCTTTCGACGTTTTCTGGAATCAGCAAGAGTACGTTGAATTCGAACATCCGCAGATGTTTGTCCGTCATCAGGCCTTCCGCGAAGATCCCGACCTTGAGCCTCTGGGGACGCCGAGCGGTTTGATCGAGATCTATTCGAAAACTATTGCCGATATGCAATATGACGATTGTCAGGGGCATCCAATGTGGTTTGAGAAAATCGAACGTTCACACGGTGGGCCTGGATCGCAGCGTTGGCCGCTGCATCTGCAATCCGTCCACCCGGATTTCCGTCTGCATTCACAGCTCTGCGAGTCCGAAGCGCTGCGTAAGCATTACGCGGTAGGTGGCAAAGAGCCGGTGTTTATTAACCCGCAGGATGCCAGCGCCAGGGGGATCCGCAACGGCGATATAGTTCGTGTATTTAATGCGCGTGGACAAGTGCTGGCCGGCGCGGTTGTCTCCGATCTCTACTCGCCGGGCGTGGCGCGCATCCATGAAGGTGCCTGGTACGATCCTGATAACGGTGGAGAAAGCGGAGCGCTGTGTAAATACGGTAATCCGAACGTGTTAACCCTAGATATCGGCACGTCTCAGCTGGCGCAGGCGACCAGTGCGCATACTACGCTGGTGGAAATTGAGAAATATACCGGTAAGGTGGATAACGTGACGGCGTTCAGCGGCCCGATAAAAATGGTGGCGCAGTGCGAATATGTCCCGGCACAGAAGGTGACGTCATGATGAAACACACCTCCCTGACGACAGAACAGATGGCCTGTGTTTATGCATGGTTGGCGCAAATGTTTTCCCGGGAGCGTGACGATGAGGGATTAGCGCAATTGCAGTCCAGCGAAATGACGGAGTGGTTCACCGTGCTCAAAGGTGAACCGTCGCTTGAGGCCGATGTTCTTTTGCTGGAAGCGAAAATTGCCGCGCTCAAGGTACGTGAAGATGCTACCCTGGAACTGGCGGCTGATTTTTGCAGCCTGTTCCTGATGTCGGATAAACACGCCGCGTTACCCTATGCGTCGGCTCATCTTGAAGAAGGGCCAAACTACGGGGTCATTAAACAACTGTTATCTGATGCGGGCATGCAGGTAAGCGATACGTTTAGCGAATCAGCCGATCATCTGGCGATTTTTATCGAACTGCTGAGCCATCTGCATTTTTCTCTTGGTGAGCCAGGGGTTAGCCGTCAGCGTATTGATGCGTTGCGCAGAGAAACGCTGGCGGGGCTGTTACGCTGGTTACCGGAGTTCACCGCTAAATGCCGCCGATATGATGACTTTGGTTTCTACGGTGCGTTGAGCCAGCTGCTGCTGGCATTTGTCAGGCTGGATCATCAGAACTGAGTGATGGCCTGAGCCACAGAAAAACGGGAGCACATTCGCTCCCGTTTTAACCCTATCACCGCACAACCAGCACCGGGCATTTCGCGTGGCGGACTACGGCTGCCGCCGTTGAACCCAGTAAATAAGTGCTAAACCCCGGTTTGTGTGAGGCGATGACGATAAGCTCGGCGTCAACCGCCTCCGCCAGCTTGAGGATCTGATCCTTCGGCGGGCCGTAAACGACGTGGGTTTGAGTCCTGCCGGCAGGAATATTGAACTGCTTAATAATTTCTTCGAGTTTTTCGCTGGCCTTGGCCTGCAGACCACTTCTGTCCGGAAATTCGGTAGAGTAGGCCAGTCCCAGCGAGGCATAGAACGGAACGGTAGGAATAACGGCTAAAAAGTGGACCTTCGCGGTTTTGGCATGCGCCTGGACCTGCGGCACAACATGACGAGTGAGATCGGCTTCAGAGATATCAATGGGCACCAGAATTGAGCGATACATATTCACTACCTCCTGTTTGTTTTACCTCTACCCTGAGTGTAGCGAAAGTTGTTTCTGTATAATAAGTGACCAGATCAAGGATGTGTGCATCAGTGCGTGTCATTAAGCAGTATGTACTGTAAGCCTATCTTGAATGTATTTCTCAGCAAAACCAAAAGAGATGTCCCCTCGTTAATGCTTGCCATCTCGAAATAGAAAAGGGTGCTTTTTTATATTTTCCATTGTATATTTAATTATATAACGATGGCCGTTAAGGGGGTAATTTCAACAGCGTTATGAACTCCGTAATTTTTTATTCTGACATCATCTTACTTTACAGATGTATAAACTTGGTAAGTGGTTTAAAAATCTGTTTTTAAAGAAAAAACAATAATTACATTTCGTTCTCACTAATTATGCGAGCCTCTTCAAACTTACCCATTTGCTGATTCTAATTTCTCTCCGTGCTTGATGAATATCAATAAATAGCTGCTTTAGGATATTTATTGTCTACCCCTAAAAGGGTATTCGTCTGATGGAATTAAAAGATGAGAAAAATAAATAAAACTATCCTATGGACGATGCTGCTGTGCATTGTTCTTGGTGCAGTTATTGTTTTGGCAGGGCAATGGACATTACATAAAACCTCGAGTACAGAATTCTGTTTGTCTTGCCATACGATGCAGGCGCCCTACGAAGAATATACAGGCTCGGTTCACTTCCAGAATCAGAAAGGCATTCGCGCAGAGTGCGCGGACTGTCATATCCCGGAGGGCGGTCTGGATTTTCTGGTGGCTAAGCTGCGGGCCTCAAAAGATGTTTATCATCAGTTCATAACCAAAAAAATCGATACCCCGGAAAAATTTGAAGAACACCGTCTGGAGATGGCGCAAACCGTTTGGGCACAGCTCAAGGCTAATGATTCTGCGACCTGCCGTAGCTGCCACAGTATGGACGCCATGGATCTTGCCGCACAAAGCGCGGATGCTCAGAAGATGCACAAAATGGGCATCGCGGAAAAGCAAACCTGTATTGATTGCCATAAAGGCGTCGCCCATTTCCCACCTGAAATAAAAATGGATGACAGTGCGCTTAAAGGACTTGAAGCGCAGTCAGCCTCCACCCCAGCTTCAGCAACTGAACTTTATGCTGTAAGCAACACCGCGCTTGGCGAACTGGGAACTGTTTACCCGGCAACCAAAATGCAGGTCCTGAAAACAACGGACAATGCGCGACTGGTCGAGATTCGCGGTAGCCAGATGCAAGGAAGTGAACAGGTTATTTACTACGCAGCAGGGCAGCGTTTGATTCTTGCCAGCCTGAGTGAAAAAGGTCAACAGTCGCTGAAGATCCTCTCAGACTGGAAAAAAGATGACTACGGCAATGCGTGGCGAGATGTCGTGCTGCAGGGCGAATGGAGCGGTTCCGCACTCGCCAGCCGTGAACCTATGTGGGATTACGCGCGCAAACTCGACAATGTGTACTGCGCAGGCTGTCATGCGCCAATTCCGGCGAATCATTTCACGCTCAACGCCTGGCCTTCAGTAGCCAAAGGGATGGGGGCTCGCACCAATATCAGTGAAACCGAACTGGATATCCTGAGCCGTTACTTCCAGTACAACGCTAAAGACATGAATAAATAAGCGATCAATCAGGAGAAATCATGAAACTCACAAGACGTGACTTTATTAAGACGGCTGGCGCGGCAACCGGGACAATGGCGATTTCTTCGGTGATCCCAATGCCAGCCTGGGCCGAAGGCCAGAATGGCGGAGCAATCCTGACGGCAGCACGTTGGGGTGCGGTATACGTGGAAGTAAAAGACGGAAAAGTGGTTTCCTCAAAAGGTGCGTTGCCGAAAACGGTGCCGAACTCATTACAGCAAACCGCGCCAGATCAGGTTCATACCAATATCCGCGTTAAGTATCCGATGGTGCGCAAAAGCTATCTGGAAAACCCGGGTAAAGCGGATGGCAAACGCGGTAACGATCCCTTTGTGCGGGTCAGCTGGGAACAGGCGCTGAAGCTCATTCATGAACAGCACAGCCGGATCCGCAGCAGCTATGGTCCCGCTTCGATATTTGCCGGTTCTTATGGCTGGCGATCCAGCGGCGTTCTGCATAAGGCGCAAACCTTACTGCAACGTTATATGAGCATGGCCGGTGGCTACGCTGGGCATACCGGAGATTATTCAACCGGTGCCGCGCAGGTGATCATGCCTTATGTTGTGGGATCGGTTGAGGTCTATGAGCAGCAAACCACCTGGCCGATGGTGCTTGAGCACAGTCAGGTCGTGGTGCTGTGGGGGATGAACCCGCTCAACACCCTTAAGATTGCTTGGAGCAGCACGGATGAACAAGGGATCGAATACTTTAATCTGCTGAAGAAATCAGGGAAAAGCGTCATCGCCATCGATCCGATGCGTTCTGAAACTATCGAGTTCTTTGGTGATAATGCGACCTGGATTGCGCCACATATGGGGACCGATGTGGCAATGATGTTAGGGATTGCCCATACGCTGGTGAAGAAAAACCTTCACGACAAAGCCTTCCTGGAAAAATACACTACCGGATATCCGCAGTTTGAAGAGTACCTGCTCGGCAAGAGCGATAAAGTAGAGAAAACCGCCGAGTGGGCATCTGGCGTGTGTGGCGTGCCTGCTGAGCAACTGGAAAAGCTGGCGGAAATTTTCTCCAGCAACAAAACCATGCTCATGGCAGGTTGGGGGATTCAGCGCCAGCAATACGGTGAGCAAAAACACTGGATGCTGGTGACTCTGGCGGCGATGCTGGGGCAAATTGGTACCGAAGGCGGCGGCTTCGGGTTCTCTTATCACTATTCCAACGGCGGTAATCCAACGCGCATCGGTGGAGTCTTACCGGCGATCTCCGCCAAAATTGAGGGTGGGTCATCGGCAGGTAATGACTGGGCGGTTTCCGATGCGGTGACCAGCCTGCCGGTAGCGAGAATTGTCGAGGCGCTGGAAAACCCAGGCGGCAAATATCAACATAACGGTAAAGAGCAAACCTTCCCGGATATCAAAATGATCTGGTGGGCGGGCGGCGCTAACTTTACCCATCATCAGGATACCAACCGCTTAATCAAAGCCTGGCAGAAGCCTGAACTGGTTGTCATCTCTGAATGCTACTGGACCGCTGCGGCCAAACACGCCGATATCGTTCTGCCAATCACCACCTCGTTTGAGCGTAACGATCTGACCATGACCGGTGATTACAGTAACCAGCATCTGGTACCGATGAAGCAGGTCATTGAGCCGCAGTTTGAAGCGCGTAGTGATTTTGACGTATTTGCCGATCTGGCTGAGATGCTCAAGCCGGGGGGGAAAGCTGTCTACACCGAAGGCAAAGACGAAATGGCGTGGCTGAAGCAGTTCTATGACGTCGCGCAAAAAGCCGCCCGCGCCCAGCGTGTTGCCATGCCTCAGTTCAACGCGTTCTGGCAGCAGAATAAGCTGATCGAAATGCGTGAGAATGAAAAGAATAACAAATATGTGCGCTACGCGGATTTCCGCAGCGATCCGGTGATGAACGCACTCGGAACGCCGAGCGGCAAGATTGAAATCTACTCGAAAACGATTGAAGGCTATCAGTATAAAGACTGTCCGCCGCATGCGTCCTGGATTGAACCGGATGAATGGAAAGGAACTGCGGATAAAGATCAGCTGCAGCTACTGACGGCGCACCCGGCACATCGTCTGCATAGCCAGCTGAACTACGCGTCGCTACGTAAAGAGTACGCAATTGCCAATCGTGAACCGGTGACGATTCATCCGGATGACGCAAAAGCCAGAGGGATTGCCGAGGGCGATCTGGTCCGCGTATGGAATGCTCGTGGACAGGTTCTGGTTGGGGCGCACGTCAGCGACGGCATCAAACCGGGTATCATCTGTATTCATGAAGGCGCATGGCCGGATATTGAAAACGGTATCTGTAAAAATGGCGGCGCGAACGTGCTGACGGCGGATATCCCGACTTCAAGACTGGCGAATGGTTGTGCCGGGAATACCAGCCTGGTATACGCAGAAAAATACACCGGTGAAGCGCCAAAACTCACCGTCTTTGATGAGCCAGCAATTGTCACCATGTAATGATGACTGATAAACGGGGGCCGTAAGGCTCCCGTTTTTTATTGCTGTTTGGGCAACGTTTTACTGTTGTTACTCAGCCAGCACTATCACATCTCCCGTTGCCGGGGCGTCAGTTCCCGGTAGCCACAATCGCCCCCACGAACCGGTGCAATGACAGCCGAGCAGTTTTTCGGGTTGCTGTTGCTGAATAAATTGTCGGGTCCGCCATAGCTTAGCGGGGGAGGCGGAGCGTAAATGAAAGCCACCGACCAGGGCGTGAATTTTGGTAACCCCGGTGATTTTCTGGCAATGGCGTACGATGTTCTCTATTCCCCGATGCCCGCAACCGGTAATGATGACTAACCCGCGTGCAGATTTATAGATCAATACGCCTTCGTCACTGATGTAATCTGGCTGGAGTGTTTTCTCGCTAATCACGCCATAGGACTGTGGCGTGGGGACACTGATTTCCCCGGACCACAAAAAACGATCACTGATAGCCAGCGGCTCGCGGGTGTATTCCATTATGAATCGAGAGTAGTTGTTATCACGCGAGAGTTTTTTAATTTTTCGTGGTATTCCCGCAACCGTTATCGATGCGTAACGCTCGCAGGCCAGTTGAGGATGGCAAATGATACGGCTGTTATCCGCAAGCCACGGCACGCCGCCGCAGTGATCATAATGACCGTGCGACAGCACTACGGCGGTTAATTGGGTCAGGTCCACGCCCATTTGTGCAGCGTTATGCATGAAGCTGCCATCCGGCCCGGTATCAAACAATATTGTGGTTGTTTCATCCTGAACTAACAGACTTAATCCAGGCTTGGCCAGTATTGATTTTTCTGCGCCAGCAGCGCGTCGGTTTTCAAGCAGCACTGTGAGGGTTAAAGCCATGCCTGACTCCCGTATTAAAACGGCATACTGTAATACATCGCTTTTGAGAGCGCTGTGATCGCAGCGCTCTTTAGCGTTATCCGTTATTCACGCACAATTTTGCCTGCGTTTCCTGCATCGCTGTCATTCCAGCTACCGCGACCATTTGTTTTAATCGTATAGGTGGCATAGCCGACACGGAAGGTCATCGTATCCTTATAGGTATTTACGTCACGCACTTCATTACCATTGACGTAAACGCCGGAATCTTCGACGTGAATATCAACGCTGCGTTGACCATTGGCAAATTTGGCCACGTAATTTCCGCTGAATTTGCCATCAATACCGGCATTATCGTGGTTATCCGTGTTAGTGGTATTTTGCTGTTTTTCACCATGATGATGACGATTCTGCTGGCCGTTACTGTTCTCAATAAAGCCATGATCGCGGTTCCACTGATAGGATTTATTCACATCGCAGCCATTGAGTTCACTCATCTGCGTACAACCTGAACGTTCATACTTTTTCTGCATTGCCGGGGTAATTGCACATGCTGTTGTGGCAGTTGTCAGGCCAAGGACCAGGAGGGTTAGCAGACGTTTATTCATTTTTTACTCACTATCATCATTAAATTTATTTATAGGAATGCGAACTTTTTGACTGTCATGTTTACGACGACGGCAGTCTCCCATTAAATATTAATGAAGCATACCAGGGGGAATCCTAATTTATAATTAGGGTGGGGGGTGAATGCTGTAATACGCAACATAATAAGCTGTTCATTTACTTATTTTATACAATCCGGGTAGAGAGCTAAGATGTATTTACTTTTAGAAGAAGGATTTAATGAATTATTAATATTGACATTAACGATGAAGTGGGACGCGGGCTTGTATATAAACAGGCCCGCGTGGGGAGAGTAGTCCACAATATTCAAACTTCGCGTATTTATGGATGTCGTTGTCAATATAGTTCGTCTTTACCCCTGAGTGGAGATCTGCGCGCGGTGCTGCTCGGCCTGTACCTCATGAGCAAATGAATGGCCGTTGTTTACCGATTGGTGAACAACCATCGCTTTTTCATGTTCATTCATTTGTGAAAATGATTGCGCATTGGTTGGTGTTGACGATGAATTATTTGCTTGCGCGGCGTGTGCTTGTGCCATTTGTTGATGTGCAGGAGCGTCGCTGTTATTCATCATTTCATGAGCCATTGCGGCCTGCTGATGCATTTTTGGTGTTTCTGCCGCATTAACGCCAGCTGAAATAAAAAACGCGATAGCTAAAAAAGAGGACATCTTATTCATCATATTTCTCCTGTTTGGGTTTACGGAAGAAAGTATAATTAATAGGGGCTGTCAGTGGCGTGACAGGATTATGACGGTTGTGTCAGACAACAGGTGATGACGGGTATAAGCGTCATCACCATAAATTAAATCGCGTGCTTGGGTAGCGTCAGAATAAAGCGAGTGGCATGAGGGTCGGAAGTCACCGAGACTTTTCCTTGATGGGCAGTCACAATTGATTTCACAATCGCCAGACCAATGCCGCTGCCTTCGCCCTTACGCTGTCGTGAAGGGTCCACTCGATAAAAGCGGTCAAAGAGTCGCGGAAGATGTTGCGGGGGAATGGGGTTTCCGGGATTCTCAACGACTATCTGCACCTGGCCATCCGCCTCTTTCACCCGCACGGTTACCGACTCGCCTTTTGGCGTATAGCGCATGGCATTTGACAGCAGATTACTCATTGCCCGGCGTAACATTAATGGGTCGCCTGAAACCCAGCATGCGCGTCCTTCAAACCGTAAACCAACCTCACGCTCTTCAGCCCAGGCTTCGAAAAAGTCGAACACTTTACCGACCTCATCAGCCAGATTGAGCGCTTTTTTTTCTGGGATCAGCTGATTGTTATCCGCCTGCGCCAGAAACAGCATATCACTCACCATCTTCGACATACGGCCAAACTCTTCGAGATTGGAATACAGCACATCTTCCAGCTCTTTTTGGCTGCGGGTCTGGCTGAGTGCAATCTCCGTTTGGGTGACGAGGTTAGTTATTGGCGTGCGGATCTCATGGGCAATATCCGCTGAGAAGTTCGACTGGCGTTTAAATACGTCTTCGATGCGTTCGATCATATGATTAAACGAACTCACCAGTTGTTCCAGTTCAATAGGAACAGCTTGCGGATCGAGGCGTACATCGAGATCTTTCGAGGTGATATTTTGGATGCGACGACTGACGTTACGAATCGGTTCATGACCTTTGTATACGGCGAACAACACGATAAAAACAATCATCATGCTAATCAGCGATGCTGTCATAATCAGCTTGTTTTTCAGATCGTTAATATAGTGCAGATGAAAGTCGATCGATAATGCCAGATACAGCGTATACGCTGGTTTTCCATCGGCAAGTTGTCCTACCGGCAGGCGAATCATTCGCCAGTTAGACGATGTTTTCTGTCCGTGGATATGTTTGGAGGTTTGCAGTGTGGGGCCTGAGATAATAAAAACATCGCTGGCATGAGCATTTTTATCCGGCCTTGCACTGGCGATAAACTGCCGGAGATCCGGCGCATTGGGCGAATGGAAAATGGCCTTTTGGTTGTTATCTTCCAGAGAAATAATGACGTTCGAATAACCCGCCACCACATTTTTTAGCGTTTCCAGGCGGCGTGATTCTGGCTCGTTGGGTTGGTTAATAATCCTCTCCAATGTGGCGCTAATCTCTTGTAAATCGTTGATGTCCTGCTCGGCGAAGTGGACTTTCACGGAGTGGATCATTATCCATGCAAAGGCGAAAAATGAAGCAATTGTCGCTAGGCTGATAAAAAAGGTCAGTCGTGTCGCCAGTGAAAAAGGGCGCCGCCATCGTTTACTGGTCATCAGGAACCTCAAGCATATATCCCACACCGCGCACGGTCTGAATCAGTTTCGGCTCAAAATCGTTATCAATTTTGGCGCGCAGACGCTTAACGGCGACGTCGATGGCATTAGTATCGCTGTCAAAATTCATATCCCAGACCTGGGAGGCGATCAGTGAGCGGGGTAAAACTTCCCCCTGATGGCGCAGGAAAAACTCAAGCAGCGTAAACTCTTTGCTGGTCAGGGTGATGCGCGTACCGCTGCGGGTGACTTTCCTGCTGACCAGATCGACCATTAAATCCGCGACCTGAAACTGGCTTTCAACAATCACCGCAGCGCCCCGGCGCAGCAGCGTTCTGACCCGTGCCAGCAGTTCGGCGAAGGCAAACGGTTTAACCAGGTAATCATCAGCACCTAATTCCAGACCTTTAACCCGATGTTCAATGGTACCCAGTGCGGTGAGGAGAAGAATGGGCATTCCTTTGTTGGCGGAACGCAGCATCCGCACGATATCCCAACCGTTTACATCCGGCAGCATGATGTCGAGTATGAGCAGGTCGTAATCGCCGGTCATCGCCAGGTGATACCCGTTCAGGCCGTTATCCGCTAAATCCACAACAAAACCCGCTTCCGTCAGGCCTTTCGTCAGGTATTCACCGGTTTTTTTCTCATCTTCGACTATCAAAACCTTCATCGCATTCTCCTTCTCGCACTGGTTGTGCGGACTTTCAATTCTAGGGAAGCGGGATCGGATAGCAATCTGTTATTGGGAAAATGACAGTTTTGTCATTTTCCTGTCACCGGTTAAACAGAGTCACTTCGTTAAAGTACAAGACTATAAATTCCTACTTATTTTAGGGACATCAGTCCGGTCAGGACGAGAAGAACTATGAGCAAATTTAAGCTTCTTACTCTCAGCGCTATATTCGTGCTCGCTGGTTGTTCATTGGCGCCGGACTATCAGCGCCCGGCCTTGCCGGTGCCACAGCAATTTTCTTTAAGCCAGAATTCCCTGGTGTCGGCTCCTGGTGAATACCAGGACACGGGGTGGCGAACCTTTTTTGTTGACGACCAGGTGAAGGGGTTGATTGGTGAGGCGCTGATCAATAACCGCGATTTACGCATGGCGACGCTGAAGGTTCAGGAAGCGCGAGCGCAGTATGGCGTCACGGACGCTGACCGTTATCCGCAAATCACGGCAGGCTCCAGCGGTACCTACAGCGGTAAATTAAAAGGTGATAGCAGCACCGATCGTGAATTCGAAGCTGGACTCAATCTCAGTTTCGACCTGGATTTCTTTGGGCGGCTTAAAAATATGAGTGAAGCCGAACGGCAGAACTTCTTCGCCAGCGAAGAGGCGCGTCGGGCGGTGCATATCTTATTAATTTCCAACGTGTCGCAAAGCTATTTCAACCAGCGTCTGGCTTACGCGCAGTTGCAAGTTGCCGAAGAAACGCTGCAAAACTATCAGCGCTCTTACGCTTTTGTAGAGAAGCAACTGATAACCGGTAGCACCAACGTACTGGCGTTGGAACAAGCGCGCGGCGTGATTGAAAGTACGCGTAGCGAAATTGCCAAGCGTAAAGGTGAGTTGGCACAGGCCAATAACGCGCTGCAACTGTTGCTGGGTACATACGGGAAATTACCCGATGACCAGGCGCGCAGCCGTGGGGATCTTAAACCGGTAACGCTGCCGCCATCGCTTTCGTCGCAAATACTGTTGCAGCGCCCGGATATTATGGAAGCTGAGCACGGATTATTGGCGGCAAATGCCAATATCGGTGCTGCGCGGGCGGCATTTTTTCCGTCGATAACGTTGACCAGTTCCGTGTCCAGTAGCAGTAGCGATCTTTCCAATTTATTTAATGCCTCCAGCGGCATGTGGAATTTTGTCCCCAAAATAGATATTCCAATTTTTAACGCCGGACGTAATCAGTCCAATCTCGATCTCGCCGAAATTCGCCAGCAGCAGTCGGTGGTGAATTACGAACAAAAAATTCAGAACGCGTTTAAAGAAGTGGCGGATGCACTGGTGTTACGCCAAAGCATTGCCGATCAAATTAGTGGGCAGCAGCGTTATCTGGATTCATTGCAAATCACACTACAGCGCGCCAGAGCGCTTTATCAGAATGGCGCAGTTAGCTATATCGAAGTATTAGACGCAGAACGTTCTTTATTCGCTACGCGGCAATCGCTGCTCGATCTTAATTACGCCCAACAGGTTAATGAAATTAAACTGTTTGCTGCCTTAGGCGGCGGTTGGGTGGAGTAATCCTTAATATTAACTTTTCAGGAGCATGATGTATGAATACTACCGCCAAAGCCGTACTGTTTAGCCTTTTCTCTGTGGTTATGTTTAACGCCCAGGCCAATGAAAATCAGCATGGCGAGATGATGAATATGCAGCCAGCGGCTCAACAGGAACAACTCATTAGCGCTACCGGGGTGATTGAAGCTGTTGATATGGAGAGTAAAAAAATCACGATTAAGCATGACCCTATTCCAGCGGTGAACTGGCCGGCCATGACGATGCGCTTTACGCTGGTTGCTGATACGAAGGCTGATGATATTAAGCCAGGCGATAAGGTCGCGTTTACGTTTGTTCAGCAGGGAAATCTCTCTGTGTTACGCGATATTCACATCAGTAAATAACGTTCTCGCTGGTCTCTTTTATTCTTGCCCGAGTTTTTTGCGAACGCGGGTGAGACTATCGCGCAATGGAAATCACTATGGCGTCTTTAAATATTAAAAATACCGCGCTTATTCTCGGTAGCATGATTGCCGGCGGGATTATTTCTGTCGGTGTTTATACTTATTATTCATCGGCAAAAATATCGTCTGTAGCCGGGCCAGTTCAGCAAAAAGAAGCCAGAAAAGTGTTGTTCTGGTATGACCCCATGTATCCGAACACGCGCTTTGATAAACCGGGTAAATCGCCGTTTATGGATATGGATCTGATCCCGAAATATGCCGATGAAGAGACCGCGAACGCGTCATCGCCTGGCGTGCGCATCGATCCTACACAGACCCAGAACCTGGGGCTGAAAACAGAGCCAGTGCGTCGTGGACCACTGCACTACGCGCAAACTTTCCCGGCCAACGTTAGTTATAACGAATACCAGTTTGTTATTGTCCAGGCACGCTCTGCGGGCTTTATCGAGAAGGTTTACCCGCTGACCGTGGGGGACAAAATTAAGAAGGGTTCGCCGCTGATCGACCTGACTATTCCTGATTGGGTTGAGGCGCAGAGCGAATATTTATTGCTGCGGGAAACGGGCGGTAGCGCGACGCAGGTGGAAGGGATTCTGGAGAGATTACGTCTGGCTGGAATGCCTGAAGCAGATATCCAGCGCTTAAAATCGACGCGTAAAATTCAGACTCGCTTTACCCTGAAAGCGCCTATCGATGGGGTGATCACCGCATTCGATTTGCGTACCGGTATGAACATTTCCAAAGACAATGTGGTCGCGAAAATTCAGGGTATGGACCCGGTATGGGTTAGCGCGTCGGTCCCGGAATCTATCGCCTGGCTGATTAAAGATGCCTCGCAATTTACCATCACCGTGCCCGCCTGGCCGGATAAGCCTTTCACCATCAGCAAGTGGAGTATCTTACCAAGCGTTGATGCTACCACGCGTACGCTCCAGCTCCGTTTACAGGTCGATAACCCCGACGAGGCGCTCAAGCCCGGGATGAATGCTTACCTGCAACTGAAAACACAAAGCGAGCCAATGCTGCTGATCCCGTCTAAAGCACTGATTGATACGGGTACCGAGCAGCGGGTCATCACCGTTGATAACGAAGGCCGATTTGTGCCGAAACAGGTTGCGGTATTCCATGAATCCCAGGGGCTGACGGCTATCCGCTCCGGCCTGACCGAAGGCGAAAAAGTGGTGTCCAGTGGCCTGTTCCTGATTGATTCTGAAGCGAATATCTCTGGCGCACTGGACCGTATGCGCGCCCAGAACAGTAAGGCGCAAGACGCAGCCGCCATGCCAGCCCAGGCGACCCATTCACACTGAGGACATGATAAATGATTGAATGGATTATCCGTCGTTCGGTGGCAAACCGTTTTCTGGTGATGATGGGGGCGCTGTTTCTTAGCGTCTGGGGAACCTGGACCATCATCAATACGCCGGTTGATGCGCTGCCCGATCTCTCTGATGTTCAGGTGATCGTCAAAACCAGCTATCCGGGGCAGGCGCCGCAACTTGTTGAAAATCAGGTGACCTACCCGCTGACCACCACCATGCTGTCGGTACCGGGTGCGAAAACCGTGCGCGGTTTCTCGCAGTTTGGTGATTCCTACGTGTACGTCATTTTCGAAGATGGTACCGATCCTTACTGGGCGCGCTCGCGCGTACTGGAGTATCTCAACCAGGTTCAGGGAAAATTACCGGCTGGCGTTAGCGCGGAAATGGGACCGGACGCCACGGGCGTCGGCTGGATATTTGAGTACGCGCTGGTGGATCGCAGTGGGAAACATGATCTGGCGGAATTACGCTCTCTTCAGGACTGGTTTTTAAAGTATGAGTTAAAAACGATTCCTAACGTGGCGGAGGTCGCTTCGGTAGGCGGCGTGGTTAAACAGTATCAGGTCGTTATCGATCCGATGAAGCTGACGCAATATGGCATCAGCCTGGCGGACGTGAAATCGGCGCTGGATACGTCGAATCAGGAAGCGGGCGGCTCATCTGTTGAGATGGCTGAAGCGGAATATATGGTCCGCGCCAGTGGATATCTGCAAACGCTCGATGATTTCAATAACATCGTTCTGAAAACAGGGGCCGACGGTGTACCTGTTTACCTGCGCGATGTGGCGCGCGTACAGATTGGGCCGGAAATGCGCCGTGGGATCGCCGAACTGAATGGCGAAGGCGAAGTCGCGGGCGGGGTGGTTATCCTGCGTTCCGGTAAAAATGCGCGTGAGGTGATCTCTGCCGTTAAAGCCAAGCTCGATACGCTGAAAAGCAGCCTGCCGGAAGGCGTAGAGGTAGTTACAACATACGATCGCAGTCAGCTCATCGATCGCGCCATTGATAACCTCAGCTACAAGCTGTTGGAAGAGTTTATCGTCGTGGCGCTGGTGTGCGCACTGTTCTTGTGGCATCTGCGTTCGGCGCTGGTGGCGATTATTTCCCTGCCGCTGGGGCTGTGTATCGCGTTTATCGTGATGCATTTCCAGGGTTTGAACGCCAACATCATGTCGCTAGGGGGAATTGCCATTGCCGTCGGGGCGATGGTTGATGCCGCAATCGTGATGATTGAAAACGCCCATAAGCGGCTGGAAGAGTGGGGGCATCAGCATCCGAATGAAAAGCTCGATAACGCAACGCGCTGGAAGGTTATTACTGACGCCTCGGTAGAAGTCGGCCCGGCATTGTTCATCAGCCTGTTGATCATCACGTTGTCGTTTATCCCCATTTTCACGCTTGAGGGGCAAGAAGGGCGACTGTTTGGCCCGCTGGCGTTCACCAAAACGTATGCCATGGCAGGCGCGGCATTTCTGGCGATTGTGGTTATTCCGATCCTGATGGGATTCTGGATCCGTGGAAAAATACCGGCCGAAAGCAGCAACCCGCTTAACCGTTTTCTGATCCGTATTTACCATCCGTTGTTGCTGAAGGTGTTGCACTGGCCCAAGACCACCATTCTGGTGGCGGTGCTTTCAATACTGACGGTTGTCTACCCGCTGAATAAAGTCGGTGGTGAATTCCTGCCGCAGATTAACGAAGGCGATCTGCTGTATATGCCTTCGACATTGCCGGGGATCTCAGCGGCGCAGGCAGCGGATATGCTGCAGAAAACCGACAAGCTGATCATGACCGTTCCGGAAGTGGCGCGCGTGTTTGGTAAAACCGGTAAGGCAGAAACCGCAACAGACTCCGCGCCGCTGGAAATGGTTGAAACGACGATCCAACTGAAGCCGCAGGACCAGTGGCGTCCGGGGATGACGATGGACAAAATCATCGCCGAGCTGGACAAAACCGTACGCTTGCCGGGGCTGGCGAATCTGTGGGTTCCGCCGATTCGTAACCGTATCGACATGCTCTCTACGGGGATCAAAAGCCCAATTGGCATTAAGGTGTCGGGTAATGTTCTGGCAGATATCGACGCCACGGCGGAGCAAATTGAAGAGGTGGCCAGAACCGTGCCGGGTGTCTCTTCGGCGCTGGCCGAGCGTCTGGTGGGCGGACGCTATCTCAACGTAGATATTAATCGTGAAAAAGCGGCCCGGTACGGCATGACCGTAGGTGCTGTGCAGCTGTTTGTCACTTCAGCGGTAGGAGGGGCAATGGTGGGCGAAACGGTGGAAGGGATTGCACGCTATCCTATCAACCTGCGCTATGCGCAGAGCTATCGTGATAGCCCGGAAGCATTGCGTAATCTGCCGATTCTGACGCCCATGAAACAGCAAATTACGCTGGCGGATGTCGCCGATGTGACGGTGGTTTCGGGGCCTTCGATGCTGAAAACCGAAGATGCGCGACCAACCAGTTGGATTTACATCGACGCCCGAGATCGTGACATGGTCTCAGTGGTGAACGATCTGAAAAAGGCTATTGCTGAAAAGGTCCAGTTAAAGCCTGGGACCAGCGTGGCGTTTTCGGGGCAATTCGAGCTGCTTGAGCGCGCCAGCCATAAGCTCAAGTTGATGGTGCCAATGACGCTGATGATTATCTTCGTCTTGCTTTATCTGGCCTTCCGTCGCTTTGGCGAAGCGCTGCTAATTATCACCAGTGTGCCTTTTGCGCTGGTGGGCGGCATCTGGTTCCTTTACTGGATGGGTTTCCATATGTCGGTCGCAACCGGAACCGGATTTATCGCCCTGGCAGGTGTTGCTGCGGAGTTTGGCGTGGTGATGCTGATGTACTTGCGCCACGCTATTGAAGCCGAACCCGCGCTGGAAAATCCGCAAACCTTTACGGCGGACAAGCTGGATGAAGCGTTATATCACGGTGCCGTGCTGCGCGTGCGGCCAAAAGCGATGACCGTGGCGGTGATTATCGCGGGTCTGTTACCTATCTTGTGGGGGACGGGAGCAGGCTCAGAAGTCATGAGCCGCATCGCCGCGCCGATGATTGGCGGTATGATCACCGCGCCATTGCTGTCGCTATTCATTATTCCGGCTGCGTATAAGCTGATGTGGCTGCACAGACACCGCGGTCAAAAATAATGCTCTAAAGCGCGCGCCTGCATTCGGATTTGTTGCCGAAGCAGGCGCCGCGTTATACCTCCAGTGCCTTCACGCGTTTGCGGTACTCGCCCGGCGTGCAGCCAAATTCCCTTAAAAAGACTTTATGGAATGACGATTCGCTGGCGTAGCCCACCGACTCGGCCACCACAACCAATGGCTGCGACCCGCGAGACAGCATCTGGGCAGCGAATTGCAGGCGTAATGTGGTTAATACTGCGAGCGGCGTGGAGTTTGAGACTTCACGAAATAGCTGCGCGAAGCTGGCCCGCGACATATGCGCACGTTTCGCCAGTTCTTCGACGGTCCAGGCAAACGCCGGTGACTCCAGCATCATGAAGACGACAGCCCCTAGTTTGGGATGAAGCAGTAGATTTAACACGTTCTGAACGGGGGTCGCCTTGGTTAACCATTCGCGAACGGCTAAGGCGAACAGTGTGGCGCATTGTTGACTGCAGACTACACTGGAACCTGGCAGAGTACTCAAGGATTCCTGTTGCATCAACGCAATCATGGCCTTGAGCCAATGGCTGACAGGGCTATTTTCATCAGGTGCCAGAACCAATACTTCCGGTAACGCAGTTAAAAAATAGCGTGAGGAAGCGTGCAATCGAAGGCTGCCACAAACAATGTGTGTTTGTTCATCGCCAGACTGGCAGAGCCGATGTGCGGAGTTTTGCGGCAGGATCACGATAGTACCGGGCCGCAGAGTAAAAGATGTCCCATCGGGCATGTCCAGTTGGGCTGCCCCTTGTGTGACCGTATGCCAGCGGATAATGGACAATTCACCTGCTGCGTGAGGCAGTTGCCAGTCCCTGCTCAGTAGGCAGTTTTGGTCAATTGAGCCTTGTGGGTCGTTAAGCATCAGTAATCGGCTAAGGGCATCCATGGAGACTCCTGAACATTTTTTGTTGTCGTTTATTGAAACGATATTATCTCTTTATTTCATTATTATATTAATACCTTCAAAGCGTTAGTGTAATAATTCATTCTCGAAATGTTAGTCATCTTTAAGGCTAATTTAGACGATCTGACAGTTATCTGCGAGTTGTGGATACATTGTTTCGGCAGAGTTAGAGCTATATTTCAGTTCATCAAACGAACAGTGACTTGGCGGAGAGACAGCATGAATCAGTATCAGGCGATTATTATTGGATTTGGCAAAGCGGGTAAAACGCTGGCGGCAACACTGGCCAAAACGGGTTGGCGGGTAGCGATTATTGAACAGTCAAACACCATGTATGGCGGGACATGCATCAACATCGGCTGTATCCCAACCAAAACCCTGGTACATGATGCTGAACTTCAGCATGACTTTGCCGAAGCAATGCAACGCAAGGCCTCTGTTGTCAGTTTTCTGCGCGATAAAAATTTCCATAATCTTGCCGATCTGGAAAACGTGGATGTGATTGAAGGTCGTGCTGAATTCGTTGATAACCATACTGTGCGAGTCGTGCAGTCAACAGGCGAGATTGAGCTGAGCGGCGAGAAAATCTTTATTAATACTGGCGCCCAGTCAACGATTCCAAACGTTGAGGGATTAACCACGACACCTGGCGTATTTGACAGCACCGGGCTGTTGAATTTGACGCAACGTCCAGAGCGTCTGGGCATTTTGGGCGGTGGGTATATCGGCGTTGAATTCGCATCGATGTTTGCCAACTTTGGTAGCAAAGTCACTATTTATGAAGCAGCTCCGCAGTTTTTGCCTCGTGAGGACCGGGATATTGCTGACGCTATCGCCAACATTTTACGCGACAAAGGCGTCGAGTTGATCCTCAATGCCAACGTGCAGTCGGTCTCCTCTCATGATGGTGCAGTACAGCTGCACATGCCGGAGGGTGCCCAGACGGTGGATGCGCTGTTGGTAGCATCAGGTCGCAAACCGGCGACAGAAAACCTGCAATTGCAGAAAGCGGGTGTGGATGTAAACGATCGTGGTGCTATTGTTGTGAATAAATATTTGCGTACATCGGCAGATAACATTTGGGCAATGGGCGATGTCACTGGTGGATTACAATTTACCTATATCTCACTGGATGACTTCCGTATTGTGCGTGACAACCTGCTAGGCGAGGGGTTACGTAACGCGGGCGATCGCCAAAACGTACCGTATTCCGTCTTTATGACGCCGCCGCTTTCCCGCGTCGGAATGACTGAAGAACAGGCTCGCGCCAGCGGTGCGGCGGTGCAAGTCGTGACGTTGCCGGTAGCGGCTATCCCGCGAGCGCGGGTGATGAATGATACGCGTGGTGTTCTTAAAGCGGTGGTGGATAGCGAAACGAAACAAATATTAGGCGTGTCGCTGCTGTGCGTGGATTCTCATGAAATGATTAATATCATCAAGACGGTTATGGATGCGGGGTTACCTTATACCACATTACGTGACCAGATATTTACCCATCCAAGTATGAGCGAATCATTAAACGATCTCTTTTCTCTCATAAAATGATAATAGCGTAGTCTGCATATTTGCCCCACCCGTGTGGGGCTTTTTTTTATTTATTTTTTATATTCCTGATACTAATTGACAGTTATTTTGGCGTTACGGATGAAATAAAATAAAGTGACATGTTTTATTATATTCCCACTGAAATAACTCGTTAATGGAAATAGAAATGAACATGTTTAAGTCTACGTTACTAATGACTGCGTTACTGACTGCTCCGGTGACATTTTCCGCGTTAGCGCAAACCGAGGTTGCCCACGTTAGCGTATCAGCCGTGTCTGGATCTCCTTCCGTGGTGGAAGATGCCATTGCGAAACTGGCGCAGGAAAAGAATGCTACTTCCTGGAAAATTACCTCAATGCGCATTGATAGCAGTACTCACGCAACGGCAATTTTGTACAAGTAAGGAGAGCCGGGATGGAAAAGTATCTTCGTATATTGGGCAAAGGCGATAGAGTTGGATTAACCTTGATTCGCCTGAGTATCGCGATTGTTTTTATCTGGATTGGTTTATTAAAATTTGTACCTTACGAAGCCGACAGCATTACGCCGTTTGTCGCCAATAGTCCGGTAATGTCATTTTTTTATGAGCATCCAGAAGAATACAAACAACATTTAACCCACGAAGGTGAATTCAAACCACAGGCTCGTGAATGGCAGACAGCGAATAACACGTATACGTTCTCAAATGGCCTGGGCGTAGTCGAAGTTCTTATCGCTTTGCTGGTGCTGGCTAATCCTGTTAGCCGTTGGTTGGGATTAATTGGCGGCGTTCTGGCATTTGCCACACCAATTGTTACCTTATCATTTTTAATAACCACTCCAGAAGCATGGGTAATGCCGCTGGGTGATTTACACCACGGATTTCCGTACTTGTCAGGCGCCGGGCGGTTGGTGTTAAAAGATACGTTAATGTTGGCGGGAGCAGTGATGATTATCGCAGATTCATCCCGATCAATAATTAAGCAGCGGTATTGAATTTTTAACGTTGTGCCCTCTGTAAGATAGCAAGCCACTATAGTTCGATTCGGTACTTACCGGGCCAGCAGGATGCTGGCTTTTTTTCTGACTTAAGGTAAATTTATTAAGCATATATAAATTGCAATTATTCAATTTAGAAGCATAACGAGTCAGGGCTATATTTTAGTTAATGATAGAGTGCAGTAAACATCTTCTCTTATCCCCCGCGATAGCACGCCAACCCGCATGTTGCGTAGCCCCTCCATCATGATTGCTTTATTTTTTTCTGTACAATTCTTGCTATTTGTTATCTCAAAACCTCATTTTAAAAATTTTGTTATTCGCTTTTGTTATAGCCAGTACGCAAGTTCGCGTGGTTTTAGGCCTGGCTTGAGCTAGAATTAATCCTGATTAAATGTTTTTACGTATCAATAACTGACTAAAGATAGTTAAAAACTTAATTTTTAACCAACTGTTTGACAT
The DNA here is from genome assembly GCF_030332595.1 of Citrobacter sp. Cpo100. Taxonomy (NCBI): domain Bacteria; kingdom Pseudomonadati; phylum Pseudomonadota; class Gammaproteobacteria; order Enterobacterales; family Enterobacteriaceae; genus Citrobacter; species Citrobacter sp. Cpo100. Next base: position 131,299 of record NZ_JAOWHM010000035.1, on the reverse strand, counting down.
GGAATCCACTATGGTAATTAAGCACCAGGGGTGGATGCTGATCTCGCGTTTTGTGAGTAACCAAAGGCGGGACATATCTTAAATATGGAAATAAGGGTTTTAGAATGAGCTTTGGCTTAGCAAAGGAAGACAAGTTTGAAATCATCGCTATCCTTCGTGAAGAGCTTCATAAGAAAACGAAACTGGAAATCCTGTGTGGAGACAGTAGCGTTATCACGCAGTTAGAGAAGATTGATTTCGAACGGTTTGTCATCTCCGGACACGGAGACATTGTTCCTGAAAAGGTCCAATACTTTATCCTGCACAGTGAAAGCGGGATTGTAAAGTTTACTGCCAGGTTCGAACAAACCTCGTCAGCAGGTGCGGAAGCAGGATTATCCTACTTCATCCCGGATATGATTTTCTTTGCCCAGCAGAGACAAAATCAGCGTTTTTCATTCCTGAAGGGTTATGACTTTTTCTGTTTTGGTCGTTACAAAAATGGAGAAAACTACTCTCTCAAGATTAAAAATATCTCGCAGGGTGGTTGTGCGTTAATCGTTAAAGATGTAAACGCCCGTTTTCTTTACAAAGATGCGGTGATTAAAAATGCATCTCTGGATTTCGATACCTTTGGCAGTTTACAACTGGACTTAAAAGTGATCGATGTCGTCCCGATCAATGAATTTGATGAGGATAACCAGTTGTATTCCTGTCATCAGATCTCATGTGAGTTCGACTTTAAAAATCGTCGTGAAGAGACTGAAGTCGAGAAAATCATTATTAAATTTTTAATGAGTAACAAGATTAGAAGCTTATAAGGAACGGTGAACAGGATGTTGATGTGTGGCAGTGATAATTTTGTGGGCAATGGTATGTTTGCCTACCTGACCAGCAAACATGTACCGATACAAACATTCCAGTTTGAGGATATGTTGCATCAGTCATCATTATGCCAGCATCAAACCATGGTTTTTAATATCATTGATAATGAACAAGCGTGTTCAGACATTGTTCAGTTTTTGAATAAAAACCGATTCAAATTTTATAATAACGTCGTGGTGATTGTTGCTGATAGTTTGGTGGCGAAATTATGCGTAGAGTTATTATATGTCGAAAAAACAATAGTTTTGACTGAAAAATCTTCACTGCGCGATTTTGGTCAATTGGCGAAATTATCAGTCGGGAAATGGAACCCCCGACTGTATCGTTCGCAGAAGAGATTAACCGAAAGAGAACAGCAGATCCTGAACTTACTGGTAAGTGGTTATACAGCCAAAGAAATTTCTGAGTTAGTTAGCCTGAACTATAAAACGATTCAGGCACATAAGATGAGAGTCGTCGCCAAGCTTGGCCTGACCAATACCTCTGATTTAAATAAGTTAATTGTCAGATTTACCCATCGTATGTCTTTTTTACCCTAACCTGACCATTCTTTTCTGATGTAATACACCTAATAGTAGATACAATTTGGGAGTGATTTTGACTGGTTTTTAATTTTATGATTTGTAGAGGGAGAGGGGAATGTTTAATTCCAATGAGGTGCTAACTGCGCTTGAAAAGGCTTTGAATACCAGTCAACTTTATATGGTTTATCAGCCTATTTTCAATTTGCATGCCCAGCGTATAAGCGGATTTGAAGCATTAATGCGTTGGAATAGTCCTCAGATGGGTATGATCTCTCCCGATGTTTTTATTACCTTACTGGAAGATAGCGGCAATATTATTTCCATTGAAGATATGGTTACTCACTCTCCGTGGGATGTTGCAACTTCCTGGCCTGACCCCATTGTATTATCCGTCAATATTTCCGCGCTTGAATTCTGCGATCCTCTGCTACCCCAACGCGTCAGACAAAATCTTGCCACTTCCGGACTGCCGGTCCATCGATGCCAAATAGAGGTCACGGAAACGTCACCGCTGTGTGACAGCCAGATTGCGGCTAAAAATATGACGGAATTAAAGGCGATAGGGGTCAAGCTTGCACTTGATGATTTTGGAACCGGCCATGCTAATCTTAATTACCTGTTGAAATATCCTTTTGACACCTTAAAAATTGATAAGGAATTTGTCACCGGTATTGAGCCCGACACCCGATCAACAAAGATTGTTGAGGGTATTATTTCACTGGCGCATAATTTTGGCATTGAAGTTCTTGCCGAAGGGGTGGAAACCCAGTCCCAACTGGAGCGGTTGATGCAGATTGGTTGTGACAAAATTCAAGGCTTTTTCATTTCTCCCCCGGTGCTGGCAGAAGAGATCCCTTCACTCTTAGCACAATATAATCGTTAATCCCTCCTTTTCACGTTTCCCAACCCCTTAGTTGTTCCGCGTTGCTGTTAAGTCTGTAGGCCTGATAAGCGTAGCGCATCAGGCGGCTTTGAACGGCAAAAAAAAGCCCCCTGCAGAACAGGGGGCTGGTGAGTTTATGTCAGCTTAGAACGATTTCTTAAAGCCGATAGAGGCATTGACCGGCGCTTCTACCTGCGATTTACTGCCGCCGTTGCTGAATTGCGTACCCAGCTCACCGTAGACCTGCAGGTTTCTGTCGATGGACCATGACAGGCCGGCTGCAACTTCAGTGCTGGAGTACTGCTGTGAAGATTCCAGCGTGGTGGTGGCTACCGCATTGCTAAAGTGCGTTTTGTCTTTTGAACCCAGACCCTGCCAGACGTTTACCCTGCCGTACGGCTGGAATTTGCCATGGTTGGTGTCATAGTCAGCGACCAGACGCACGCCCAGACGCGCGGTAAAGGAATCCGCAGTATCCATTTTCACTTTCGTTGGTGTCACACCATCCAGCGTGCTGTTATCAAAGTCGCTGTACTGGTAGATCAACTGAGCCTGAGGTTCCAGACTCCATGCGCTGGCACCTAAACGGAACGATTTACCTACCTCTGTCGACGCCGTCAGCGTGTTGCCTCTGACCGTATACGAGCCGTTGTTACCGGTCGCCTCCAGGCGGGATTTATGGTTACCGTACTGCAGGACGTTATCAACATACATACCGTCACCCGAGAACCAGGTAGCATAGCCGCCGACGTAAAATGCGTTGTCGTCGATGTTACCGCCTTTGCCATCGCTGCCTGTCTTCGTGCCTTTCACGTTGCTGTCGATATCAAGGATGCTGGTATACATCCCGGCTTTCCAGCTTTCGTTAGCATACATATCAACGCCGACCTGAATGCCCATGGTATGGGAGCTGGTTTGTGTACCGGCCGCGTCATCCAGTTTGGTTTTACCGGAGTAGCCAATCATTCTTGCCCACGCGCGATTGTCTTCATCAATGCCCGGTTTAACCTCGTCACCCATACGTTGGTGCATGTTACCCAACAGGCTAAGATCACCCTGACGTACGACGCTGGCGAGGCCAGAATACAGCATGGTTTCTGGACGGTATTCACTTCTCAGATACCAGTTTTCACCCAGGCCTTGAGCATTACCCGCATGCAGTTGGTACTCAAACGCACCTGCAGCCATACGATCGGCGGCAAGATGGAAGGCATCCCGCGACGTTTGTGCGGTGGTGGTTGCGCCATTGAGCGCTGTCACCACTTCGATACCATCCCCAATGGTCGGCGCGCCGAGACCAGAACCATCGACATCCAGCAGCGTGCTACCGCTGGCTTTACCGCCATCGATAATCAGACGGTCGGCAATGCCTGAGCCGCTACCATTCTGGATAGCCGCCATGTTGATAGTCCCTTTTTCGCCGGTGTAATCCCCTTTGACGGTTAAGGTTGTGCCAGTCTGCTGACCGATGAGCGAGACATCGCCACCGTTGCTCAGGCCCGCTACCGTTTGGTTGTAACCCTGAGTGTTCAACGTGGTGTCTGCGACCACATAGTGGTGCGATGCGCTACTCAGGGTGTTGGCATTACCCGCTTGCAACACGCCGTTGGCGATCAACGTCGCGCCGCTGTAGCTGTTTTCGCCTTGCAGCTCGGTAATGCCGCTACCGGTCTGATGCAACTGGCCTTTACCACTGATATTGCCGGTCAGCGCCAGGGTATCGCCACGATTGACGTTGAGTACGCCGTTATCAACGACATCCCCCTGAATGCTGCCGATATCACCGCCGTTACCCAGCTGTAAAACGCCTTGTTCGATGGTGGTGCCACCGGTGTAGGTGTTATCCAGCGTCAGGGTGAGGGAGCCTTTACCGGTTTTGGTCAGTTGACCGTTACCTTCGACTTCAGTCAGCAGAGAAACGTCATGTCCGTTGGTGTCGAATGTCCCGCCGCCGGATTCCAGCGTCACCTGACGGGCAGTATCAAACGCTTCGCCATACTTCAGCGTACCGCCATTAAAGGTAATTCCCGTATCTGCCGCACCCAGGTTGGTATCGCCCGCTACCTGCAGCGTCCCGGAGGTGATGGTCGTTCCGCCGCTGTAGGTGTTGTCGCCCGTGAGGATGAGGGTACCGAGATCGCCTTTATTCAGGCCGCCGGTACCGCGGATAACGCTGTCGATAGTCGCGGTGTAGTTGGCGCCGTCTACTGTGCCATCGCCAACGCGAATCAGGGTGTTGGCCGTATCGGTGGTAATGGCTTCGCCACCCACGCGATAACCATCGGTGGCGAACTGCGCGCCGCTGATGATGACGTCGCCTTTGCTGTTATCGACGGTCACGTTGCCTGCTTCACCCTGGAAGACGGCAAACGCGGCATCGGTAAACGGTGCGTTCAGCGCGCCTTCCGGCGTTGATTCATCGGTAGTCCAGTTGTCGTTACCCTGGCTGGATTGCCAGATACCGTCGCCGCCGTTGATGACGCCGTTGTTTTTCAGCTCGCCATTCTCACCGCCGGTGCCGTCCCAGAAGCGCAGCGTTAGTCCTGCGTGGTTGACCAGGTTGACCTGATTTTTCACCGATGTCTGCACGTACAGGCTGTCAGCCGCTTCCGGCGCGTTAGCAATATCCATCACATTGTTGGTCAATGTGCCGGTGTAGTTGATGACGCGATAGACGCCGACATCAAAGCTGCCGCCCGGTGAGGTTTCAATGTTGAGCTTACCGTCGAGCGTCAGATCGCCATTTACATCAATCAAGTCGTTGAAAGCACCGCCCGGGGTGTAAGCCTGACCAAACTGATAATCCAGCTGTGCGTTATCACTGAGCGTCAGCGAACCGGTAGTCAGTTTACCCACGCTGTTGATGGCCGCACCTGCGGTAATATGAGCGTCGTCCAGCACATCAACCGCGCCGCCAATAATTCCGTTTCCGCCAAGCGTTGCCCCGGATTTCACCGTCACCTGGCCGGTAGCCGCAGACTGATTACCGTTGACCAGCAGCACGCCCTCATTGACGTCCGTGGTGCCGGTGTAAGTATTGTCGCCGGTCAGCGTTAACGTACCGTCACCGATTTTCACCAGGCTACCGTCGTTGCCGCTGATAATGCCGCTGATGGTGTCATCAAGATGCAGATTACCCAGTGACAGCTCTTTATTGCCCAATTCGACATTACCTGCGCCGGACAAGGAGCCGATCGATGTTGCGCTGTCGACTGCGCTGATATCGACCTTACCGCCCGCCAGGTTTTTAACGACGGTATTTTCTGCCATCGCCTGGTCAGCAAAGGTCATCAGTCCGCTGTTGTTCACGGTGGCATTACCGCCGCTGGCGTCTTCTTCCAGCGCCAGAGTACTGTCTTTTGACACGTTAACCGTCGCGTTGCCCGCGGTGGCGTTGTTGGTTAACACCGCTTTCGCCGTGCCCGTCAGGTTCAGCATTGCGCTCGCTGCGGTGACGTTATCTGCCAGCGTTAACAGGCTGTCGGCGATGTTCATGGTCAGGGATTTCAGGCTGGTATCTGTCCCGCTGACATTGAGCGTCGCGCCCTTATTGACATTCACGGTGCTGCTTTCGTTACTGCCAAAGGCTCCGGTTTTGCTGACGTTGACCGTCACATTGTTGGTGTTTCCGGTACCGGCAATTTCTGTGTCGCCTTTGTAGCTGTTTGCGCGGTCGAGCGACAAGGTGCTGCCCGCATCGCTAGAGCTGCTGGTGACTTTCAGTTTACCGTCGCCGGTAATCTCACCGGTTGGCGTGAAGTGGTGCGAATTGAGATCGAACACAGCTGCGTTCTCATTCGCTCCCAGCTCGATGGTGCGATTGCTGGTCAGGTCCGCGCCCAGTTGCAGCGTTGAACCGTTATTGATTGCCAGGTCAGTTCCGCTCTGGCCGAGATTGCTGTCGGAGGAGATCTGCAACGTGCCGCCATCAATGCGCGTGCCGCCGCGATACTCGTTATCGCCGCTGAGGATCAGACGGCCAAGGTCGGTTTTCACCAGCGTCAGCTTATCAGCAGTACTGGCTTCGCGGATAACAGACTCAATGGTCGCGGTATAGTTTTGCCCCGCGCCACCGGCGCCAACGCGCAGCAGCAGTTCGCCTGTTCCCGGCGTCTGGCCTGCGTGGGTCGCGTTTTCAGTGGTGGCATACGCGTTAAGCGCATCGCCTTTAACGACATAGCCATCGGCATCAAACTGTGCCCCGGAGAAGTTAACTTCTCCCGCGGCGTTGTCCACGGTAACTGTACCGCCTTTGGTGGTGAAGACGGCGAAGGACTTCTGTGCCCAAGGGGCGTTACCTTCACCGGTTGCGGTGGTCCAGTTGTTATCACCCTGGCTGCCGATTGCCATCCATTTGCCATCGCCACCGTCAATTTTGCTGTCGCCTTCAATACCCGACGCGCCGTGGCTCTGATTGACGGTTGCGCCGTCCCAGAACTGCAGGGTAACGCCGTTGGCGTTCACCAGGTTGACCTGTTTGTCGATGGAGGTCTGGACAAAAATATTGCTCTTATCCTGACTGTCCGGTATTGCGCCTAATTCCAGTGTCTGGTTATCCAGCGTGCCGCCGTAGTTATAGATACGGTACACGCCCGGTCCGAAGTTACCGCCCTGTGAAGTGGTGACATCCAGAGTCCCGTCCAGTTGCAGATCGCCCGCGACGTTAATCAGATCGTTTAGCGCGCCGCCTGGCGTATAGGCCTGACCCAGTTCGAAAGCGGAAGTCGTTTTGCTACCAAGCTGCAGATTACCGTTAATGGATAACGTACCCGCACCACCGTCACCGGCGCTGAGGGTCGTGGCATCGTTCATCAGCACGTTGCCGCCGATAGTGCCATTACCGCCAAGTGTGGACGTGCCGCTAACGGTGGTGGCACCGCGCGCCGCGCTTTGATCGCCATTCACCAGCAGCGTGCCGTTGGTAACGGTGGTGTCGCCGGTATAGGTGTTATTGCCGTTCAGACGGGTAATGCCGCCGCCGATTTGCTGCAGCGCGCCAATACCGGAGATCACGCCGTTGAGCAGCACGGTGTTGGCGCGATTAATCGCCAATATGCCGTTGTCGATAATGTCTGACACGGCGCTGACTTGGCCTGTATTTCCGCCGTCACCCAACTGCAGCGTACCGGTTTGAGCGATAGTGGTAGAGCCGGTGTAGGTATTGTTAGCGGTGAAGATCGTGGTACCGCCCGCCGCACGTTCGAACTTCCCGTCACCGCTGATGATACCGCGATAAATTTGCGCCGCGGAAGCATCACCCTGGGTATCGAAGATAACCCGGCTGCCTGTGCCCTGGGTCGTAACATTGTAATCTCCAATGCTTGCGGCAGTACTGGTCGGCTCGACGTGGTCGCCGGTGCTCAGGGTTGCGCCATTGTTTACGGCAATGGTTTTGCTTGCCAGCGTCAGGTTTTCTACGACGCGGACATCTGCGTTTGAGCCGCTGATGGTCAGCGAATCCCAGCCGGTGCCGATGTTGGTGCCAGTGGTCAGGTTGTCGCTAGCCAGCGTACCAATCTTCGCACCTTTTGTATCGGTGAAGGTGAGGGCGTTGCCGCTACCTGCTTCAGTAGTGATGTGGCGTGTTTTATCCAGCGTCACATTGCCGATGTTGGCTTTATTGTTACCGCCAGTACCGGCGAAATTCACTTCACCCGCATAGGAGCCACTACGCCAGTTAAAGATGTCCGCACCTTCGCCGGTATTGATTACGCCGCTGGTTACACCGCCGCTGATATCAATGGTGTCATTGCCTTTGCCGGACTGAATGGCCACGGCCGTGTCGTTGATGGCCTGCAGGGTTCCCGTGTTGGTAATGGTTTTACTGCTGTCGCCGCTGGCGTCAATAACCGGTGAGGTGGTGCTGGCAGAGATAATCTTGCCGCTGTTGGTCAAGGCGCTGACGTTTTTCGCGATGATCGCCGAACCGCCTGCGTCGTTATGCACGTTAATGTCGGCATTGGTGGTGACATTACCGTTGGTATTAGCGCGGATACCGCTGCCTTCGCTGTTCAGCACCTCAATGGTGTAGCCTTTGCCGATGGTCAGATCGCCCGATACCGAGCTGCCATCGCGTTTTTCAAAGGCAAAGCCGGTACCTTTCCCGTTGACGTTGAGGATATTTCCAGCGCTGTCTTTATCGGTCATGGTCAACGCCACGCTGGTGCGGATGCCTGCGCCATCGTTGGAGTTTATGGTGACGTTTCGTAACAGGATATTGTTATTGTTAGCATCGTTTTGAATGCCAGCACCGTCACCCTTTGCACTGATCTCCACATTTTGCGCGGACAGAGCGCCAGCGCCTTCGGCCAGACGAATACCGTCAGCGGTGCCATCGGTAGTAATACTGTCGCCAGAAATACCGTTAATCAGCAGGCTGGCTCCTTGGGTGAGCAGAACCCCAGCAGTACCATCATCAACCTGAACTTTGCCCAGCTTATTAATCTGCGCGCTGGTACCTGAAGCCCTAACACCGATGCCGTTGCTGACATGCAGGGCGCTGGAGGAGTTATTGGTTAAGCTCCCGTCTTTTTGAACATCAACGCCGATGCTGTCGACGCTGGCCAGATCAATAATCGAGTTGGTATCCAGGATCAGGTTGCCCTGATTCCTCGCCACATAGGCGATAACCTCATTGCCGCTAGCTTCAGAGGTAATCTTCGCGTTGGAGGTGAGGGTGGTGCTAGTCGGATTACCCTGCGTGTCACCATTCAACTGGTGAGCCTGACCATCCACAACCCCGGCAACGGTTCTTTCGCCGGTTAAATTGATGGTCGTTTTATCGCTGATAGTTCCTTTCGCGCCGCCTTCGATAACCAGCGCCGCTGAGTCGCTACCCTTAACGGTAAACGTAGCTTCACCGGTATCTACGCTACTGCCAGCGCCGGTGGCGAGAACGCCCACGGAATTCTTACCGTTGAGGGTAAGATCAAGGTTGGAACTGGACTGATCTTTCGGGTTAGTCGTGTTACCGGCCAGCAATGCGCCATTGGCGATACGGAAAATGGTGGTACGATCCTGACCATTGTCATTCATCACCGCCTGACCAATGTTGGCGGTAGCGCCTTTACCAAACAGGTAATAACCAATCTGATCGGTGTTGTTGAATGTCGGGCTACTCAGACTGTCAACGTTAGCGATGGCGTTATCACGTACGTGCACACCGATGTTACCGGCTTTATCCAGCGTAATGTTGGAGTAAACGTTGACCACTGCCTGGCCGCTGCTGCCACCTTCAGCCCAAATAGCGTAGTTACGGTTACCGACGCCGCCTTCTCCGTCCACCACGATAGAGCCCGCAGCGCTGGTGGTGACTTCGGCATTTTTGTTATTGGCGCTAACGTGGATCCCCACGTTGTTGGTGCCATTTACGTTAATCTTGCCGTCGTTGCGGATTTCCTGATTATTTTCCGCGCCGCTGTCGCGTACGGAGATGCCGTAGTTTTTACTGCTGCCCCCGTCAGAACCTCCATTGATCACGATATTGCCGGTATTGAGAACGTTGCCCGTGGCATTCCCGACCAGAATTCCCGCGGCGTTGCGTATCCCGGTTCCCAGCGTGATCAGACCGTTGTTAATCACCTCTTTGGCACTTTTGGTCATGATCCCGGCGCTCAGACTAGAGCCGCCAGCCATCGTGACATCTTTAGACGGATCGCTTGCGTCGCGACCAAGATAAATTGAGGCATCCTGAGCGTTAGTGAAAGTGGCATTCCCGGCGACTTCTACGCCATAAGCCGTGCCTTTGGCAAAGGATGCACCGTTTTTGCGCCCGTCCACGACGTTGATATCGCCGTTGTTGACGCCTTGCGATTCGTCAGACAGTTGCATGCCAATAGCCAGCGTCAGCGAAGAATCTGGCTCATCCTTACTCCAGGGATCGGCTGCCGACGCGGTACCAAAGTTATCGGTGGTGATCGCCTGGTTAATGGTGCCGTTGTTTGCTATCTGGCTGGCGCCTTGCCCCTGCATGCCAAATGCGCCATAGCTGTTGACGTTTTGATTGCCGTCTTTGTCGATAAACAGCCCGGAGTTGATGATCCCGTTGTTGGTTGCCGTTGCGTCTTTTGCCAGCATGCCAATCGCCAGACTCTGCCCGGTAGACGTGCGTAATGCGTTCAGCTCGCCAAGGTTAGTGATAACCCCGCCATTAAGGGATTTCATGACACCGTTAATACTGCCGTCAACGGCAATAATCGCATCTTTGTTCAGGGTGCCGGAGGTGCCTGCACCGTTGGCGTAAATAGCATGCAGCTCACCGCGGCCAGCGGTCGCGTTATTGCTATGCGACAAGCCGTCGGTCCAGACGTCGTAATCCCAGGTAAGCACGTCTGAAGACTTGCTGGAGTTGATCAAGCCATCAATCAGCTCCGCGTATTTTGTCTGCGCGGCGGTGACGGTTGTGATATCACCGTTTTCAACATCCAGCCACAACTGCAGTTGACTGACCTTTTGCCCTTCAGGGTTTTCTGCTGCGTCGCTGCTTTTACCCAACAGCCAGTCGTTAAAATCGGCCAGCTCCTGCGTGCTGGTAATGTTAAATGTGCGCGTACCCGTTTCGACTACTTTACCGTCTGCATCATAGCCGTAGGACATGAGTGTTACATCATCGCCAAACACGGAGGTTTGTGCTGAACCGGCGAACGTTTTTTCAGGGATAACTGGGGCGGCGTTAAATTTTATATAGTTATCGGATTGCCAGTTAACCTGGCTACCTGCGTCCTGAGCCTCCAGCAAGGAGGAGTCTTTAGCCAGCAACTCGATAGTATTGGCTTTGTCACGGACATTGAGCGTGTCGTTGCCAATATCCAGATTGGCTATGGAGCCATTTGTCGCCAGCGCGATGCCAAATTGTTTATAGATTTTAGACAACGTTGGATCGTAGGTGTTTAATACCGAATCGCCGATCTGTGATTCGGTAAGAAAGCTACTTAACTCCTGGGTATCAAAGACTTTAATTGATGCTGGCTCACCAGGAAATGCCGGGTCGTTAATAGAGAATTCTGTGCTCTGTGAAGGCGTCGACGACCGGTTGTACGTCAGGTATTCCGCCAGCTCTTCAGCATTAGTAATCGTTTTTACGCTCTGGTCAGGGCTGGTGGCCTTAAGAGTGATTTTGTTTGTTTGCAGCAGCTCTCTGATGGTCGTTGATTCAACAACGCCACTTTGACCCGGACTGATCGTTGGGATCGCACCGCTGATATTGAGCGCCTGACCAGCAGTGATATCTTTATATAAGAATCCGTAGTCGTGGATACCCGCATAATCCCCAACGGAAATACCTGCCTGGTAGTCGGTGAAAATATTGTGATCACCGATATCGATAATCGGATCAGCGGAAACCTGCATTGAAGCAGCGCTTAATGCACCCGCTGCTAATACCGCAACAGTTTTGCGCGAGCTGCTTTTTTTCTTTCCTTTGGTTAATTCAGAAACGACCACCCAGATACCGAGCGCCGCGTTCCAAATAATGCTGTAAACTTTGTTCATATATAACCCTCGTCTACATTCCTGTTATGCATGTGTTAATACATTGAGTTGTTGGCTATGGTTGGCACGCGGATGTGCTACCCGGTAATCGATTTTTGGGAATAGGGTTTCCTTCCGTGCGATGCGGAATTAAAAAGCGAGTCGAAAGAAAACTTTTTTTAAATAATAACCGTGATAATTGTCCTTAAATAAGTCAGTTACGGCTGGCTATAGTGAGAAATGGTGTACTTGAGCCGGGTGTTATTTTTGCCGAGTTTTCTGGCAATATTGCTTTTGTACGCCCCGATGGTTTTTTCACTTTTTTGTGATGCCCCGGCGATTTGTGTCAGTGACCATCCTCGTGCAAGCATCATCATTACGTTGAATTCGTTTGCTGTGATCTTGTTGTGTAATGCTTTGATATTTTGTTGGTTATTGTTTTTTGTGATACGTGTAACGGCATGGTGTAGCCGATCAAGACTGGCATCTTGATCAAGAAACAGCATGTTCTTCCCACAAACGGTTTGAAAAAGAGTAAAAGTAGCTTCATCTGCCAAAACAATAATTTTGGTGACAGGTCGTAAAGCCATGTTGCGGATAATCCTGGCATATTTTAAAAAATCTGATTTGTCAGGATTAATGATGATGCAATCCGTTTCATAAGGAAGCATTTTGACAGCAGAGAGCGTCTGGGAGGAGTAATACGCGATATCAATATATAATGATGAGCCACGTAGGATTTCTCGCATGCCTAGCCAAGGGTAAATTGAGTCACCCAAAAAAATAGCCTTTGACATAACGATCTCCTTGAAATTTTGGTGCAAGCAGCCGCCTCTTTTTGTAGGTTAAAAAAGAGTTTCTTGCGACGCGTGAAATGTTAATTAAATCTCGTATTACGTTCTGTGCTGTGAACGTATCCTTATTAATTCCAGATTAAACAGATATTCTCTGTATTTATTAGAATCATTAACTATTCTTAAAGTAGATATTACACTTTGTTAAAATTTAAGATAAATCGTTTATTTCAGCTCTGCGTAAATGATTGATAGATTTCGCTTATGAATCGCATGAATAATGATTGAGTGGTTTCTATAAAGACAGGGTATTCCTATCTGTTTTGGAGGGAATTTACATGAAAAACATTATATTTCAGATGGATATACGTTTTTCTTAATGGGCTTACTGGTGGGTAGGAGAATTCTTAATCAAGACCAGGACAAAGAGAAGGGGCGTCGAGGGGAAGAGAGAAATATCGCTAAATTTGCAGTTATCGACCTGAAACTCGAGTATCCAGGTTGATAATTCTTAGCGTTGTGATGTTTTTAGGGAATTATCCTATTTTTAGCTTTTTGTGCTTAATTTTAAAAACTCACTTGAAGAGGTTATTTTTTCTGATTGCTATTGCTGATAGGGCTTAGCCCGCCAACAGTTCCTGTTCAACCTGATGTACCTGCTGTTCCAGTGTATTGCGGATTTCCGTAAGCGCCCGTTGTTGATCGGAGAAGTAGGCTTCTTTATCTGTCACGGAGGTGGCAAGCCGCCAGGCGTTTTCGGCTTCCAGTTCGGTAATCTCTTTGAGCAGCGCGTTAATTTGTTCTCTGAGCTGCTGTATTTTGCTGCGTAAATGCTGCAAATCGTTCAATCGGTCACTGGCCATCATCGGTTCGAGGCCGCTTTGCAATTGAGTCAGTAGCGCCCGGACGGTGGCAAGATCGGCATTTTGGCGCGCCTGGTTAAGCTGCACCATCATCTGATGCGCTTTCTCTTTCAGATCATCGGCTACCACGTCCGGGTGGCAAAGACGGCTTGCCTGACGCCACAGGCGTTTTAACTCATTACGTTCATCAGAGGAAAGCCGCTGGTCACGGCTAAAACGATGCTGTGCATCCTGCTGCTGCTCCTGATATTCATCATATTCATGGCTGGCCTCTTCCTGTGCCTGACGGGTTGCGCTGTCGTCCTGGCGAGAAAAGTCGTTTTCCAGCTCACGAATCTCCGCCAGCAGGGCGGTAATCAGTTCAGTTTGCTGCTGAATACGTTGGCGTGTTTCCACCGATTCGCGCGAATCTGAATTCTGGTTCATCCAGTGCTGCTTGAGCCTGGCCAGTTGATCAACAGCCTGGGAAATATAGTGCTGACAGGATTGATAGTCTTTTTCCCGGCGTTTTCGCTCCGCTTCCTGTTTGCGCTGGGCACTGGCGGCGAGCTGTTTACGCAGTTCGAGAATGCGGCTCATCAGCGGTCCAAGACGAAGGTGATACAGATCGTTGAAATCATCGAGGATTTGAATGCGCGTGTTGCGCTTATCGATCAGGTCACGCAGCTGTGTTTCGAGTGCTTTGAGTTCCAGCTTACTGGCGGCAATGGCGGGATCCTGCCACGTAGAGACTGCCCGTTGAGATTGCAGCCAGGCCGAGATTTCACGCAGGGCATCACCAAAGCGTCGTTCTTCGATCGCCTGCACAATGGTGCCTGGTACGACTGACAAAGGCTCATTTTTAAGATGCGCCACCTGCTGGAAAATAATCTCCTCATCTTCCAGTTCAATAGCGCTTTTGACGATTTCCAGTCGTTTGATGATCTTATTCATGACAGTCGTTGCCTGGCCTGGCTAAAAAACGAGTGGCTGAAGTACAACAGGTTCACCCGTTTGAAAATGTTAGAAAAACAGTAAAGCGCATTCTGTGGCCTGCGATGCCTTTTCGTCCAGAATAATTCACTGTAATTATGAAAAACCGGAAGTCGCGCGCACCTGTCTGCATCTTCAAACCTCTGTTTCATGTTTTTTACTCTCGGGTAATTATTCTTGATTCAGTAAAGATAATGCGTATAGTTCTCATTCTCTTTTGTTATTAACTCCCTGTATTACTTCTGGTAAGGATCCCGACAATGAAAAAAACAACATCCGCGCTGGCATTGCTGATTGCTGCGGCGTTAAGCGGTTGTGCGGCGCATACCACGCCAGCCAGCAACGCCAGCGTTACGGAAAAAACAGCGCAACCTGCCGTCAGTGATGTGCAACAATGCGCGCTGGCGGATGGGTTATATGAAATGGCGCTTAGCCCGGCAGGGGATGCGTTGTACGTTGCCAGCGCCGAAGGATTTAAAGATGTGCAGGGCGGCGTGGTTTACAAGCTGGATCCAAAAACGCTTAAAACGCTCGGCTTGAGTCATACCGATATGAAAAACTTTGGTATGGCTATCTCGCCGGACGGTAAAACAGTGTATGTCACCAACTCACTGGATGGTGGCCTGAGCGCGCTGAATACCGCTGACGGCAAAGTGAAAAATCGCGTACTGTTCCCGGAACGTAACCCAGAAGGTTTCCCGTATGGTGCGCGCCAGGTGCTGCTGCATAACGGTTTGCTCTATATTGGTGCCGTGGCGGATCCAGCGGTGATTTGGGTGGTTGACGCTGAAACCCTGAAGCTAAAAACCCGCATTAAAAATACGGGTAAATGGATGACCGGACTGCATTATTCAGAAGTGACGCAGCGAATTTATGCAGCTAACGGCGGCGGTGAAATTCTTGTTATCAACCCGCGTAATCAGCGCGTAGAAAAACGCTGGCAACCGCTGGGAGAACAACCTGCGCTGTTGCTGAATATGGCGGAGGACGCACAAACGGGTCGCCTGTTTGTCACCGACAACTCGAAAGCGAAGACTACCCTGGTGCTGGATATCCATACCGGTAAGCTGCTGAAAAAATTGGATGTGGGTGATTCGCTGGCGGTGAAATTTAACGCAAAACGCAACGAAATCTATATTACCCAGCGTGATTCAGGGAAATTGCTCAGCCTGAATGCGACCGATTACAGCGTGAAGAAAAGCTGGGATTTACCACCAAACCCTAACAGCTTGCTGCTCTCGGCGGATGGGCAAACCCTGTTTGTCACCGTGAAACAGAAATTTAATAAAGACCACTCTACATCTGCGCCAGATAACGTGGTACGTATTGACCT
The DNA here is from genome assembly GCF_030332595.1 of Citrobacter sp. Cpo100. Lineage (NCBI taxonomy): Bacteria > Pseudomonadati > Pseudomonadota > Gammaproteobacteria > Enterobacterales > Enterobacteriaceae > Citrobacter > Citrobacter sp. Cpo100. The sequence continues at coordinate 115,598 of NZ_JAOWHM010000035.1, read as the reverse complement.
GAATAAACAATAACAGCTCGCCTTCTTTCTATTGTTTTTCTCCCGAGCCTCGGTGCGTTGGGCAAGGAAGCCCGGCGTATCCAATCGATTGCGCCTTGCGACAACCAGGTTGAAATGTTAAAAGAAGCCCCTTCAATAAAAACCACACAGGGGAAGGGCGTGAAAAACGCGTCAACTGCATCTGACACCAGCGTGTCTGATGCCGCGTCGACGAACGAGCCGACGCTTCAACGAGGGTTGCAAAACCGCCATATTCAGTTAATTGCGCTGGGCGGCGCAATTGGTACCGGCCTGTTTTTGGGCATTGGCCCGGCTATTCAGATGGCGGGACCTGCGGTGTTACTGGGTTACGGCGTTGCCGGGATCATCGCTTTTTTGATTATGCGTCAACTGGGCGAAATGGTGGTCGAAGAACCCGTTTCCGGATCGTTTGCCCATTTTGCCTATAAATACTGGGGACCGTTCGCGGGTTTTCTGTCCGGCTGGAACTACTGGGTGATGTTTGTGCTGGTCGGCATGGCAGAACTGACAGCGGCAGGGATCTACATGCAGTACTGGTTGCCCGATGTTCCAACCTGGATTTGGGCCGCGGCATTCTTCGTGATCATCAACGCCGTCAATCTGGTCAACGTACGTCTGTATGGCGAAACGGAATTCTGGTTTGCGCTGATTAAAGTACTGGCCATTATCGGCATGATTGGTTTTGGCGTGTGGATGCTGTTTTCCGGTAACGGCGGGGAACATGCAAGCATCGATAACTTGTGGCGTTACAACGGCTTTTTTGCTACCGGCTGGAACGGATTAATTCTGTCGCTGGCAGTGATTATGTTCTCCTTTGGTGGGCTGGAGCTTATCGGGATTACTGCCGCGGAAGCGCAGGATCCGCAGAAAAGCATTCCAAAGGCGGTAAACCAGGTGGTGTACCGTATTCTGCTGTTTTATATCGGTTCTCTGGTGGTGCTGTTGGCGCTGTACCCGTGGGTGGAAGTGAAATCCAATAGCAGCCCGTTTGTGATGATTTTCCATAATCTCGACAGCAACGTAGTGGCTTCTGCACTGAACTTTGTCATCCTGGTGGCTTCACTGTCGGTGTATAACAGTGGCGTCTACTCTAACAGCCGCATGCTGTTTGGTCTTTCGGTTCAGGGTAACGCGCCGAAGTTCTTAACCCGCGTCAGCCGTCGCGGCGTACCGGTGAACTCACTGATCCTTTCCGGTGCTATTACGTCGCTGGTGGTACTCATCAACTATGTGCTGCCGCAAAAGGCCTTTAGCCTGCTGATGGCGCTGGTGGTGGCGACGCTGCTGCTGAACTGGATTATGATCTGCCTGGCACATCTGCGATTCCGGGCGGCGATGCGTCGTAAGGGACGTGACACGCAGTTTAAAGCGCTGCTGTATCCGGCAGGGAACTACCTGTGTATTGCTTTCCTTGGCATGATTCTGGTGCTGATGTGTACGATGGATGAGATGCGCCTGTCAGCTATCCTGCTACCGGTGTGGATCCTGTTCCTGTTTGTTGCCTTCAAACTGCTGCGTCGTAAGTCCCGCTAAGTTTCTACCGATCTTGTTATTACCGATCCCATCGTCAGGATGGGATCGGATCCTCACTCAACATTTATCGTGACCGTTCTCGCAATTTTGCTGCTGCTGACAGGATCTTTATTTTGTAATCGATTACTTTTCTATTGAATCTAATTTGTAATCGATTACTTTTTAAGGGTGGGGCAAAAAATGGTGTCAACAACCGAAAGTAGTGGAAAACAGAGCGTACAGTACCGGCTGCTGGTGCCCCGGCTGTCGCTAATGATGTTCTTACAGTTCTTTATCTGGGGAAGTTGGTCCGTCACGCTGGGGCTGGTGATGAGCCAGCACAACATGTCGCTGTTGATTGGCGATGCGTTTTCAGCCGGGCCCATTGCCTCTATTCTGTCGCCATTCGTCTTAGGGATGCTGGTAGACCGCTTTTTTGCCTCGCAAAAGGTGATGGCGGTGATGCACCTTGCTGGCGCGGCAATCCTGTGGTTTGTTCCGCAGGCATTGGTGGCGCAAAACGGTGCACTGTTGATTGGTCTGCTGTTTGGCTACACGTTGTGCTACATGCCTACGCTGGCGCTTACCAACAATATTGCTTTTCATAGCCTGTCGGATAAGGACAAAACCTTCCCGGTGGTGCGGGTGTTTGGCACCATTGGCTGGATTGTCGCGGGGATCTTTATCGGTGTAACCGGAATTTCGGACACCACCGGTATCTTTACGCTGGCGGCGATTATCTCTGTGATTCTGGCGCTCTACAGCCTGACGCTGCCCAACACGCCTGCACCGGCGAAAGGACTGCCGGTAAAAGTTCGCGATCTGTTTTGTGCGGATGCTTTTGCCTTACTCAAGGTCCGTCACTTTTTTGTCTTCTCGCTCTGCGCGACGCTTATCTCTGTACCGTTGGGAACCTATTACGCGTATACCGCGTCGTTTCTTGCTGATGCGGGCGTCGGCGACGTCAGTACGGCGATGTCGTTTGGTCAGATGTCTGAAATATTCTTCATGCTGGTGATCCCGTTACTGTTCAGACGTTTGGGCGTGAAATACATGCTGTTAATCGGGATGTGCGCCTGGTTCGTGCGTTATGCCTTCTTTGCCCTCGGCATCAGCGAAGAGGGCCGATTCCTGCTGTATCTCGGCATTCTGCTGCACGGCGTGTGCTACGACTTCTTCTTCGTGGTCGGCTTTATTTACACCGATCGTATCGCCGGGGAAAAAGTAAAAGGTCAGGCACAAAGCATGATCGTCATGTTTACCTATGGGATCGGTATGCTGCTGGGCTCGCAAATTTCAGGCGCACTTTACAACCGGCTGGTGGCGGGGCAAACCGTGCCTCAGGCGTGGACCACATTTTGGTGGATCCCGGCAGTCGCTGCCGCAGTGATTGCCGTGATTTTCCTTTTCTCTTTCAAGTATGACGACAAAGAGCAGGCATAATTTTCAGGAGGGGTTATGAAAACCATCAAGGGGCCTGGCATTTTTCTGGCGCAATTTATTGGGGATCGCCCGCCATTTAACACCCTGGAAGGCGTGGCAAAATGGGCGGCGGAGCTGGGCTATAAGGCATTACAAATCCCGTGTAATCACAAGTCGCTGTTTGATGTCGAACAAGCTGCTGTAAGTCAGGCTTATTGTGATGATATTCGCGGGATGCTGGCCGGATATGGGTTAGTGATTAGCGAATTATCGACCCATCTTGAAGGTCAACTGGTTGCCGTCCATCCGGCTTACGATGACGCTTTTGACGGATTTGCTCCGCCGTCTGTACGCGCTAATCCGCAGGCCAGACAGGCATGGGCCATCGAAACCTTACACCAGGCCGCTGCGGCTTCGCAAAGACTGGGGCTGACGGCACATGCCACGTTTTCAGGTTCGCTTGCCTGGCCTTTCTTTTATCCGTGGCCACCGCATAATCGTCAGCGCTTTGAAGAGGCTTTTCTGGAGCTGGCGCGCCGCTGGAGACCGATTCTCGATCGCTTTGATCACCATGGGGTGGATGTTTGCTTTGAGATCCATCCCGGCGAAGATCTGCACGATGGCGTGACGTTCGAGCGTTTTCTTGCGCTGGTTGATAATCATCCTCGCTGCAACATTCTCTATGACCCGAGCCATCTGTTATTGCAGCAGATGGATTATCTTGGGTTTATCGATGTCTATCACTCGCGTATTAAAGCGTTCCACGTCAAGGACGCTGAGTACCATGCCAGTAGCCGCAGCGGTGTCTATGGCGGTTATCAGCCGTGGCTCGATCGCGCCGGGCGCTTCCGTTCTTTGGGGGACGGGCAGGTCGATTTCAAAACGATCTTCAGCAAGCTCACACAATATGATTTCCCTGGCTGGGCGGTGCTGGAATGGGAGTGTTGCCTGAAAGACGCGCAAACCGGGGCGCGTGAGGGGAGTGATTTTATACGCCGCCATGTTATTCCGGTTTCTGCACGTGCATTTGATGATTTCGCCGCTGGCGATGAGGTACGCAAATGATACAGGTTGGCATTATTGGCAGCGGATTTATTGGGCCTGCACATATTGAGGCGTTGCGTCGACTCGGCGGTGTGAACGTGGTGGCGCTCTGTGATAGCTCGCTGGCGGTTGCCCTGGAACGCGCAGATGCTCTTCATATTCCTCATGCGTACGGTAGCGTTGAAGCGCTGCTGGCGCATCCAGGACTACAGGTAGTGCATAACTGTACGCCGAATCATCTGCATGCTGACATCAATCGGCAGATTTTACGCGCGGGTCTGCACGTGTTTTCAGAAAAGCCGCTATGTATGACGCCGGATGAGGCTCGTGAACTGGAAACGCTGGCGCAGCAGGCTGGAGTGGTGCACGGCGTGAGCTTTGTCTATCGCCAGTTTGCAATGGTGCAGCAGGCGGCCAGTATGGTCAGAAGCGGCAGCGTGGGTAGTCTGTTTGCCGTACAGGGGAGCTATCTGCAGGACTGGATGCTGCTGGAGACTGACTACAACTGGCGGGTCGATGCCGCACAGGGCGGCGATTCACGGGCGGTAGCGGATATCGGTTCGCACTGGTGCGATACGGTGCAATTCGTGACTGGAAAACGTATTGTCGAGGTGATGGCCGATTTGGCTATCGTCTGGCCGGTACGTAAAGCCAGCATTGCCAGTAACGCTACGTTTGGCCAGCAAACGGCTGATGTGCAATTTGAGGAAAAAGCGGTTACGACAGAAGATCGTGGGTCGGTGCTGGTACGTTTTGATGATGGCAGCAAAGGCTGCTTTAGCGTTTCGCAGGTGAGTGCCGGGCGCAAGAATCACCTGAGCTTTGAAATTAACGGTAGCCACTGTTCACTGCACTGGGATCAGGAAACGCCGCAACAGCTTTGGGTCGGGCACCGTCAGCAGGCGAACCAGATCCTGACGGACGACCCAGGATTGATGAATGCGGATGTTGCTGCCAGTGCGCACTTTCCGGGTGGGCATATTGAGGGCTGGCCGGATGCGTTCAAGAATATGATGCAGCAGTTTTATCAGGCGGTGTTGGCAGGCAAAATGCCCGCGACGGCGGAGCGTCGATTTGCGTCTTTTTCTGACGGTGCGGATGTGATGTATATTATTGATGCAATTATAAAAAGCCATCAGCAGCAGCGTTGGATATCAGTACAGCGCTAAACACGCATCCGGTTCGCCAGTCGGCGATTTTATGGTAGCCTCAACGCAAAGCGTAAACCGCAGGATGTGTCGTCGTTATGTCTATTCAAAAAATCGCCCAGCTTGCCGGTGTGTCGGTGGCGACGGTATCGCGTGTGCTGAATCACAGTGATACCGTCAAAGCCAAAAATCGCGAGCGCGTGCTACAGGCTATTAAAGAAAGCAATTATCAGCCCAACCTGCTGGCGCGTCAGCTGCGTACGGCACGTAGTTCGATGATTCTGGTGATGGTTTCCAACATCGCCAATCCTTTTTGTGCAGAGGTTGTTAAAGGCATTGAAGAGGAGGCGGAGAAGAATGGCTATCGCATTTTACTGTGTAATTCCGGCTCGGATACAGCCCGCTCAAAATCGGCGTTGAAGCTCCTGTCGGGGAAAATTGTTGATGGCATTATCACCATGGATGCATTCTCAAAATTACCGGAACTGACTACGCTGATTGGCGACGCGCCCTGGGTTCAGTGCGCGGAATATGCTGACAAAGGCGCGGTTTCCTGCGTGGGGATTAACGATGTTGACGCTGCGCAGTCGGTCATATCTCACCTGGTGGATAAGGGCTACCGACGAATTGCCTTAATCAATCATGACCTGAGTTATAAATATGCTCGTTTGCGCGAACGCGGCTATAAAGCGGCGCTGCATGCGCTGTCGCTTGAATATCAGGCTGTGGAATATGCCAGTGAATTAAGTTCCAGTGCAGGAATTGCGGCGATGAAAACACTACTTGCCGCAGAGGTGAAACCCGACGCGGTGTTTGCCGTATCGGACACGCTAGCCGCTGGTGCGATGCGCGCTATTTTCGATGCCGGATTACAGATCCCGCAGGATATCGCCGTTGTTGGTTTCGACGGTACGGAACTGGCAGAAATGGTTTCTCCACAGCTTTCGACCATTGAGCAGCCCTCACGGGATATAGGCCGCAAAGCGGTAGGATTATTGCTGAATAAAATAGAAAATCCTGACGCGCAGACGGAAAGGGTGATGATGGACTGGCGCTATATTTCACGCGCCAGTACCTGAGCTTTATCGCTGAAACGCGCCAGACAGCGCACGAATATCGTTTCCGGTAGGCGACTGATGAATGCGCAAGCCAAACTCTTCGACTACGGCAAATATATGGTCGAAGATATCAGCCTGAATACTTTCATATTCAAGCCAGACCACCGTATTGGTAAAGGCATAAATTTCGATCGGTAAACCATGATCGTCCGGCGCAAGCTGGCGCACCATTAACGTCATATCTTTGCGAATACGCGGATGATGACGCAAATACTCGTTCAGATAAGCGCGGAAGGTACCAATATTGGTCATCCGGCGGTGATTCAACACCGATTCAGGCGCATCTAACTGCTGATTCCACTCGTCTATTTCCTGGTGACGTGCGGTTAAATACGGTTTCAGCAGGTGGGCTTTATGCAACCGCTGACGCTCATCCTCATCAAGAAAATGGATACTTGTGGCATCAATGCTGATGCTGCGTTTAATTCGCCGACCACCGGAAGCTGACATTCCACTCCAGTTTTTAAAAGAGTCTGATACCAGGGACCAGGTGGGGATAGTGGTGATGGTGTTATCCCAGTTGCGCACTTTCACGGTGGTTAAGCCAATATCGATAACCGCGCCATCTGCACCATATTTCGGCATTTCCAGCCAGTCACCCAACTTCAACATATCGTTGGCTGAAAGTTGTATTCCGGCAACCAGACCGAGAATAGGGTCTTTAAACACCAGCATTAACACGGCGGCCATGGCGCCCAGACCGCTTATCAGTATTGCCGGTGACTGACCAATCAGCAGGGAAATCATCAATATTCCGACGAGAATTGCGCTGATGAGTTTGATGCCCTGGAATATGCCTTTTAGCGGTAATTGCGATGCGGCAGGGAGTTTTTGCGACAGATTGAGAATAACGTCCAGCAGGGAAAACAGGGACAGCAGGGCGTACATCATGATCCACAACTGAGCGCAGGTCACTAATATTTCTGCTGCTTCGCTGCCTTTCTGTAGCCAGAGTGCGGCCTGTATATTGACAATGATACCCTGCAGGGTGAATGCCAGCCGGTGAAATAACTTGTTCTGCGTGATGATTTGTAGCCACAGGCGGGAGCTGGCGCTGGCACGCTTTTCAAATGCGCGTAATACCACCCAGTGCAAAATAACGTGAACAATAATGGCGGTGATAAAAATAATGCCAAAAATCATCACCAATGAGGTGGTGTGATTTATTTCAATGCCGAGTTCTTCTACCTGAGATATCAATTCCTGCATAACGTCTCCTTAATAAACAGCGGTCTATGATGACCGCTGCGCGGAGCTTATGCAAATGCGGAGGATTAGACTTCCGTCAGCGTCGTTTCCAACGGCAGACGAGATTTCGGCAGCGCGGCGTTGAAATCTTCTACGCTGTGATGACCCACAGGAACCACCACTACGCTGGTGAAACCTTTTTCTTTCAGGCCAAATTCTGCATCCATGATAGCTGAATCAAAGCCTTCGATCGGCACAGCATCCAGGCCCATCGCCGCAACGCCCAGCAGGAAGTTACCGACGTTCAGGTACACCTGTTTTGCCATCCAGTGGTTGTCATCTTTCAGTTCTTTGCGATGCATGTCGGCAAAGAAGGTGCGGCCTTTGTGGTTTGCGGCTTTCGCTTCAGGCGTGGCGAAACGACCATCGCTTTCTTCTTGATCCACCACGCGTTCCAGCCACGCATCGTCCATCGCCGTTTTGGCGCAGAACACCACAACGTGGGAAGCATCCAGCATTTTACGTTCGTTGAATACAAAGCCGCCGGCTGCGGATTTAGCCACACGCGCCTTACCTTCGTCAGTGCTGGCGACAATAAAGTGCCATGGCTGAGAGTTGGTGCTGGACGGGCTAAACTGCAGCAGCGTTTTTAATTTTTCGGCCTGCTCAGCGGTCAGTTTTTTATTCGGATCGAATGCCTTAGTGGAGTAACGTTTTAAGGCGACAGAAACAATATCCATAACTACTCCTGGTGATTTTCCATACCCTGCGGGTGCGTTTTGTTTCAGCAGGGTACAGGGTTAGCAGGAAAAAGATAAGACAGGAAAATGCAAAAACACTTATCGGGGTTAGCGATAAATCAACCTGGACGCAGGCGTTTTTGATCCCGCTTCGGCAAGCCGTCGACGACGCGGTGCCAGGAATCATTCACCAGCTCTGCCAGTAATGACTCGGTAATATCGTCACCAGGATAGACCGAGATCCAGTGCTTTTTATTCATGTGATAGCCGGGCTTAATGCTGGGGTAGATCTGCTGGTTTAACAGTGATTTTTGCGGATCGGATTTCAGGTTAATAAGCGGCCGTCCGCGAAGCTCCGTGACTAGCATAAAAATTTTACCGCCAACCTTGAAGACATCGTATTCCGGGCCGAAAGGCCAGCAGTGTTCGGTAAAAGGTAGTTCGAGCGCAAGGCGTTTCGCACAGGCAGGAAGGGTCTGGCCGTCCATTATTGTTCCTCGCGGGTCAGGGCGCGCCACATGGCTTCAAACCCCATCGAAATATATTCATTTGCGCGGGCAGCGTCGCGGGCGGCGAACTCCATGGTGGTTTCTGCCAGAGAAAGGAATAGCCCGTCGCCAAAGGCGCGATATTCGTCAGACATAAACTCGGGTCGTACGGAACGATGACAAAGATCGCGCAGTTCCGGGAACATATCGTCAGCCTGTTGTTCGGTTTCCTTGCTTATTTTCTCGCTGACGGCCAACTGACGAATCGTGCGATGCCCGCAGGTGTGGTTCAGGCCCCAGCTAATGTAGCTGTTCCAGATGTAGTGAGTCATGGTTTTGGCATCGGTCACTGAACGATCCAGGTTTGCCATCATCGACTGACAAAGGTCTTGCTTCAAAAAGAGGTAAAGCTCGTTGATCAAATCATCTTTGGTCGCGAAATAGCGAAACAACGTTCCCTCCGCAACCCCTGCATTACGGGCTATCACGGCGGTCGAAGCCGCAACACCTGATTGTGCAAATGCTGTGGTTGCAGCTTCCAGTAATGCCAGTTTTTTGTCTTCACTCTTCGGACGAGCCACTACACTTTACCCTTAAGTCTGTAAAAAACATGATTGAATCACGGCGTTTGCTGCGCCGCAACGGCGAATGTCAAAGATTGAAAATCATCTTGACGGAGAACTTTCGATTTCTATAATGAGTGCTTACTCACTCATAATCAAGAGTCAGTCGCGCAAACCAGCGGAAAGGGGGCGCGTTTAAGGTCAGGATATGAAGCGTCTCACAGTTTGTGTGGTTGTTATTATGCTTATTGCTGCAGCTGCAAGTTTACCGTTTGTACTCAATGCCGGGTTTGGTCAGGCGCCGCAAGGGGCACAACTGAGTCAGGTTGAACAGTCACCGCACTATCGTGATGGACAGTTTCATAACCAGGTGCCGACACCGGGCTATACCGGCAACAAAGGCATGCTGGCGGCCTGGTGGGAGTTTCTGGTCGCTAAGCGTGAAAATGCACGACCAGCACAACCGTTACCTATGGTCGCGACCGATCTCGCCGGGCTTTCGCCGCAGCAGGATACCCTGGTCTGGCTGGGCCATTCTTCGTGGTATTTACAGCTGGCGGGTCAACGTATCCTGATTGATCCGGTTTTCAGCAATTATGCCGCACCGTTCTCGTTCCTGAACAAGGCCTTTGCCGGTGATTATCCGTGGACCGCACAGACGATGCCGGAGATAGACCTGCTCATCATCTCGCACGATCACTATGACCATCTGGATCTCGCCACTATCAAGGCGCTAATGCCGAAAATTAAGCGGGTGATTACGCCGCTTGGCGTCGGGTCGCATCTGCGTTACTGGGGGATGCGCAGCGAGATAATCGAAGAACGGGACTGGAATCAGTCCGTCAGAGTGACGGATTCGCTGATCGTTCATGTGCTGCCCGCCCGTCATTTCTCGGGGCGCGGTATCAAACGCAACCAAACGCTATGGGCGAGCTTCATGTTCGAAACGCCGGAGCAGAACGTTTATTACAGCGGCGATTCCGGCTATGGACCGCATTTTAAAGCCATCGGCGAGCAGTTTGGCTCTGTCGATTTGGCGATTATGGAGAACGGTCAGTATGACCAGGACTGGAAGTTTATTCACATGATGCCGGAAGAGACGGCTCAGGCCGCGGCAGATCTGCATGCGAAAGCCGTGTTGCCAGGGCATGCCGGCCGTTTCGTTCTGGCAAAACATACCTGGGATGATCCTTACAAACGACTGGCGCTTGCCAGCCGTCATCAGGATTACCGACTGCTGACGCCAATGCTGGGTGAACCGGTAATACTGTCCGAACCGGACCAACCGTTTACGGCCTGGTGGCAACAGGTGACTCAATGAATACAGGGGAGAGCATGATGACGATTTCTGCTCAGGTAATTGATACGATTGTTGAATGGATTGATGATAATTTGAATCAACCATTGCGCATTGATGATATTGCACGCCATGCGGGATATTCCAAATGGCACCTGCAGCGTCTTTTTATGCAGTACAAAGGCGAAAGTCTTGGGCGTTACATCCGCGAGCGCAAGCTGCTGTTGGCGGCGCGCGATCTACGCGATACCGACCAGAAAGTGTACGACATCTGTTTGAAATACGGATTCGATTCGCAGCAGACCTTTACGCGTATTTTCACCCGTACGTTCAGCCAGCCGCCGGGAGCTTATCGCAAAGAAAATCATAGCCGAACGCATTAACAGCAGAGGGTTCTCGCGGGCCTAATCCGCCAGCGAGAACCAGCGCCGCCAGATGAAGCGCAGCACCAAATATTCAATCACGCCCAGCAGTAAAAACCACAGGCAAAACAGCAAAGTATAAAACTGATTGAGATCCATCAGATGAAAAATGGCGACGAGTTTTTGCGCCAGCACCAGGCCAAGCGAGGGGGCGGGTAGCAGCAGGCAAGACAAAAAAGCCAGTAGCAGGATCCCTGCGACAGTCATCAGTGATTCAAGCGGGTGTTTCATGACATTGTTAAACTTGAGTTAAAAAGCTATTGTCCGGGATCTCAGCGGGCAACGCAAATTCCCACGCTTACATCCCCGCCCAAATCTCACAATGTTTTTTCACCAGGCCACTCAGTGACCCGCCTTCGGCGACAAAGTCACGCATGTTTTGTGCTTCATCATGACCATTTTTAACCTGCAGATGTATAGCTTCAATCGCGCTGGTTGCGCCTACTTTATCTGCAGAGGTAGCGATATTCTCCAGGAGTCGCAATGTGTCTTCTGACAGGCGGCAACCGTCGCCGGTATTGACGTCGGTGACGATTCCCGCCATACCAAAGCGACAGGCTTGAAAACGATTGAATTTATACAACAGGTAATCACGCTCCTGGTGCTTGAATGGACGTTTGGTGAGTAACCAGTGGGCGGTAGCCTGAATAAGTCCTGCCATATTGACCGCATGATCAAGGGTCAGCGGCGTATCCATTACCCGAACCTCTACCGTGCCAAAGTGCGGGCTGGGGCGGATATCCCAGTGTAAATCTTTAATGCTATCAATCATGCTGGTGTAAGCCAGTCGACGGAATAGCCCCTCGAATTCCTGCCAGTTATTCACCCATGGCATCGGGCCATTATCGGGAAATCCGGAGAAAATATTCAGGCGCGCGCAGGCAAACCGCGTGTCGGAGGTCTGCATATAAGGTGAAGCGGCCGAGAGCGCAATAAAATGGGGAACAAATCGCGACAGGCCGTGTAGCAGGTAAATGGCATCATCGCCGTTTGCGCAGCCGATATGCACATGCTGGCCAAACACCGTCGCTTGCTGGATAAGATAGCCAAAATTTTCCAGGTTGCGCCGATAGCGTTCGTCATCGCAGACTTCCTGACGTTGCCATTTTTGAAATGGATGTGTGCCACCGCCACAAATGGCGAGGTGATGCTCTGCAGCAACTCGCATAATTATCTGCTGCATAGCGGACAATTCAGCATCAGCCTGGTCGATATTTCGGCAAACTCCGGTCGCCATCTCCAGCATACTTTCGGTGATATCGTGCTTCACTTCTCCGGCGGTGAGCTGCGGTTTTACGGCGTCAATCAGCCGGGAAGAATCCTGACTCAGGTCGTAACCTGGCGGATTGACCACCTGCATTTCCAGTTCAATGCCTAACGTAAAAGGGTCGGAAACATGAAAATCAGGTAGTGGCATAAGGCTCTCTTCCGCGTTGATTTTTAATCAGTATAGAAGGACTGCTGATTTTCTGTTCGTCGTCAAAATCACCCTTGTGACGCTTTGAAGGTGTAATGGCCAGTGTTATAACTATTTTTTACTTCGCTACTGGGGTTGAATCGTGCCGGAAATAAATCTTTATGGGCAGACCGTCGGCGATGTCGTGCCGGACTGGAATGGCGCTGCCGTACTGCCACGGGAAACGCTGATAGGGCAATATTGTCGACTGGTTCCCCTGGATGCCGACAGCCATGCCGCCGATCTGTTTGATGCCTACGCGCAGGCGCCGGACGATCGCGACTGGACCTGGCTTGCAAGCTCTCGCCCCACAAGCGTCGAGGCCGCAGTTTGCTGGGTGCAGGGGAAAGTTACTGATGCATCTCTGGTTCCCTATGCCGTCATTGAACAGCGTTCAGGACGAGCTGTCGGACTGGTGTGCTTTATGGCGATTGAACGGGAGCACGGTTCGGTCGAAATTGGTCATGTGACCTGGTCACCGCGTATGAAAAATACGGTTCTCGGCACCGAAAGCATCTGGCTGCTGTTACGCCAGGCATTTGCGCTGGGCTATCGTCGCGTGGAGTGGAAATGCGATTCTCTGAACACCGCTTCTCGACGGGCAGCGGAACGCCTTGGGTTTATCTTCGAAGGTCGCTTTCGCCAGAAGATTGTGCGCAAGGGGCGTAATCGCGACAGCGACTGGTTATCAATGATTGATAGCGAATGGCCCCAGTGTGACGCCGTGTTACAGCGCTGGTTGGCCGCAGAGAACTTTGATGAACACGGGCGGCAACGCCAGTCGATGGCAGAGTGCTTTTCCTGTGAGACTGCCAACGTTGAGACTGTGCAGACGCAACAGCAAGATTATCAACAGCGCTGGCAACAGGAACATGGCTCGCTGACGCAAACACCGCCCGCGCTTCTGGCTGATTTACTCACAGCACAACCTCGCAATCCCAACCTTTGCTACGACACGTTCAGCTCAAGAGCAGGGTTAGCAGCACTGACAAAAGCAAATGTGTCCACCTCAGAACCGATGTCGGCGATTATCAATACGGAAGTGGATACCGGAGAGCGTCGCATCCCTGTACGGATTTATCGACCGGCACTGACCGGAGAGCCGAAGGTGGTGGTGTTTATCCATGGCGGTGGGCATCTGAGCGGTTCGGTGGAAGTCTATGACCCGGTTGCCCGTCATCTGGCGATGGCGACAGGAAATATCGTTGTGTCGGTTGATTATCGACTTGCGCCAGAAAACCCGTATCCGGCTGGTCTTTCTGATGCAAAAGCAGTAATAGAAAACGTCTGGTCGCTGCTCGAAAGTCAGCATATTCCTTACACTCGCCAACTCACGCTTATCGGCGACAGCGGTGGCGGCGCATTTAGCACGACGCTGGCGGCCTACTTTTCCCGCGAGCAGCCAGGATTTATTCATCGCCTGGTGCTGATTTATCCGAGCCTGGACTACACGCTGAACTGGCCATCGGTGCAGGAGAACGGTACCGGAAAGCTACTGGATGAAAGCAAAATACGCTGGTATTTTCAGCAATATTTCCGCAATGAAGAAGATCGTAAACAGACGTCTCCGCTTTACCTGCCGTTGAGCCAGGATTTTCCACCCACTCTGGTAGTCAGTGGTGGGTTGGATCCTTTACGGGATGAGAATTTTGCTTTTGTCGCCAGACTGCAAGCTGAGGGGATACCCGTACAGCATGTTCACTTTCCTGGGATGACGCATGCTTATCTGATGCTGGAGGATAAAGTCCCGCAGGAAGCAAAAGCCACCTATCTGGCGATTGGTGACTTTGTTAAAAAGTAACGTCGCACAGAGTAATGACATGGTAATCGCGTTGAAACCAATGCACGTTAATTTCCTGATTGGCGAGGTTAGGCGAAAATGATGGCATGATTTGCAATGTTAATTGCTGATTCGTGAGTGCGGTAATTTTTGCGCTGGTGAAACCTGGTAACCCGGATGCCTGAGTGGAAAACGCCTTATACAGGCTCTCCTTAGCGCTGAATGCCAGAGTTAAGGCGAGTGGAAAGGGCAATTCAGAATGATGCAAAATCGGTCGTTCGTGGTTATCGATAATACCGTCAGCCAGCTCAACTGCGGTTTGTTGCGTAAAAATAGCTTCTATATCCAGCCCAACGGGATGCGTCGATACTACCGCCAGCGCAGTTGATGCACTGTGGCTGATGCTGCCAAACAACTTTTGTGGCCACAGCGGTTGTCGCTGCCCGCCGATGCCAGGTACAGTTTTGATACTGTATTCACGTAATGCATGTACTGCGGCAATACGTCCTGCTAAGTGCTCAGCTTTACGCTTACGTCCACAGGATTGAAGCTGAGAATGGTGGGGGAGCCAGAGCAGGTCGTGCTCATGGAAGCTGTCGGGATCGAACTCGACCATGTGCAGCGTGTGGTCTGCGAAAGTGAGCGGTGTGTGTGTGGTGTGCATGATAGTTATAATATCCCTCTCCTCGCAGCGAGGAGAGGGATAGCTTTATCAGAAGTGGGTGTTTACGCTCATGAACCACGTCCGGCCCGGTTCGTTATAGGTATTCGCGCCAGCGCCCGCCATATAGTTCCCGGTTACAATATCGCCCGTGGTCTGGGCATTACCTTCACGCCACAGACGTTTGTCGAAGACGTTATCCACGCCGCCGGTCAGGCTGACGTTTTTCGTCACATCCCAGGTCGCGCTCAGGCCGACGATGCTGTACGGGCTGACTTCACTCGCCGAACTACCGGTTACCGGTTTACCCTGGTAATCGTATTTCTTCGGCTGCTGTTTGCCGTACCAGGTGAAGGTGGACTGCAGCGACAAATCTTCGCGTGCCTGCCAGCTCAGCGTTGAGTTCAGGGTATATTCAGGAATAATCGACAGGCGCTCGCCGGTCTCTTTATTCTTACTTTGCAGCATGTAGGTAATGTTGTTGGTCCAGTTAACGGTTTCGCTAACCGGCACGTTCAACGTACCTTCCAGACCCTCAACCACCGCTTTAGGAATGTTTTCCCACTGATAGATATCGGTGTAAGTCGTCTTCCCTTTGTTGGTGATAGATGTTCTGTCGAACGGTACCGTACCTGCTTCAATTTTGTTGCGATAATCGTTGCGGAACCAGGTTACCCCAGCCAGCCAACCGTCACGTTTGAACTCAAGACCAATCTCTTTGTTGATGCTGGTTTCAGCCTTCAGGTCATCGTTGCCCATCATGTAGCAACCAATTCCGGTCGCGGAACCGGTAGCGTAGCAACCCTGGCCTTTACTGTACAGAATGTAGTTCGGGTTGAGCTGGTACAGGCTTGGTGCTTTATAGGCGCGCGCAATCCCCATCTTCAGGGTGAAGTCATCGCCCAGCCCCTGGGACAGGTTCAGAGATGGGCTCCAGTTGTCGCCAACGATGCTGTGGTGGTCGAAACGCAGACCCGGCGTCAGCATGGTGCTGTCGGTCAGTTCCATGTTGTTTTCAGTAAACAGGGAGAAAATCTCTGCGTCTGAGTACGGGCTACGGTTGGTGCTGCTGGACCCTGGAATATCGCCGCCCATAAAGGTCTGCGAATTGGACAACATGTCCTTCATGCGTTGCTGGTTCCATTCAGTACCCAGCGTCAGGTTTTGGTTCACCAGCAGATCAAACGGAATGCTGATTTCACTGTGCAGCATGACGTCATTCAGGTCGGCATCGACATATTTTTGTGACGCATTCGGGTCGAAGATCCCTTCCGTACCACCTGCCAGGCCTTCTGGTGTACGGGAGTTACGCGTATGTTCATACTGCACCCAGTTGCTGGTGGTGACGCCGTTATCCCAACCGCCGTTCCAGGTCAAAGAGTAATTCTGGCGGTAAAGACGGTTGGTCTCTTTCCCGTAGTTATCTTTCACCAGTTGGTTGGTGTTGGTGTTTTGGGTGTCACCCGCATACAGGTTGCCCTGACGGCTATAACCGGCTTCCAGTTCCAGTGACTGGAGCGGGGCGAAATCCCAGCGAACCACGCCGTTAATGTCTTTGTTGATCACCCCTTCACGACCGGCCGGTAAGGTGTTGGCGTAAGTGCCGGTACGTTCTGACTGATGGCCCTGGTTGATGTCCCATGCGTCGGCCTGGGTTTTATCAAGATTACCGTACAGGCGGAAGCTGAAATCCCCGCCCATTGGACCATTCAGGCTAAAGTTGGTGCGCTTGGTCGATCCTTCGTCTTTGTGTTCCGGGGCGTTGAAATAGGTATCCCAGGAGCCGTGCCATTCATTGCTGCCCTTTTTGGTGATGATATTCACCACACCGCCAGCTGCACCGTTGCCATAGCGTGCCGCGACAGGACCGCGCAGCACTTCAATACGTTCGATCATTTCCGGTGGAACCCAGGCGGTATCGCCACGAGTATCACGCTCGCCGCGCCAGCCCTGACGCACGGAGTTACGGCTGGTAACCGGTTTACCGTCGATCAAAATCAGGGTGTTTTCTGGCCCCATGCCGCGAATATCGATCTGGCGGTTGTTGCCGCGCTGACCGCTGGTTGAGTTACCGGTCAGGTTAACGCCAGGCATGGTACGGATGATTTCCGACACATCGCGAGCGGGAGGGTTCTTACGAATTTCATCAGCGGTAATGGTTGAAACGCCCGGCGCCTGCAGGTTCTGCTGGGCGGCGGTAACGACGATGGTGTCTTCATGAGAGACAGCGACGCTATCGGTTTGATCTTCTGCCATTGCTGGCAGGGCTACCCCGTAAATCCCTAAATTGACCAATAAGGCCAGTGAATGAATCTTGTTGTTCATTGTATGTCCTGCTGTTCTTTTAGCCACGAGTGCCAATGTGCCGTGGTGCGGCATTTGGCCTGATGTCGCCCGCATCTGCGTAAACTATCCATTCCAGAAAAAGTACGCAGTGCCAGGTCGGTTTATAAGTGGTGAAAAACTGTACGCGCTTCCCACAGCGCGACAATACGCTATTGCAAATGCAAATAGTTATCAATAATATTATCAATATATTTCACGCTAGATCATAAAATTTCACAATAAACATGGGGTTATGGCTGTGACGACGTTAAAGATGGGAAGCGAGGCGTGGTGGCAGTCGAAAAAAGGCCCGGAGTGGGAGCGTGAAGATAACGGAAATTATCGGGTAACCTTCTGGTGGCGTGACCCACAGGGAACGGAAAATGAGTCAGCCATTCATCGCGTTTGGGTTTATATCACCGGCGTCACCGACCACCATCAAAATGCCACCCCTCAGTCGATGCGACGTATTGATGGAACAAATGTTTGGTGCTGGAGTGTTTCCCTCAGCGCCAACTGGCGTGGCAGCTACTGTTTTATCCCAACAGAGCGCAACGATATCTTCTCCCCGCTGGCGGCGGATGCTGCGCCTGACCGAAGCATACTGCGTGAAGGCTGGCGGCAATTGCTGCCACAGGCCATTGCCGATCCCCTTAATTCGCAGAGCTGGCAGGGCGGTCGTGGCCACGCGGTGTCTGCGCTGGAAATGCCGGAGGCACCCGTACAGCCCGGATGGGATCAACCTGAACCCCCCAAATCCCCCGCAGTGTGCCTGCAATGGCATAGCGCCAGGCTCGGCAATACGCGTCGCGTATGGGTGTTTACCACCGGTGATGCTCAACCCGAAACGCGTCCGTTGGCTATCCTGCTGGATGGGCAGTTTTGGGCACAGAGTATGCCGGTCTGGCCTGCGTTGACTTCACTCACGCATCGCGGCCACCTTCCTTCTGCCGTTTATCTCCTGATTGATGCCATTGATACGGCTCACCGCAGCCATGAGCTACCGTGTAATGCGGATTTTTGGTTGGCGGTGCAGGAGGAGTTATTACCACTGGTGAAGACAACGACCGCGTTTAGTGACGATCCGCAGCGCACCGTGGTGGCTGGGCAAAGTTTTGGCGGGTTGTCATCGCTGTATGCTGGACTGAACTGGCCCGCGCGCTTTGGCTGTGTGCTTAGCCAGTCGGGCTCTTACTGGTGGCCGCATCGTGGTGGTTATCAGGACGGGGCGATCGTCGAGCAACTGAAAAGCGGGAAGGTGAGTGCTCAGGGGCTGCGTATTGTCCTGGAAGCGGGGATCCGCGAGCCCATTATTTATCGCGCTAATCAGGCGCTATATGCCCAGTTACCTTCTGCACCACAGTCTATTTTCTGGCGTCAGGTTGATGGCGGACACGATGCTCTTTGCTGGCGCGGCGGTCTGATGCAAGGGCTAATGACGCTCTGGCAACCGCTTACCGACATGATTTAACCGGACGATGTTCCACGACAGGAGTTGAGTATGGAATTCAGTAACCCCTTCGATAATCCGCAGGGCCAGTTTTACATTCTGCAAAATCCCCAGCGTCAGTTTAGCCTTTGGCCGCAGCAGTGCTCGCTTCCTGCTGGCTGGCAAATTGCTTGCGAACCCCAATCCCAGGAAGCCTGCCAACAATGGCTGGAAGCAAACTGGACCACGCTTACGACCGCGAACTACGTCGATGTGCAGGAGGCTCCATGACTCAGCGTTTACCGTTAGTGGCGGCTCAGCCGGGGATCTGGATGGCGGAAAAACTCTCCACATTGCCCTCGGCGTGGAGCGTGGCGCACTACGTAGAGTTAACTGGCGAACTGGACGCGTCGTTGCTGGCGAAAGCCGTTGTGGCGGGCCTGGAGCAGGCCGATACCCTGCGGATGCGGTTTAGCGAAGATAACGGTGAGATCTGGCAATGGGTGGATTCTGCGCTCGCCTTTGCGCAACCTGAAATTATCGACCTGCGCGCAAAATCCAATCCACATGAGGCGGCGCGTGCGTTGATGCAGGCAGACCTGCAGCAGGACATACGTGCTGATGGCAATAAACCGCTGGTTTTTCACCTGCTTATACAGGTGGGAGAAAAGCGTTGGTATTGGTATCAGCGTTACCATCATTTGCTGGTCGATGGCTTCAGTTTTCCGGCCATTACCCGCCAGATAGCCGCAATTTATCGCGCATGGCTACACGGCGAGCCTACGCCAGACTCGCCTTTTACGCCGTTCGCCGAGGTGGTGGAAGAGTATCAACAGTACCGTCAAAGCGATGCCTGGCAACGCGACGGCGCTTTCTGGAGCGAGCAGCGAAAGCAACTTCCACCTCCTGATTCGCTGTCGAACAATCCGTTGCCGGGACGATCGGCCAGCGCGGATATTATTCGTATGAAGTTAACCGCGCCTGAAGGGGCGTTTCGTCGGCTTGCGGCACGTATGCCTGACGTTCAGCGTGCGGATCTGGCCCTCGCGCTGGTGGCATTGTGGCTGGGACGTTTATGCAGCCGAATGGATTATGCCGCCGGGTTTATCTTTATGCGGCGCATGGGGTCGGCGGCGTTGACCTCCACTGGACCGGTTTTAAACGTACTGCCATTTGGTGTGAGGCTGGATGCGGCAGAAAGCTTGCCTGCGCTTGCACAACGACTGGCCGGACAGTTGAAGAAAATGCGTCGGCATCAACGTTATGATGCCGAACAAATCGTTCGCGACAGCGGGCGTGCAGCCGGTGCCGAGCCGCTGTTTGGCCCGGTGCTGAACGTGAAAATATTCGACTATCAGCTGAATATTCCCGGCGTTCAGGCGCAAACCCACACGCTGGCGACAGGGCCGGTGAACGATCTTGAACTGGCGTTATTCCCGGATGAAAACGGTGGGCTGAGTATTGAAATCCTGGCCAATAAACAGCGCTACGATGCAGAAACGCTGGCGCAGCATGCCTCGCGTTTAATCGGGCTTATCGAGCAGTTTGCCGACAATCCGGCGCTATGCTGCGGCGACGCCGGGATGCTGTTGCCAACAGAACATGAGCGGCTGGCGAAGATTAATGACACCACCGTCGAGATCCCGTCCACTACGCTGAGCGCGCTGGTGGCACAGCAGGCCGATAAAACGCCGGATGCCCCGGCGTTGGCCGATGCCCGCTATCAGTTTAGCTATCGCGAAATGCGCCAGCAGGTCGTGGCGCTGGCGAGCCTTTTGCGTGCACGCGGCGTCAAGCCTGGCGACAGCGTCGCCGTGGCATTACCGCGTTCCGTGTTCCTGACGCTGGCGCTGCACGGTATCGTTGAAGCCGGTGCAGCCTGGCTGCCGTTGGATACCGGATACCCGGACGATCGCCTGCGGATGATGCTCGAAGACGCGAAGCCAAAATTGTTGATCGCGACCAATGAGCAACTGGCGCGCTTTAGCGATATTCCTGAGCTGGAAAGTCTGTGCTATGACTCGCCCCTGCCAGCAGAAGATGCTGCTCCGCTGGCGCTATCTCAGCCCAATCATACTGCCTATATCATTTTTACTTCCGGTTCTACCGGTAGACCAAAAGGGGTGATGGTTGGGCAAACCGCCATCGTTAACCGTCTGCTGTGGATGCAAAATCACTATCCACTGACCGCAGATGATGTGGTGGCGCAAAAAACACCATGCAGTTTTGACGTCTCGGTATGGGAGTTTTTCTGGCCGTTTATTGCCGGGGCAAAGCTGGTAATGGCAGAGCCTGAGGCGCACCGCGACCCGCTGGCGATGCAGCAGTTCTTTGCCCAATATGGGGTGACGACCACGCACTTTGTTCCCTCTATGTTGGCCGCTTTTGTCGCTTCACTGACGCCGGAAACCGCGCGGGAGAGTTGTGCCTCGCTGAAACGGGTATTTTGCAGCGGCGAAGCCTTGCCTGCAGATTTATGCCGTGAGTGGGAACAGTTAACTCATGCGCCACTGCACAATTTGTACGGACCAACGGAAGCAGCGGTTGATGTGAGCTGGTATCCGGCCTGGGGGGAAGACCTTGCTGCTGTAACCGGCAACAGCGTGCCGATTGGCTATCCGGTATGGAATACCGGTTTACGTATCCTGGATGCCATGATGCGCCCGGTGCCTTTCGGCGTGGCTGGTGATTTATATCTGACGGGGATCCAACTGGCGCAAGGTTATCTGGGCCGTCCGGATCTGACAGCAAGCCGCTTTATCGCCGATCCGTTTAACGTTGGCGAACGCATGTACCGTACCGGGGATGTGGCTCGCTGGCTGGAAAATGGCGCGGTGGAATACCTCGGGCGCAGCGATGACCAGCTTAAAATTCGCGGACAACGCATTGAGCTCGGCGAGATTGACCGGGTGATGCAGCAGTTGCCTGATGTCGAGCATGCCGTTGCCCACGCCTGCGTATTCAACCAGGCGGCGGCGACAGGCGGCGATGCGCGTCAACTGGTGGGGTATCTGGTGTCACAATCGGGTTTACCGCTGGATACGTCAGCGTTGCGGGAAAAGCTGCGTGAAAAACTGCCTGCGCATATGGTGCCGACGGTATTGTTGCAGCTGGCGGAGCTTCCGCTTAGCGCGAACGGTAAACTGGATCGTAAAGCGCTGCCGATGCCGCAGTTGACGTCGCATACTTCCGGGCGCGCACCGCGAGCAGGGACTGAAACCACCATCGCGCAGTCTTTTGCGGCTTTGCTGGGTTGCGAGGTTAATGACGTGGCGGCAGACTTCTTTGCGCTTGGCGGACATTCGTTGCTGGCGATGAAGCTGGCGGCACAGTTGAGCCGGGTTTTTGAGCGTCAGGTGACGCCGGGGCAGATTATGGTGGCCTCTACCGTTGAACAACTGAGTGCTCTACTGGAGAGCACTGATGATGAGCAGTCGCAACATATGGGATTTGAGGCACTGCTTCCACTGCGTGAAAGTCACGGCCCAACGCTGTTCTGTTTCCATCCGGCGTCGGGTTTTGCCTGGCAGTTTAGCGTGCTGTCGCGATATCTCAGCCCGCAGTGGTCGATTATTGGCATTCAGTCGCCGCGCCCGGATGGCCCTATGCAGACGGCGGAAAACCTCGACGCGGTATGCGAACATCATCTGGCAACGTTGCTCAGTCAACAACCTCACGGACCTTACTATTTATTAGGTTATTCGCTGGGCGGCACGCTGGCACAAGGGATCGCCGCGCGCTTACATGCCAGAGGAGAGACGGTTGCATTCCTCGGGCTGTTGGATACCTGGCCGCCAGAAACGCAAAACTGGCAAGAAAAAGAAGCTAATGGGTTGGATCCAGCGGTACTGGCAGAGATCGAGCGTGAACGCGAAGCGTTTCTGGCGGCGCAGCAGGGGAATGCGTCAGAGGCTTTATTTAACGCAATCGAAGGCAACTATGCCGATGCGGTTCGCCTGCTCACCACGGCACACAGCGTGCCGTTTGCAGGTCACGCTACGCTGTTCGTTGCTGAGCGCACGTTAGTACCGGGTGTCAGTCCTGAACGCAGCTGGTCGCCGTGGATATCCAGTCTGGATGTTTACCGCCAGGATTGCGCGCATGTTGACATTATTTCCCCTGCCTCATTTGAGGCGATAGGGCCTGTAATAAATGCACTGATTAATAAATCTGTGTAACAAGACGAATATTGCTATCGCGGTGATCGAACAATTCCATAATGTAAATAATATGTTATGGAATTGTTCTTTTTTATGCAATGCAAGGTGATGAAAGGGGTGAATAAATTCCGAATATAATTTTTGGTAGGGCGACAAGCACAAAGATTGTTTCGGATAATTCTGACTAGCTGGTAGACTTCTCCCACAGGAATGTTTTTCTTTTAGGAAAGTTTTCAGGTCACGCAACATGTCATCATTAAATATAAAGCAAGATAACGTTTCGGAATTTACTGGGTATCCTCAGCCAACGGCAAACGCAAATGAAATCGATTTAGTGAATCTAATCGAAATCTTATGGCGTGCAAGAACGAAAATTATAGCGACCGTTTTCGCCTTTGCTTGTGTGGGTATTCTGGTCTCTTTTCTGCTGCCACAAAAATGGACCAGTCAGGCCATCGTGACGCCGGCGGAAGCGGTTCAATGGCAGGGATTAGAGAATACGCTGACCAAATTGCGCGTGCTGGATATGGATATTAGCGTTAGCCGTGGTGATGTGTTTAACCTGTTTATCAAAAAATTCCAGTCGCCGTCATTGTTAGAAGAATATCTGCGCTCTTCGCCTTACGTAATGGATCAATTGAAAGGTGCTGATATCGACGAAATGGAGTTGCATCAGGCAATTGTCAGGCTCAGTGAGAAAATGAAAGCGGTTGATACTAACCTGGGTAAGAAGAACGAAACTTCGCTGTATACCTCATGGACACTGAGTTTTACCGCACCTCAGGCCGAAGAAGCCCAGTCAGTGCTGAAGGGATATATCCAGTATATTTCTGCCCTTGTGGTGAAAGAAACGCTGGAAGATATTCGCAATAAATTGTCCATCAAAACCAGTTATGAAAAAGAAAGACTGGAGATGGATCGCGTCAGGCTCAAAAACCAGTTGGAAGCAAATATCCAGCGACTGAACTACTCGCTGGAGATCGCCAATGCCGCCGGGATTAAAAAGCCGGTCTACAGTAATGGCCAGGCGGTGAAGGATGACCCCGATTTCTCTATTTCACTGGGTGCTGACGGCATCGAACGTAAATTAGAAATAGAAAAATCAGTAACGGATGTTGCTGAAATTAACGGTGAATTACGTAATCGCCAGTACCACGTTGAGCAACTGTTAGCGATGAATGTGGGTGACGTAACATTTACTCCGTTTAAATATCAACTTTCACCTTCGCTGCCGGTGAAAAAAGACGGTCCGGCTAAATCAATGATCGTTATTCTGGCCGCATTACTGGGGGGAATGGTGGCGTGTGGTGGTGTTCTATTGAACCATGCCATGATGTCGCGTAAGCAAAAAATGACGTTTATTGATCAGCAACTGGTGTGATGAATTGTCGTATGGCGGCAAGCTGGCCGCCATACTGTAACGCGTGTTATTTGTTGCGTCCAAGCGGCACCACTAACGGCGTTCCGGCAACCGGATCGTCGATAATCATACAGCGCAGTCCATAGATTTTTTCAATAAGCTGCGCGGTGACGATCTCCTTCGGTGCACCCTCGGCAATTATTTTTCCGTCACGCAGCGCGATCAGATGTGTTGCATAGCGACAGGCCTGATTCAGGTCGTGCAAAACGGCGGCCAGCGTATAACCTTTTTCCCGATTTAGCTCACTCAACAGTTCCAGCAGATCGATCTGATGACTGATATCCAGCCAGGTGGTGGGTTCATCGAGCAGCATAATCGACGTTTCCTGCGCCAGCACCATCGCAATCCATGCACGCTGACGTTGTCCGCCGGAAAGGGTATCCACACTTTGTGATGCCAGATGGGTGATACCCGTCGCCTGCATGGCGTTTGAGACCGCAGTTTCATCCTCTTTCCGCCAGCGGGTAAACAGCGGCTGGTGCGGGTAGCGTCCGCGGGCAACCAGCTCCTGTACCGTAATATCTCCCGGCGTGGTGGCGTTTTGCGCCAGCAAACCTATTCTGCGGGCGACTTCTTTGCTGGCATAGTGCTGAATATGCTCGCCGTCGAGCCAGACCTTGCCGTGCACGGGCGTCATCAGACGACTCAGCGTGCGCAGTAGTGTTGATTTCCCGCAGCCGTTTGGCCCGATAATCGCGGTGAAATGGCCGTCGGGAATCGACACATTGAGGTTTTCCGCCACGGTAAACTTGCCATAACCCAACGTTAACTGGTCGCCACGCAAACGGGCTACTGATTCGATCATTTTTTGCGGGACTCCTGAATTAACAAGACGATAAGATAAATACCGCCGAGGCTTACGGTGACAACGCCCACCGGAAGCTGATAAGGCATAAACAGCTGTTGGGCGCATAAATCCGCCATCAGCAACAGCAACGCGCCGCACAGCGCCGACAGGGTTAATCCCCAGCGCGATGTACCGCTTATACGTCGCGCGATATGCGGCGCGACAAGAGCAATAAACGAGATAGGACCGGCCAGCGCGGTGGCGGCAGCGGTCAGTACCACCGCAACCAGCATCATCATCAGACGTGAGCGCTCAACGCTGACGCCAAGCGCACAGGCGCTGTCATCACCCATTTCCAGTAAGCGCATCCGGCGCACCAGCAGCGTGGCGCACACCAGCATGATGATAATCAGCGGGGCAGAAGGCCAGGTTTTGGCCCAGGTCAGGCCATTGAGCGATCCGGCGTTCCACAGCCCGGCCGTCAGCGCGGTTTCTAATGATGCTTTCAGCAGTAGCCAGGTGTTGAACGCCACCAGCATGGCGCGAATGCCGATACCGATAATAATCAGCCGGAAGGTGTCGATCCCATTGCGCCAGGCGAGCGCCCAGACCACCAGAGAAGTCAGAATCCCACCCAGCATGGCCGCCAGCGCGATAGCGGTGAGATGCTGTCCGAACAGCACCATTGCCACCAGCACACCGCTCCAGGCTCCGGTATTGAAACCCATCACATCCGGGCTGCCCAGCGGGTTGCGCATCAGCGACTGAAATATTGCGCCGCTCACACCGAGCGCCGCGCCAATCAATAGCGCCATGAGCACGCGTGGCAAACGCCATTCGGTTACCACCAGCGTAATACTGCGCGGCGCATCGCCGAGCAAGGCGGCAATAATTTGCTGGGTTTCCAGCGTAACAACGCCGCTACGCAGGCTCCACAAACCAATGACGAGACAACCTGCAACCAGCAGCAGGCTGCTGATAATCAGGCGGCGGGAGAGGTGCATCATGCGCCACCTCCGCGCGATTTACGGCGTACCAGAAAGATAAGCACCGGTGCACCGATAAACGCACTGACTACCGACACGCGCAGCTCGCCGGGGACAATCAGGCGACCGATTATAT
This sequence comes from Citrobacter sp. Cpo100, assembly GCF_030332595.1. Lineage (NCBI taxonomy): Bacteria > Pseudomonadati > Pseudomonadota > Gammaproteobacteria > Enterobacterales > Enterobacteriaceae > Citrobacter > Citrobacter sp. Cpo100. Next base: position 89,495 of record NZ_JAOWHM010000035.1, on the reverse strand, counting down.
CGGCAATCAGTAACAGAGAAGGCGTTGCCAGTAGGGTTACGGGCAGTGACCAGCGGTGATCCGCCCCCACCAACCAGCGCGCCATGTGCGGCATCATTAGGCCAATAAAGGCGATAGGACCAACAATCGCGGTCGCACTGCCGCACAGTACGGTAATAACCAGCAGGCCAATAAATTGCGTGCGAGCGACTTTACTGCCAAGCGCGGTAGCGGTGTCGCTGCCGAGACTCAGGCTATTCAGAGCGCGACTGAGAAACAGTGCGACAGCCGCGGCAATCAGTACCGGTACCAGCACAACTTTCAGCGTTTGCAGGCTGCGGATATCCAGTGAGCCGGCTTGCCAGAAACGCAGCTGATCGTAAACGTCCGGGTTGAGCAGGGCGATGCCGGTGGATAATCCTTCCAGCACCGCGCCCAGCGCGACGCCCGCCAGGGTCAGACGTACCGGGCTTAACTGCCCGCCGCCCTGACTACCGGTAAAAGCTACGATCAGCGATGCAGCCAGCGCACCGCAAAAGGCCATCAGCAGCTGTTCTTGCGCAGAGGAAAAGCCGAACAGCGCGGCCCCCAGCACAATAGCGAAGCTGGCGCCGGAGTTGACACCCAGAATGCCGGGATCGGCGAGAGGATTACGCGTGAGCGTTTGCATTAGTGCGCCAGCCAGGCCCAGCGCACCACCGGCGAGCAGGCCCGCCAGCGTGCGCGGCAGGCGCGCGTCCAGCACGATGGTGCAATCAGCACTTTGACAACTGCCGGTGAGCGCATCCAGCACCACGGAGGCAGGTAGCGACTTGGCGCCAATAACCAGACTTAATACCGTGGTGAGAACAAGTAATAACAATAGTCCGGGCACGGCGAAGGCACGTGTCGCGGAAACAGAGCATGACATATCAACTTCCCTGATAATGATAGTAATTATCGTTATCGATCTTATTTGGATATGTTAGCATGTGCAGCCATCGAATGGATATTGAAAAAGTACCTGGTAAGGCTCTGTAATGAATCGACAATCCTGGCTGCTCAATCTCAGCCTGTTAAAGACCCACCCAGCATTTCGCGCTGTCTTCCTCGCCCGTTTTATTTCCATTGTCTCTCTGGGGCTACTCGGCGTGGCGGTTCCGGTACAGATCCAGATGATGACCCAGTCGACCTGGCAGGTGGGTTTGTCGGTGACGTTGACCGGTAGCGCAATGTTTATTGGCCTGATGGTGGGCGGAGTGCTGGCCGACCGCTATGAGCGTAAAAAAGTGATCCTGCTGGCGCGTGGAACCTGTGGTATTGGCTTTATTGGCCTGTGTCTGAATGCGCTGCTGCCCGAACCGTCGTTGCTGGCGATTTATCTGCTTGGCTTATGGGATGGTTTCTTTGCCTCTCTGGGCGTGACCGCATTGCTGGCTGCGACGCCAGCGCTGGTTGGGCGCGAGAATTTGATGCAGGCCGGGGCGATTACCATGCTGACGGTGCGTCTGGGATCGGTAATTTCACCGATGCTTGGCGGGGTGCTGCTCGCGACTGGCGGCGTGGCCTGGAACTACGGACTGGCGGCGGCGGGAACCTTCATTACCTTACTACCGTTGCTGAGCCTTCCTGCGTTGCCGCCTCCGCCGCAGCCGCGCGAGCATCCGCTGAAATCGCTGCTGGCAGCATTTCGCTTTCTGCTTGCCAGCCCGCTGATTGGCGGCATTGCGCTGCTCGGTGGTCTGTTAACCATGGCGAGCGCCGTGCGTGTGCTGTATCCGGCATTGGCGATTAACTGGCACATGTCGAGTGCGCAAATTGGCCTGCTGTATGCGGCTATTCCGCTGGGGGCAGCCGTGGGCGCATTGACCAGCGGACAACTGGCGCACAGCGTTCGTCCGGGACTGATTATGCTGGCATCGACCGTGGCTTCATTTCTGGCTATCGGCCTGTTTGGCTTGATGCCCGTCTGGCAGCTTGGTGTGGTTTGTCTGGCGCTGTTTGGCTGGTTGAGCGCGGTCAGCTCTTTGTTGCAGTACACCCTGTTACAGACGCAGACGCCGGAAGCGATGCTCGGTCGAATTAACGGTTTGTGGACGGCGCAAAACGTCACCGGCGATGCGATTGGCGCGGCGTTGTTAGGTGGTCTGGGCGCGATGATGACGCCGGTTGCTTCGGCAAGCGTGAGTGGATTTGGGCTGGTGATTGTCGGTCTGTTACTGCTGCTGCTGTTGGGAGAAGTGCGCCGATTCCGGCAGGTCCCCGTGAATGTCTGATCGCGTTGTGCTCTACTGTTGTAGGCCGGATAAGGCGTGAGCCGCATCCGGCGCTGAACATTAAAACAGAGCCGACAGACGTTGCAGCAGCAGCGTGGCGCTGTAGTAGTCGAGACGGAAGGTTTCCGTACCCAGGGCGTAAACGCGTTTATTCTGCACGGCTGGCAGATGCGCCAGAAGCGGATTGGCGTAAATAGCGTCGGCATCTTTGCTGTCGCCAGCAAACAGGAACAGCGCTTCGCCGTTCAGGCCTGCTGCCAGGTTCTCACCGCCAAGCTGGATGATATCGTGGCGTTTGCCCTGACTCTGGCTGGTGTGCAAGTTGGCAGGCAGCGTTGCCAGCGTGAACCCTAACTGCTCCATCAGCTTGCCTTGCGCTGACTCCGGTGTCCACAGGTTGGCGCTGTGCGCCGCGGCGGTATATACCAGCGCGCTGACCGGCTGTGGTGGCAGGGTAATATGTTGCTTAACCGCCTGAAGTTGCTTATCAAACTCGGCAATTCGCGCAGCTGCCTGTTGCTCCTGACCGGTAATTTCACCTAACTGGGTCAGCAGCGACTGCCAGCTTTTATCGTCGTAATTAATGATGAGTGTTGGCGCAATGGTGGACAGCTGATCGTATAGCGCGAGGGCAGAATCTCCCCCAGTAGCGCTTACCAGAATCAGATCCGGCATTTGAGCTGCGACGGCTTCGGCGCTCGGTTCGCCGATATACAGGCGGCTCAGTTTGCGTTCTTTTGCTACTTCGCTCCACTGACGTAAAAAGCCCTGCGCATCGCCGATGCGATTGTTCGGCGTAGTGGCACCGCTGGCAATGACCGGGGCATCAATCGCCAGCAGCGAGCCGGTGAGGGTCACGCTGGTGGAGACAATTCGCTGCGGCTTATGCTCAAGCGTATGCGTGCCGCGGCTGTCAGTAACCTGACGCGGCCAGTCGGCGGCGTGACCTGAAGAAATTCCTGAAAGAGATAAACCTGCCAGTAAGAGCACGGTGCGGCAAAAAGAGGGGAGACTCACGAATCGGCTTCCTGTTATCAGTATGAGTAATGCTTCTCATTTTCATTGTTAGCGAGCAAGGATGCAAGCCAAAGTCGCACATTGTGCTACCACAAGAGTTGACATACCGCCGCTTTACTTTTAGGTTAGCGACCGAAAATATAAATGATAATCATTATTAGAGCCTTTATCATTTTTGGAGGATGATATGGATACGTCACTGGCCGAGGAAAAAACGCAGACTATGCCGACGCTCGCTCCCGACAGTTTTTTCTTTATGTCGCCGTACCGTAGTTTTACGACGTCAGGATGCTTCGCCCGCTATGCGGAACCGGCAATTGATGGCGATTCGCCAGACAGCCCTTTCCAACAGAAAATGAACGCACTGTTTGCTGATGCCAAATCGCAGGGCATCGCGAACCCTGTCATGGTCGGGGCGATTCCCTTTGATACCCGCCAGCCATCATCGCTGTTTATTCCCCAATCATGGCAGAGCTTCTCTCGTACGGCGAAGCAGCAATCATCACGTTACTTTACCGCGCATCAGTCGCTGAACGTCGTTGAACGTAAATCGATCCCGGAACAGGACTTTTTTGAAGATATGGTCGCCCGGGCGGCTGCGCTGACGTCCACTCCGGAAGTCGACAAAGTGGTGTTGTCACGCCTGATCGATATCACCGCCGATGCCAACATTGACAGCGGTGCGCTGCTGGAGCGTCTGGTGGCGCAAAATCCAGCGAGCTACAACTTCCATGTACCGATTGAAGACGGCGGCGTATTGATTGGTGCCAGCCCGGAACTGCTACTGCGCAAAGAAGGCGATCGTTTCAGTTCTCTACCGCTGGCGGGCTCTGCACGTCGTCAGCCTGATGATGTGCTGGATCGCGAAGCAGGGATCCGCCTGCTGGCGTCTGAGAAGGACCGCCATGAGCACGAACTTGTGACGCAGGCGATGAAAATGGTATTGCGCGATCGCAGCCGTGAATTGCAACTGCCTTCTTCTCCGCAGCTGGTTACCACGCCGACGCTCTGGCACCTCGGCACGCCGTTTGAAGGTAAAGCCAACCCGCAGGAAAACGCCCTGACGCTGGCGTGCCTGCTGCATCCGACGCCTGCGCTAAGCGGCTTCCCACATCAGGTTGCGCGCAAGCTTATCGCCGAGCTGGAGCCGTTCGATCGTGAATTGTTCGGCGGTATTGTCGGCTGGTGTGATGCCGAAGGTAACGGTGAGTGGGTGGTGACGATCCGCTGTGCGAAGCTGCTGCGCAATCAGGTGCGTTTTTTTGCCGGAGCAGGAATTGTTCCAGCCTCTTCCCCGGTTGCGGAATGGCGTGAAACGGGGGCCAAGCTCTCCACGATGTTGAATGTTTTTGGACTGCATTAAGAGCCTTGTGGACTGGCTTTAAGGAGCAATAATGAGTATTCCTTTCACCCGCTGGCCGGAAGAGTTTGCCCGCAGGTATCGTGAAAAAGGTTACTGGCAGGATTTGCCGCTGACCGACATTCTGACCCGTCACGCCGACAGCGACCATACGGCGATTATTGATGGTGAATTCCATCTGAGCTATCGCCAGCTAAATCAGGCCGCTGACAATCTTGCCTGCAGTTTGCGTTGCCAGGGGATCAAACCCGGCGAAACCGCGCTGGTACAACTGGGCAATGTGGCTGAGCTGTATATCACCTTCTTTGCGCTGCTCAAGCTGGGCGTAGCTCCAGTGCTGGCGCTGTTCAGCCATCAGCGTAACGAACTCAACGCCTACGCCAAACAGATTGAGCCGGCACTGCTGATTGCCGATCGCCAGCATACGCTGTTTAGCGGCGACGATTTTCTTAACGCTTTTGTGGCCGAACACAATTCAGTGCGCGTGGTGTTACTGCGTAATGATGAAGGTGAACACAATCTGCAAACGGCGATAAACCAGCCTGCGACAGATTTTTCCGCCACGCCATCGCCTGCTGATGAGGTGGCGTACTTCCAGCTTTCTGGCGGGACGACCGGGACGCCAAAACTGATTCCTCGCACTCATAACGATTACTACTACAGCGTGCGTCGCAGCAATGAGATTTGCCGCTTCACCGGGGAAACGCGTTATTTATGCGCAATCCCGGCGGCGCATAACTACGCCATGAGTTCGCCAGGCGCGCTGGGCGTATTCCTGGCCGGTGGCACCGTGGTGCTGGCGGCTGACCCGAGTGCCACTCTGTGTTTCCCGTTGATTGAACAGCATCAGGTTAACGTCACGGCGCTGGTGCCGCCTGCGGTGAGCCTGTGGTTGCAGGCGATTGCGGAGTGGGGCAGTAATGCGCAACTGGCTTCGCTGAAACTGCTACAGGTCGGTGGCGCAAGGCTTTCCGCCACGCTTGCGGCACGTATTCCGGCTGAGATTGGCTGCCAGTTGCAGCAGGTCTTCGGCATGGCGGAAGGGCTGGTGAACTATACCCGTCTGGACGACAGTCCTGAGCGCATCATCAATACCCAGGGGCGCCCGATGTGTCCCGATGATGAAGTCTGGGTAGCAGACGCTGACGGTAACCCTTTAGCCCAGGGAGAGACCGGACGCCTGATGACGCGTGGTCCGTACACCTTCCGCGGTTATTTCAAAAGTCCTGAGCATAATGCCAGCGCCTTTGACGCCAACGGCTTTTACTGTTCCGGCGATCTGATCGCTATCGATCCGGATGGTTACATCACCGTTCAGGGGCGTGAAAAGGATCAGATCAATCGCGGCGGGGAGAAGATCGCCGCTGAAGAGATTGAAAACTTGCTGCTGCGCCATCCAATGGTTATCCATGCCGCGCTGGTCAGTATGGAAGACGAACTGATGGGTGAGAAAAGCTGTGCCTGGCTGGTGGTGAAAGAGCCGCTGCGCGCGGTGCAGGTGCGCCGTTTTCTACGCGAACAGGGCATAGCGGAATTCAAATTACCCGATCGTGTTGAGTGCGTTGAGTCATTACCGCTGACTCCAGTGGGGAAGGTAGATAAAAAACAATTACGTCAGTGGCTGGCATCACGTTCACTGGCCTGAAGGAGAAATAGAAATGGCAATTCCTAAACTGCAGGCTTATGCGCTACCAACGGCGCTCGATGTTCCGGTGAACAAAGTCGACTGGGCATTTGACCCTGAACGCGCCGCGCTGTTGATCCACGACATGCAGGATTATTTTATCGGCTTTTGGGGCGATAACTGCCCGATGATGGAGCAGGTCGTCGCGAACATCGCCGCGCTGCGCCAGTACTGCAAAGAGCATAACATTCCGGTGTATTACACCGCTCAGCCGAAAGAACAGAGTGATGAAGACCGCGCTCTGCTCAATGATATGTGGGGACCGGGCCTGACGCGTTCCCCGGAACAACAAAAGATCGTTGAGGCGCTGGCGCCGGATGAAGCGGATACCATTCTGGTGAAATGGCGTTATAGCGCATTTCATCGTTCCCCGCTGGAACAGATGCTCAAGGAAACCGGGCGTAATCAACTGATCATTACCGGGGTGTATGCGCATATCGGCTGTATGACCACCGCAACGGACGCCTTCATGCGTGACATCAAGCCGTTTATGGTTGCCGATGCGCTGGCGGACTTTAGCCGTGACGAACACCTGATGTCGCTGAAATACGTGGCGGGACGTTCCGGGCGTGTGGTAATGACCCAGGAATTATTGCCGACACCGGTCCCGACCAGTAAAGATGCGTTGCGCAGCGTTATTCTGCCGTTGCTGGATGAGTCTGAAGAGCCGATGGATGACGAAAACCTGATCGACTACGGGCTGGATTCCGTGCGCATGATGGCGCTGGCGGCGCACTGGCGTAAGGTTCATGGTGACATTGATTTCGTGATGCTGGCGAAAAAACCGACCATTGACGCTTGGTGGGCGCTGCTCTCCCGCGAGGTGAAGTAATGGCTGGATTTGATTTTGCCGGGAAAACCGTCTGGGTAACCGGCGCGGGTAAAGGGATTGGCTACACCACTGCGTTGGCATTTGCGGAGGCTGGTGCTGAGGTGACAGGATTCGATCGCGAATTTCCTCAGGATAACTACCCGTTTGCGACCGAAGTGCTGGATGTGGCGAATGCCGGACAGGTAGCTGAAGTGTGCCAGCGCGTCCTCAAAGCGCGCGAGCGTTTAGATGTGTTGGTCAATGCCGCAGGTATTTTGCGTATGGGGGCCACCGATGCGCTGAGCGCAGAGGAGTGGCAGCAGACGTTTGCGGTTAACGTTGGTGGGGCGTTCAATCTGTTTCAGCAGACGATGGCGCAGTTTCGTCGCCAGCAGGGCGGGGCGATCGTGACCGTCGCGTCGGATGCGGCGCACACGCCGCGTATCGGCATGAGTGCTTACGGCGCGTCAAAAGCCGCGTTGAAAAGTCTGGCGCTGACCGTCGGACTTGAACTGGCGGGCAGCGGTGTGCGCTGTAATGTGGTGTCGCCAGGCTCGACCGACACCGATATGCAGCGCACGCTGTGGGTTAGCGATGACGCGGAGCAACAGCGCATTCGTGGATTTGGCGAGCAGTTTAAACTCGGGATTCCGCTGGGGAAAATCGCCCGGCCACAAGAGATCACTAACACTATTTTATTCCTCGCCTCTGATCTGGCCAGCCACATTACGTTACAGGATATCGTGGTGGACGGCGGTTCCACGCTGGGGGCATGACGATGATCTGGAAGCGTCATTTAACGCTGGATGAACTCAATGCCACCAGTCAGAACACGATGGTGGCGCATTTAGGCATGGTCTACACCCGGCTGGGTGATGATGTGCTGGAAGCCGAAATGCCGGTGGATAGCCGCACGCATCAGCCATTTGGCCTGCTGCACGGCGGCGCATCCGCGGCCCTAGCGGAAACGCTGGGTTCAATGGCGGGTTATCTGATGACCCGCGACGGGCAATGCGTAGTGGGGACGGAACTCAACGCCACGCATCATCGGGCGGTATCGCAGGGGAAAGTGCGGGGCGTTTGCCAGCCGCTGCACCTTGGGCGTCAAAATCAAAGCTGGGAAATCGTCATCTTTGATGAGCAGGGACGACGCTGCTGCACCTGTCGTTTAGGCACTGCAGTGATGGGGTGAAGATAAGCGCGTCGTTTAGACGCGCTTCGTGACACCAGTTACCAGCTATAGCGCAGATTGAAACTCCCGTTGAGATCGCGGTAGTCGTTATTACCTTTCTGACCCGCCGCCTGGACGCTGACGTTCCACTGGCTATTGAGATTCGCCTGAATTCCCACTTTTAGCTCGCTGCGATCGGCAGGAAGATCCTGTTTTACCGTTGCGTTATCAAATGATACGGCCAGATCGTCGGTGGAGTGTAGCCAGTTAATCTCTGCGAATGGCCGGACGGTTGCATCGACGAATGAAAGCTGGCTATCAATTCGCAGACCAAGACGTGTAGTCCAGCTATCGCCATTTTGCCCGTCTATGCGTGTTCCATTTGTCTCAACGCTATCTGCCTCGTAGTTTTGCCAGATAACCTGCGCCTGTGGCGTCAGGCTTACTGTGTTAGCGCTGCTCAAGTTAATGTTGTAGCGATAACCGCTTTCCAGCGAAATCGCGTGAGCCAGGGAGTCGTAATGCGTTGAACCGGCATTGCCATTCTCGACGCTGTTATTGTAGAAGCCATACTGATACCACGTATCAACATACCAGCCGCGATGTTGCCGGGCATCAGAGAACCAGGTGGCATACGCGCCAAGATTGTAACCGTCGATATCGCCTGTGGCTGTAAACTGACTGCCATCCGCGCCACGATTTCCGGTGCTGTCGGTACTGCCGTCAAGGTAACTGGCCATCAGGCCAAACGTGATGCTTTGTTGTTCATCGCGCCAGATAGCAATATCGCTGCCAAGCTGAAACTGGGTGTAATCGCTGTCCATGTCGATATTGCCGTTGACAGCTGATGTGTCCGTTTTTCCGCCTTTCATTCGCGCCCAGACGCTTCCTTCGGCCGAGCGGTACTGGCTACCTTCACGATCGAATAGTGTTTGCATCTGCAGGTTACGCGCCAGCCATTGGTTGCCCAAATAAGCGCCGATGTCGGCGCGATATTGTGGATTCGATGGGGTTACGTCGCTGCCGCTGTCGTCAGGGTCGACAGGTGTCACGTCGCTACCGCCGTCATCAGGATCAACCGGTGTCACGTCGCTGCCGCCATCGTCAGGATCAACTGGCATCACGTCGCTGCCGCCGTCGTCAGGGTCGACAGGTGTCACGTCGCTGCCGCCGTCATCAGGATCGACTGGTGTCACGTCGCTGTCGTCAGGATCGATCGGAGTGACGTCATCATCCGGGTCATCAGGCGTTTCTGCTTTGGAACGCAAATACCAGCTTTCGTTATCTTCATACAGACGATACTCATACAGGCCGATTTGAATCTGATTGCCAAGAGAAAACGCGTTATCTGATGACACCCCACCGACGTCGACAATCTCGATACCTTGATCGGTATATGCACCCACGCCATCCACATTATTGATGTAGAGTGTGGTGCTGCCGTTAACATTACCCGAGACAATGAGCTGGTCGGTTGGTGAATTATCATCGCCTAAAATGGCGTTAAGTGAGAGCTGACCGCCGTTGCCCGTGTAGTCGCCGTTGATGATTAACGCATTCCCGGGAGTCGTGCTACTGCTGCGGATTACACCTTGATTGGTTACGTTACCATTAACGATAAACTGGCTATCTGGCGTTGTACGATCACCAAAGCTTAGCAGGCCGACGTTGTTCACAGCACCGTTGATTACCCCGTTACCGCTGAGAGTGGCTCCAGTTTCAACATCGATGCTCTGCTTGCTCCCTTCAGAGCCAATAGCGCCAGAACTAGTCAACCACAGCGTTCCCTGCTGAATGTCTGTGATTCCGCTCCAGGTATTCTTTGCGGTAAGGGTGAGCGTGCCGTCTCCTTTTTTGGTCAGACTTTTACCGTCCCATCCCGTGGTGGCGTTGGGTGAGGTATCTGCAAGCAACCCATTGACGGTAAATGCCTGGCCCGCGTTCAGGGTGAACGTACCGTGTGCAGGCGTAGAGACCGCGGCGGAGTCTCCGGCGTACCAACTGAGCCCCACGCCCAATTCATATTGGGTATTATCAAGGGCATTAACCTGACCAGAAATCGCGATATAGTCGGGCAGGGTATCCGGATCGGTTGAGATCGAAGCGAAATCGCTCACGATTGCGGAGTTGGCATCAATTAGCGTAACCGTGTCGATGTCTGCCAGTTGATTGTCTGAGGTCAGCGCGTTGAGATCCAGCGCATTACCCGAATTGCTGATGTGTAGATCGCCGCCTGGATTAACCTGTCCGCCGGTAATTAGCGGGTTAGCGGACCGACTGGCCAGCGCCGCGGCGCTTAAATCGACGCTGAGAATACTGCTTTCTTTCAGCGTGACCTCGTCAGCATGCACGGTGCTGTAAGTTCCGGCTGCGTGGTCTGCCGCCAGCTCAAGGGTTCCTGCGTTAGTCAGCGTCGTGAGCGTGGAATCATCGGTAACCCGCCACAGGCTCTGGTCGGCAAGGTTAAGGTTGAGGATTGAATCAATACCCTGGTCGTTGAAGCTTTCATTAACCGAGGTTGCCCCAGCGAAATAAGAATCCGCGTCCATATTGAGGTTGATATATCCCCAGCCGCTGTTAACGATGTCGCCGGTTATGGTCATTTTCCCTGAGCCATTTACCGTCCCGCCAGGTAGAACATTCCCGCCCGAAGAAACTTTCGGATTCCAGATGGCAACGCCGCCGTCGGCGATAATGGTGGTATCGCCCGTCAGATTCACGATACCGCCTTCTTGCATCACCACGCCGTAACCACTGCCGTTAGCGCCGGTCATATCAATGGTCAGATTCTCACCATTGATGATGCCTGCATGGGTAAAATCCCCATCGCCGATGGCCCAAAGACCGTAAGGATTTTTACAGCTCATGATGATATCCGTATTGGATATATTGATCGTCGCGCCACTGTATTGGGCTGATGCGCCATAGCCGTTAACCGCGTAGATAGTGTTTCGCTGCTCTGCGGAACCGTTGAAATTTATGGTTGTCGGTGCGCTGTAAGGGGTGTTGGCCACAATACCGTTGGTCGTGTGGCCTGTGGAATTTCTTCCATCAATGCTGCTGCCTTCACCAATGTTGGCGACGGCGGCATGCATGCTGCTCATTAGTGTAAGAGCGGTGGACTGCGCGGTCGTGACGGTCAGATTTCTGGCATTGAATTCACTGTATCCTCGGCCGGTCAGGTAAATTGTTGATGCAGTCCCGTTTGCGCTAATGGCGCTGTCTGACCCTAAATCAACCACGCCGCCTTCTATTCGAAGCCCTTCCGTCTTCTGGCCGGTGACGTCAATGGTGAGGTGGTTGGCCTTTACTGTTCCGATGGCATCATCTTTACTGGTTGCCGAATAATCCTCAACAATCATCCCGTATCCTTCGGAGAAACCGTGCACGGTGATGGTGGAATCATTGCCAAAATCCACGTTGCCGCTGATGTCCGCGCCTGTACCGTTTGCGCGCTCGTTAGAGGTTGTGGAAAGGGTGATATCAAGGTTATCTGCCGTAAAATAACTTTGTGAACCAGAAACAAGTCCATATGCCGTACCTCCAGGCGTTGAGAGCGTAATTGCGCTGTTCTTGCCCAGATTAATTTGGCTGTATTGCCCCTCCTGGATACCATAAATCGTGGTGCCTGTTCCTGTCTCTGATACGGTGAAATCAATGTTCAGCCCGTTCGCGTTAACCTGGGTGTTTTTTCCAAGATAGAGCGCGCTGCCGCCGGCTGTGCCGCTGGTTAATTCTATGCGGCTGTCATCCCCAAAATTGAGCGTGGTACCATTTGCCCAGTATGTGTCGATACCTACAGCCTTACCGGTTGCATCGGTGTTAACCTGGATTAATCCAGCGTTCATGGTTAACGTATTATTGTCGTCATAGAAATAGACACCCGTCGCATTACCATTTTGGGATTCGGTGATAATTTTACTCTTGTTGCCGAAGTTCAGCGTGGTGTTTTCTGTATTAACGTTAATTCCGTAAGCATCTTTTTTACTGATGGTGTTAATTGATATATTCTCGGCGTCTATATTTGTGCCTGGACTGGTGTTGTTAATATAAAGACCTGTGGTTGATGCTGCTTTCGCCGTTCCTGTGTCTGTAACGTTAATATGTGTACCGGTACCTAAATTATTATTGGCGCTGTTATCAAGCTTTACCCCAATAGAACCACTATCACCGGTAACGTTAATGGTGGTTTTACCATTAATCTGTACGCCTTGCCCCCCTGAGGACAGACTTTCGATACCCGTGGTTCCATCGACAGATGTCACGGTATCGCCATCATTTAAGTTGATGGTTTCACCGCTAAGCGGGCCGTAGTCGCTGGCATGAACGCAATTTGCCGTTAATCCAACTGCCGATAACACCAGGCCTGCGACGGTTGCGCGAACCCGTTGATCGCCCTGCGAGAGTTCTGACGTCACCACAAACATATTTCTCGCGATATTCCAGACGATGCGATAGCATTTATTCATAATTTATATCCTTATACGGCCATCCTGAACAACCTGGCGCTGAAAAATTCTGCTGAATTAATTTTATTTTTTATGTGGGTTATTTTGTCATTAAAGCTGGTGCTGCAGGTATATTCTTTGTTTTGAAATTGGTGATTAAAGTGAAATAAAGCACTTACTGCATACAAAATCAGGATGGTCTGAATCTCTAAGAGCAATAACCGTTAAGCTGAGAAATTCAGGTTAATATTGTTAATTAATATCCTTATTAATAATAAAAATATTAAGTGGCACGCTCAGCATCATGCTGAGAGGAGAATTGGATAAAACATAGAGGTGTTGGCACATACTGCGCAATTTTTTCAGTTGTCTCTGCGTTGATAGTGATCAAGTTAACAATACAATGTAAAAAATCAGTGATATATCTGCTTTGCATGGTTGTCAGGTTGTTAAATTCAGAAAAGATGTTATAGAAACAAAATGTAACATCTCTCTGGATCGGACAACGGATAACAACTATGAACAAATCAGGGAAGTACCTCGTCTGGACAGTGCTCTCCGTTATGGGAGCATTTGCCCTCGGCTATATCGCATTAAATCGTGGTGAACAGATCAACGCGTTGTGGATAGTCGTGGCGTCGGTCTGTGTCTACCTTATCGCTTACCGTTTCTACGGCCTGTACATCGCGAAAAATGTACTGGCGCTTGACCCGACGCGTATGACGCCAGCCGTGCGCCATAACGACGGTCTGGATTATGTTCCCACCGATAAAAAAGTGCTGTTTGGTCACCATTTTGCGGCAATTGCCGGAGCGGGTCCGTTAGTTGGACCGGTGCTGGCGGCGCAAATGGGCTATTTGCCGGGGATGATCTGGCTGCTCGCCGGGGTGGTACTGGCGGGTGCGGTGCAGGACTTCATGGTGCTGTTTGTTTCTACCCGTCGCGATGGTCGTTCCCTTGGCGAACTGGTGAAAGAAGAGATGGGCCCAACGGCGGGCGTTATTGCGCTGGTGGCCTGTTTTATGATCATGGTGATTATTCTCGCAGTACTGGCGATGATTGTCGTGAAAGCGCTGACCCACAGTCCGTGGGGAACCTACACCGTAGCGTTCACCATCCCGCTGGCGATCTTCATGGGAATTTATCTGCGCTATCTGCGCCCGGGCCGCATTGGTGAAGTGTCGGTCATCGGTCTGGTGTTCCTGGTGTTTGCCATTATTTCCGGCGGCTGGGTGGCTGAAAGCCCGACCTGGGCACCGTACTTTGACTTTACCGGCGTACAGCTGACGTGGATGCTGGTGGGCTACGGTTTTGTTGCCGCCGTCCTGCCGGTGTGGCTGCTGCTGGCCCCGCGTGATTACCTCTCTACCTTCCTGAAAATCGGCACCATCGTTGGCCTGGCGGTAGGGATTCTGATCATGCGTCCAACGCTGACCATGCCAGCGCTGACCAAGTTTGTTGACGGTACTGGCCCGGTCTGGACCGGTAACTTGTTCCCGTTCCTGTTTATTACCATTGCCTGTGGTGCGGTATCTGGCTTCCATGCGCTGATCTCCTCCGGCACCACGCCGAAGATGCTGGCTAATGAAGGGCAGGCCTGCTTTATCGGCTACGGCGGAATGCTGATGGAATCCTTTGTCGCCATTATGGCGCTGGTTTCCGCGTGCATCATCGATCCGGGCGTGTACTTTGCAATGAACAGCCCGATGGCGGTGCTGGCTCCTGCGGGCACGGTTGACGTAGTGGCTTCTGCGGCACAGGTAGTCAGCAGTTGGGGCTTTGCCATTACGCCAGACACCCTGCATCAAATCGCCAATGAAGTGGGTGAGCAATCCATCATCTCCCGCGCAGGTGGTGCGCCGACGCTGGCCGTCGGGATGGCGTACATTCTGCATGGCGCACTGGGCGGCATGATGGATGTGGCGTTCTGGTATCACTTCGCCATTCTTTTTGAAGCGTTGTTTATTCTGACGGCGGTAGATGCCGGTACACGCGCCGCGCGCTTTATGCTGCAGGACTTGCTGGGCGTGGTATCACCGAGCCTGAAACGTACCGATTCGCTGCCTGCAAACCTGCTGGCTACAGCGCTGTGCGTGCTGGCCTGGGGTTACTTCTTACACCAGGGCGTGGTGGATCCTCTGGGCGGTATCAACACCCTGTGGCCGCTGTTTGGTATCGCTAACCAGATGCTGGCCGGTATGGCGTTGATGCTCTGTGCTGTGGTGCTGTTCAAGATGAAACGCCAGCGCTACGCGTGGGTGGCGCTGGTGCCAACGGCCTGGCTGCTGATTTGTACCCTGACCGCTGGCTGGCAGAAAGCGTTTAGCCCGGATGCGAAAATCGGCTTCCTGGCTATCGCCAACAAGTTCCAGGCGATGATCGACAGCGGTAACATTCCGGCGCAGTACACCCAGTCGCAGCTGACGCAACTGGTGTTTAACAACCGCCTGGATGCGGGTCTTACCATCTTCTTCATGGTCGTCGTTGTGGTGCTGGGTCTGTTCTCCATCAAAACTGCGCTGGCAGCATTGAAAGAGGACAAACCTACGTCGAAAGAGACACCGTACGAGCCGATGCCTGAGAATGTCGAAGAGATCGTGGCGCAGGCGAAAGGCGCGCACTAATATTCTCTTAACCAACCAGCCCTCTCCTGAACGGGGAGGGCGTTTGTACGACAGGGAAACACTATGTTTGAAACACTCGCCAAAGCCGGGAAGTATTTAGGTCAAACCGCCCGATTAATGATAGGTGTGCCGGATTATGACAACTATGTTGAACATATGCGCGTCACGCATCCGGACCAGACGCCAATGACCTACGAAGAATTTTTCCGCGAGCGCCAGGATGCACGATATGGCGGGAAAGGTGGCGCGAAGTGCTGTTGATTTTTTGCCGGATGGCGTTGATGCTTATCCGGCCTACAACATCGTATTGGCGTAATTTGTCGTCGTAGGCCTGATAAGGCGAAGCCGCCATCAGGCAACCCGCACCATAATCACACCGTAAACGACTCTACCTTTTCGAATGCTGCGCGCAGTGTCTCCGGCTTTAACGTTACCGGCAGGGCGTGAATGGACTCCACCGGGCGCAGAGTGTGCGCAATCACTTTGTCGATTTCGGCGCGGTTATTGATGTTCACTTCCAGTTGAGCTAATCGGGTTGGCAGGTTGAATCGCTGATAAGCGGTAATTAACTGCGCCAGCACGTCATCTTGTCCCAGCAGCGCGCTCTGCACCAGGATGCCGTACGCCACTTTGGTGCCATGTAAAAACTTCTCGGTTTGTGGGAGGACGGTCAGGCCATTGTGAACAGAATGCGCCGCCGCCACGCGGGTGTAGCGCTCACCCAGACCACCAACCATGCCGCCTCCGGCAATAATCGCATCCACCACATCGCAAAAAGTGCGGCTTAGCGTGCCTTGTTGTTTGTCTGCCAGCGCCTGCTCGCTGCTTTCCAGCAGGACGTCGCGGATTGTCTGCGCGGCTTGAATACCCAGACGTACTGTCAATGGCAGTGTTTCCGGCTGAGGTGCGAGCACGACGGCTTCATACCACTTTGCCAGCGTGTCGCCGATCCCCGCCAGTAAGTATTCTTCTGGCGCATTGAGAACGATCCCGGGTTCGACCAGCACGAGGAAGTTCGCGTCAGGGAAAATTTCGAAATGTAGTGCCTGGCCCGCATCGTTATACCAGACAGAGAGCGGCGTCCAGGCAGCGCAGGTCGCCGCGATAGTAGGAATACCGACAAACGGCAGATCCAGACGACGGGCCAATGCTTTAGCGGTGTCGAGTAATGTACCGCCACCCACGCCAATCACCACACTGCGATCCTCTCCCGACTCTTTTGCCAGTTGAGCAACATCGGTTTCGCTGCAATGTCCCGTAAACAGCAGGCGTTTAGCCTCGGCAAGATGAAAAGCCTCTGGCAGGTAAGGGCGGGCCGCATCGATGGCGCGTTCACCATAAACCCACACGGCGCGTGAAAGTTGGTCGGCAGAGAAAAAATCGTTCAGTCTCGACAGACTACCAGGATGGGAAAAATAGTTAGCTGGGCCGGTGACGACGCGAATTTCGGTATTACTCATGTTGTGTTGTCCTTTTGGCTGTCCTGTCCAGGCAGGTTATTTTTATATAGACGTCTGAACGTCTTGATTGCCAAATACTAGCATCGTGCTATAGTGGCTTCAACCACAACATCACACGCTGGGATAACAATAATGAGTAATAACCCGCTGATTCCGCAAAGCAAACTGCCTAATCTGGGCACCACTATCTTCACGCAAATGAGTGCGCTGGCGCAGCAGCATCAGGCCATTAACCTCTCGCAGGGGTTTCCTGATTTTGACGGTCCACTCTTTTTGCAAGAGCGTCTGGCGTATCACGTCGCGCATGGCGCAAACCAGTATGCGCCGATGACGGGCGTGCAGCCGCTGCGCGAAGCCATCGCGGATAAAACGGCAGACCTGTACGGCTATAAACCTGACGCGAATAGTGAAGTGACCATCACGGCGGGGGCCACAGAAGCATTATATGCCGCGATCACTGCGCTGGTGCGCCCTGGTGATGAGGTGATTTGTTTTGACCCGAGCTACGACAGCTATGCGCCTGCGGTTGAATTATCCGGCGGTGTGGTTAAACGTATCGCCCTGCAACCACCATCTTTTCGCGTTGACTGGCAGGCGTTTAGTGCCTTACTCAGCGACCGTACCCGATTGGTTATCCTGAACACGCCACATAATCCTTCTGCCACCGTGTGGCATCACGCCGATTTTGATGCGCTGTGGCAGGCGATTAAAGAACGCGAGATCTTTGTCATCAGCGACGAAGTTTATGAGCATATCTGTTTTGCCAAACAGGGGCATGCCAGCGTGCTGGCACATTCAGAGCTGCGGGAACGCGCTGTTGCTGTTTCATCGTTTGGTAAGACCTACCATCTGACCGGCTGGAAGGTCGGATACTGCGTTGCGCCAGCCGCCATTAGCGCTGAGCTACGAAAAGTGCACCAGTATCTGACGTTTTCCGTCAACACGCCGGCTCAGCTCGCACTGGCGGATATGCTACGAGAAGATCCGGCACACTACCGTGAACTGCCCGAGTTTTATCAGAAAAAACGCGACGTGTTGGTGAACGCACTGCGTGATAGTCGGCTGGAAATTCTGCCGTGTGAAGGTACGTACTTTTTACTGGTCGATTACAGCGCCGTTTCCTCGCTTAACGACGTGGAGTTTTGCCAGTGGCTGACCACTGAAGTGGGCGTTGCGGCAATTCCGCTGTCGGTGTTCTGCGCCGATCCTTTCCCGCATAAACTGATTCGCCTCTGTTTTGCCAAGCAAGAATCGACGCTGTTAGCGGCAGCCGAGCGTCTGGTTTCGTTATAGCTATTTCACGGTCCAGGCTTTGGAGAATCGACGGTCGGCAAACAACGCTTGCAGGCCGTTGATTTGCTTCAGGCGTAACACCTCGTCGCTGTCCATACCAAGATCCTTGCCAATTCTTTCTTCACTCCATCCCAGTTGCGATAGCTCGCGGACAATCTCGGACATGGCGTGGATTTGATGACGCCCGCGAGCGCGGTTGTGGCGAATGGTTGCCGCCATACGCTCATGGCGTTCGCGTTCTAAACAGGCAACCGGCAGATATCCTTTCAGCCTGGGCCTCAGTGAGGCTTTGGCTTTACCTAACTCGTGGCGGTGGAAACCGTCGACAATTTCGTATTCTTCAGCCGTTGAGTGAACCACTACAATGGGCTGCGTAAACCCGTCAGCTTCGAGGGACTTCAGCAGCAGCTTTTTCTCCGGTGGCGCAACGTTATTGGGGTTGTAGTCATTGGGTGAAATATGATCATTTTTAACCCAAAGTACGCAATCTACGGGCTCCTCGCGAAAGGGACTGACGCTGTGTATTGCCTTTCTGAATTCATTTATGGCTTCAATTCTCTCTGGTTCTGATAAACCAGAAAGAAAGCCGAGGAGTTCCTGAGTTAATCGCTGTTGCATAAGAGTCCCCATTCCTGGCGTTTTGTTTTCATGCGCTCATTGTAGCGTTGATAGTTTTTGGGTTTCGTTGGACTAAATGAGAGAGCCCGGCACCAATAGTCGTTATTCAGCAGAACCTTACAGATACGCCGCCACGACGGAATATCCACTGAACCAATATCTCTTTCCTGGGTTTGTGGGATAATCTCCATGCCTTTTTTCTTATACCACTGTAAATAGACGGCGATTTTATTGCGGTAATGTTCAGCGGTCGTTTCCGGCATACTCTTCAATAACAGCATGGCGTATTCCTGCCAGCTTAAATGTTCGGGTTTTAATATTTTGCGGTGACCGTAAAAATGGTTGTCCTGACCAGCATATATCCCGCCACTTTTTACCCCGCTGACGCGGGAGCACATCATTGCCCAGCGTTCAGGCTCAATAACATGGTAAAGCCACAGCCCCTGGCGTTGTTCTGGTCCAAAGGGTTCGCAGATACGCATGTATCGCGTGGGAACCCCCGCCTGATACATCAGGTTGTACAGGGGATTACACGGGAGCATTGACTTCGCAAACCACGTCCAGATGTCAGCAGTTTTCCAGTCATAAATCGGATAAATATACCAGGTATGCCCGCCGGGGGCGCTGGTGGTCCAGGGTTTGTCATCGGCAAAACGCTGTTTTTTCGAGTTCGCAATGGCGACAAAACGATTATATGACTCATCAGCGCGGATCCCGACCATCATGGCGGCTGGTCGTTTCTGCGAAAACCATTCAGCGAACTCACGAACAAATTGCTCGAAAGTCATACCGGGTTGATAGAAAGAGAAAAACTCGGGATCGGTAATGGCATCTGCAGGCGGTTGGCGAACCCATTGAGTACCCGGTTCCCAGCATTGCCATTCAGGCTGAAATTGTGACAGTGAATTTTGTGTCGTCAGCGGCAATGCAACCCAATAAAATTCTTCGATGACATCGGAATAATTCTCGCGTAGCGCCTGGACATAGTCGATAGTGCAGGAAAACTGAGCCTCCCAGTCGATAAATAAGACGTTTATTTTTTTCTGTAACTGGCGGGCAATGGCGGCGGTCAGATGTAACATTAACCCCGAATCTTTACCCCCAGAGAAAGAAACGCAGACACGCGGTAGAGTTTCAAGCGTCCAGGTAATGCGTTCCTGTGCTGCTTGCAGAACATTTTTATCCAACGGTATTTTATAAACAGACATATCAAATCCATATCGAATTTTTATTATTTGCAGCCATAATAAATGTCCGTAATAGGATAAGCTTTTTCTTGCAGCATGCAATATTTAAATATATTCATTATCTGCATGCTATTTTGTTATTGTATATTTTATATGAATTATAATGTGCTTTTAATCATGTTATCCTTAACTATCCAAGGATAGTTTGCTTATGTATTCTGCGAAGGCTTTGTTATTCAAGGATGCCCGGTTATACATTATAAATAATTTTACTTTTGGTAATTCAAAATTGGTTTTAATTTCTTTAAATTTCAATGCTGGCTGATAAATTTCATAAATTTGTCTGGGGATCACACCAATAATATCCGTACTGGCGATAACGTTAGCAATCGAGAGTAAGGAGTCGCTACTAAAACCTACTTTATGGAATGCCATCGATTCGCTGGCACGGGAGCGATAATCTTTAATGCCCTGATCTTCAGAGGAAAAATATGTAAATTGCTCTTGTTGGATTTGTTCGAGCGTGCTCGTCTCATTTATTCTTGGATGGTTGCCACTGCACACTAAAACACAGTCAATAGTCTTGAAATGAGTACATACAATAGAACGATTGTGAACTGGCGTTGTTGTAATCACCAGATCGGCTTTACGATAGGCAAGGATGTTTTCGGCCGTTTCTGCTGACATTAATATATCATGATGCTCAATTTCAATATCTGAATTTTCTCTGAGGCTATTAATTAAAGATGTCACATTCAGGTTGGTTGTAATTTGTGGGCTGTAGATGACGAATTTATTTTTCAGGCTGGAACCGTGCATGATATTGATGGTTTGTTCCAGATTATTGAGATTTTTTTCAAGGTGAAGATGAAGGTTTACCCCTGTGACCGTAGGCGTAATGCCTTTGCCTGAGCGAATAAACAAGGGGTCGTTAAACTGTGTACGCAGTCGCTGTAATGACTGGCTGACGGCTGAAGGGGTGATATACAGTGTTGCCGCAGCTTTACTGATGCTCAAATGTTGATAAATACATTCAAAAATTACCAACAGGTTAAGATCGAATTTTTTGAGGTCATAGAGGTTAGCCATGCATACCTTCCTGTGATGGTAATGTATAGGATAATTCAATTGTTGAATAATTTAAATTCTAATCATTCTTAGAGTTTATGTTTATGGCTTAATGAATAATTAACTTAAACTAAAATAACACAGATTGCTTGATGGTTACGATAAAAATACATTTTAAAGAGTGATTGAAATGAGAACCATAACAATCACTCATTCTGTTACCTTTATTTATTTCCCATAATAATATTTAATTTATCTTTATCGGGTAATCCCACTTCCTGTTGTAACGTATTGTCTTTGCTCATGTAGTAGATCGCGGGCGTCACATTAGCACCTAAATCATCCATGAGTTTTTGGTTGATATTCAGTACTTTCATCTGTTCTGGATGGACAGACGTGGGGATTTCCAGCTTCATTTTCCCGCCAGATGCTTCATAGTCATGCCAGGTTTTGGCCGGATCTTTGGATGCCAGGATTGCAGCAGCGGTTGCCGGGCTTTCGGGCTTGATCACGCCAACCAGCAGCGTACGCAGCTGAACTTTACCGGAATCTACCCATGGGCGCGCCTGCTGCCAGAACTGTTTGCAATAAGGACAGAAGGGATCGGCAAACACGTAAACGATGACCGGGGCTTCTTTTTTCCCGTCCAGAATCCACGACGCTTTTTCCATTCGTTGCCACATCTCACGTCCGGCAGGGGCATAGATCTCTTTTTCTATGAGCGCATTACTGAGGTTTTCTCCTTTTTCATTATACATGTAGCCGGAGATGGCATGTTTACCGTCAGGCGTGACATAGATAGTGACCCCCATGTCCTGGTATTTTCCCAGATAGCCTTTCATTCCACCCGGTGCGTCGAAGGGCTTCAGGATGGTAATTCCCTGTTTCTCAATGGCTTTAACAGGGGCAGGGAGCTCCTCTGCGTGCACGATAGCGGGGAGAAGAGTTAAGAGTAAGGTGCGTTTAAACATTGATTTTCCTTATAAAATCAGCAGGAAAGTGGGCTTAATTGCAAAACCTATCACAGCCATAGGTAAGATCGACGGTCTGTCGATTGCCCTTTCTTTAGTTGGGTGATGTAATCCCCATCGCTGTTACGACCTTTGTTAAGGTAATGTAGAGCGCAACACATAGCCAGCCCTGCTGGCACTGACGTTACCTGCGGGTAGCTCGGGTAATGAGGCTCCCTGCAAAGGGGGCCTTTTTTACTTTTATCTTTAGGTTCACAACATGAGTTTGAGTGGGTTGTTAGTTAACGCTTATTGATTTGATAAAGGAAACGCATTAGCCCTGCGAAGAGATTTTCGTTAACTTATCTCTCAACGAAAACACGGAGGAAGTACAGATGTCTTTGATTAATACCAAAATTAAACCTTTCAAAAACCAGGCGTTCAAAAACGGTGAGTTCATCGAAGTAACCGAGAAAGATACCGAAGGTCGCTGGAGCGTCTTCTTCTTCTACCCGGCTGACTTTACTTTCGTATGCCCGACCGAGCTGGGTGACGTTGCAGACCATTACGAAGAACTGCAGAAACTGGGCGTAGATGTGTATTCCGTTTCTACCGACACCCACTTCACCCACAAAGCATGGCACAGCAGCTCTGAAACCATCGCGAAAATCAAATACGCGATGATCGGCGACCCGACTGGCGCCCTGACCCGTAACTTCGACAACATGCGTGAAGATGAAGGTCTGGCTGACCGCGCAACCTTCGTTGTTGACCCGCAGGGTATCATCCAGGCAATCGAAGTTACTGCTGAAGGTATCGGCCGTGATGCGTCTGACCTGCTGCGTAAAATCAAAGCCGCACAGTACGTCGCCTCCCACCCAGGTGAAGTTTGCCCGGCGAAATGGAAAGAAGGTGAAGCAACCTTAGCGCCATCTCTGGACCTGGTTGGTAAA
Organism: Citrobacter sp. Cpo100; assembly: GCF_030332595.1. NCBI lineage: Bacteria > Pseudomonadati > Pseudomonadota > Gammaproteobacteria > Enterobacterales > Enterobacteriaceae > Citrobacter > Citrobacter sp. Cpo100. The sequence continues at coordinate 66,617 of NZ_JAOWHM010000035.1, read as the reverse complement.
ATCTAAGTCGCGTAGTTTGTAGGCCGGATAAACGTAGTGCATCCGGCATTCCACAGGCGCAAATTTGCGCCTGTTTCATTCCAGCACCATGACGCAAGTTGCATTAATGCAGTCCCGCAAAATCGGCTTGCATGATGATGTTTTCAGAGAGGGAAGAAGAATGCTCGACACAAATATGAAAACCCAGCTCAGGGCTTACCTTGAGAAACTGACCAAACCTGTTGAGCTGATTGCGACGCTGGACGACAGCGCTAAATCGGCAGAAATCAAGGAACTCCTGACTGAAATTGCTGAACTGTCAGAAAAAGTCACCTTCAAAGAAGACAATACTCTGGCGGTGCGTAAGCCATCGTTCCTGATTACCAATCCCGGTTCTCACCAGGGACCGCGTTTTGCCGGTTCTCCGCTGGGTCATGAGTTTACCTCTCTGGTGCTGGCGCTGTTGTGGACCGGTGGTCATCCGTCAAAAGAGGCGCAGACGTTGCTGGAGCAGATCCGCGATCTCGACGGTGATTTTGAGTTTGAAACCTATTATTCACTTTCCTGCCATAACTGCCCGGACGTGGTGCAGGCGCTGAACCTGATGGCGGTGCTGAACCCACGTATCAAACATACGGCGATTGACGGCGGTACTTTCCAGAACGAAATCACCGATCGTAACGTGATGGGCGTTCCGGCGGTATTTATGAACGGCAAAGAGTTCGGTCAGGGGCGTATGACGTTGACTGAGATCGTAGCGAAAGTGGATACCGGCGCAGAAAAACGTGCGGCTGAAGAGCTGAATAAGCGCGATGCTTATGACGTGCTGATTGTCGGTTCTGGTCCTGCAGGTGCGGCGGCAGCGGTGTACTCCGCACGTAAAGGCATTCGCACCGGTCTGATGGGCGAACGTTTTGGCGGCCAGGTTCTTGATACTGTTGATATTGAAAACTATATCTCAGTACCGAAAACTGAAGGTCAGAAACTGGCAGGCGCGCTGAAAGCACACGTTGATGATTATGATGTCGATGTGATTGACAGCCAGAGCGCGAGCAAACTCATTCCAGCAGCGCAGGAAGGCGGTTTGCATCAGATTGAAACGGCCTCCGGCGCGGTGCTGAAAGCACGTAGCATTATCATCGCCACCGGCGCGAAATGGCGCAACATGAACGTTCCGGGCGAAGATCAGTATCGCACCAAAGGCGTAACCTACTGCCCGCACTGTGATGGCCCGCTGTTTAAAGGCAAGCGTGTTGCGGTGATTGGCGGCGGTAACTCCGGCGTTGAAGCGGCTATCGACCTGGCAGGTATTGTTGAACATGTGACGCTGCTGGAGTTTGCTCCTGAAATGAAGGCCGACCAGGTGCTGCAAAATAAGCTTCGCAGTCTGAAAAACGTCGACATCATTCTGAATGCGCAAACGACAGAAGTGAAAGGCGATGGCAGCAAAGTTACTGGCCTGGAGTATCGTGACCGTGTGAGCGGCGATGTTCACAATGTGGAACTGGCAGGTATCTTTGTTCAGATTGGTCTGCTGCCGAACACCAACTGGCTCGAAGGCGCCGTTGAACGTAACCGTATGGGTGAAATCATCATCGATGCCAAGTGCGAAACCAGCGTGAAAGGCGTTTTCGCTGCCGGTGACTGCACCACCGTACCGTATAAGCAGATTATCATCGCGACCGGTGAAGGCGCGAAGGCCTCGTTGAGTTCGTTTGATTATCTGATTCGCACGACAGTAGCATAAAAAAAGTAAGACTCACCTGCACTATAAAAACCCCTGTCAGGCGTTAACCTGGCAGGGGTTTTCTTTAGCAAATCAGTGGCTGTTAACGAACAACCAGCACTGGCAAAGTCGCGTGTCGAACAACGCTGGAAGCGTTAGAGCCGAGCAGATGGGTGCTGATTGATGGGTTACGCGACCCAATGACAACGACATCCGCATTCAACTCTTCACCCAACTCGTTGACCACGTCACGTACGCTGCCAAAGCGGACATGTTGCTTAATACGGGAAGGATCGATGCTGAAGTGACCGACCATCGTTTGCAGACGGGTTTCCGCTTCGTGTTGCAGATGCTCTTCAAAACGACGGACATCGGCTGCAAAGCGGTGCAGGCTTAAGCTCGCTGAGCCTGGCAGCACATGCAGTAGATGGATAACCCCTTTATCCTGGGCCAGAAATTCTGCATGGCGAATAGCCTTGTCGCTCAGTTCCATTTCGAATACATCAACTGGCATTATGATTGTGTTGTACATAAACATTCTCCTTGTCATTACATGAACACATAACAGCATAGTATTAAAAATGATTCTGTCAGTCACGACACAGATTTATGTTTTGCGAACAGGAAAGAAAGCGAGGAGCAGGGAGATCTAACCGGAAAGAGGATGCGGATGCATCCCCTGTAAGATAAAGCGAGTGGCTTTGATAAGACAGAGTTAGCGCAGGTAGTCGCCTGCAGCTTCAGGCTGGTACTCAAGCTCGATAACTTCGAGGTGTGTTGAGGTCCCGCCTGGCAGTTCCCAGTGAATGGTATCACCAACGCGCAGCCCCAGAAGTGCAGCGCCGACAGGTGCCATTACCGAAAGCTGTGTGTTGCTGTCAGTCATAGTAGCCGGATACACCAGGGTACGCACACGGACTTCGCCATCACTCAGATTGCGGAATTTCACGCGGCTGTTCATGGTCACGACGTCGTGCGGCATGGTTTCTGGAGAACACATTTGGGCACGATCCAGCTCGGCGTTAAGGGCGTCGGCAATCGGTAAACCAGCAAACGCAGGTTGCTCCAACAGGCGGTCAATGCGTTCCGCATCGAGGTCGTTAATGATGATAGTTGGTCTGGACATTTATTACTCCATGTCGTCGATACTGCGGGTGCGCAGGTAAATAATCCCAAAAGAAAACCCTCACCGTCAGGCGGCAAGGGTTTAGCTTTTATGATGATACTGAGACTTACCCCATGTTTGAAGTGATTTAGTTCACATTCAGGTAAATCATCAACATTGTCGCATATGGTGTGATTTTAGCCGAAAAACGTGATCGTTCTCCAATTTGCATTATGCTTTTTAAGCGCTCGCTGCGGGCGCGTCAAACAACTCAGTGTTCCGCGACAGGAGATCTCATGAGCCAGTACGACAAACTTACCTTGAAAGACGGCAGCTATTTGCATTTTAAAGACTGGGGAAGTGGACAACCTATTGTGTTTAGTCACGGTTGGCCGCTGACGGCAGATGCGTTTGAAGATCAAATGCTGTTCCTTGGATCGAAAGGATTTCGTGTGATCGCCCATGACAGGCGCGGACATGGGCGTTCGGCCCAACCCTGGGATGGACATCATATGGATCAGTATGCTGACGACCTGGCTGAACTTACCGCGCATCTCAATCTTAAAGATGCCGTACATGTTGGGCACTCTACCGGCGGTGGGGAAGTGGCTCGTTATATTGGCCGGCATGGGACGCAGCGGGTGGCAAAAGCGGTGTTAATTGGCGCGGTGACGCCCATCATGATCAAGACTGACTTTAACCCAAATGGCGTGCCGAAAGAGGTATTCGATGGCATCCGTGAGGGGGTTGTGAACGATCGCGCCGCCTTTTTCTATGAGCTGACCGCTGCATTCTATGGCTACAATCGTCCTGGCGCGAAAGAGTCGAAAGCTGTACGGGAAAGTTTTGTTGAACAGGGCTTACAAGGGTCCATCAAAGCGTTGTACGACTGCATTCATGCGTTTTCGGAAACAGATCTGCGTGAAGACCTCAAAAAGATGACCATCCCGACGCTGGTGATCCACGGTGATGACGATCAGATTGTTCCGTTTGAAACCTGCGGAAAGGTCGCGGCGGAAATGCTGCCGGACTCGCAGTTAAAGGTATATGTCGGCGGCTCGCATGGCATTTGCACCACCCATAAGCAACAGATCAACGGTGACCTGCTCAACTTTATTCAGTCGTAATCGTTGGCAGATTGTTCTACGCTGATCTTCTTTTTCCAGGGGGATGAGCGAAGCATAATTTGTGCTGCGCTGACGTTAACTTCAACAGGGAACGCTATGTATTTCTATCAACCGTCACAGGGACACGGCTTACCGCATGATCCGCTAAATGCCATCATTGGACCGCGCCCGATTGGCTGGATTGCGTCGCGTGACAGCAACGGTCGGCACAATCTGGCACCATACAGTTTCTTTAACTGTTTTAACTATCATCCGCCGATTATCGGTTTCGCCAGCAGCGGCTGGAAAGACAGCGTGCAGAATATTATCGAAACCGGTGAATTTGTCTGGAACCTGACGACTCTTGAGCTGGCCAGTGCGATGAACGAAACGTCAGCCAGCTTGCCGCACGGTGAGGACGAGTTTTTTGCCGCCGGGCTTAGCAAGGCAGATAGCCGGATAGTCAACGTGCCGCGCGTGGCGCAAAGCCCGGTCAATTTTGAGTGTCGCTTATCGCAAAGCCTGCAACTGACTACCGCTGATGGCTCACCGGTTGATACCTGGCTGGTGTTGGGAGAAGTGGTAGGCATTCACATAGATGAAACGCTCCTGGAAGACGGCATCTATCAGACGGCGAAAGCGAAACCGGTACTGCGTGCAGGTGGGCCAACGGCGTATTATTCGATCAGTGAAACACATCGTTTTGATTTAGTTCGCCCGGACGCCCGTGCAAAATGCTAAGTTTACGGACCGACGCCAGCTCGCAGCGTCGGTCGCAAGTTTCAGTATCCCACTTTGTCGATAATAAACTGTTTACCGCAGCTACCCGGATGCGGTTGCGGTAAGAATGACTGGGCAGATAACGTCTGGTTGATGTTGTCGGCTTTCAGGGATAACTGGATCTCAGTGAGATACGCTGGATTGCCGTGGCAGCTTAGCTTCACAGCTTTGACGTTCTCTTTGCCCCAGCTTTTGGCAACGGCGGCGTCAAATGCGTTACGGCTGACGGTTTTGCCGTAGTTTTCCGCCAGGAATTTGCCCACCTCGCTGTCCTTAACCTCATTATTCAGCCGCACCATCGTGCCGAAGTACGCGTCGGGATCAAAACCGAAACACGCGCCATGTTTGGCATACTCGTAACGTTCCAGACAGGATCTTCCTCCAGCGCCGGGCATTACGGCGCTGAGTTTTGCCGCGCTTTCCAGCGACAGCCCGGTTTCGGGGGCCGCGCATTTACGGCTGGCGCGGGCTTCAGGCAGGTTGGGAATAGGGCGAGTCGCGCAGCCAAAACGCATCCAACGGCGATTGTCTACTCCACGGGCAGCAATGGATTTAGGCAGGCTGGGCCATAAACCGTGAACGGTCAGGAAATCAGCTTTGTCTGCGCTCTCTTTTTGCAAACGACATTCGTCAGGCTCCTGACGATTACGCTCGTGTTGGCTCTGACAAAATCCGGTTTGCCAGGAGAGAGCCAGCACATAGCTGTCAAAATCAGCGTACTGTTTTGCCTGAAGTTCATCGGCCTGAGCTGCAGAAACTGGTAGCAGGAGTGCTGCCAGCAACGAAGAATAACGCCATGTTGATGTCATGATGATTTCGGACACTTATATAAATTCTGAATATCATCTATTTAATCATAAAAAATGCCAGTCAGGTTTAGCTGACTGGCATCATTTTCATCAAGCGTGAACGGGAATGATTAGCTCCACATTGCCAGAATCGGCCAGCCGACCAGCAGAAGCATAGCGATGTAGATAACGCCGAAGATAGCACCCAGACGCCAGTAGTCTTTGGACTTCACATAACCACAGCCGTAGATGATAACGCCTGGGCCTGTTGCATATGGAGTCAGACAGCCCATGATACCGATGGACAGTACCAGCAGGATACACAGGTGTTCCATCGGCACGCCCGGGATACCTTTACCGACGGCCAGAATAACCGGCAGCATGGTGGCGGTGTGAGCGGAAAGGCTGGCAAACAGGTAGTGAGCAAAGTAGAACACCAGCACCAGAACGATCACGGTCGCGTTAGGCGAGAAGCCTTCCAGGTGCGTGCTCATAGTGTTGGCGAACCAGTCGATGAAGCCTGAACGGGTTAAACCATTCGCCATAACGACCAGCGTGGCGAGGTTAACCAGAGTGTTCCATGCGCTGTTATAACGGGTAATGTCTTTCCACGGTACAACGTGCAGCGCCAGCATCAGGGAGACAGCCAGCAGGCCCACTGCGGTTGCATCAATCAGTTTACCACCGAAGACCCACAGGCCCAGGCTGAGCAGTACCAGACCGATCAGCGTTATCTCTTTACGGGTAAGTTTACCCATGCCTTTCAGTTCATCACCGGCCCAAGCGGCAACTTCAGCACTGTGAGTAACTTCTGGTTTGTACAGAACGTATGACAGCCACGGAGCAACGATCAGCAAAATAATACCGACCGGCAGGAAGCTGAGGAACCACTGCAACCAGCTGATTTGAATACCGGCAATTTTGTTGACGAATTCCAGACCCAGCACGTTAGGCGCAGCGCCGGTCACGAACATCGAGGAACTCAGGCTGGTACTGATGACCATCATCCACATCAAATATCCACCGATACGGCGCGCGGAAGGATCGTTCGGGAATGATTTAAACAGCGGCGGCAGGTTTTTGATAACCGGGAATACGGTGCCACCGGTACGCGCAGTGTTAGATGGAGTAAACGGTGCCAGCAGAATGTCGATGATAACAATCGCATAGCCCAGCGTCAGGGTACGTTTACCCATGAATTTCACCAGGAACAGCGCGATACGACGACCCAGACCGGTGACTTCATAACCCAGTGCGAAGATAAACGCACCAAACACCAACCACACGGTGGTGCTGGAGAAGCCAGCCAGACCCCATTTCAGCGCTTGCTTACCCGCTTTAAACGCCGGGTCGGCCAGTTCTGAAGCATCAAACAGCAGATAGTTGCTGCCGATAACGCAGATCGTTACGGCGATAAAGCTGATCGCTGTTGCCGGAATTGGCTCCAGGATCATACCGACGATCATCGCCACAAACACGGCAAAGTAGTGCCAGGCCTGTGGAGGCATTCCATCAGGGACGGGGATAAGAAACATGACACCCATGACGACCAGGGGGGCCAATAACTTCCATATTTTATCTTTTGCTAAAGACATGTGTGTGATTCTCCGGAAAGGATCTTTAATTGTGATAATGATGAACTTGTGAAATCTGAGCTAAGAACCAGGTGACGATCAGCAGATCGGCGCAGCCTCCGGGACTGAGGTTGCGTTCAATGCACTGTTGGTCGAACTGGTGTAGATATTCGAGATCGGCAGGGGTACGAATCCCCCCTTGCTGCATCAGGGCGGTAGCCTGCTGCTGTAGCCAACGCAGACCTTCTGCGCCGCCACGTGAAGCCACGTTGGTGTCGCCGTTGATAGACATCAGCAGCAATAATGTGTCGAGTAACGCCAGTTCAGGGTCGCGGCCCTGAGTCAGCAGTGCGCGGTAGTGCGGCAGGGCATGCTGGATGACAAGCGGATATCCCGCTTCGGCTTCGCCCCGTGCGCCGGTTAATCCCAATTGCTGATAAAGACGTTGGCCAGCCGTGAGTTGTTGATTGTTCTGGCGCAGTTCGCGCTCGGTCAGGCCACGGCAAAATGTTGCTGCCGTAGAGCAAATGGTTTCAGCGGTAACAGTGAGTTGGAGCTGGTGCAGGCGGCCAATGGCGGCGCACAGCAGTCCCAGTGAAAAGATGCTCCCTTTATGGGTGTTCACCCCGGCGGTGGCGCGGAACATATCGGCTTCGCAGGCCATGCCCAGCGGGCGCAGTCCTTTCAATACATCTTCAGGCGACAGCTGTGCGCTAAACGCCCCATATTCAATAAAACGTGGCAGCCATGACTGAATCGCTTCAGCGCTGCGATGAAAATCTTCCAGCGCCATATCTTTATGCGCGCCGTTGTTAATACGATCTACCAGACCGGGTTTGGGCGACAGGTTGACTTCAGTCAACATGGCGCGCCACGCAAGCGTTGCGTAAGCATCAGGCAGATCCAGAGGAAGGACTGCGTTATTGGTTGATGTTGCGGGAATCGGCATCATGCAGCAGTGCCTCCATCTGAGTGAGTAAGTCGGAAAGCGCGTGGGTTTTACCCCGCGCACAGTCGGCAGCACTTTGCTCGCACAGCAGACAGCGGCGGGCAGGGAGTGCGAAATGACGCCGGGACAGAATTTCCCCTTCAGGGGTCAGGACATCGATATCCCATAGCCGTCCCAGCGGGTGTGAATGCTCAAGTTCAATTGTGGCGAGCTTGAGGTCGTGGGCCGGAGCCTCAATAGACAAAAGACCTTCTGGACCGCTGGCAGAAACCAGCGCTGTTTGCTCCCTGACAATCCAGGTGGATTGTTTCGCCAACGCGAGCAAGGCGGTTACGCCGTGATTAAAGATACGACGGGTTAATTCGCTGTCTTTAATCGGTCCCGGTGCGACGACGGTAAACGAGACCAGCGGCGCAGAGTGGCGTGTCAGCCACTCCTGTTGCCTTGCCTGTCTCTCATCGCGGCTGGCTAGCAGCTCGGGAATGGAAACCGCGTGTTGGGTGGCGTATTCAGGGAGCAGGTGCATGGTTTATTCCTTCACCTGATGCACAACGTCAATCACTGAACCATCGCGGTAACGCACAACGGCAATCACGCGGTCAGTGAATTCGATAGCGCATGGCTGACCGGTGAGCTGCTGTGCACGTTCGCGCAGCCATTCAATGGACACCACTTTCATACCGGCTTCTTTCAGACGTTCTGCCAGTTCCGGACGTGCAGGGTTGACGGCGATACCGTGGTCAGTGACCAGAATGTCAACGCTGGAGCCTGGGGTTACGCAGGTCAGCACGTTATCAACCAGGGTCGGGATGCGTCCGCGAACCAGCGGCGCGACGATGATAGACAGCGCAGCGGCAACCGCGGTATCGCAGTGACCGCCGGATGCGCCGCGCAGTACGCCGTCAGAACCGGTCAGTACGTTGACGTTGAAGCTGGTATCAACTTCCAGCGCGCTGAGCACCACGACGTCCAGACGATCGACGGATGCGCCTTTTGAGCCCCAGTTGGCATACTGGTTGGCACTGATCTCAATGTGGTTTGGATTGCGGGCCAGCGATTCTGCGGCGTTACGGTCAAAACTCTGAACGTCCAGCAGTTTGCGAATCAGGCCTTTTTCGTGCAGGTCAACGATGGTAGCGGTAATGCCGCCCAGCGCGAAGTCGGCACGGATATCGCGGCTGCGCATTTTGTCTTCCAGGAAACGCGTAACGGCCAGAGAAGCGCCGCCGGTTCCTGTCTGCAGTGAGAAGCCTTCGTTGAAGTAGCCGGAATTAGCAATGACCTCAGCCGCGCTACGGGCGATTAACAGTTCACGCGGGTTGGTGGTCATGCGGGTCGCATCGGCACCAATTTTGTCCGCATCGCCGACCTGATCGATCTGCACGATCAGATCTACCTGATCCTGCGTAATGCTGGCCGGGTTATGCGGATAGGTCAGCAGCTGTTCAGTCAGCAGGACAACCTGTTTCGCGTTTTCGGCGTCTACGCGGGCATAGCCCAGTGAGCCGCAGCACGCTTTACCGGTATAACCGTTGGCGTTGCCAAACTGGTCGCAGGACGGCACGCCGAGGAACGCCACATCAATGCTGAGCTCGCCACTTTGCACCAGGTGCACACGGCCACCGTGGGAGTGAATTTGTACCGGTTCGGCTAGCAGGCCACGTGAGATTTCTTCCGCCAGCGGGCCACGCAGACCGGAGGTATAAATGCGGCTAACCACGCCCTGACGGATGTGCTCAACCAGTGGAGCATGGCAGTCGCTCAGAGAGCTGGAGGCCAGCGTCAGATTTTTAAAGCCCATATTGGCGATGGCGTCCATCACCAGGTTAATCGTCAGATCGCCACCACGAAAAGCGTGGTGGAAAGAGATAGTCATACCATCCTGTAAACCTGAACGACGAATAGCGTCTTCCAGGTTAGTGCACAGCTTTTTGTCGCGCGGTTTTTGCGCCTGCAATTCTACTTTTGCGGTGCTCTGATAAGCGGAAAGCTCACTTTCTGCATGACGGCTCCAGGTCGCCACGCGATCCTGGCGTTGAGACTGTTCGATTTTCTGCGTCATTTTTTTGCCTTATTCTTCGCGAATGCCGGAAAGTTCTGCACGGGAGATAACCAGAAGGGCGCGCTCGATAACCGGGCTGTCGACCATTTTGCCGTTCAGGGAAACTACGCCACGACCTTCGCGAGCAGCGGCTTCAGCGGCTTCCACAACCAGACGGGCGTGAGCCAGTTCTTTGCGCGTTGGGGCGTACAGGTTGTGCAGGAGTTCGATCTGGCGCGGGTTGATGAGCGATTTGCCGTCAAAACCCAGTTGCTTGATATGTGCGGCTTCGTGCAGGAAACCCGCTTCGTTGTTGGCATCGGAATACACGGTGTCGAACGCCTGAATACCGGCAGAACGTGCAGCCTGCAAAATAGAGCAGCGGGCAAACAGCAGTTCAGTACCTTCCGGTGAGCGCTCAGTGCGCAGGTTACGTACATAGTCTTCCGCACCCAGGGCAATACCGATCAGACGTTCGGAAGCATGGGCAATTTCTACCGCGCGGGTAATGCCTAACGGCGATTCGATGGCGGCTAACAGACCGGTGCTGCCTGGCTCACGGCCACAGGCGTTTTCGATACGCAGAATTTCGCTTTCGATGTCGATGACATCCTGCGCGGTATCGGTCTTCGGTAAACGTACGATGTCAGCACCGCCACGTACCACGGCTTCAAGGTCGTTGATACCCCATTCGGAGTCGAGGGCGTTTACACGCACGATGGTTTCAACGTCGTGATACAGCGGATGCTGCAGCGCGTGGTACACCATGCGGCGAGCGGTATCTTTTTCACGCAACGCGACGGAGTCTTCCAGGTCGAACATCAGTGCATCTGCCGGGTAGATGAACGAGTTGCTGACCATGGCGGCATTGGCGCCCGGTACGAACAACATGCTGCGGCGAGTACGAGTTTTACGTTGTTGCAAAGATTCGGAAATCACTGGCAATCCTCCCATGGCAGTGCCGGAATACCGCCAGCGCGGGCCAGTAGTGCTTCCAGTCGCGCACGTAAAATGCAGTCCAGTGCGCCTTTATCATCAACATTCAATTGCACGCCGCGTACGTTGTAGCGGGACAGAACGTCCAGAATGGTGGCCCGGATGGCATCACCGAACTGCTTTTCGACGCTACTGTTAACCTGCAGGTCAATATCCTGCGAATCGAGTGGGGCGATGCGAATCATCACATCACCGGACTCGAGTGTGCCTGCGACGGCTGCCTGGTTTATTTTCATTTTTCACCTGTTGCTAATGCGGGGGTATTTTGGCGGACTGCCGCACCCGATGAGGCTCGCTCAACCATGCTTTGCAGATACTGCAGCGTGGCGTCAGGGACCAGGGATGCGATAGCCGTGAGATCTTTTTTAACCAGCAGCTTGCGCACCCAGGAGGCGGAAATCGGCATCTCCTGGAAGCACAGCCGCTCAATTTCCACCAGTTCAATCGGCGGGGCGGGAAGCGTTGGGGTCTCCAGCCAGTAACGCATGTCGTTGTTATACTGGGAGGTGACGGTGCAATACGGCTCAGTACCGACGAAGCGGTGCGTGACGCCGAGAGCCGGAGCCAGATACTGGCGGAAGATTTTCAGGTCTATTTCGGTGTAGCAGTGGTTAATAACGCTCTGTTCTTTGATGAAGTAACACGGGAACGTGGCGCGGGAAATGATGTACTCCGAACCGCGATGCACGGTTAAACGTGGAATGTCTTTTGTTCCTTTAAGCACCAGATCCAGGCGGTCTTCATACGGAAAACGTGAGGTATCTTCTTTCACCAAAAACAGATGCAGCCAGTCACATTGCGCGGCCGCCTGTTGGATCAGAAAACGGTGTCCGTTGGTGAAGGGGTTGGCGTTCATGACGATACAGCCAATTTTTTTCCCATCATGACGCTGTTTTGCCAGTGATTCGGCGTAGCGTTTCAGACGTGTGGTGCTGTTTTCCATCAATACCATAATGCCGGGAACGCTGGTGAGCGTAGAAAAACCGCACTGTTTAAACAGCGATTCGTACTCGGTTTTGGTATAGATGAAGAGGTGTGTACAATGGCGTTCATAGGCAAGGTTGATTAACTCAGTCGCCAGCGTCAGCGCTAAACCCTCGCCGCGGACAGATTCACAGATTGCGACACACTTAATAATATTCCCAGCGATACCACCGCAGGCAATCAGACGGTCGTCACGGGTGACGGTGATAAATACTTCGACGGTCGTATCTACGCTCAAATCATTCTCTTTCAGAAATTGCGCGATAGCCGCCATCTTTTTATTTTCTGAGCGTTTAACTTGCGTGAATATATTATTACCGAACATAGTGAATAGAGCCCCGATGCTATATTTGTTACTGGGTTTCTGTTTTTGTTGCTCTGTTTAGCAACCTGATAACGTTTTGTTTGCAATTGAAGGGAATGGTTTTTTATTACGGAGTATTTCTTTTTTTCCCTGCTGCATACATCGTAAGGGGTATTTTGGAGGTAATTTTTGATTTATTTCACAATAAGTTAGAAGGTTTTAATGTGTTTTATGGTTTTAAGTTTTTTAATTAATTTAACCCTAAAATAAGGTGTGGTTTTAATTTGTTTAATTGATTTAAGGTGGGGAATCTGCAACGATCTTGTTTTATACCATAACGTGTAAATAGAACATTTTAATTACAACTACAATGAGAAATTAGTTTTAGTTAACGTCGGTGAGGAAAAATGTGATGGCAGAACAGAAAAATAAAACACGGTTTCCTTTTTTCCGCAGTCTGGCGTTTCCTTTACGTATCTTTCTGCTCATTCTGGTCGTTTCTGTTTTTATCATTGCCGCCCTGGCACAATACTTCACCGCCAGCTTTGAAGATTATCTGGCAACGCATGTCCGCGATATGGCAATGAATCAGGCCAAAATCATCGCCTCTAACGACAGTATCATCACAGCGGTTAAGCATCGTGATTACAAGCGGTTGGCGACGATTGCCGACAAACTGCAGAGCGGAACTGACTTCGACTATGTGGTTATCGGGGATACCAACTCCATTCGTCTATATCATCCGAACCCGGAAAAGATTGGCTATCCGATGCAGTTCACCAAACCCGGTGCGCTGGAAAAAGGGGAGAGCTACTTTATTACCGGTAAAGGATCCATCGGGATGGCAATGCGCGCTAAAACGCCCATCTTTGATGACGATGGCAAAATCATTGGCGTAGTCTCAATTGGTTATCTGATTAGCAAAATCGATAGCTGGCGATCGGACTTCTTACTCCCGATGGCCGGTGTGTTTATCCTGCTGTTGCTGGTACTTATGCTGCTCTCCTGGTTTTTCGCTGCCCATATTCGTCGGCAGATGTTGGGGATGGAACCGAAACAAATTGCGCGTGTGGTACGTCAGCAGGAAGCGTTGTTCAGCTCGGTATATGAAGGATTGATTGCCGTGGATCCTGATGGATATATCACCGCAATAAACCGCAGTGCGAGGAAAATGCTGGGGCTGTCTTCACCTGGGAGAAAGTGGCTTGGAAAACCGGTGAGTGAGGTGGTTCAGCCAGCGGACTTTTTCACCCAACAGATTGCGGAAAAACGACAGGACGCGATGGTCAACTTTAATGGACTGAGCGTTATCGCCAACCGTGAGGCGATTCGCTCCGGTGACGAACTGCTTGGGGCAATCATCAGTTTTCGTAGTAAAGATGAAATTGCTACTCTTAATGCGCAGTTAACGCAAATCAAACAGTATGTAGAGAGCCTGAGGACGCTGCGTCATGAGCACCTGAACTGGATGTCGACCATCAATGGTCTGCTGCAAATGAAAGAGTATGACAAGGTTCTGGCCATGGTGCAGGGAGAATCCCAGGCGCAACAGCAACTGATTGACAGTCTGCGCGGCGCGTTTGCCGATCGTCAGGTAGCCGGTCTGTTGTTTGGCAAGGTGCAGCGCGCGCGGGAACTGGGTCTCACCATGACTATTGTTCCGGGTAGCCAACTGCATCAACTCCCCGAGGGGCTGGATAGCACAGAGTTTGCAGCAATTGTTGGCAATCTGCTTGATAATGCATTTGAAGCGAGTTTGCGCACCCAGCAAGGCAACAAGGTCGTCGAACTCTATTTGAGCGATGAAGGGGATGACGTGATCATCGAAGTTGCCGATCAGGGATGCGGTGTGCCGGAAGCATTGCGTGAAAAAATATTTGAACAGGGTGTGAGCACCCGTACCGATGAACCAGGTGAACATGGCATCGGTTTGTATCTTATTGCTAGTTATGTGAGGCGCTGTGACGGGGTGATTACGCTCGAAGATAACTCCCCCTGCGGCACCTTATTTTCTTTATTTCTTCCGAAAGTGAAAAAAAACAATGACGGAACCATTAACGCTATTGATCGTTGAGGATGAAACGCTACTGGCGGAAATGCATGCTGAATATATCCGCCATATACCCGGCTTCAGCCAGATTTGGCTGGCGGGTAATCTTGCGCAGGCGAGGATGATGATTGAGCGTTTTAAGCCCGGTTTGATTCTGCTCGATAACTACTTGCCGGACGGCAAGGGAATTACCTTATTGCATGAGCTAACCCAGGCGCGTTATCCGGGCGGTGTGGTGTTTACCACGGCGGCCAGCGACATGGAAACAGTCTCCGAAGCTGTGCGCAGCGGCGCGTTTGATTACCTGGTCAAACCCATTGCCTACGAGCGGCTGGGGCAGACCCTGACGCGTTATCAACAGCGGCGACGCATGTTGGCGGGTAATAATAGCGCCAGTCAAAAGCAGATAGATGAGATGTTTAATGCCTACGCGCGGGGCGAGCCGAAAGGGGATTTACCGACTGGGATTGATGCCTTAACGCTGAATGCAGTGCTGAAATTATTTGCCGATCCGACGGTACACCATACAGCAGAAACGATCGCCCAGGCGCTCACTATCAGCCGAACGACTTCCAGACGTTACCTGGAGTACTGTGCCAGCCGACATTTGATTATTGCGGAGATTATTCACGGTAAGGTGGGTAGGCCGCAGCGTATCTATCACGGCGGCTAAATGCTGATTTCTGACGTAGGCCGGATAAGATGCTTTAGCATCGACATCCGGCAACGTTGCAGTCGAAATGCCGGATGCGGCGTGAATGCCTTATCCGGCCTATATTTCTCTGAGTATCAGCCGCCAACGACGGCTGAAGAAGAACCTGGTACCATCACTTCAGTTGCGATAATCACAACCAACAACCCAACCAGAACCGGAACCGAGGTACGTTTCACCACTTCGAACGGAGAAATCTTCGCCATACCTGCAACAGCAACCACCACGCCGGAGACCGGGGAGATTGTGCGTCCAAGGTTTGACGCCTGCAGCATCGGGATAACAAGGTAAGCTGGGTTAATGCCGGAGGAATGCGCCAGCTTAGGGATCATCTCAACGAAGGCATAGAACGGAGCGTTACCGGAACCCGTAGTCATTGCCGCCAGCATAGTCAGGATCACCAGCACCATCATCAGAATAATGCTCGCCGAACCAAACGAGGTGGCGATAGAAATCAGACTCTGAATAAAGCCGATTGTGCTCAGGCCCTGGGCAAATACACCCGCAGCGACTAACAACATCACCACGTTAGCAAAGGCATCCGCCATGCCACGGTAAGCGACTTCCAGACCAGAGAAAACCTTTTGGGTGTTGAACCCACGTACGAACTCCAGAATAGCCGCGATGAGCATGCACAGAACCAGAATCGTAATGATATGCAGCTGTGGACCCCATTTACCATCAAAAATCAGGACGCCAACAATCGGGGTAAACGGCAGAATGGCGTAAAATGACGGAGCAGTCGTGGTGATTTCAGCCACATCTAACATTTCATGAGAAATGTTCTCTTTTTTATCCAGAAAACGCTGCCAGAAAAAGTGGGCAATCGCCATAGCAATGATGGCGGCAATGGAAATTGGCAGCGTGGTTTTAAAGGCGAAATCGATCAGCGGCATTTCCGCAGCTTTTGCCGCCAGCACCACATCACCGGATGTTGGTGAAAGAATAATTGCAGCAGGGGAGGCACAAATGGCCGCTGCGGCGCCACGGCTGATCCCAACGTTAACCATGACCGGGAACAGTGTTGCCATCAGCAATACGCCCAGACCGGTTGCTGACGAAACCGCCAGTGACATCAGGCAGGCGACAAAATAGGCGGCAATCATTAGCAGATAAGGTGAGTTGATGTATTGCAGAGGCTTGGAGGCCAGCTTAACGACCATATCGTTCGCGCCAATGTGGGTCATATAAGCGGCAAAACCACACAGCATCATGATCATCATGCCGAGATCGCCACCACGGCTCATCAGCAAAATTTTAATATATTCAACAATGTCTGTTGCCGTATAGCCCGTTGATGCCGCGCTGGACGGCAAAACTTTATGCCCCATCAGCGCACTGATAATCAGCAAAACCAGACCACCAACAAACAGTACGCCTGTCGCGGAATAACCTTTAATGATGTAGCGCGCTACACCCACAATAACCACAACCCCAATAAGGAGTTCAATAAATGTCAACATCGTTTCCCCTGTCGCATTGCTGCCCAGAAAGTAAAAAAACTAAAAAAAGTAAAAAGTGGTGACAGAATGTGCCTAATAAACCGATAACTCTTGCTGATTAAAATCAATAAAAATACGGATTCAAGCGATGGTTAAGCCGTTTTTTCAGCATCGCGGTTTAAAAAAGAATCTCACAATAAGAAACTGTGAAGCGCAGCGCTGATGTGTGTGTTTTGTGGCGATGATGAATATTAATTGTTAATTTATTGTGATGATATTTAACTTTTTTCGCAGGAAAGAACAATTTATTGGCAATAAAGAGAAAATAGTTCCTATTAGATGGCTCAATAAACTCATGGATAATTATCTTAAAAATTATAGGCTGAGGATTATTCTGATTTTTTAGCTGCGCATTTTTGTTAAGCTAACATTAAGGTTGGGTTTGCTACAATTAATAATAAATCCCAGGATGGTAATTAAGTTGTGATTGTCGCTAAACGATATTTTCTCATTTTTTCATTTCTTTTTATTCAGTTAGCTTTCATTCCCCAGGGCGCTGCTGAAGATAAAGGCTGGTTCGCTACTTTTAAAGACAACGTCAGTGAAACCTGGCAGCAGCCAGAACATTATGATCTGTACGTGCCGGCTATTACCTGGCATGCACGCTTTGCCTACGATAAAGAAAAAACGGATCGCTACAATGAACGTCCATGGGGGGCGGGCTTTGGTCAATCCCGTTGGGATGATAAAGGTAACTGGCACGGGCTTTATATAATGGCCTTTAAGGATTCCTACAATAAATGGGAACCCATTGGTGGTTATGGCTGGGAAAAAACCTGGCGACCGCTGGCAGATGAAAATTTTCATACAGGTCTCGGTTTTACCGCCGGTTTTACCGCGCGCGATAACTGGAACTACATTCCGGTACCCGTGCTGTTACCGCTGGCATCGATAGGGTATGGTCCGGCAACGTTCCAGATGACCTACATTCCGGGAACGTACAACAACGGTAACGTCTACTTTGCATGGATGCGTTTCCAGTTTTGATGGACTACCTGTATTGTCAGGTGGATTATTAAAAAGTCTTTTAAAAACAGTGTTATATTAACTTTAACTGAAAAATAACGCGACATTTATCACTTTTTGATAAAGTTCGACTGGACAAAGTCCACCACAATTGTTGTACTGATACCCGACACAGCATTTGTGTCTATTTTTCATGTAAAGGTAATTTTGATGTCTAAGATTAAAGGTAACGTTAAGTGGTTTAATGAGTCCAAAGGATTCGGTTTCATTACTCCGGAAGATGGCAGCAAAGACGTGTTCGTACACTTCTCTGCAATCCAGACCAATGGTTTTAAAACTCTGGCTGAAGGTCAGCGTGTAGAGTTCGAAATCACTAACGGTGCCAAAGGCCCTTCTGCTGCAAACGTAATCGCTCTGTAAGCATACGACAGCAAGCATTCAAAACCCGCTTAATTGCGGGTTTTTTTCGCTTCAGTGCGCGGGAGAGGCCGAAACCAGCCAGAATGCCAGGGCGGTCATCGCAAATGATCCCAACAGATTAACCAGTACATTCACCATAGCCCAACCAAAACGTCCTTCCTGTAGCAAAAACACCACCTCAGCTGAGAAAGTGGAAAACGTTGTTAGTCCCCCGCAAAAGCCAGTGGTAATCAGCACCTTCCACATTGGATCAATGTTAGTCATGCGATTAAACCACGCCAGACCCATACCAATGATAAATGCGCCAAGTAAGTTTGCAGCCAGCGTACCGAATGGGATGGCCTGATGTAGCGGGTTAAACCTCATGCTCAACATCCATCTTGCTACACTACCTGTACCACCACCGATAAAAACCGCTAAAAGGAGTTGTAACACTGCATAATCCTGCTATTTGATTGTATATAGGATGAGTGTAACGCTGAATAATCGTGGTTGGCGAGCCTAACAACGTTTTCTGGAGGGAATATGTTCGTTGCAGCAGGGCAATTTGCCGTGGGACCTTCATGGGAAAAAAATGCAGAAACCTGCGTCTTTTTGATGTCACAGGCTGCAGGAGAGGGGGCGTCGCTGTTGGTATTACCGGAGGCGCTTCTGGCCCGTGACGATCTGGACCCAGACCTGTCAGTGAAATCAGCTCAACTGCTGGAGGGCGGATTTTTGACGCGCTTGCTGCGAGAAAGCGCGCAAAACGAGATGACGACAATCCTGACGATTCATGTTCCTTCTGTGCCAGGCCGGGCGTTTAACATGCTGGTGGCGCTACGGGCAGGTCAGGTCGTGGCCCATTACGCTAAATTACATCTCTATGATGCCTTTTCGATTCAGGAGTCACGAAATGTGGATGCAGGGGACGCCATAGCGCCGCTGCTGGACGTAGACGGGTTAAAAGTAGGGTTAATGACCTGTTATGATCTGCGCTTTCCTGAGTTGGCGCTGGCGCACGCATTGCAGGGAGCGGAAATTCTTGTCTTACCCGCAGCCTGGGTTCGGGGATCGCTTAAAGAGCATCACTGGGCTACGCTTTTGGCGGCAAGAGCGTTAGATGCGACGTGTTACTTGATTGCGGCGGGAGAGTGCGGTAACAAGAATATCGGCCAAAGCAGGGTCATCGACCCCCTTGGTGTGACCATTGCTGCTGCGGCAGAAACGCCCGCGCTAATTATGGCCGAGGTTTCCGCCGAGCGGGTGAGGCAGGTTAGGGCACAACTCCCGGTGTTAAGTAACCGACGCTTTGCGCCACCGCAATTATTATGACGTTTTTTTAAACAAGGCTTGATTCACCTTGTTACAGATTGCTATTGTGTGCGCGCGTCGAAAGGCCGTTAATATTCTCAGGTTAATATGGCGCTTTATGCAGCCTGGTTTAAGTCAAGAAGGTATCTATGGGTGAGATTAGTATTACCAAACTGCTGGTGGTTGCCGCACTGGTTGTTCTGCTGTTTGGTACCAAGAAGTTACGTACACTGGGTGGAGACCTGGGAACGGCAATCAAAGGCTTCAAGAAAGCAATGAACGACGATAATGCCGATGCTAAGAAAGATGCTGATGGTAGCGTTCAGGCTGAGAAGCTTTCTCATAAAGAGTAATGTCAGGAGCATGATGCTCTTACTGCATACTCTGCATGAAAAAAAACCGGCAATTTGCCGGTTTTTTTATTGCTGATATGTAAGTGAGTATTACACGATTACTTCACTTCCAGCCCTTTGGCCTGCATGTCAGCATGGTATGAAGAGCGAACGAATGGACCGCAGGCTGCATGGGTAAAGCCCATTGCCATAGCTTCGGCTTTCATCTCATCGAACTCATCCGGGCTCACATAGCGTTGAACCGGCAGGTGATGGCGGCTTGGCTGTAAATACTGCCCCAGCGTCAACATGGTTACACCATGACTGCGCAGGTCACGCATGACCTCAATGATTTCCGCATTGGTTTCGCCCAGACCGACCATCAGACCTGATTTGGTCGGAATCTCCGGGTGCGCTTCCTTGAAACGTTCCAGAAGCTTCAGTGACCAGTTGTAGTCAGCACCTGGACGAACATTGCGATAAATACGTGGTACGTTTTCGAGGTTGTGGTTAAACACATCCGGCGGGGTGGCTGTGAGGATATCCAGCGCACGATCCATACGACCACGGAAGTCAGGCACCAGCGTTTCGATTTTAATCGACGGGCTTTTCTCACGAATAGCGGTGATGCAGTCAGCAAAGTGCTGAGCACCGCCGTCACGCAGATCGTCGCGGTCAACGGAGGTAATGACGACATACCGCAGCGCCATGTCAGCAATCGTCTGAGCAAGTTTTAACGGCTCGTTAGCATCAGGAGCAACCGGACGGCCATGGGCAACGTCACAGAATGGGCAACGGCGGGTACAGATTGCGCCGAGGATCATAAAGGTTGCAGTTCCGTGATTGAAACATTCAGCCAGGTTAGGGCAGGAAGCTTCTTCGCAGACAGAGTGCAGGCCATTTTTGCGCATTGCCGCTTTGATGCCCTGGATGCGAGTGGAGTCCGCTGGCAGTTTTATTTTCATCCATTCCGGTTTACGCAGCAGGGCTTCACGCTCTGTTGCCACATTTTTTACCGGGATAAGAGCCATCTTATCGGCATCGCGGTATTTAACACCGCGTTCCATCACAATGGGTTTACTCATAGCTTGCGTGTTCCAGTTGCGAATTACGAAGGAAAGCGTTTCAATTCAAGGGAATGTTGCATTTATCAACTATTTTTGAATTAGTGATACGCAGTATATCATTGAAACGGGCCAGAAAGCAGCCTGACAGGCTGGCAAAATGTAAAATAGTTGTTGTTTTGTGCCATTTGCCACAACATATGCCGTGGCAAAGTATGCGCGTATTTTCAGTCCGCGATGTACTCGTGCGGTGGGTTACCCAACAGCGCCAGAATGTTGGCCAGCAGCCTTGGGCGAATGCTCTCGGTCGTGGCTGTGCTATCCCACTGCGATACCTTCGCCATTTCCATTCCGGCATAACCACAAGGATTGATACGCAGGAAAGGCGACAAGTCCATATCCACATTGAGCGCTAAGCCGTGAAATGAACAACCTTTACGAATACGTAACCCCAAAGAGCAGATTTTCTTCTCTCCAACGTATACGCCTGGTGCATCGGCTCGCGGGTGGGCGTCAATACCGATTTCCGCAAGGGTATTCACAACGGTTTGCTCCAGCAGCGTAACCAGTTCGCGAACGCCAAGTTTACGACGCTTCAGGTTCAACAGCACATACATGACCTGCTGGCCCGGCCCGTGATAAGTCACCTGACCGCCACGATCGCTCTGGATCACCGGAATATCTCCTGGCATCAGTACGTGCTCTGCTTTACCTGCCTGACCCTGGGTAAAAACAGGATAATGCTCTACCAGCCAGATTTCGTCATAACTGTTTTCATCGCGGGTATCGGTGAATTCGTGCATGGCCAGAGAAACTGGCTCGTAAGGTTGAAGACCGAGCTGGCGGACAAGAATTTTATCCTGATACAAAACGGCATCTCCGAAGATACTCACATAGAGTAGAGAATATAAAAGAGGGGGAAAAGTATATCACAGGAGGGAGGGGTTACCCGAGCGTGGATGCAGCGGGTAACCAACAGGTTTTTACAGTACCATGCGTACGATATCGATATTGCCTAATTCTTCGTACAGCGTTTCAACCTGCTCAATGTGTGTAGCAGTAATAGTGATTGAGACCGAGTGGTAGTTGCCTTTGCTGCTCGGTTTTACCGTCGGAGAGTAATCACCTGGCGCATGGCGCTGTACCACTTCAACCACCTGATCAACCAGCTCAGGCAACGCCTGCCCCATTACTTTGTAAGTAAATGGAGTAGGGAATTCAAGCAGTTCGTTAAGTTTGGTTTTCATGTCAGCTCCGGCGTTACATCAATAAATAATAACTCCCACAGCGCGTGGGAGTTATCTGGATACCTAGTATATGGGGACGTAAATCACACTTTCAAGTGTTCGATTTTTAGCCAAACCAGTGATGGAACATTAATTTAATGTAATCAATGATTTTCCCAAAGAAGTTGCCTTCAGGGATTTCCTGCAGGACTACCAGCGGGCGCTGCTCAATGGTTTTGCCATCCAGCTGGAAGTTGATGGTGCCGACAACCTGGTTTTTCTGCAGCGGTGCGTGCAGTTCTGTGGTGTTCAGCACATAGCTTGCTTTCAGATCTTTCATGCGGCCGCGCGGAATAGTCAGGTAGACATCTTTATCTACGCCTAACGATGCACGATCGGTATTACCAAACCAGGCGGGCTCTGAAGCAAACTCTTTACCGACTTTCAGTGGGTTCACGGTTTCAAAGAAACGGAAGCCCCAGGTCAGCAGTTTTTTACTTTCGGTTTCACGACCTTTATAGGTGCGGCCACCCATGACGGCGGAGATCAGACGCATCTGACCTTCGGTTGCGGATGCAACGAGGTTATAGCCAGCCTTGTCGGTATGACCGGTTTTGATACCGTCGACATTCAGGCTGTTATCCCACAGCAGGCCGTTACGGTTTAACTGACGGATGCCGTTAAACGTGAACTCTTTTTCTTTATAGATAGAGTATTCGTTAGGCACGTCGCGAATCAGCGCCTGACCAATCATCGCCATGTCGCGAGCCGAGCTGTACTGACCGTCAGCATCGAGACCATGAACGGTCTGGAAGTGGGTGTTTTTCAGGCCCAGCGCGTTCACATAGCTGTTCATCAGACCGACGAAAGCATCCTGGCTACCGGCTGCGAAGTCCGCCATTGCCACGCACGCGTCATTCCCGGATTGCAGGTTGATACCACGGATAAGCTGAGAAACAGGAACCTGCATTCCTGGCTTCAGGAACATCAACGATGAACCTTTAAAGACCGGGTTACCTGTAGCCCATGCGTCATTGCCGACGGTGACCAGATCGGTTTCTTTGAATTTCCCGGCTTTCATCGCCTGGCCGATGACGTAGCTGGTCATCATTTTGGTCAGACTGGCGGGGTCGCGGCGAGTGTCAGCGTTCTGTTCTGCCAGAACTTTGCCTGAATTGTAATCAATCAGGATATATGACTCCGCATCGATCTGCGGAACACCCGGGATCATGGTTTTAATATTCAGGTCATCGGCATGGGCAGCAGAGAGAGAAGCTGCGCAGAGAGCCGCGGTGAGCGCCATACGCTGCACGAAACGAGCGGAAAAAGTGGTCTTCATGGTCTGAACTACGACGTCCGTGATGAAATTAAAAAAAGTGCCCTACTATAGCAAATGCAAAACGGGCAGGCATCTGACTTTCCGCGTGACTTTGTTAATGTCATTTACAGAAACTGACAGTTCAGATACCTGATTTACGTTATTACACGCCGGTGATGAAGGACTGTAATTGCGCCTCGGCTTGAAGACGCTGCTGCAATGTGGAGGCTTCAGCTTTGCTGGCGAACGGCCCCATCTGGATACGCCAGACTGCGCCGTTTTGTACCACCCGACCTGGGACGCCAAATTGCTGGCTTAAACGTTTTTGATACTGCTGCGCACGCGACTGCTCGCTGACTGCGCCAACCTGAACCACGTAGCGTCCGTTGGCTACTGCCGCTGGCGCAGGTGCAGCGACGGCGGCTGGTGTTGCTGCCGGTGCGGTTGGCGTTACCGGTGCGGTGGTGGTCGGTTGCGGAGCTGGAGTCGGCTCGCTACCTTCCAGCACGCCTGCAGCGAGCGTGGTCGGCGCACCGAGGAATCCACTGCTGTTCACTGGCGCACCGGTTGTATCATCGCTTTTCAACGTGGAATTGCTGATCGGACGAATATCGCCTTGCGGCTGACCCACATCCGATGGCGCAGGCATGCTGCCCATACTGCCACCGCCGCTTAAATCAGGACGCGCGGGCAGGGCATAGGTTTGTTTCGCTACCGTGGTACAAGCCATTCCCGGCCCGGACAAGGAACCATCTTGGGCGACGATGATCGGGTCGATACGCACTTTGGTATTGTTGGAGGTATTCAGACGGTCGGCTGCTGCACGTGAAAGTGAAATCACGCGATCGTTGCCATAAGGGCCGCGATCGTTAATGCGCACGACAATCATCCTGCCATTTGCCAGGTTAGTTATTCTGGCATAGCTTGGGACTGGCAGCGTCGGATGCGCTGCGGTTAACTGCATCGGGTCGAACGCTTCACCAGACGCGGTTAAGTTGCTTCCGGGTTCCGCATCATAGATAGCGGCAAGCCCTGCCTGGCTAAAGCGGGAAGGGTCCTGGACGATTTTGTAGCTCTTACCATCACGCTGATAGTCCTGATTCGCCGTTGGGTTCAGGGGTTCAAAGCGCGGATCGGCCCCGCTGATTTCAACAATCGGACCATTACACACCGCAGGCTGCGGCGCGACAGCACCCTGTTGCTGACCATCATCACTCGAACACGCCGCGAGCATTCCTGCTGCGATGCAGATACCAAGCCACTGCTTACGCATTGCGTACCCCTTACACGCTTTTCGACAACATTTTTCTATGGGTATGGATCGACATAACAATCCCGAACCCAGCCATCAGCACGATAAGTGCCGAGCCTCCGTAACTAACCAGTGGGAGAGGAACGCCAACCACGGGCAGAATACCGCTCACCATACCAATATTTACGAAGACATAAACGAATAATATCAACATTAAACCACCCGCCATGACGCGACCAAAGGTGGTTTGCGCGTGGGCAGCGATCCATAACCCGCGCATAATCAGCAAAATGTACAGCGCCAGCAGAATTAAGATCCCTACCAGACCCAGTTCTTCCGCTAATACCGCGAAGATAAAATCTGTATGACGTTCGGGTAAAAACTCAAGCTGTGACTGCGTACCGTGTAGCCAGCCCTTACCACGTAGACCGCCGGAGCCAATAGCAATTTTAGACTGAATGATGTGATAACCCGCACCCAGCGGATCGGTTTCCGGATCGAGTAACATCATGACGCGCTGACGTTGATAATCATGCATCAGGAAGAACCACAGTATCGGGATAAACGCCGCAACCAGGACTACCGCAACACCGATTAAACGCCAGCTCAAACCAGAAAGGAACAGAACAAACAGACCGGAAAGAGCGACCAGTATTGAAGTTCCGAGGTCTGGCTGGGCGGCCACCAGCAGGGTGGGCATAAATATCAACACCAACGCAATAGCGGTATTTTTTAGCGATGGCGGGCAAACATCACGGTTGATGAAGCGCGCGACCATCAGCGGCACGGCAATTTTGGCGATTTCGGAAGGCTGAAAACGCACAATCCCCAAATCCAGCCAGCGCTGCGCGCCTTTGGAGATAGCGCCGAAGGCATCTACTGCCACCAACAAAATGATGCAAAAGATGTAGAGATAGGGAGCCCAGCCTTCATAAACTCGGGGCGGGATTTGCGCCATCACCACCATGATGACCAGGCCCATCGCGATCTGACCGACCTTGCGCTCCATCATGCCAATATCCTGGCCGCTGGCGCTCCAGATGACCAGTGAGCTGTAAACCAGCAGCGCCAGCAAAATAAGCAACATCGTGGGATCGATGTGGATTTTGTCCCAGAATGTTTTTTTGTTCGGATTATCCGTCACGATTATTGGTCCTCCGCTGCTGCAACCGCGGGGTTTTCTGCAGGCAGATTGGTGTTATTGTCGCCCAACATAATGTGGTCAAGGATCTGGCGCATAATGGTACCCACAGCCGGGCCCGCGCCACCGTTCTCAAGAATTATGGCGACAGCAACCTGGGGCTTATCATAGGGTGCGAAGGCCGTCATCAGCTTGTGGTCACGTAAGCGCTCGGCGATCTTATGTGCGTTATAGGTTTCATTGGCTTTCAGGCCAAAGACCTGTGCAGTACCGGATTTCGCCGCAATTTTGTAAGGTGCGCCAGCGAAATATTTGTGTGCAGTACCGTTAGGACGGTTGGCTACACCGTACATGCCGTCTTTTGCGATTTCCCAATAACCGGAATGAATGTCACCAACGGGTGGTTCGTGCGGCTGAATCCACGGCACTTGCTTGCCGTTTTCTGCCGTACTCATCAGCAGATGCGGAACTTTTACCAAACCGTCGTTGATAAGGATCATCAGCGCTTTACTCATCTGGATAGGGGTTGCTGTCCAGTAACCCTGACCGATGCCGACCGGAATGGTATCACCCTGGTACCATGGCTTTTTGAACCGTTTTTGCTTCCACTCGCGGGTTGGCATGTTTCCGGCGCGCTCTTCGGCAAGATCGATACCCGTATATTGACCGTAGCCAAACTTGCTCATCCACTCTGAAAGGCGGTCTATCCCCATATCATAGGCGATTTGATAGAAAAACGTATCCGCCGACTCTTCCAGAGAACGGGTGATGTTCAGATGGCCGTGCCCCCATTTTTTCCAGTCGCGGTAACGTTTTTCAGAGCCCGGTAATTGCCACCAACCCGGATCGAACAGACCAGTATTGCGGGTGATGACGCCTGCACTTAATGCAGAAACCGCGACGTAAGGTTTAACCGTCGAAGCAGGAGGGTAGACACCCTGAGTTGCGCGGTTAACCAATGGGGTATTCGGGTCATTGAGCAACCCGGAGTAATCTTTACTCGAGATACCATCGACAAACAGGTTCGGGTCGTAGCTCGGCATGGACACCAGTGCGAGAACGCCACCGGTACGCGGGTCGGTGACTACCACCGCGGCACGACTGCCCGCCAGCAGCGTTTCGATGTACTGCTGGAGTTTCAGGTCAAGGGTGAGATAGATATCGTGCCCGGCCTGCGGCGCCACTTCTTTCAGTTGGCGAATGACGCGGCCACGGTTGTTCACTTCAACTTCTTCATAACCCGTCTGGCCGTGAAGTACGTCTTCATAGTAGCGTTCAATACCCAATTTACCGATGTCGTGCGTCGCCGCGTAGTTGGCCAGCTTGCCGTCTTTGTCCAGGCGGTCCACGTCTTTATCGTTGATCTTCGATACGTAGCCAATGACGTGGGTCAGCGCAGAGCCGTAGGGGTAATAGCGGCGTTTATAGCCTTTAACTTCGACGCCGGGAAAGCGATATTGATTAACGGCGAACCGTGCCACCTGCACTTCACTGAGGTTAGTTTTTACCGGAATGGAGGTGAAGCGGTGTGAACGGGCGCGCTCTTTTTTAAAGGCGGCAATGTCGTCGTCCGTCAGGTCTACGACGTTACGCAGCGCGTCGAGGGTATCCTGAACGTTGTCGACCTTTTCCGGCATCATTTCTATCTGATAAATGGTGCGGTTAAGGGCGAGCGGAATTCCGTTACGGTCATAAATGATGCCGCGACTGGGGGCGATAGGCACCAGTTTGATGCGGTTTTCGTTCGAGCGAGTCTGATAATCAGTAAAGCGAACGATTTGCAGATTATAAAGGTTGGCGATCAGCACGCCGGTGAGCAGCAAAATCCCCAAAAAAGCGACCAGCGCCCGGCGCACAAACAGCGCGGACTCAGCCGAATAGTCGCGAAAAGAATTCTGTAGTTTCATCCGCTGCTTAATCTACTCAAGAATCAATGATCACTCACGGTGATAAGGATGGTTGGTGGTGATGCTCCACGCCCTGTACAGACTCTCCGCGACCAGAACCCGAACAAGAGGGTGAGGAAGGGTTAACGCAGAGAGTGACCAGCTTTGTTCCGCTGCCGCTTTACAGGCAGGAGAGAGACCTTCCGGCCCGCCAATCAACAGACTGACGTCACGACCGTCCAGTTTCCAGCGTTCCAGTTCAGTCGCCAACTGCGGCGTGTCCCAGGGTTTACCAGGGATATCAAGGGTGACGATGCGGTTTTTGCCTGCGGCAGCCAGCATCTGCTCACCCTCTTTGTCGAGAATGCGTTTAATATCCGCGTTCTTGCCGCGTTTTCCTGCCGGGATTTCGATCAGCTCAAAGGGCATATCTTTCGGAAACCGACGGAGATACTCCGTAAACCCGGTTTGCACCCAGTCAGGCATTTTCGTACCCACAGCGACAAGTTGCAGCTTCACGCATTAACTCCAGAGTTTTTCCAGTTCATACAGGCGACGGCTTTCTTCCTGCATCACGTGGACAATCACATCACCGAGGTCAACGACGATCCAGTCTGCAACGTTCTCGCCTTCTACGCCGAGCGGCAGCAGACCAGCAGTGCGGGACTCCTGAACAACGTGGTCTGCGATAGACATTACATGACGGCTGGACGTGCCGGTGCAGATAATCATGCAATCAGTGATGCTGGATTTGCCCTGAACGTCTAAGGCGATGATGTCTTGACCTTTCAGGTCATCAATTTTGTCGATTACAAAATCCTGAAGTGCTTTACCCTGCAAGTGTTCCCCCTGGGTGAAAAGAGTTAAAAACGTCTGTTAGTATACCTGAACCAGAGGCGATATCGGGACAAATGTCTCCGAAAGCGCTTTTGAAGTGCGCTATCATCCCACCCCACGCCGCAGAATGCATCGCCATTTTTGTAAAACAATTTCTGCAAAGCTCTGAAGGGCGGGAAAAGTCAGGTTGCGGAGAATAACAGCCTGTCATGGGGTGTCAATGGGAGAGAAGCCCTTCGGCAGAAAAAACAGGGCTTTCACTCCCCGTCGTGCCATACAGCCCGGCTGTTGAGCACTTTCAGAACCGCAAAATCGTCGCAAAAATCAATTGCGCTCCAGCAACCTTGTTCGACGCGAAAATGCCACATTGCTGCAGCCGGCATGGACAGCAGACGGGCGATCAACACGCTCAGAACACCCTGATGGCTCACCACCAGTAGGTTTTGGCACGTTTTGTAATCAGCGAGCTGAGCAATAAAGCGTTCCACGCGCTGGGAAAACGCCTGAAAACCTTCACCATTGGTTGGCGTCGCATTCTGCCAGTCGTTACACCACACGGCGTAGTTTTCGGCGTCTTCTCGCGCCAGATCGCGATGATGGCGCATTTCCCAGTCACCAAAAAACATCTCATTGAGCTCAGGCATGTTGCGCACAGGAACCTCGCGATCGCCTAAGATCAACTGCGTTGTATGGCGGGCACGTTCCAACTCGCTGCACAGAACGTTGTCGACAGGCACATTGCGTAACAGCGTACCCAGTGTTTGCGCCTGAGCGATACCCCGTTCCGTTAGCGGTGTGGGGGCGTGACCGCTGTATAAACCAGCGACATTGGCTTCAGTTTCTCCATGACGTACTAACCAGAGTCTCATTTTTTCCTCTTGAGGTTATTCGCACAAAACATGATGTTTGCCCTGATTGCGCAGAGATTTTTCACTAAAATACCTTTTTTTGCGTGGAGCGGCACGATGTCTTTATTGAAGAGCGCGCATGGTGGCAATACCCGAGAAGCCGCCGAACTGTTGGGCATCTCGCCTGAACAATTGTTGGATTTTAGCGCGAATATTAATCCGCTGGGTATGCCGGCAAGTTTAAAACGCGCGATCGTCGACAACCTGGACTGCGCGGAGCGTTACCCGGATGTTGATTACGCTAAATTGCATGCGGCGCTGGCGGAGCATCATCAGATTCCTGCCTCATGGATACTTGCCGGAAACGGCGAGACTGAGTCGATTTTCACTTTGGTGCAAGGACTTAAACCACGTCATGCGATGATCGTGACGCCCGGGTTTGCTGAATATCGTCGGGCGCTGCAATGGGGAGACTGTACGATCCATGAGTTTGCGCTGCGCGAAGACGATGGCTGGCAGCTTACCGATGCAATCCTCGATACGTTAACCTCAGAGCTGGACTGCCTGTTTCTCTGTACGCCCAACAATCCCACTGGCTTGCTGCCCGATAACCGCCTGCTGCGCGAAATAGCCGCGCGTTGTGAGTTGCTTGGGATCAATCTGATCCTTGATGAAGCGTTTATCGATTTTATTGCCGGGGAGCAGGGGTTTATTCCGCTGCTTCGGGATAACCCGCATATTTGGGTGCTGCGCTCGCTAACCAAGTTCTATGCGATACCGGGGCTGCGGTTAGGGTATCTGGTCAACAGTAATGAACAGGCTGTTGCACAGATGCGCCGTCGACAAATGCCGTGGTCAATTAACGCATTTGCAGCACTGGCAGGCGAGATTATTTTACACGACAGCGCATATCAGCAGGCAACATGGAAGTGGCTGGAGCAAGAGGGCGCGAGGTTTGATCGGCAGTTGAAAGAACTGCCCGGCCTGACGGTGTATCCTGGCAGGGCAAATTATCGCTTATTGCGCTGCGATCGGGCGGATTTTGATCTGCAACGCGCAATGCTGGAACAACATGTCTTGATTCGCAGTTGTGCTAATTATCCGGGGCTGGATGCGCGCTATTATCGGGTAGCCGTTCGCAGCCAGGAAGAGAATAACCGCCTGTTGGCGGCTCTACGCAAGGTGCTTAGCGGTACAACCCCTGCTGATTGATATAGTCAAGCACTGCAGCTGGCATCAGGTCGTCGCACGGCTCGCCTTTTTCCAGACGCTCACGGATGAGCGTGGCGGAGATGTTAAACCACGGCGTTTCAGCCAGATAAATTTTCCCGCAAGGCAAGTTGTGCAGGTCATCTGGCGAATGGGTCAGATGATCCTCCAGCCACTGCTGGTGCTTTTCCTGCGCCATTTCGAGCGGATAGCCCGGACGTCGGCAGACAATGAGGTGGGTGTTACCCAGAATCGTGTCGTAGTCATGCCAGGACGGAAAGGTAAGCAGTGAGTCCTGGCCAATAATAAACGCTAATGGCACGTCCGGTCCTTGCTCCTCGCGCCACTCTTTGAGCGTTTGCGCGGTGTAGGAGGCGGTATCGCGTTTCAGTTCGCGTTCATCAAGGGAGAACAACGGCTTATCGGCAATGGCCAGTTCAACCATGCGTTGACGTTGTTCGCCGGACGCTTCGGGTTGCGCACGATGCGGCGGCACGTTATTGGGCATGATAATGACCCGGGAAAGGCCAATCAGATTCGCCAGAATTTCAACCGGTTTAAGATGACCATAATGCACCGGATCAAAGGTGCCACCGAACAGAGCCTGCAATGATTTCATATCAACCATCAATAAAAACATCGGCCAGCGATTTATGGCAGAGTAACAGGGAAAGCCCCTCAAGTTCCGCCCACACTGACTGACCATAGTCTTGTTTAAGCGTAATTTCCGTACGCGTTAACAGCGTTACCGCCTGACGCAACTGCGCAGGATTCAGCCGGTTTAGCGCGTCTCCCATCATACCCCGGCGATTTTGCCACACCCGGTGTTTATCAAACAACGTGCGTAAAGGCGTATGAGCTGACTGCCGTTTTAAGTTGACCAACAGCAGTAATTCACGCTGTATCGTGCGCAGCAAAATAACCGGCTCACTGCCTTCCAGGCGTAACTGTTGCAGAATGTGCAGCGCGCGTTTGCTTTTGCCCATCAGCAGCGCATCCACCCAATGGAACGGGGTAAAGTGCGCGGCATCGTTAACGGCTTTCTCCACGCGAGGCAGCGTTAGTTTGCCATCAGGCCAAAGCAATGCTAGCCGTTCCAGCGCTTGCGCCAGTGCTAACAGATTACCTTCATAGCAATAACACAACAGCTGATTCGCTGCGTCATCCAGTTGTAGATTGTTAAGCCTCGCCCTGGCGGCGACCCAACGAGGAAGCTGTGCTTGCTCCGGCGTCTGGCAGCTTACCTGCACCGCATTATTGGCAAGTCCGGTATACCATGCGGCGTTTTCCTGCGCTTTAGTCAGTTTGTTGCCGCGAACGATCAGCAGCAGGTCGTCATGTAGCAGTGTGACGAGTGAAGCGAGCTGTTCGTTAATGGCGGCATTGGGGCCATTTTCAGGCAACTGCAAAAGTAGGGTTTGACGGCTGGCAAACAGGCTCATTGCCTGGCAGAGTGAAAAAATCTCTCCCCAGTCGGTGCTATTGTCCAGGGTGAAAGCGTGGTGTTCTTCGAACCCTTGTGTGGCGGCAGCCTGACGGATAGCGTCCTGGCTTTCCTGCAACAAGAGAGGATCGTTACCTAAGAGCAAATACGCCGCGCGCAGCCCCTCATTGAGCTGTGCGCGGAGTTGTTCAGGGTACAACTTGAGCATCAGTTACCCAGCGTGGTGGAAACACGCGCCGGAGATGACGCAGGCTCTGCGGCTTTTGTTGCCGCTGGCTTAGCATCATCATCAGCATTGGATGACAGAGTATCGGCCAGATGTACGCTTGGCAGCTTACGAATTAACTGTTCAGCCGCTTTGTCATACATCTCTTTGATGATCATGTCCTGCTCGTTATCCTTCGCCAGCGCAGCCTGTGGGTTGTCAAAGAACGAACGATAAACTTTGGCGCTGATTGGATAAATATCATGACCTGGGATCAGCACGGATGCACTCACGGACATCACCATCTGGTATTCTGCCGTTTGACCGTTCTGGAATACCGACGCCGTATCCTGCGATATGCTGACCGCGCCAAGACGCAAGGACGTCACATCTTTACGCATTGAGCCGTCCTCTAGCAGCGTAACGCCGTTCAGACGCAGCTGATTACGAACCGCGCGGCTTAATGGGCCGTTTGGATCCCCAGAGTCCAGAATCATGGTTTTCATTGAGGGTGGGACCTGCGTAGTATTACGCAGATGCCATCCACATCCGGCGGTGACAAGCACCGCCAGAGATAACAACAATGTTGTCAGAAGTCGCACGCTTCCTCCCGCGCTTAGCCAACGACCAGATTGAGGAGTTTACCCGGTACATAAATCACTTTACGTACGGTAACGCCATCAAGATATTTTGCTACCAGATGCTCCTGGCCAGCACGCTCACGAACCTGCTCTTCAGTGGCGTTTACCGGAACGGTGATTTTGCCACGTACTTTGCCGTTTACCTGAACCACAACCAGCGTTGAGTCTTCAACCATTGCCGCTTCGTCCGCCACCGGCCACGGTGCGTTGTCGATATCGCCTTCGCCTTTCAGTGCTTCCCACATCGTGAAGCAAACGTGTGGGGTGAACGGGTTCAGCATGCGAACGACGGCCAGTAAGGCTTCCTGCATCAGGGCTCTGTCTTGTTCGTCTTCCTGCGGTGCTTTCGCCAGCTTGTTCATCAGCTCCATAATCGCCGCAATTGCGGTGTTAAAGGTCTGACGACGACCAATATCATCGGTAACTTTAGCAATGGTTTTATGTACGTCGCGACGCAGCGCTTTTTGGTCTTCGCTCAACGCATCAACGTTCAGGGCAGCAACATCGCCTTTGGAAGTATGTTCGTAAACCAGCTTCCATACACGTTTCAGGAAGCGGTTCGCCCCTTCAACGCCGGATTCCTGCCATTCCAGCGTCATATCAGCCGGAGAAGCGAACATCATGAACAGACGTACCGTGTCAGCGCCGTAACGTTCAACCATGACCTGCGGGTCGATACCGTTATTTTTCGACTTGGACATTTTGCTCATGCCGGTATAGACCAGTTCATGGCCTTCTGCGTCCTGAGCTTTGACGATACGACCTTTTTCGTCGCGCTCAACGATGGCATCAACCGGAGAAACCCAGTTACGCTCGCCGTTTGCACCAACGTAATAGAACGCATCAGCCAACACCATACCCTGGCACAGCAGCTGTTTGGCCGGTTCGTCAGAGTTGACCATGCCCGCATCGCGCATCAGCTTGTGGAAGAAGCGGAAGTAGAGTAGGTGCATGATGGCGTGTTCAATACCACCAATGTAGATATCAACTGGCAGCCAGTAGTTTGCGGCTTCTGGATCCAGCATCCCTTCGTTGTACTGCGGGCAGGTGTAGCGCGCGTAGTACCAGGAGGATTCCATAAAGGTATCGAAAGTGTCGGTTTCGCGCAGCGCAGGCATGCCGTTAACGGTGGTTTTTGCCCACTCCGGATCGGCTTTGATTGGGCTGGTTATGCCGTCCATAACCACGTCTTCCGGCAGAATAACCGGCAACTGATCTTCTGGCGTCGGCAGTACGGTACCGTCTTCCAACGTCACCATCGGAATTGGCGCACCCCAGTAACGCTGACGGGAAACACCCCAGTCACGCAGACGGTAGTTCACTTTACGCTCACCCACGCCTTTCGCTACCAGCTTGTCAGCAATGGCGTTGAAGGCAGCTTCGAAGTCGAGGCCGTCAAACTCGCCGGAGTTAAACAGCACGCCTTTTTCGGTCAGAGCTTGTTCAGACAGGTCCGGCTCTGCG
This sequence comes from Citrobacter sp. Cpo100, assembly GCF_030332595.1. Lineage (NCBI taxonomy): Bacteria > Pseudomonadati > Pseudomonadota > Gammaproteobacteria > Enterobacterales > Enterobacteriaceae > Citrobacter > Citrobacter sp. Cpo100. Next base: position 32,475 of record NZ_JAOWHM010000035.1, on the reverse strand, counting down.
CCTTCAGCGGTCAGAATTACTGGCTTGATGGTCAGGCCATATTTTGTCGCAAACTCGTAATCGCGCTGATCGTGGCCCGGAACGGCCATGACTGCGCCCGTACCGTATTCCATCAGGACGAAGTTTGCTGCCCAAACGGGGATTTCTTCGCCAGTCAGCGGATGAACGGCTTTAAAGCCCGTGTCGACGCCTTTCTTCTCCATGGTTGCCATTTCGGCTTCAGCAACCTTGGTGTTGCGGCATTCGTCAATGAAGGCAGCCAGTTCTGGGTTATTTGCAGCAGCTTTCTGCGCCAGCGGGTGACCTGCGGCAACGGCCAGATAGGTCGCACCCATAAAGGTGTCCGGGCGGGTGGTGTAAACGGTCAGCGTGTTGTCGTAACCGTTCACATCGAAGGTGATTTCCACGCCTTCAGAACGGCCAATCCAGTTGCGCTGCATCGTTTTCACGGTGTCAGGCCAGTGATCCAGGTTATCCAGGTCACGCAGCAGTTCGTCAGCGTAAGCGGTGATTTTGATGAACCACTGTGGGATCTCTTTACGCTCGACTTTGGTATCGCAACGCCAGCAGCAGCCGTCGATAACCTGTTCGTTTGCCAGTACGGTCTGGTCGTTCGGGCACCAGTTGACCGCAGACGTTTTCTTGTACACCAGGCCTTTTTTGTACAGCTCGGTGAAGAATTTCTGTTCCCAACGGTAGTATTCCGGGGTGCAGGTCGCCAGCTCACGGCTCCAGTCGTAACCGAAACCCAGCATTTTGAGCTGGTTTTTCATGTATGCGATGTTGTCGTACGTCCACGGTGCTGGCGCGGTATTGTTTTTAACCGCAGCGCCTTCTGCAGGCAGACCGAACGCATCCCAGCCAATTGGCTGCAGTACGTTTTTGCCCAGCATGCGCTGGTAGCGGGCGATCACGTCACCGATGGTGTAGTTACGTACGTGGCCCATGTGTAGTCGACCAGAAGGATAGGGAAGCATAGACAGGCAGTAATACTTCTCTTTGCTCTCGTCTTCGGTAACTTCAAATGTGCGCTTCTCATCCCAGTGAAGCTGTACTTTGGATTCTATCTCTTCCGGGCGGTATTGCTCTTGCATGGCAGCCAGTGGTCCTGTTTTCAATACAGCTACAAACGTAGCTCTAGATGTGGTGTTTCAGATCCGCATAGCATAGCCCAAACGCCCGCGCCAAAACAGCCTTTCGCGCATTCAGCGTTGAATTCCCGCAAGGATAATTCTTGCACGAATTTACACACTCTGTGGACAGTCTTGCAAAGCGTAGCGTAAATAACGTCTATTATTATAGACAGTTAACGACCCAGGAGGCGAAGCGATGAACAAGGTTGCTCAATATTACCGTGAACTGGTGGCTTCACTGAGCGAACGTCTGCGTAATGGTGAACGCGATATTGATGCGTTGGTGGAGCAGGCGCGTCAACGAGTTATGCAGACCGGGGAGTTAACGCGAACCGAGGTGGAAGAGCTCACCCGGGCCGTCAGACGTGACCTGGAAGAGTTTGCTCTGAGCTATGAAGAAAGTCTCGATGAGGAGACAGACAGCGTTTTTATGCGGGTTATCAAGGAGAGTATCTGGCAGGAACTGGCCGATATTACCGATAAAACGCAGCTCGAATGGCGAGAAGTGTTCCAGGATCTCAGTCATCACGGGGTTTATCACAGCGGTGAGGTGGTCGGATTAGGTAATCTGGTCTGCGAGAAGTGCCACTTCCATTTAGCGGTTTACACCCCGGATGTGCTACCGCTGTGTCCGAAATGCGGGCACGATCAGTTCCAGCGGCGACCGTTTGAGCCGTGATCGCTTATTGCCGGATGGCGACGCAAAGCGTCTTATCCGGCCTACAAATTGCACGATTTTGTAGGCCGGATAAGCGTTAGCGCCATCCGGCGTGTATTAGGCGTAAAACTTCAGCCGTTCTGCCAGCAAATCGACAAACCCTTGACGATCCACGTCTACCATTACGGTGGCGTTTGGCTTATTGCCGCTCAGGAAGTAGTAATCCACCACGGTCATTCCCTGGGTATATTTACCCTGAGTTTCCACGCCGACCCAGCGTTCAACGGTGGTAAACAGTTCAGGTTTCAGCAGCCAGGCAATGGTGCATGGATCATGCAGTGGTGCGCCGATGAATCCCCATTTTTCATCTTTGTGATATTCAAAGAAGAAGTCGAGTAGTTCAGCCACGATCGTCGAAATGGGATTGCCGATAGCGCGGAACCGCTCGGTATCTTCGCGATGTATTTGCGCTTTATGCGTGACGTCCAGACCAGCCATCACCACTGGAATGCCAGACTGGAATACGATTTCAGCGGCTTCAGGATCCACGAAAATATTGAACTCGGCGGCGGGCGTCCAGTTTCCGAGGCCCATCGCACCACCCATAATTACGATACGGGCGATTTTGGCGTGCAGCTCAGGATGGCTATTCAGGAGCAATGCGACGTTAGTTTGCGGCCCGGTGGAGACAATCGTCATCGGTTCCGGGCTTTCACGCAGGGTTTTCGCCATCAGTTCCACGGCGGTACAGTCTTGTGGCGCAAAAGCGGGTTCCGGCAGCGCCGGGCCATCCAGCCCACTCTCGCCGTGAACGTTATCGGCGATAATCAGATCGCGCATCAGTGGCTTCACTGCGCCACCAGCTACTGGTATATCCGTACGGTTGAGCAACGTTAACATGCGTAACACGTTACGCAGCGTTTTGTCTGGTGTCTGGTTACCGGCTGATGAGGTTATCGCTTTCACATCCAGTTCTGGTGAGGCGAGGGCGAGCACAATTGCGATAGCGTCGTCATGACCCGGATCGCAATCAAACAGGATAGGAAGTGCCATTGTTGCTCCTTGTAAGTGGGACTTTGTGACAAGGTTAACGCTGGGCTGTATGTGTTTCGAGAGGCGAAGGGATAAAGCGTGAGGTGGCGCGCACATGGAGGTGCGCGCCAGCAAGATTAGTGCAGTATTTTCGCGAGGAAGTCTTTGGCGCGGTCCGATTTCGGATTAGCGAAGAACTCTTCTTTCGGCGAGTCTTCAACAATTTTCCCTTCATCCATGAAGATCACCCGGTTCGCCACTTTACGCGCAAAGCCCATTTCGTGGGTTACCACCATCATGGTCATCCCTTCATTGGCCAGTTCAACCATAACATCCAGTACTTCGTTGATCATTTCAGGATCAAGCGCCGACGTTGGTTCGTCAAACAGCATGGCGATAGGATCCATGCACAGCGCCCGGGCGATAGCGACACGCTGTTGCTGGCCCCCTGAGAGCTGAGCTGGAAACTTCTCCGCATGTGCTGACAGACCAACGCGTTCCAGTAACTTTTGCGCTTTGTCACGGGCCGGCTTTTTATCGCGCTTGAGCACTTTTACCTGCGCCAGAGTCAGGTTCTCAATGATCGACAGGTGAGGGAACAGTTCAAAGTGCTGGAACACCATACCAACGCGAGAGCGCAGTTTGGCCAGATCGGTTTTTTTATCATTCACCACTGTACCATCAACGGTGATGACGCCTTGTTGTACCGGCTCCAGCCCGTTCACCGTTTTGATAAGCGTTGATTTACCGGAACCTGAAGGGCCGCAGACCACCACCACTTCCCCTTTTTTCACTTCCGTGGAGCAGTCGGTCAGCACCTGAAAGTGACCATACCATTTAGAAACATTTTTCAGGGTAATCATTAAACTGTCCTTTTCTTCAAATAGCTGACCAACAACGATGCGCTCAGACTGAATACAAAATAAACGGCGCCAGCAAACAGGATCATTTCAACCTGCGTGCCGTCACGCTCGCCAATGGTGGAGGCGGTACGGAAGAAGTCTGCCAGACTTAATACGTAGACCAGCGAGGTATCCTGGAAGAGTACGATGCCCTGGGTTAGCAGCAGCGGTACCATCGCGCGGAATGCCTGCGGCAGAATAATGAGCTTCATCGACTGCCAGTGGGTCATCCCTAGCGCCAGCGCGGCGCTGGATTGCCCACGAGAAATACTCTGGATACCGGCACGGATAATCTCGGAATAGTACGCGGCTTCAAACATCGAAAACGCGACCATTGCTGAGATCAGGCGAATATCGGTTTTTGGCGACAGACCCAGTACGTTTTGCAGGAAGCCGGGCACAATCAGGTAGAACCACAGCAGCACCATGACCAGCGGAATAGAACGAAATACGTTGACGTAGCCTTTCGCAAACCAGGCAATCGGCGCGAAGCTGGACAGACGCATTACTGCAAGGATGGTTCCCCAGACAATACCAATGACTACCGCCGTAACGGTGATTTTCAGCGTGATGATTAACCCATCCAGCAGATACGGCAGGGAAGGGATGATAGAACTCCAGTCAAATTCGTACATTATTTGCCTCCCAAATTGCCAGGCAGGCGGATTTTACGTTCAACAAGATTCATCACCAGCATGATGACGGCGTTAATCAGGACGTAGGCCAGAGTGATAGCGGTAAACGATTCCCATGCGTGGGCGGAGTAATCCAGCAGTTTGCCCGCCTGTGCCGCCATATCGACCAGGCCGATGGTGGAGGCGATCGCGGAGTTCTTCACCAGGTTCATCATCTCTGAGGTCATTGGCGGAACAATCACGCGGTAAGCGTTTGGCAGCAGCACATAGCGGTAGGCCTGCGGTAGCGTTAGCCCCATCGCCAGTGCGGCGTTTTTCTGCCCACGAGGCAGAGACTGAATTGCGGCGCGAACCTGTTCGCAGACGCGCGCGGCGGTAAACAGCCCCAGACAAAGCATTGATGAGAGGAAGAACTGGATGTTGGGATCCAACTCAGCCTTGAACCACATCCCAATGTTTTCCGGCAGCAGTTCCGGAATAACCAGATACCAGGTAAAAAACTGGACGATGAGCGGAACGTTACGAAATAGCTCAACGTACAGCGTGCCGATCCCAGAAAGGAAACGATTTGGAACGGTACGTAAGATGCCGAATAAAGAGCCTATGAGGAAAGCGATAATCCAGGCGGTGATGGATAACGCGACAGTGACCTGGAAACCACTCCAGAGCCAGCCGAGATAGGTGGTGTTGCCGAACGGGGCTTGTTGTAAAAAAATACCCCAGTTCCAGTCTATAGACATAAATCTACTCCAGAAAAAAAAGGGTAGCAGCGCTACCCTCGAAGATTGTTATTCGGCGTTTTGCGGTTTTCAGGCCTGATGGGGAACGACCATCAGGCTTATAGTCTGTCCGTGCCGAGTAACAATCGAGAGGGAGGGGAAGCCTCCCATTTATTTTAGTTAGTTAAGCGCTTTATCATTTGGTTCTTTGAACAGAGCTTTCATCTCGTCTGACAGTTCGAAATTCATGTTCAGGTTCTTCGGCGGAATTGGGTTTTTAAACCACTTATCAAACCATTTCTCAGCTTCGCCTGAGGTTTGCGCCTTGGCGATAGTGTCGTCCATCAGCTTTTTGAACTCAGGATCATCTTTGCGCAACATACAGCCGTAGGCTTCCTGAGACTGTGGCTTGCCGACGATCTCCCAGTTGTCTGGTTTCTTCGCTTTCGCGCGCTCGCCAGCCAGCAGGGCGTCATCCATCATAAAGGCAACGGCACGACCGCTTTCCAGAGTACGGAAAGAGTCACCGTGGTCTTTCGCGCTGATGATGCGCATATCCATTTTTTGTTCTTCATTCAGCTTGTGCAGCAGAACTTCGGAGGTGGTACCCGAAGTCACGACTACGGCTTTACCTTTCAGATCGGCGAAATCTTTGACGTCGCCGCCTTTTTTCGCCAGCAGACGGGTGCCGACAACGAAAATGGTGTCAGAGAAAGCGGCTTGTTTTTGGCGCTCGACGTTGTTGGTGGTGGATCCACATTCAAAATCGAAGGTGCCGTTTTGCAGCAGCGGGATACGGTTTTGTGAAGTAATCGGGATCAGTTTCACCTGCAGATCAGGCTTGTTCAGCTTTTTCTTCACGGCGTCAACGATCGCGTTGGAGTAATCCTGTGAATAACCGACCACTTTTTGCTGATTATCGTAGTAAGAAAACGGTACTGATGATTCACGGTGGCCGACAACGATCACGCCATTTTTGGCGATCTTATCCAGCGTGCTGCCTGCCGCTGGTGCTGCGTCTTCTGCGTGCGCCAGACCGGCGGACATTCCCATGACCAGCATGGCAGTGGCGAGCTTACGTAATTGCATATCCAACTCCTTTATCGTCTGCGCCAGGGACGCATTGATACCCATTGTGATGTTGTTATTGTTTGCTACTAAAACGTGCAGTCTTGTATGTGTTTGTTAACATTTAGTTTGGATGAATGTAAAGAATTTGCTGTGTTATTGTTTATTTTTGCGAAGTGCGCCGCACCATTTGGGGGCAAAAATATCTTGTTGCACTTTTCAGGTGCTACCGGCGCTCAACTTTGGTGCGACCAGGTTGCACATTCAGCCAAAACAGCGTTTGCCTTGTAGAACAAAGCAATAGACGTGCCAGAATGGTCTTTTGGAGGGGGGAAGTAGGCCTGATAAGCGTAGCGCCATCAGGCACGATGCTGCACAACTGCCGGATGGCGGCGTACCGCCTTATCCGGCCTGCATTTGATGGGGCGCTGTTTTACTTACGACGTTGGCGCAGACTCATTACCACTGCGCCAAAGCCAAACAGCGCGGTTAGCAGCCAGAGCGGCCAGTTTCCGGTACGGGCATAAGGGGTTAAGCCCGTCGTTGGCGTCACGCTGGTGGTCAGCACCTGACGGGTAAACTGCGGGATCATCGCCTGAACTTCGCCCTGTGGACCAATCACCGCCGTAATACCGTTGTTGGTGCTACGCAGCAGAGGTCGCGCCAGCTCCAGGGAACGCATACGCGCCATCTGGAAGTGCTGCCACGGGCCAATAGATTTACCAAACCATGCATCGTTAGAGATAGTCAGCAGGTAGTCCGTATCCGGGCGGAAGTTATCCCGTACCTGTTCGCCAAGAATGATTTCGTAGCAGATGGCAGCGGTCAGCTTAAAGCCGTGTGCATGCAACTGTGGCTGTACATAAGGACCGCGGCTGAACGAAGACATTGGCAGATCAAAGAATGGCGCTAGCGGGCGCAGGATAGATTCCAGCGGGACAAATTCGCCAAACGGTACCAGATGGTTTTTGTTGTAGCGGTTGCTGGAGTCGTAGCTGTATGGGCTGTCTTTACCCAGTGTGATGATGGTGTTGTAGGTGTCGTAACGATTCTGCTTGTTCAGACGCGCGTCTACAATACCGGTAATCAGCGTGCTGTTTTTCGATTTCAGCAGGTCATCCATCATGCTCAGAAAACGCTGCTGGTTAATTTCCAGGTCCGGAATAGCGGATTCTGGCCAGATGATGAGCTGTGATTTGCCCATCTCAGGCTGGGTGGCGTCGAGATAAATCTTCAGGGTGTTGAGTAACTGGCCTTCATCCCATTTGAGCGACTGCGGGATGTCACCCTGCACCATCGAGACCTGGGTGGTTTTTTCCGGCTCCAGCGTGTACCACTGAATATAACGTAGCGGGAAGGGCAGAGCGAAAAGCACCACGGCGGCAGCCAGCGGCTTCCAGTTACGCGTTACCAGTGCAAGTGCCAGCAGGCCGCTAACCATCATCAGCAGGAAGTTTATCGCCTCAACGCCCATTACCGGCGCCAGCCCTTTTAACGGACCGTCGATCTGGCTGTAGCCGAATTGCAACCACGGAAAACCGGTCAGTACCCAGCCGCGTAGAAATTCAGTGATTTGCCAGACTACCGGCGCGGCAATCGCTACACGTATCCAGGTGGTTTTCGGCCACAGACGCGCCAAAACGCCGGCAAACAGGCCAGTGTAGAGGGAAAGGTAAGCAGCAAGCAGAACCACGAGGAAGACGTTAACAGGGCCCGGCATACCGCCAAACTGCGCGATACTGACGTAAACCCAGTTGATGCCTGAGCCAAACAGTCCCAGTCCCCAGAAATAGCCGATAGCGGCAGACTGGAGCGGACGGCGGTTGAAGGTGAGAGCCTGCAGGCCCATCAGCGAAATAATCGCAGCGGGCCAGATGTCATACGGTGAGAAAGCCAGTGTCCCGCAGGCACCGAATAATAACGCCAGCAGCAGGCGAATGCGCTGGCGTTCAATTAAAGGGGCAAATGCCATGTAGTCTTAGATCCAGTTTCGGGTTTATTCGTCCAGTTTGGGCTGGGGTGAGTCGTCCGGAATTCTGACATGAACCTGAATAATACGACGGCTGTCGGCCATTGCCACTTTGAACTGGTAACCATCAATGTCGATGGTCTCTCCACGCGCGGGCAGATGACCGAAGGCCTGCATGACCAATCCGCCAATGGTATCTACTTCTTCATCGCTGAAATGCGTGCCGAAAGCTTCGTTGAAGTCTTCAATCGGCGCCAGCGCGCGAATAGTCCAGGTGTGGCGACTGAGCTGACGGAAATCAATATCGTCTTCTTCGTCGTACTCATCTTCAATTTCACCGACAATCAGTTCAAGGATGTCCTCAATGGTCACCAGACCTGAGACACCTCCAAACTCGTCGATGACGATAGCCATATGATAACGCTGGGAGCGGAATTCTTTCAGCATGCGGTCAACCCGCTTGCTTTCAGGGACGACAACCGCCTGGCGTAACACTTTCTCCATGCTGAAGGCTTCGGCATCGCTACGCATAAACGGCAGCAGATCTTTGGCCATCAGAATCCCTTCAATGTGATCCTTGTCTTCGCTAATTACCGGGAAACGCGAGTGGGCAGACTCAATAATGACATCGAGGCATTCGTCCAGAGTTTGGTTGCGTTTCAGGGTAATCATCTGGGAGCGAGGGATCATGATGTCGCGAACGCGTTGGTCCGCAATATCCATTACCCCTTCGAGCATATCGCGCGTATCTTCATCGATAAGGTCGTTTTGCCCGGAATCACGGATCAGCTCCAACAGTTCGTCGCGGTTTTTCGGTTCACCGTGGAAAAGTTGGCTCAGTAACAGGGAAAAAAATCCCTTTTTGCTGTTTAAGGTGTCACTACTGTGTGAATTGTCGTCGCTCATGGCGTCGTATGGGTTCTCATGTTAGTTAATACAAAGCGCGTCATGCGTTTACTCAGCTGTTGACGGCATATCTCTTCATTGTACTTCAAACCTTGTAGGCCTTATCAGGCCTACAAGATGTCGAAATGCTTACTCTTTCTCGGCAATGTACGGATCCTCATAGCCCAGAGCAAGCATAATCTCTGTTTCGAGGGATTCCATCTCTTCCGCTTCATCGTCTTCAATATGGTCGTAGCCGAGTAAATGCAGGCTACCGTGCACCACCATGTGCGCCCAGTGGGCCTCAAGCGGTTTGCTTTGCTCCTGCGCTTCTTTCTCAACCACCTGACGGCAGATGATCAAATCGCCCAGCAGCGGCATCTCAATGCCCGGCGGAGCCTCAAACGGGAAAGAGAGCACGTTGGTGGATTTGTCTTTCCCGCGATAGGTCAGGTTCAGGTCGTGGCTTTCCGCGTCATCGACCAGACGAATCGTCACTTCAGACTCTTCCTGAAATTGCGGGATCACCGCATCCAGCCAGCCCTGAAACTGACTTTCTGTTGGCAGACCGGATTCGTCTTCACATGCCAGCTGTAAATCGAGGATAACCTGACTCATTTTTGTTCCTGCTCCTGAGCTTCGCGCTTGCGTTCTGCAGCCTGCTCGGCTTTGCGTTTCTGTTCTGCTTCTTCCCAGGCTTCATACGCCGTGACGATACGGGCAACCACCGGGTGGCGCACCACGTCTTCGCTATGGAAGAAATTAAAACTAATTTCGTCGACTTCAGCCAACACTTCAATGGCATGACGCAGACCGGATTTGGTGCTACGCGGCAGGTCAATCTGGGTGATATCGCCAGTGATGACCGCTTTGGAGTTAAAGCCGATACGGGTCAGGAACATTTTCATCTGTTCGATGGTGGTGTTCTGGCTTTCATCAAGAATGATGAACGCATCGTTCAACGTACGACCGCGCATATAGGCCAGTGGCGCAACTTCAATGACGTTACGCTCAATCAGCTTTTCAACCTTTTCAAAGCCGAGCATTTCGAAAAGCGCGTCATACAGCGGTCGTAAATACGGATCGACTTTCTGGCTGAGATCTCCTGGCAGGAATCCCAGTTTTTCGCCCGCTTCCACTGCCGGACGGGTCAGCAGAATGCGACGGATCTCCTGACGCTCAAGCGCATCAACCGCAGCGGCAACCGCGAGATACGTTTTACCCGTACCCGCAGGGCCAACGCCAAATGTGATGTCGTGGTCGAGGATATTCGCAATGTACTGTGCCTGGTTCGGCGTGCGCGGCTTAATTACTCCACGCTTGGTTTTGATGTTCACCGCTTTGCCAAATTCAGGCACGCTGTCTGCGCTTTGCTCAAGTACTCGCGCTTCTTTGATCGCCAGATGAATTTGTTCAGGCTCGATGTCCTGCGTCTGACCGCGCATTGGGGCGGTATCGACGTACAGGCTACGTAAAATATCTGCCGCAGCGGTGACGCAAATTGGACGACCGGTCAGTTTAAAGTGGTTATCACGGCGGTTAATTTCGATGCCGAGGCGACGTTCCAGCTGTTTGATGTTGTCATCAAATGGGCCGCAAAGGCTCAACAGGCGGGCGTTGTCTGCGGGTTCAAGGGTGATTTCGCGAGTGTCTATGTTCAAACTGTTCCTCTTATGCATGTCTCGCCGGACGCTGAACATTTACCGGCATCTAAGGAAATTATTCACGCCATGGGGGAAAGGCGCAAGCATTGCAGCAAATATGGGGATGATAGGGCAGATTACAAGACCCGCCGGGACAGCGAGCCCAGGATTGTAGGCCCGATAAGTGTAGCGGTATCGGGCCTTTTTTACGTTTTTCAGCAGGATTAAGGCTGATAAATACCGACGCCCAGATCGTTTTCTTTGCGGGTACGCGCAATGACCGATTCAGGGGATTCTGCGATACGCAGACCCATTTCGTCCTCGGTACGCACCACTTTACCGCGCAGGGAGTTAGTCCAGACATCGGTAATTTCTACGTCTACGAACTTACCGACCATATCCGGGGTGCCTTCAAAGTTCACCACACGGTTATTTTCGGTACGGCCTGACAGTTCCATGATGCTCTTACGCGATGTGCCTTCAACCAGAATGCGCTGGGTCGTGCCGACCATACGGCGGCTCCAGGCCATAGCTTGCTGGTTGATACGCTCCTGTAGAATGTACAGACGCTGTTTCTTCTCTTCTTCCGGTACGTCGTCAACCATATCGGCGGCAGGGGTGCCAGGACGCGCAGAGAAAATAAAGCTGTAGCTCATGTCAAAATTGACGTCAGCAATCAGCTTCATGGTCAGCTCGAAATCCTGAGTGGTCTCACCCGGGAAGCCAACGATGAAGTCGGAGCTAATCTGGATATCCGGACGCGCAGCGCGCAGTTTGCGGATGATCGCTTTGTATTCCAGCGCGGTATGGGTACGCCCCATCAGGTTCAGTACGCGGTCTGAACCGCTCTGTACCGGCAGATGCAGGAAGCTCACCAACTCTGGCGTATCGCGATAAACTTCAACGATATCATCGGTGAATTCGATCGGATGGCTGGTGGTGAAGCGGATACGATCAATACCGTCGATCGCTGCGACCAGACGTAACAGATCGGCAAAAGATCCGATCGTGCCGTCGTAGTTCTCACCACGCCAGGCGTTCACGTTTTGCCCCAGCAGGTTCACTTCACGCACGCCTTGGGCTGCAAGCTGGGCGATTTCAAACAGAATATCATCCGCCGGACGGCTGACTTCCTCACCGCGGGTGTAGGGCACCACGCAGTAAGTACAATATTTATTACAACCTTCCATGATGGACACAAACGCGCTTGGACCTTCAGCACGCGGTTCTGGCAGGCGGTCGAACTTTTCGATCTCCGGGAAACTGATATCAACCACCGGGCTACGGGTCGTGCTTCCACGCACTTTGTTGATCATTTCCGGCAGGCGGTGCAGCGTTTGCGGCCCAAAAATAATATCGACGTAATGCGCGCGCTGGCGAATATGATCGCCTTCCTGAGACGCAACACAGCCACCGACCCCAATGATGAGCTTGGGGTTTTTCTCTTTTAACAGTTTCCAGCGGCCCAGTTGATGGAACACTTTTTCCTGAGCCTTCTCACGGATTGAGCAGGTATTCAGCAGCAGCACATCCGCTTCTTCCGCCACGTCAGTCAGTTGATACCCATGAGTGGCATCCAGCAGATCGGCCATCTTCGATGAATCGTATTCGTTCATCTGACAGCCCCAGGTTTTAATATGGAGTTTTTTGGTCATCGACTTGCTCTTGCGAAATTGTGGCTGAAATGCAGGGCGCATAGTGTACTGCTTTGGCGCGGTTGTGACCAGTATGACGGATGTCAGCCTCAAGGGGTAAAAAATCCTGTAAACTTACACAATACATGTAACTGGATAATTGACCATGACAAATCAACCAACGGAAATTGCCATTGTCGGCGGGGGGATGGTCGGCGGCGCGCTGGCGCTTGGACTGGCGCAGCATGGATTTACGGTAACGGTCATCGAGCATGCCGTTCCCGCGCCGTTTGTGGCTGACGGACAGCCTGATGTCAGAATTTCTGCCATTAGTTCCGCGTCGGTGTCGTTGCTAAAAGGGCTGGGCGTCTGGGATACGGTGCAGGGGATGCGCAGCCATCCTTATCGTCGACTGGAAACGTGGGAGTGGGAAAATGCCCATGTGATGTTTGATGCCGCCGAGCTTAAGCTGCCTCTGTTGGGCTATATGGTGGAAAACACGGTCCTGCAACAGGCGCTCTGGCAGGCGCTGGAAGCTCACCCCAAAGTCACGCTGCGCGTACCGACGTCCCTGATTTCTTTGCATCAACATAACGATCGACATGAGCTTGAGCTGGCAGGCGGCGAAACCATCAGCGCGAAGCTGGTCATCGGCGCCGATGGTGCCAACTCTCAGGTGCGAAAAATGGCCGGGATTGGTATCCATGCCTGGCAGTACGCGCAGTCCTGTATGTTGATAACCGTGCAATGCGAAAATTCACCGGGAGACAGCACCTGGCAGCAATTTACGCCTGACGGCCCGCGCGCGTTTTTACCGCTGTTTGATAACTGGGCCTCGTTGGTGTGGTACGACTCACCGGTTCGCATCCGCCAATTGCAAGCGCTGAATATGCCGCAATTGCAGACGGAGATTGCTAAACATTTTCCATCGCGACTCGGTAAGGTGATGCCAGTGGCTGCGGGGGCGTTCCCGCTTACGCGTCGTCATGCGCTGCAATATGTGCAACCGGGGCTGGCGCTGGTAGGTGATGCCGCGCATACCATTCATCCGCTGGCGGGGCAGGGCGTTAATCTGGGCTTTCGTGATGTTGATGCGTTGATTGATGTGCTGGTGAACGCGCGCAGCTACGGTGAATCCTGGGCCAGTCAGCCGGTGCTCAAGCGCTATCAGAATCGCCGTATGACTGACAATTTCATCATGCAAAGCGGTATGGATCTGTTCTATGCCGGATTCAGCAATAACCTGCAGCCGCTGCGCATCATGCGTAATCTCGGGCTCATGGCCGCAGAGCGCGCTGGCGTACTGAAACGTCAGGCACTGAAGTATGCGTTAGGATTGTAATTCAGGCAGGCCTACGGGGAAAATACGTAGGCCTGATAAGCGGAGCGCCATCAGGCGATAAATGCAGAAAAGCAAAAAGCTCGCCGAAGCGAGCTTTTTTAATATGGCTGGGGTACGAGGATTCGAACCTCGGAATGCTGGTATCAGAAACCAGAGCCTTACCGCTTGGCGATACCCCAACGGGTGCACCCACAGAGTGGACGACTTTTTGAAATTGGCTGGGGTACGAGGATTCGAACCTCGGAATGCTGGTATCAGAAACCAGAGCCTTACCGCTTGGCGATACCCCAACAATTTTTTGGATTTACCGAACGAGTCGATATGTCCTTAATATGGTGGCTACGACGGGATTCGAACCTGTGACCCCATCATTATGAGTGATGTGCTCTAACCAGCTGAGCTACGTAGCCAAATACTAACATTTTCTTCGATGGCTGGGGTACCTGGATTCGAACCAGGGAATGCCGGTATCAAAAACCGGTGCCTTACCGCTTGGCGATACCCCAATGACCGTTGCGGTGAACCGCTATATCGAAGAAAAAATGGCTGGGGTACCTGGATTCGAACCAGGGAATGCCGGTATCAAAAACCGGTGCCTTACCGCTTGGCGATACCCCATCCGTGCAACGCTTACGGGTGAATGGTGCGGGAGGCGAGACTTGAACTCGCACACCTTGCGGCGCCAGAACCTAAATCTGGTGCGTCTACCAATTTCGCCACTCCCGCAAAAAAGATGGTGGCTACGACGGGATTCGAACCTGTGACCCCATCATTATGAGTGATGTGCTCTAACCAGCTGAGCTACGTAGCCATCTTTTTTTCGCGTAACCTTATCGGCGTTGCGGGGCGCATTATGCGTATTGAGCCTTGAAGCGTCAACCCCTTTTTCATTGAAAATAGCTGGAATGTGACTGTTTGGTTAGGTTGCGAACAGCATGACGCAATATTCGGCAATTATTAGTTATTAATTGTTTTTTTGCACAGAAAACAAACATAAAAAAAGAGCCCCGCAGGGCTCTTATCTAAGGATTAACTTATTTATAAGCGGACTGGTGTACGCCAACGGCACGGCCAGATGGATCGTTCATGGTTTTAAACGCCTCATCCCATTCGATCGCCTTGGCAGAAGAACAGGCAACCGACGGCCCGCCAGGCACGCATTCGGCAGCGCTTGCTACCGGGAACAACTCTTCGAAAATCTCACGGTACAAATACGCTTCTTTTGACGATGGCGTGTTGTACGGGAAACGGAAGCTGGCGGTTTCCAGTTGTTGGTCTGAAACTTGTTCTGCAGCCACCTCTTTCAGCGTGTCAATCCAGCTGTAACCGACACCGTCAGAGAACTGCTCTTTCTGACGCCATGCGACGCTTGCCGGCAGGTAGGACTCAAAACATTCGCGCAGAACGTGTTTTTCCATTTTGCCGTTGCCGCACATTTTGTCCTGTGGGTTGATGCGCATCGCCACATCAAGGAATTTCTTATCCAGGAAGGGCACGCGGGCTTCTACACCCCAGGCCGACATGGCTTTGTTGGCACGGGCGCAGTCGAACATATGCAGCGCTTGCAGCTTGCGCACGGTTTCTTCGTGCAGTTCTTTTGCATCTGGCGCTTTGTGGAAATAGAGATAGCCGCCAAACACTTCGTCCGAACCTTCACCCGACAACACCATTTTAATGCCCATCGCTTTAATTTTACGCGACATTAAGTACATTGGCGTCGAGGCGCGAATCGTCGTGACATCGTAAGTTTCGATGTGGTAAATCACGTCGCGGATCGCATCCAGACCTTCCTGCACGGTGAAGTGGATCTCATGGTGCACGGTCCCCAGATGGTTCGCCACCTCTTGCGCAGCTTTCAGATCCGGAGCGCCTTCCAGGCCGACGGCGAAGGAGTGCAGCTGTGGCCACCAGGCTTCGCTACGTTCCTGATCTTCAACACGGCGTGCCGCATATTTTTTAGTTATCGCGGAAATGACAGATGAATCCAGACCACCGGACAGCAGTACGCCATAAGGAACATCTGACATCAGGTGGCTTTTCACCGCATCTTCCAGTGCCTGGCGCAGCTCGTTTTTATCAGTAACGTTGTCTTTGACGGCATCGTATTCAAACCAGTCGCGCTGGTAGTACTGACGAATTTCACCGTCTTTACTCCACAAATAGCTACCGGCCGGGAATTCTTTGATTGTGCGGCAGACAGGAACCAGCGCTTTCATCTCAGACGCAACGTAGAAGTTACCGTGCTCGTCGTAACCCATATACAGCGGGATGATCCCGATATGATCGCGACCGATCAGGTAGGCGTCCTGCTCGCTGTCGTACAGGGCAAAAGCAAACATGCCTTGCAGGTCATCGAGGAACGCGGGTCCTTTTTCCTGATACAGCGCGAGGATAACTTCGCAGTCGGAACCGGTCTGGAACTGGTAGCGATCGCCGTATTCAGCACGCAGTGTCTGGTGGTTATAAATTTCACCGTTAACCGCCAGGATATGTGTCTTCTTCATGTTGTACAGCGGCTGAGCACCGGCATTGACGTCGACGATGGACAGACGTTCGTGCGCCAGAATGGCGTTATCACAGGCGTAAATACCTGACCAGTCCGGGCCGCGGTGGCGCATCAGACGAGACAGTTCCAGGGCTTTTTTACGCAGTTCAACTGCGTCAGTTTTAATATCGAATACGCCAAAAATAGAACACATAACCTTCTCCGTTAACCTGTTGCGTGATGCTTTTTATGTTTGCTTGATAAAGAAAATGCCGCAAAGCTGGAGAGGGCGCAAGCGAATTACGGGTCAGAAAATAAAAAACGCAATGGTCATTGTGGATTGATGAAAAAAGAATATGTAATGAGCGCTATTATTGATGAATCAGCAGTGAAATGGTGATTTTATTGAATGGATGTATTTTTCAGGCCGGATAACTTGCAGATGTTGTTATCCGGCTAAAGAGATTAAATGACGTCTATTTCAGCAACGGACGGGTAAATCCAGCTTGGTCTGAACGGCATGTTGTCAATATCATCAAGCTTGGAAACGCCAGACAGTACCAGGATAGTTTCCAGACCCGCCTGAAAACCTGCCAGAATATCGGTACGCAGGTTGTCACCAACGATAACGGTTTCTTCCGAGTGTGCCTGCATTTTGTTGAGCGCCGCGCGAATAATCCACGGGCTGGGTTTGCCGACATAAAACGGTTTACGGCCTGAGATCTTCTCAATACCGGCACAGAGTGCTCCACAGGCGGGATAAAAGCCGCGACCGTGGGTATCCGGGTTAGTGGCGATAAAACGAGCGCCGTTGGCGACAAAATACGCCGCTTTATGCATCATGTCCCAGTTATAGGAACGTGTCTCGCCAACAATCACAAAATCGGGGTTCACGTCGGTAATGGTAAATCCAGCTTTATACAGTTCGTGTATTAACGCGCCTTCACCCACCACGTAGGCCTTTTTTCCTTCCTGGCGACGAAGAAAATCAGCGGTAGCCATCGCGGAAGTATAAAAGACGCTATCAGGGACATTCACACCCGCGGTGGCGAAGCGGTTTGCCAGATCTTGCCCGGTCTGCGAAGGGTAGTTAGTCAGCAGGACTAACGGCAGGCCTTTTTCCAGGATCCCAGTCAGAAATTCTGCCGCACCCGGTACAGCAACATTGTCGTGCATCAGCACGCCGTCGATATCACAAATTACATTCTTAATGGCCATGGACAATCCGACATTAAAAAAAGAAGGCATTACTATACACAAAATACACTACATCATTCGAGTTGCATCAAGGCGGCAAGTCTGCGAACCCCTGGAGCTTACTGAAGTAAGTGACCGGGGTGAGCAGATGCAGCTAACGCAGAGGCAGCTCGAAGGATGACGTGTATTAGCTTTCCAGCAAACGTTGCAGCAGTGTACCGTTGAGCATTGCGCGCTTCACCAGCGCAAAGGCGCCAATGGCGGAGCGGTGATCCAGCGTGGACCGAACCACCGGTAAATTATGGCGAAACGCCTTTAACGCCTGCGTGTTGATACAGCTTTCTATTGCAGGCAGCAGCACCTTATCCGCCTCGGTAATTTCGCCCGCAATGACGATTTTTTGCGGGTTAAACAGGTTGATGGCAATGGCGATAGTTTTACCCAGGTGGCGACCAACGTGCTCAATGACTTCTGATGCCAGATTATCGCCTTTATTTGCTGCCTTACAGATGGCTTTGATGCTGCAATCATCCAGCGTGAGTCGACTTGGATAACCCTGCTTCAGTAAGTTTTGCACGCGATGTTCAATAGAAGCATTGGCGGCAATGGTTTCCAGGCAGCCGAAATTACCGCAGTGACAGCGCTCACCCAGCGGCTCTACCTGAATATGACCAATCTCGCCGACGTTGCCATTGCGACCGATGAAAATTCGGCCATTGGAGATGATACCCGCGCCGGTTCCGCGGTGCACTCGCACCAAAATAGAGTCTTCGCAATCCTGGCTTGCCCCGAAATAGTGCTCAGCCAGCGCCAGGCTGCGAATATCATGACCAACAAAGCAGGTGACTTTGAAGCGTTTTTCGAGCGCTTCGACCAGTCCCCAGTTTTCGACCTGAATGTGTGGCATATAGCGGATGACGCCGCTTTCAGGATCGACAAGGCCTGGCAGGATGACAGAAATTGCGATCAGCTCACGGATTTTCCGCTGGCAGCTCTCAATAAAGATGGCAATGGTGTTGAGCAGCGCATATTCCAGCGTTTCCTGGGTGCGCTCCGGGAGGGGGTAATGCTCTTCGGCGACAACTTTACTGCTCATATCATAGAGCGTGAGTGTTGTGTCGTGGCGACCCAGTCGTACGCCAATGGCGTGGAAATTGCGGGTTTCTGTGACGATAGAGATAGCGCGGCGGCCCCCGGTGGAGGCCTGCTGATCGACTTCTTTGATCAGCCCGCGTTCGATCAACTGACGCGTAATTTTGGTTACGCTGGCGGGGGCAAGCTGGCTTTGCTCGGCAATTTGAATTCGCGAGATTGGCCCATGCTGGTCAATCAGGCGATAAACCGCCGCGCTGTTAAGCTGTTTTACGAGATCAACATTACCTATTTGAGCTTGTCCGCCTGGTGTCATTCTTTCTCTTACTCAGTAACGACCTCGTTGCCATTAACGATGGTCTTGATAATTTTAAAGTCGTGCGTGAACGCAGTCAGGTTGGCTACTTTGCCTGGCGCGATGCTGCCGAGTTGTTTGTCGACGCCGATGGCGCGAGCAGGGTAGAGCGTTGCCATGCGTAAGACTTCGTCGAGGGCGATATTTGCATGCTCGACCAGATTGCGTACGCCTTCAATCATGGTTAATGATGAACCGCTCAACGTGCCGTTCTCATCAACACACAGTCCATTGCGGTAGTATATTGTTTTACCAGCGAAAATGAACTGTTCAATGTTTGCACCTGCTGGCGCGGTCGCGTCAGTAACCAGGCACAGCTTGTCGCCTTTCAGGCGCTTAGCATTACGAATGTTAACGTAGTCAACGTGCAGGCCATCGGCGATGATACCGCAGTAGATATCGGCTTCATCCAAAATAGCGCCCGCCAGACCGGGTTCGCGGCCGGTAATGTACGGCATCGCGTTGAACAGATGCGTTGCAAAGGTAATACCTGCACGGAATCCGATTTTTGCTTCTTTTACCGTTGCATTGGAGTGACCCGCAGAAACCACGATACCCGCATTCACCAGTTTGGTGATGACCTCTACCGGGACCATTTCTGGTGCCAGTGTGACTTTGGTAATCACATCCGCATTATCGCACAGGAAATCAACCAGTGCAGCGTCCGGCTGACGGACAAATCCCGGATTATGGGTACCTTTTTTCACCAGGTTCAACCACGGGCCTTCAAGATGAAGTCCTAATGCCTGATTCGGATGTTTCGCCAGGTATTCACGCATCACGCGAACACCCTGTTTCATCAGATCATCGCTGGTGGTGATAAGCGTTGGCAGATAGTTGGTGCAGCCAGATTTTTCATTGGCTTTCTGCATGATTTCCAGCGTTTCAACGGTTACGGCTTCTGCCGTATCGTTAAACTGCACGCCACCGCAGCCGTTCAGCTGTACATCAATAAAACCGGGGGAAACAATGGCCCCATTCAGTGAGCGCTGTTCAATCCCTGACGGTAATTCAGCCAGTGGGCAAACGCTGTCGATCAGGCCATTGGCGACAACAATCGCATGGTCATCAAGAATTTCGTGACCGGTAAAGATCCGGCCCTGGGTTAAAGCATACATTCCGACCCCCGATTTCAAAAAAATGCCGCCCTGCAACTTATCGACAGGGCGGAGACATCAATTACAGACCTTTAATATTTTCCGCTTCTAACTCGTTGAAGTATTTCAGCGTCTTCACTTTCAGTTCCATGGTGGAAGGCTCATCGCAGACCACAACGGCTTTTGGATGCAACTGCAGGCAGCTGATGGTCCACATGTGGTTAACGTTGCCTTCAACGGCGGCTTGCAGCGCCTGTGCTTTCTGGTGGCCCAGAACCAGGATCATCACTTCTTCAGCATCCAGCAGGGTGCCCACGCCAACGGTCAGGGCATATTTAGGTACCTGGCTTACGTCGCCGTCAAAGAAGCGTGAGTTAGCAACACGTGTGTCGTGAGTCAGCGTTTTGATGCGGGTACGGGAAGCCAAAGAGGAAGCTGGTTCGTTGAACGCGATGTGACCATCGTTGCCTACACCGCCCATAAACAGGTGGATTTTACCGTAAGAACGGATTTTTTCTTCATACTGACGGCATTCTGCATCAATATCCGGCGCGTTACCATTGAGGAGGTTGATGTTTTCTGCTGGAATATCAACGTGATCAAAGAAATTGCGGTGCATAAAGCTGTGGTAGCTTTCCGGATGCTCTTTCGGCAGGCCAACATATTCGTCCATGTTGAACGTAACAACATGCTTGAAGCTCACCTGGCCCGCTTTGTGCATTTCAACCAATGCTTTATAAGCTGTCAGCGGAGTACCGCCAGTCGGCAGGCCCAGAACGAACGGACGATCTGCCGTTGGTTTGAACGCGTTAATACGGTTAACGATATGGCGAGCAGCCCATTTGCCGACTTGTTCAGCGGTATTCAGGGGGATCAGTCTCATTCTTCACCTCAAAAGTAAATGTAAGCAATTGGCGGATTGAGTCTCTGTGCAGTATTAAGCGTAACCTGGTTTTGCATCGGTAAGGATCAATCCGTTTCGATTTTTTGAATGATAAAATAAGTTTTCGTAGTTAGCCAGTGAAAGGGAGGGTTAATAACGATATTTGGTGACTGGAATCACAAAAAACACGCGTTTAATTTGCGATACGAATTAATTTTTCACACACTCTGAATGTAGATGAATGGTTAATATCGTTGTTCCAGAATCTTGCTGTCAGGAATGGTCGCACAATAAAAATATGGCTTCAAAGAAGCCTAATCGGGGTCTCGTAGGGGGAATAAAATGAATATTTTAGGTTTTTTCCAGCGGCTGGGTAGGGCGTTACAGCTCCCCATCGCTGTGCTGCCAGTCGCGGCACTGCTGCTGCGATTCGGCCAACCAGATTTACTTAACGTACCCTTCATCGCGCAAGCGGGTGGGGCCATCTTTGATAACCTCGCGTTAATTTTTGCGATCGGTGTTGCTTCCAGCTGGTCAAAAGACAGCGCAGGTGCAGCAGCGCTGGCAGGTGCGGTCGGTTATTTCATATTGACCAAAGCAATGGTTACCATTAACCCTGCAATCAATATGGGCGTGCTGGCTGGTATCATCACCGGTCTGGTCGGCGGTGCCGTGTATAACCGCTGGTCTGGTATCAAACTGCCTGACTTCCTGAGCTTCTTTGGCGGCAAACGCTTTGTGCCGATCGCCACTGGCTTCTTCTGTCTGGTGCTGGCTGCTATCTTCGGTTACGTATGGCCGCCGGTACAGAACGCCATCCATGCGGGTGGTGAGTGGATCGTGGGCGCTGGTGCGCTGGGTTCCGGTATCTTTGGTTTCATCAACCGTCTGCTGATCCCAACCGGTCTGCATCAGGTGCTGAACACCATCGCCTGGTTCCAGATTGGCGAATTTACTAACGCTGCAGGTACCGTATTCCACGGTGACATCAACCGCTTCTACGCGGGTGACGGCACTGCGGGTATGTTCATGTCTGGCTTCTTCCCAATCATGATGTTTGGTCTGCCGGGTGCGGCGCTGGCGATGTACTTCGCGGCTCCGAAAGCACGTCGTCCGATGGTTGGCGGTATGCTGCTGTCCGTTGCGATCACCGCGTTCCTGACCGGTGTTACCGAGCCGCTGGAATTCCTGTTTATGTTCCTGGCCCCACTGCTGTACCTCCTGCACGCACTGTTAACGGGTATCAGCCTGTTCGTTGCAACACTGCTGGGGATCCACGCAGGCTTCTCCTTCTCCGCAGGTGCTATCGACTACGTGTTGATGTACAACCTGCCGGCAGCAAGTAAGAACGTCTGGATGCTGGTGGTGATGGGGCTGGTGTTCTTCGTTATCTACTTTGTGCTGTTCAGCGCGGTTATTCGTATGTTTAACCTGAAAACGCCGGGCCGCGAAGATAAAGAAGACGATATCGTTACTGAAGAAGCCAACAGCAACACTGAAGAAGGTTTGGCTCAACTGGCAACCAACTACATTGCAGCGGTTGGCGGTACTGATAACCTGAAAGCGATTGATGCCTGTATCACTCGTCTGCGTCTGACCGTTGCCGACTCCGGTCGCGTAAACGATGCGATGTGTAAGCGTTTAGGTGCATCTGGAGTAGTTAAGCTGAACAAGCAAACTATCCAGGTCATCGTGGGTGCGAAAGCCGAATCCATCGGCGACGAAATGAAGAAAGTTGTCGCGCGTGGTCCGGTGGCAGCAGCATCTGGTGAAAGTGCGCCAGCAGCAGCGGCCCCAGTAGCAAAACCGCAGGCTGTAGCGAATGCAGTCACCGTTGAAGCGCTGGTTTCTCCGATTACTGGTGACGTAGTTGCGCTGGAACAGGTTCCTGATGAAGCCTTCGCCAGCAAAGCAGTAGGCGACGGCGTGGCAGTGAAACCAACGGATAAAATCGTGGTTGCTCCGGCTGCGGGCACTATCGTGAAAATCTTCAACACTAACCATGCGTTCTGCCTGGAAACTGTTAAAGGCGCGGAAATCGTGGTCCATATGGGCATCGACACCGTCGCGCTGGAAGGCAAAGGCTTTAAGCGTCTGGTTGAAGAAGGTGCGGAAGTTACTGCAGGCCAACCGATTCTGGAAATGGATCTGGAGTTCCTGAACGCTAACGCACGTTCGATGATAAGCCCGGTTGTGTGCAGCAACAGCGATGATTTCGGCGCTCTGGTTATTAAAGCCGAAGGTCATGTGGTTGCCGGTCAAACACCACTGTATGAGATTAAAGGTAAATAACTGCTCCTGAGTAAAGTGAGTTAAGTGCCTTAAGCGGCGGGGGATATTCCTCCGCCGCTTTTTTTTGCAGCAAATACCCTCATATATCCTGTTGAAACACCTTTTTTGTGCAACTAATAGTTGTCTCCTGACGTCGCTTATAAGATCATACTCCGTTATACGTTGTTTACGCTTTGAGGAATCCACGATGAGTGAGGCTGAAGCCCGCCCGAGTAACTTTATTCGTCAGATCATCGATGAAGATCTGGCCAGTGGTAAGCACACCACTATCCATACCCGTTTTCCGCCGGAGCCAAATGGCTATCTGCACATTGGCCACGCGAAATCCATTTGTCTGAACTTTGGCATTGCGCAAGATTACCAGGGCCAGTGCAACCTGCGTTTTGATGATACGAACCCGGTTAAAGAAGATATCGAGTACGTTGAGTCGATTAAAAACGACGTTGAATGGTTAGGTTTCCACTGGACTGGCGACATTCGCTACTCTTCGGATTACTTCGATCAGCTTCACGCCTATGCGGTAGAGCTTATTAATAAAGGCCTGGCGTACGTTGACGAACTGTCAGCGGACGAAATCCGTGAATACCGCGGCACGCTGACTCAGCCTGGCAAAAATAGCCCGTACCGCGATCGTAGCGTCGAAGAGAACCTGGCGCTGTTCGAAAAAATGCGTGCCGGTGGTTTTGAAGAAGGTAAAGCCTGCCTGCGTGCGAAAATCGACATGGCGTCGCCGTTTATCGTGATGCGCGATCCGGTGCTGTACCGTATTAAGTTCGCCGAACACCACCAGACCGGCAACAAGTGGTGCATCTACCCGATGTACGACTTTACCCACTGCATCAGCGATGCGCTGGAAGGCATTACGCATTCCCTGTGTACCCTGGAGTTCCAGGATAACCGTCGTCTGTACGACTGGGTGCTGGACAACATCACCATTCCGGTTCATCCGCGTCAGTACGAATTCTCGCGCCTGAATCTGGAATATACCGTGATGTCCAAGCGCAAGCTGAACCTGCTGGTGACCGACAAGCACGTTGAAGGCTGGGACGATCCGCGTATGCCGACGATTTCTGGCCTGCGTCGTCGCGGTTACACCGCTGCCGCGATCCGTGAGTTCTGCAAACGCATTGGCGTGACCAAACAAGACAACACCATTGAGATCGCTTCTCTGGAATCCTGTATCCGCGAAGATCTGAACGAAAACGCCCCGCGCGCGATGGCGGTTATCGATCCGGTTAAACTGGTTATCGAAAACTATCCGCAGGGCGAAAGCGAATTGGTCACCATGCCTAACCATCCGAACAAACCGGAAATGGGCAGCCGCGAAGTGCCATTTAGCGGTGAAATTTGGATCGATCGCGCAGACTTCCGTGAAGAAGCGAACAAGCAGTACAAGCGTCTGGTGATGGGCAAAGAAGTACGTCTGCGTAATGCTTATGTGATCAAAGCCGAACGTGTTGAGAAAGATGCGGAAGGGAATATCACCACCATTTTCTGCACCTACGATGCCGACACCCTGAGCAAAGACCCGGCCGATGGTCGTAAAGTCAAAGGCGTTATTCACTGGGTGAGCGCGTCCCATGCGCTGCCGATTGAAATCCGCTTGTACGATCGTCTGTTTAGCGTGCCAAATCCAGGCGCGGCGGAAGACTTCCTGTCCGTTATTAACCCGGAATCGCTGGTCATTAAGCAGGGTTACGGTGAGCCGTCGCTGAAGGCAGCGGTTGCAGGTAAAGCGTTCCAGTTTGAGCGTGAAGGTTACTTCTGCCTGGACAGTCGTTATGCAACGGCTGACAAGCTGGTGTTTAACCGTACCGTTGGTCTACGTGACACGTGGGCTAAAGCGGGCGAATAAGCCGCAACACATCCTCTCTAAACGCCGCTTCATGCGGCGTTTTTTTTCGCAAAAAAACCGTGTTCCAGGCTCCGTTTGCGGAGCGAATTAATTACATGTCCGTAATAATGGACTGGGCGAATGTTTTTACGTTTAAATAACTTACCTCAATATGAAATGGGCTGAAACCGATTTCATCTCCATGGAAAACAAGCGATTTTTTCATTTTTTCAACGCTTTTTTATCTTCCAATGAAAATGTAACAGAAAGCAATCAAATATGTGCGGTTGCTCATACTATTACATACTCGTTACAGAAAGAGATTGATAATTCGCGTCGCGAAAAATAGTCTATTCATTGTAGTCACTGAGGTTTTCTTAGCGCTACTTTTTTATTTTTTGTTTTTTCGCTGTCCGCTTTTGTCGGCAGCATTTTATACGTCAAAGAGGATTAACATATGCGTACGTTTAGTGGCAAACGTAGTACGCTGGCGCTGGCTATCGCCGGTATCACAGCAATGTCGGGTTTTGTTGTCGCTCCACAGGTACACGCCGAAGGATTTATTGATGACTCAACCTTAACCGGCGGCATCTATTACTGGCAGCGTGAGCGTGACCGTAAAGATGTGACCGATCATGACAAATATAAAACCAACCTTTCTCACTCCACCTGGAACGCTAACCTCGACTTCCAGTCCGGTTATGCGGCCGATATGTTTGGTATTGATATCGCAGCATTTACCGCTATTGAAATGAACGAAAGTAGCGAAAGCGGCCATCCAAACGAAATCGCATTCTCTTCTAAAAATAAAGGCTATGACGAGGATTACTCCGGCGATAAGAGCGGGATTAGCCTTTATAAAGCAGCAGCCAAATTTAAATACGGCCCAACCTGGGCGCGCGCCGGTTACATTCAACCAACCGGGCAGACTCTGCTGGCACCGCACTGGAGTTTTATGCCAGGTACCTATCAGGGTGCTGAAGCCGGTGCCAACTTCGATTACGGTGATGCTGGCGCACTGAGCTTCTCCTATATGTGGGCTAACGAATATAAAGCACCGTGGCACACCGAAGTCGATAAATTCTATCAGGCTGATAAAAAGACCAGCGTTGATTACCTGCACTCAATTGGCGCGAAATATGACTTCAAGAATAACCTCTTGCTGGAAGCGGCATTTGGTCAGTCTGAAGGTTATGTCGATCAGTACTTCGCAAAAGCCAGCTACAAATTCGATTTAGGCGGTAACCCATTTACCACCAGCTACCAGTTCTACGGTGCACGCGACAAGGTTGATGATCGTACCGTGAACGATATTTATGATGGCACTGCCTGGTTGCAGGCGTTGACCTTTGGCTACAAAGTGGCAGAAGTCGTTGACCTTCGTCTGGAAGGGACCTGGGTTAAAGCGGACGGCCAGCAGGGTTACTTCCTGCAGCGTATGACCCCAACCTACGCCTCTTCAAACGGTCGTCTGGATGTCTGGTGGGATAACCGTTCTGACTTCAACGCCAACGGTGAAAAGGCAGTCTTCTTCGGCGCAATGTATGACCTGAAGAACTGGAATCTGCCGGGCTGGGCGGTAGGCGCGTCCTACGTTTACGCATGGGATGCTAAGCCATCAACCTGGCAGCTCAACCCGGATGCGTACTACGACAAAAACCGGACTATCGAAGAATCTTCTTACAGCCTGGATGCGGTCTACACCCTGCAGGAAGGTCGTGCGAAGGGCACCATGTTTAAGCTGCACTTCACTCAGTACGACAACCATTCAGACATTCCGAGCTGGGGCGGTGGCTACGGCAACATGTTCCAGGATGAGCGCGACGTGAAGTTCATCGTTATTGCTCCGTTCACCATCTTCTAATGCCAACAGCGGCAGGCCGGGTGCCTGCCGCCTCGTTGAGGAAAGTGCTATGAAAAAACTGATACTCATCGCCGTTATGGCATCAGGGCTGGTGGCGTGCGCGCAATCTCCTGCGCCGAAAGAGGACAGCCGTCTGAAAGAAGCCTACAGCGCGTGTATTAATACCGCGCAGGGATCGCCGGAGAAAATTGAAGCCTGCCAAAGCGTGTTGAATGTGCTGAAGAAAGAAAAACAGCACCAACAGTTTGCCAATGAAGAAAGCGTACGCGTGCTGGATTATCAGCAGTGTATCCAGGCCACGCGCACGGGTAACGGTCAGTCCGTCAATGCTGATTGTGACAAGGTCTGGCAGGAAATACGCAGTAAGAATACTGCGCAGTAAATCGAAAAATGAAAATACAACGGGCGGAGAATTCTCCGCCCGTTTGTATGTCAGAGTTTCTGTTCGGCCGGTTGATAATGACGACTCAGGCGGACAAACAACATTGCCGTGGCGGCGAGTCCGCAAAGTGCCGCGCACATCAGCCACCATCCCGGCGAGCTTTTATCTCCGGTTAGCTGGACCAGCGCCGTGGATATGACGGGTGTCAGACCGCCAAAAATCGCCGTAGCCAGACTGAAGGCCAGTGAAAAACCCACCGTACGGACATAGACAGGCATCACCTCGGTGAGTGCCGCGACCATTGCCCCATTGTACATACCAAAAAAGAACGAGAACCAAAGCAGAACCAACGTCATGCGCATAAAATCTGGCGCGGCGGTGAGCCAGTGCATGACCGGCCAGGTGGTGAGCAGTGCGAGTACGGTAATCCCCATCAACACCGGGCGGCGACCAATTCGGTCAGAAATCGCTCCGCCAATCGGCAGCCAGATAAAGTTAGAAATACCGACCAGCATGGTGACGACCAGGCTATCGCGCGCGCTCAGGTGGAGTACAGCCCTGCCATAGGTCGGGGTATAGACGGTAATAAAGTAAAACGTCGTTGTGGTCATCGCCACCAGCAGTGTACCCGCTGAGATCAGACGCCAGTTTTTGATGATAGTGGTGAAAATTTCCCTGGTGTCGGGACGGTGTGTACGTTGTAAAAATGCGTCCGTTTCCTGAAGCGAGCGGCGCAGGACGAAGATCAACGGAATAATCATACAACCAATAAAGAACGGAAT
This sequence comes from Citrobacter sp. Cpo100, assembly GCF_030332595.1. Lineage (NCBI taxonomy): Bacteria > Pseudomonadati > Pseudomonadota > Gammaproteobacteria > Enterobacterales > Enterobacteriaceae > Citrobacter > Citrobacter sp. Cpo100. Next base: position 4,592 of record NZ_JAOWHM010000035.1, on the reverse strand, counting down.
GCGCCAGCCCCATTCAGAGATTTCATCGTGCCCCAGCGTGGCATTCAGGCCGTAGCCAATCAGCGCTGCCACCACAATGGCAACCTGTTGGCTGGCAGACTGCCAGCTGGTGTAGAAACCTTTATTGCCAGGCGTGGCGATTTCAGAAAGATAAACCGAAACGCCGCCCAACTCTACGCCCGCAGAGAAGCCCTGCAATAATCGACCGACTAATACCAGCACAGGAGCCAGCAGGCCAATACTTTGATAACCGGGAACCAGGGCAATCAACAGGGTCCCGCAGCCCATGATCGCCAGCGTCACCACAGTCCTTTGCGGCGACCAATTCTGTCGATATAAGCACCCAGCACGATTGCGCCAACGGGCCGCATTAAAAAACCCGAACCGAAAACCGCAAAGGTCAACATGAGCCCGGCAAACTCACTCTCCGCGGGGAAGAAAGTCTTTGCGATATAGGTGGCGTAAAACCCGAACAGAAAAAAGTCGAACTGTTCGAGAAAATTACCGCTGGTTACCCGCAGTATTGCGCCGAAAGTTCCGGTGCGCGATGGTTGTTGTGTCATTGGGTTTGCTCCACTGTCTTATCATAATATTTATAGAGGTAAGAGTTTGCGGGTTAGTCGCCTGAGACTCCCGCCTGTTTGCCGCGCCGTTTCTCAATCGCCCACTTGAGTAAGGCTGCGCAGCGGTAAAATCCGTGGGCAAATTTTCCGTAAGGAATGGTCAGAAAAAGCGCCATGACCACGCCGAGATGAATGGCCAGTAAAATAGCCATCCATGAGGTATCTCTTCCCGCCAGCAGCGCCAGACCGGTCAGACTGGTCAGCAGCAGCAGCAAAATAAAACCGCGATCCATCGGTTTTTGCCGGGCGTCGCCGTGTAGCGGTGAGCGCCTGAGATTAAGCCATAGCAAGCCAGCCGGGCCGACAACCAGGCCAATACCACCCAACGTGCCCAGCATGACCGGAACGCTGAAGAACGGGTAGGGTGCTTCTGTGCCTGCAAAGTAGTGATAGCCCGTTGCCACCACGGTGGCGGCAAAGCAGAGCATAAAACCATAGAAGGTAAGGTGGTGGAAACGGCGACGCATCAGGGTGAAAGCATCATCCGCTTCGTTACAACCTTTGCCATGGCCTCCATCGAGATACTTCAGAGTCAGCGCATTGTGCGAGGCTTCAGCAATCTCGGCGGAACGCGGCATGTCCGGAGAAATCTCGCGCCAGAAGCGGATAACGCCTGCCATCAGCAAACCGATCGCCAGAACAAAGACCGAACCAAACATCCAGGCCAGCAGGTTATGCGGGAAAATTTGATAGAAATCCCCGGCCAGCGGAGGATGGAATAGTGAACCTTTCAAGCCTATAGCGAGGAGTAAAAACAGGATCAGACCGAATACCAGCGCCAGCGTCACGGTTACGCCTGCGCGACGATATAGCGCTCCAAAAGCGGCGGGCTGCGCGTAATGCTGATAGGTTTCGAGCCGGACTTCCGCCATCGCCTTCGGCACGTTTATGGCAAATTCATGAGGCGGGGCATACTGACACGCGTGCAGGCAAGCGCCGCAGTTATGGCACAAGTTTGCCAGATAATTGATATCCGCTTTACCGAATTCCAGACGCTGAGCCATGGCCGGGAACACGGCGCAAAAGCCTTCGCAATAGCGGCAGGCGTTCAACTTCTGCTTCCGGTTCGGTGATAATTTGCGCTTCGATGATCAGTTTCTCAAGCTGCTTCATGACGTGTCTCCTTACGTGCGGCCAGCGCGGCTTCTTTTCCGGCAATGCGGCCAAAGGTCGTGCCGATCGACATCCCCACGCCTGCGGTGTAACCCTTGCCCAGCACGTTGCCCGCCATCATCTCTCCGGCGACGAACAGGTTATGGCTTGGAAGCCCTGCAAAATGCACAGCGGCGCGTTCGTTCACTTTTAACCCAAGATAAGTGAAGGTGATTCCTGGCCGAAGGGCGTAGCCGTAGTAAGGCGGTTGATCCAGCGGTCGCGCCCAATGCGTTTTCGCGGGTAGCAAATCTTTAGTGGCGCAGTTATCCAGAACGGTATGGTCGAACTGACCTGGCTGGCAGGCGTTGTTGTACTCTGTCACGGTGTGGGTAAAGCGTTCGGCATCCAGTCCTAACTGAAAGGCCAGTTCAGCCAGCGTATCGGCCTGCGTGCCAGGAAAGACCGGAGGCATGAAGTGTCCGATAGCTTTACTGTCGATGATGGAGTAGCCAATCTGTCCTGGCTGTTGAGCGACCAGACGTCCCCAGATGGCGTAGCGTTTGGGCCAGAAATCTTCACCTTCATCATAAAAACGCTCAGCATCCCGGTTCACCACAATACCGAGCGAAACGCAGTCCACGCGGGTGCAAATCCCGCCGTCATATAATGGCGCTCTGGCATCAATTGCCACACAGTGTGACTGGGAGGGCTCGCCGATAATGTCTGCGCCAGCATCCATCATAAATTTAAGCAGTACGCCCTGATTAAAACGCGTGCCGCGAATCAGGAAGTTATCCGCTGGCCACTCGCCGCGCTCGTTCTCTCCCCAGGCTTCTCGCAGCCACTCCCGGTTAGATTCGAATCCGCCAGCGGCAAGCACGCAGGATTTAGCTGTGATACGCTCGTTGCCTGACAGCGCCGCCACGAACTCGCCGTTGTGCAGTTCAAGCGCCTGAACGGGAGTGTCATAGCGGATTTGCACGCCCAACTTTTCGGCACTGCGGTAATAGGCATTCACCAGGGCTTTTCCGCCCCCCATAAAAAAGGCGTTGGTCCGCGCCACGTGCAAAGCGCCAGAGAGAGGAGGCTGAAAGTTAACGCCGTGCTGGCGCATCCAGTCGCGGCATTGGGAAGAGGTACGGATCACCAGACGCGCCAGGGCTTCGTTGGTATTTCCTTCCGTGACGCGGCGCAGATCCTGCCAGAACTCCTCTTCCGGATAGCTTTCCACCAGCACATCCTGCGGCGCATCATGCATACAGCGCAGATTACGCGTGTGTTGGGAGTTTCCCCCTCGCCATTCCCGGGGAGCCGCTTCGAGCAGAAGTACCGAAGCTCCTTGCTCCCGGGCGGACAAGGCAGCGCATAACGCGGCATTGCCACCACCAATCACCAGAACATCAACCATCGTATACTCCATTACCATTTAACCATTTGTTAAATTTGTAATTGAAATGTATACGCACAGCTTGTGCGGGCGCTATGACGTGGTGCTAAACGGTACTTTAGTTATTGTAAAGGATGGCGCCAGGCCAGCTTCCTGCTTCCACCAGTTGATGCATCACTTTCGTCAGCACCACGCGGGCCGCGAGGCCTGCCGGGGTGAGTTCATCGTCTGAGAGACTCACCAGAAAGTTGGGGCGGCTAAGTATTGGATTGTGAACGCCGATCACTCTTAGCGTCTCTTTATCTAGATGGGAAATTGCCGCGCCGGGCTGGAGAGTGGCACCAATGCCACTGCGCACGGCGCGCATGAGTAGCGCCAGACCATCAATTTCCGTGGCGATCTCAATGTTCAGCGCGTGTTCCTGACAAATCGCTTCCAGCCGGCCGCGCAGACCGTGGCCCGGGCTTGGCATTATCAATGGGATACTTGCCAACTGGGCTGGAGCAATATTGTCATCGGCAATATCAGCCAGTAAGGCATGAGTCCCAATCAAAAACAGCCGCTCTTCGAGAATCGGTATGGCGCTCCAGCGCAGGATCTTTTCTTTCTGAAACACGACAGCCAGATCAATCTGGCGGGTATTAATCATCCGCTCCAGATTGCCAGAGAGGCTTTCCACCACATGCAGACGGACATCACTGTAGCTTTCCCGCATGGCGTTGATAAACGGCATTCCGAGAACGGAAGCGGTACTGGGAGCCATACCGACGCTGACGTGCCCGGAAAGCCGGGACTCGCGTGCGGCGAGGATCGCGTCGTCTGCGTGACGAAGCGCCAGTTGCGCCTGGGAGTAAAAAGCCAGCCCGGCGCTGGTGGGCGTCACGCCTCGCGAGGTGCGCTGCAGCAGGCGAATAGCGAGTTCGTTTTCCAGACGCGACATTTGCTGGCTGAGTGCCGAAACCCCGATATTGAGATCGAGTGCCGCGCTACCCATGTTGCCGGTTTCTACAATGCGCACAAAATAGCGTAGCTGGCGAAGTTCCATTTCGACTCTCCGGAAGGGGCAATTGATTTTTACATTAAAGCAACACAGGAGCGGAGGGAAGGGGAAAGGGGGTGAAAGGTTTCATTAGTGTATCTTGATCTAAACGTTTTCCTAATTTTATTCATATCCTGTTTATCCTGCTACTTCATGTCGCCAGACAGGCGTAAGTTACAAATCCTGATGTTTTACAAAAGGATTTGGCAATGAGCGGTGGCAAACCGGCGGCCCGGACGGGTGACATGACAAAATTCGGCGGCCCGATTGTCCAGGGTGCCATGGGCGTGATGATTGGTGCCCCCACCGGCGTCGCCTGCTCGGTCTGTCCCGGCGGCGTCACCTCCGGCTCCCCGGTCAACCCGCTCCTCGGCGCCAAGGTCCTGCCCGGTGAAACTGATTTCACCCTGCCCGGCCCGCTGCCGTTTGTTCTCACCCGCGCCTACAG
>NZ_JAOWHM010000034.1:72481-224736 GCF_030332595.1 Citrobacter sp. Cpo100 | reverse complement strand
GGTTCTTTAAGGTAAGGAGGTGATCCAACCGCAGGTTCCCCTACGGTTACCTTGTTACGACTTCACCCCAGTCATGAATCACAAAGTGGTAAGCGCCCTCCCGAAGGTTAAGCTACCTACTTCTTTTGCAACCCACTCCCATGGTGTGACGGGCGGTGTGTACAAGGCCCGGGAACGTATTCACCGTGGCATTCTGATCCACGATTACTAGCGATTCCGACTTCATGGAGTCGAGTTGCAGACTCCAATCCGGACTACGACATACTTTATGAGGTCCGCTTGCTCTCGCGAGGTCGCTTCTCTTTGTATATGCCATTGTAGCACGTGTGTAGCCCTACTCGTAAGGGCCATGATGACTTGACGTCATCCCCACCTTCCTCCAGTTTATCACTGGCAGTCTCCTTTGAGTTCCCGGCCTAACCGCTGGCAACAAAGGATAAGGGTTGCGCTCGTTGCGGGACTTAACCCAACATTTCACAACACGAGCTGACGACAGCCATGCAGCACCTGTCTCAGAGTTCCCGAAGGCACCAAAGCATCTCTGCTAAGTTCTCTGGATGTCAAGAGTAGGTAAGGTTCTTCGCGTTGCATCGAATTAAACCACATGCTCCACCGCTTGTGCGGGCCCCCGTCAATTCATTTGAGTTTTAACCTTGCGGCCGTACTCCCCAGGCGGTCGACTTAACGCGTTAGCTCCGGAAGCCACGCCTCAAGGGCACAACCTCCAAGTCGACATCGTTTACGGCGTGGACTACCAGGGTATCTAATCCTGTTTGCTCCCCACGCTTTCGCACCTGAGCGTCAGTCTTTGTCCAGGGGGCCGCCTTCGCCACCGGTATTCCTCCAGATCTCTACGCATTTCACCGCTACACCTGGAATTCTACCCCCCTCTACAAGACTCTAGCCTGCCAGTTTCGGATGCAGTTCCCAGGTTGAGCCCGGGGATTTCACATCCGACTTGACAGACCGCCTGCGTGCGCTTTACGCCCAGTAATTCCGATTAACGCTTGCACCCTCCGTATTACCGCGGCTGCTGGCACGGAGTTAGCCGGTGCTTCTTCTGCGAGTAACGTCAATTGCTGCGGTTATTAACCACAACACCTTCCTCCTCGCTGAAAGTACTTTACAACCCGAAGGCCTTCTTCATACACGCGGCATGGCTGCATCAGGCTTGCGCCCATTGTGCAATATTCCCCACTGCTGCCTCCCGTAGGAGTCTGGACCGTGTCTCAGTTCCAGTGTGGCTGGTCATCCTCTCAGACCAGCTAGGGATCGTCGCCTAGGTGAGCCGTTACCCCACCTACTAGCTAATCCCATCTGGGCACATCCGATGGCAAGAGGCCCGAAGGTCCCCCTCTTTGGTCTTGCGACGTTATGCGGTATTAGCTACCGTTTCCAGTAGTTATCCCCCTCCATCGGGCAGTTTCCCAGACATTACTCACCCGTCCGCCACTCGTCACCCAAGGAGCAAGCTCCTCTGTGCTACCGTTCGACTTGCATGTGTTAGGCCTGCCGCCAGCGTTCAATCTGAGCCATGATCAAACTCTTCAATTTAAAAGTTTGATGCTCAATGAATTAAACTTCGTAATGAATTACGTGTTCACTCGTTGAGACTTGGTATTCATTTTTCGTCTTGCGACGTTAAGAATCCGTATCTTCGAGTGCCCACACAGATTGTCTGATAAATTGTTAAAGAGCAGTGCCGCTTCGCTTTTTCTCAGCGGCGCGGGGTGTGCATATTACGCCATCCCGCTACGAAGTCAAGCATTTAATTTCGCTTTCTTCGCCGGAGTTCTCAGTGGAACCCCGCTGACCCGGCGGCTTGTAATCCGTTGTTCCGTGTCAGTGGAGGCGCATTATAGGGAGTTATTTCAGGCTGACAAGTTAAAAATATAAAAAACTCATCAAGCGATTACTTTTCAATCAACATGTCCATTTCTGCCTGGTTTTTAAACAAAAACGAGCCCCACAGGGCCCGTTTATTGTTGTTTTGTGACTTACTGCACTGCCACTATGCGATCGTCATTCACTTCCAGACGAATCGTTTTGCCCGGAATCAGTTCACCAGACAGAATTTGCTGCGCCAGCGGGTTTTCGATCTGCTGCTGGATAGCACGTTTCAATGGACGCGCGCCATACACCGGATCGTAACCATTCGCGCTCAGCAGTTTAAGCGCCTCGTCAGAAATATGGATTTCATAGCCACGCTCTTCCAGACGTTTGTACAGACGCTGCAACTGGATCTGAGCAATAGAAGCAATGTGCTGCTCACCCAGCGGATGGAATACAACAACCTCATCTATACGGTTGATGAATTCCGGGCGGAAGTTGTGGCTCACGACGCCCAGCACCATATCTTTCATGTGACCGTAATCCAACTCGCCGAAGCGTTCCTGGATCAGATCGGACCCCAGGTTCGAGGTCATGATGACAACCGTATTACGGAAGTCAACCGTTCTCCCCTGTCCGTCAGTCAGACGACCATCATCAAGCACCTGCAGCAGAATGTTGAACACATCCGGATGCGCTTTCTCCACTTCATCCAACAAGATGACGGAGTAAGGACGACGACGTACTGCTTCCGTCAGATACCCACCTTCTTCATAACCGACATATCCCGGAGGTGCCCCAACCAGACGAGACACAGAGTGTTTCTCCATAAACTCGGACATATCGATACGCACCATTGCATCGTCACTGTCGAACATAAAGTTTGCCAGCGCTTTGCACAGTTCGGTTTTACCGACACCGGTTGGACCAAGGAACAGGAATGAACCAATCGGACGATTCGGATCGGACAAGCCCGCGCGGCTACGACGAATGGCATTAGAAACGGCTTCCACCGCTTCGTTCTGACCAATCACGCGGCTGTGCAGCTCCTGCTCCATACGCAACAGTTTTTCTCGTTCGCCTTCCAGCATGCGAGCAACTGGGATCCCGGTCCAGCGCGCCAGTACCTCAGCAATTTCCGCATCCGTAACTTTATTACGCAGCAGACGCATGGTTTTGCCTTCAGACTGGGTGGCTGCTTCCAGCTGTTTTTCCAGTTCAGGAATTTTGCCGTACTGCAGTTCAGACATCCGCGCCAGGTCGCCAACGCGGCGCGCCTGTTCGATGGCGATTTTTGCCTGCTCCAGCTCAGCCTTGATAGTTTGCGTTCCCGAGAGGGAAGCTTTTTCAGCTTTCCACTCTTCCTCTAACTCAGAATACTGGCGTTCTTTGTCGTCCAGCTCTTCGTTGAGCATATCGAGACGTTTTTTACTTGCCTCATCAGACTCTTTCATTAATGCCTGCTGTTCCAGTTTGAGCTGGATAATACGGCGGTCGAGTCTGTCGAGTTCCTCCGGCTTGGAGTCAATCTGCATACGAATGCTGGATGCCGCTTCGTCAATAAGGTCGATAGCTTTATCCGGCAACTGACGATCGGCAATATAGCGATGAGACAGCGTAGCAGCCGCAACAATCGCCGGGTCAGTAATCTGCACATGATGGTGCAGTTCATAACGTTCTTTCAGGCCACGCAAGATTGCGATGGTGTCTTCCACTGAAGGTTCAGCCACAAACACTTTCTGGAAACGACGTTCCAGCGCCGCATCTTTTTCGATGTACTGGCGATACTCATCAAGCGTTGTTGCGCCTACGCAGTGCAGTTCCCCGCGAGCCAGTGCTGGTTTCAGCATGTTCCCGGCGTCCATTGCGCCATCGGCTTTACCCGCCCCAACCATGGTATGCAATTCGTCGATAAACAGAATGACGTTGCCTTCCTGTTTCGAGAGATCGTTCAGCACACCTTTTAAACGTTCTTCAAACTCACCACGATATTTGGCCCCAGCAACCAGCGCGCCCATATCCAGCGCCAGTACACGACGGCCTTTTAAGCCTTCCGGCACTTCACCATTGATGATGCGTTGGGCCAGCCCTTCAACGATGGCGGTTTTACCGACACCGGGTTCACCGATTAACACCGGGTTATTTTTAGTACGACGTTGCAGCACCTGAATGGTACGGCGAATTTCTTCATCACGGCCGATGACCGGATCGAGTTTGCCCTGTTCGGCACGTTCGGTCAGATCGACGGTATATTTTTTCAAGGCCTGACGTTGGTCTTCAGCCCCCTGGTCATTCACGCTTTCACCTCCACGCATTTGTTCAATTGCCTGAGTGATATTCGCGGTCGTCGCGCCTGCTGATTTTAATAAGTCGGTCAGCGTACCGCGTGACTCAAGCGCCGCCAGAACGAACAGTTCTGACGAAATAAAGTTGTCCCCACGTTTTTGCGCCAGCTTGTCGCAAAGATTAAGTACACGCACCAGTTCCTGAGAAGGCTGCACATCGCCACCGGTACCTTCTACCTGTGGCAAACGGCTCAACGCCTGGTCAATGGCTGTACGTAACTGGCCAGCATTAATGCCAGCAGACGTTAATAAAGGACGTACCGATCCCCCTTCCTGATTCAGCAAGGCGCTCATTAGATGAAGTGGTTCGATGAATTGATTGTCGTGCCCCAATGCGAGTGACTGGGCATCGGCAAGAGCAAGCTGGAATTTATTAGTAAGACGATCCAGACGCATAACTCCTCCCATAACAGGTCAAAATTGCTACTGGAGATTAAATGAGGTCATCCCTCAATTATTCAAGGTGAATGACCTGAATTATGTGAAAAGAAAATTACACGTACCGGATCGTCTTGATTCTTTAGGTTATATCAGCCAAATAAAACTTGCCATACGACCCGTGGTATTGTCGCGACGATAAGAGAAGAACGTCTCACTTTCGCTGAAGGTGCAACGGTCGCCGCCGTGGATGTTCTCTACCCCGACACTGGACAGACGCTGGCGCGCAAGCTGGTAGATATCCGCCAGATACTTGTCGCCACGCGGTACAAATGCGAGGTCCGCTTGCGGATCTTTCGTCATAAACGCCTCGCGGACTTCTGGTCCAACTTCAAACGCGTTTGGACCTATCGCCGGGCCTAGCCAGGCAATAATGTTTTCAGGTTTGTCGGCAAAACACGCCACCGTTTCTTCCAGCACGCCGGCGCATAATCCGCGCCAACCCGCATGGGCCGCAGCAACTTCCGTTCCGGCACGGTTGCAAAACAACACCGGCAAACAATCAGCGGTCATCACCGCACACACGGTACCCGGCGTGTTGCTGTACGACGCATCTGCGCGTTTGCAGGCGTAAGGCTCGCCGGTCAGTTTCAGGACATCCTTACCGTGGACCTGCTCCAGCCAGACTGGCTTTGACGGCAGATTGCCCGCAGCAAACAGTCGTTTGCGGTTCTCTTCAACATGCTCCGGGTTATCGCCGCAATGGGCGCCCAGATTCAGCGAATCGTAAGGCGGCATACTGACTCCGCCAATACGGGTAGAACTACACGCCGCGACACCTTGCGGTATCGGCCACTGCGGGACAATTAGCTTACTCATAGCCAGGCAATATCATCCTTATGTTCTTCGAAATCAGCGCGCATCACTTCAATCAACTGCACCATATCTTGTGGGATCGGCGCATGCCATTCCATTTCGATACCGGAAATCGGGTGATACAAACGCAGCATGGTCGCGTGCAGCGCTTGACGGTCGAACTTACGCAGTACGGAGATAAATTCGTCAGAAGCGCCTTTCGGTGGACGTGGACGACCGCCGTAAACCTGATCGCCCACCAGCGGATGAGTGATATGTGCCATGTGCACGCGGATCTGGTGCGTACGTCCGGTTTCCAGACGCAACCGCAGACGCGTGTGCACACGGAAGTGTTCCATAATGCGATAGTGCGTTACCGCCGGTTTCCCCATTGGGTGTACCGCCATGTGCGTACGCTTAGTCGGGTGACGGCTAATCGGTTCCTCAACGGTTCCGCCAGCAGTCATGTGACCAATAGCCACTGCTTCGTACTCACGGGTAATTTCGCGCAGCTGCAACGACTCCACCAAACGTGTTTGCGCCGGAACCGTTTTTGCCACCACCATTAATCCGGTCGTGTCTTTATCCAGACGGTGCACGATACCTGCACGAGGAACATCCGCGATTGGCGGGTAGTAATGCAGTAACGCATTCAATACCGTACCATCAGGATTCCCGGCGCCCGGATGCACTACAAGGTCACGGGGTTTGTTGATGACAAGAATGTCGTCATCTTCATAAACGATATCCAGTGGGATATCCTGAGGTTCAAAACGAACCTCTTCATCAATTTCTGCATTGATGGAGACACGCTCTCCACCCAACACTTTTTCTTTCGGTTTATCGCAAAGTTGGTCATTTACCAGTACGCGCTGGTCGAGGATCCATTCTTTTATGCGCGATCGCGAATAATCAGGGAACAATTCGGCCAAAGCCTGATCTAAGCGTTGACCGAGCTGATTTTCGGAGACTGTTGCGGTGAGTTCTACTCGTTGTGCCATAAACTGCTTCTTCGTTTAACGTTGGGTTTTACGGCTTTGCCGTTTAATATAGTGTGCTATTGTAGCTGGTCTTAACCGGGAGCAGGAACAGAGAATCTCCCGTATTACATTTTGAGGAAAGTCAAAACGTCATGACGCGCATGAAATATCTGGTGGCAGCAGCCACGTTGAGCCTGTTTTTGGCGGGTTGCTCTGGTTCAAAGGAAGAGGTGCCCGATAATCCGCCAAATGAAATCTACGCGACTGCTCAGCAAAAGCTGCAGGACGGTAACTGGAAACAGGCAATAACGCAATTGGAAGCGTTGGATAACCGTTATCCATTTGGACCGTATTCTCAGCAGGTGCAATTAGATCTCATCTACGCCTACTACAAAAACGCCGATCTGCCACTTGCTCAGGCTGCCATCGATCGTTTTATCCGTCTTAACCCGACACACCCTAACATTGATTATGTCATGTATATGCGTGGCCTGACCAATATGGCGTTGGATGATAGCGCACTGCAAGGATTCTTTGGTGTTGATCGTAGCGATCGCGATCCGCAACATGCCCGAGCTGCGTTTAATGACTTTTCCAAACTGGTGCGTGGGTATCCGAATAGCCAGTACACCACTGACGCCACCAAACGTCTGGTGTTCCTGAAAGACCGCCTGGCGAAGTATGAATACTCCGTTGCAGAATACTACACTGCCCGCGGCGCATGGGTTGCCGTGGTAAACCGTGTGGAAGGCATGCTGCGCGACTACCCGGATACCCAGGCAACACGTAATGCCCTGCCGTTGATGGAAAACGCTTATCGCCAGATGCAGATGAATGCGCAGGCTGAAAAAGTCGCGAAAATCATTGCCGCCAACAGCAGCAATACCTGATTTGCCTCAGAATGCAAAACGGCAGCCCAAGGGCTGCCGTTTTTTTATCCGTTAACGCCACAACTGAAGCGGTTTAGCTCCAACGCATCCCATCAAATATGGCCTGCTTTCAGGTATTCCTCAAGTAAAAAATCGCCTGTTCCTGCGGTGCCTCACAAAAAGGTTTTCTTGACAAAAAGCGACAAAATAATGTGATTTAGATCACACATTTTGACATTAGGAACGGTATGCTGGAATCACCAAGACGGGAAAGACAAGAGGTAAAATTTATGACAATGAACATTACCAGTAAACAAATGGAAATTACTCCGGCAATTCGCCAGCATGTCGCAGACCGTCTCGCCAAACTAGAAAAATGGCAAACTCATCTGATTAATCCACATATCATTCTGTCTAAGGAGCCACAGGGTTTCATTGCTGATGCCACCATCAATACACCGAACGGACATCTGGTCGCCAGCGCAAAACACGAGGATATGTACACAGCAATTAACGATTTGATCAACAAGCTGGAACGGCAGCTCAATAAAGTGCAGCACAAAGGCGAAGCCCGTCGTGCAACAACTTCAGTCAAAGACGCCAACTTCGTCGAAGCAGAAGAAGAGTAGTCCCTTACATTGAGTGTATCGCCAACGCGCCTTCGGGCGCGTTTTTTGTTGACAGGGTGAAAACAGTACGGGTACTTTACTGACGTAGCCAAAGGAAAATTACATGAAACTTGTCCCGTTCTTCTTCGCATTCTTTTTTACCTTCCCCTGAATGGGAGGCGTTTCGTCGTGTGATAAAGAATGCGAAGACGAACAATAAGGCCTCCCACAACGGGAGGCCTTTTTTATTGATAACAAGAAAGGCAACACTATGACATCGGAAAACCCATTGCTGGCGCTGCGCGATAAGATCAGCACGCTGGATGAAAAATTACTGGCCCTGCTGGCTGAGCGACGTGGACTGGCCGTAGAAGTTGGTAAAGCCAAACTGCTTTCGCATCGTCCGGTTCGTGATATCGACCGTGAACGTGACCTTTTGGACCGACTCATTCAGCTTGGCAAAGCACATCATCTTGATGCTCACTACATTACTCGCCTGTTCCAGCTCATAATCGAAGATTCCGTCCTGACTCAACAGGCTCTGCTCCAGCAGCACCTGAACAAAATTAACCCACACTCCGCGCGCGTGGCCTTCCTTGGGCCAAAAGGGTCATATTCTCACCTCGCAGCACGTCAATACGCTGCCCGCCATTTTGAACAATTTATTGAAAGCGGATGCGCAAAATTTGCCGATATCTTTAATCAGGTCGAAACCGGACAGGCTGACTATGCTGTGGTTCCGATTGAAAACACCAGCTCCGGTGGGATTAACGACGTTTACGACCTGCTGCAGCACACCAGCCTGTCTATCGTTGGCGAGATGACCATTACGATAGACCACTGTGTACTGGTGTCTGGCACGACGGATCTTGAGACCATTGAAACGGTATATAGCCATCCGCAGCCGTTCCAGCAGTGCAGCAAGTTCCTGAATCGCTACCCGCACTGGAAGATTGAGTACACTGAAAGCACCTCTGCGGCGATGGAAAAAGTTGCGCAGGCTAACTCACCGCGCGTGGCGGCCCTGGGGAGCGAAGCCGGAGGCGTACTGTATGGATTGCAGGTTCTCGAGCATATTGAGGCTAACCAGTCGCAAAACATCACCCGCTTCGTGGTGCTGGCACGCAAAGCAATCAATGTTTCCGATCAGGTTCCGGCAAAAACAACCCTGTTGATGGCGACGGGGCAACAAGCCGGTGCGCTGGTTGAGGCGCTGCTGGTACTGCGTAACCATAATCTGATTATGACTAAACTGGAGTCACGCCCGATTCACGGCAATCCGTGGGAAGAGATGTTTTATCTTGATATCCAGGCCAACCTGGAGTCGCCCCAGATGCAAAAAGCATTGAAAGAGCTGGGTGAGATTACGCGTTCGATGAAAGTACTGGGATGCTATCCAAGTGAGAACGTGGTGCCAGTCGATCCGAGCTAACGTTTGACAATGCCGGATGGCGCTACGCTTATCCGGCCTACGGTTCATACGATTTTTGAAGGCCGGATAAGGCGAAGCCGCCATCCGGCATCTTAATTAAGGACGGCTATCATTCGCCTGGCGTAACAAAGTACGGCTTTCACTCTGGAAGCGTTTCGCATAATCGCCAAACCAATGCTCCACCTTACGGAAACTGTCGATAAACGCTTGCTTATCGCCCTGCTCCAGTAAACCGATCGCCTCGCCAAAACGTTGGTAGTAGCGTTTAATCAGCGCAAGGTTGCTCTCAGACGACATAATAATATCGGCATAGAGCTGCGGATCTTGGGCAAACAGACGGCCAACCATCGCCAGCTCAAGCCGGTAAATCGGCGAAGAGAGCGCCAGCAGCTGCTCCAGTTGAACGTTCTCTTCCGCTAAATGCAGACCGTAAGCAAAGGTCGCAAAGTGACGCAGTGCCTGAATAAACGCCATGTTCTGGTCATGTTCAACGGCGCTGATCCGATGCAGTCGCGCACCCCATACCTGAATCTGTTCCAGAAACCACTGATAAGCTTCCGGCTGACGTCCGTCACACCAAACGACGACCTGCTTGGCCAGACTGCCGCTGTCCGGACCAAACATTGGGTGTAACCCCACCACCGGGCCATCATGTGCAGCCAGCATCGCCTGTAAAGGACCATTTTTCACCGAAGCCAGATCCACCAGAATGCAGTCAGACGGCAGACGCGGTAGTTTGGCGATCACCTGCTCGGTGACGTGGATCGGCACGCTGACGATCACCATGCCGGCATCAGAGACGATCTCCGGCGCGCGATCCCAGTCCTGCTGTTCCAGGATCCGCACCTGGTAACCTGACAGGGTGAGCATTTTTTCGAACAGACGCCCCATCTGACCGCCGCCGCCGACAATCACCACCGGCCGCAGAGAAGGACAAAGCGTTTTAAACCCTTTGTCGTTCTCACTGGAGTAGGACTCACGCATAACGCGGCGTAGCACATCTTCAATCAGGTCCGGCGGCACACCCAGGGCTTCCGCTTCCGCCCGGCGAGAGGCCAGCATAGAGGCTTCCCGTTCCGGCACGTAGATCGGCAGCCCAAAGCGGCTTTTTACTTCACCTACTTCGGCAACCAGCTCCAGGCGGCGTGCCAGTAAATCCAGCAACGCCTTGTCGACTTCATCAATTTGATCGCGTAATGCGGTCAATTCAGCAACCATAACCAACCTCTTATGCTACACGCGCCGACAGCTGGCCGTTTAAATCCTGGCTAATTTCACGCAGCAGCGCATCCGTCATTTCCCAGCTAATGCAGGCGTCAGTTACGGATACGCCGTATTTCATTTCGCTGCGCGGCTGTTCGGAAGACTGGTTGCCTTCGTGAATATTACTTTCAATCATCAAGCCAATGATTGAGCGATTGCCATCTTTGATTTGTGCAATCACGGATTCAGCCACGGCAGGCTGACGGCGGTAATCTTTATTGGAATTACCATGACTGCAATCTACCATCAGAGAAGGTCGTAGTCCCGCCTGCTCCATCTCTTTTTCGCACTGGGCGACATCTGCCGGGCTGTAGTTCGGCGCTTTACCTCCGCGCAAGATCACGTGACCGTCCGGATTCCCCTGTGTTTGCAGCAGTGCAACCTGCCCGGCCTGGTTAATACCGACAAAGCGGTGCGACTGCGCGGCCGCGCGCATGGCGTTAATGGCGGTCGCCAGGCTACCGTCGGTACCATTCTTAAAGCCAACCGGCATCGAAAGACCGGAAGCCATTTCACGGTGAGTCTGCGATTCCGTAGTACGGGCACCGATTGCGGACCAGCTAAACAGATCGCCCAGGTATTGCGGGCTATTTGGATCCAGCGCTTCAGTTGCCAGCGGCAGTCCCATATTTACCAGTTCAAGCAGCAGCTGACGCGCAATTTTCAGACCTGCTTCAACATCAAAAGAGCCATCCATATGAGGATCGTTAATTAACCCTTTCCAGCCGACAGTGGTACGGGGTTTTTCAAAATAGACGCGCATCACCAGGTAGAGGCTATCGCTGACCTCTGCGGCAAGGGCTTTAAATCGACGAGCATACTCAATCGCCATTTCAGGATCGTGAATGGAGCATGGGCCACATACGACCAGCAGGCGCGGATCGCGACCGGAGATAATATCTGAGATGGTTTTACGCGACTGGGCGATTTGCGCCTCTTGCTCATGGCTCTGCGGAAATTCAGCTTTCAGTTGCTCCGGAGTCATCAGAACCTGTTCGTCGGTAATATGTACGTTGTTCAGCGCGTCTTTTTGCATGATGGTGATCCTGTTTAGCTCGTTTGCGATAGTTGATCCTCAGCGAGGAGGAAATAACGATATCACAACAGGTAAAGATTTCAATCCACAATCCGTAAATTTTAATTTACATGTTGTTATTTTAAGGCAAAAACAGCCCTTATGAATGTACATTTAAATTTACACCACCGAGTTTTCAGATCCACTATGCTTAAAAAAACGAAGGAGCACAGGCAATGAAGCAACTCATCAGCATCTTGTTTCTATTACTTCTTAGCGGATGTCAGATAGACCCCTACACCCATGCCCCTACCTGGACTGGTACCGACTGGTACGACGCCGGGATACAAGATGCCATTTCGGGTTATGCCGTTAAAGATAATGAAACGCTTGCCGACAACTACAATGACCCCGACGTCGATCGTACGGAATACCTTAAGGGTTACGCCGAGGGACAACGTAAAACCTGCCAGCAGGATTTTGTTTATGCCAGAGGCCTGACCGGGAAAACTTTTCCGCCCAGTTGCGATACTGTCGAAAATGTTGACCAGTTACACAGCGCCTGGCAGCAAGGGGCAAACGAGGGCGCTACCTCGATAAGGTTAAATTAAACAATGGTTTATATTTTATAAACCATTAAGATTTAACTTAAATCACCAATAGCATTATTCCAGGAATAATGACGGCTTAGGAAAATAATGTTATTTTGTTGCAAACAATCTTGAATGTATTTCGACGTTTTACAGCAAACGCTGGTAGGTAACTACTCATGAGCTATTCTTACCGACTCATACTTCTACTGGCACTGCTCCTGACCGGATTACCGCTGTATGCCCAAAGCGTTACGGAAGAAGCAAAATCGGTACGCGCTATGGTTTCCGGCATCGTCAGTTATACACGCTGGCCTGCACTTTCCGGGCCCCCAAAACTGTGTATTTTCTCTTCATCGCGTTTTTCCAGTGTCCTGAAAGATACCAGTGCAGGCGCATTACCCTATCTTCCCGTCATCATCCGTACGGAACAAGAAATATTAGTTTCGCAGTGTGACGGTTTTTATTTTGGAAAAGAATCCCCTACTTATCAGGTGGAATTAAAGAATAAATATCCGACTAAGGCATTGTTATTAATTGCTGAACAGAACCCCGAATGCGTTATTGGCAGCGCCTTTTGCCTCATAATTAAAGACGAAGATGTGAGATTTTCCGTAAATATGGATTCCCTTTCACGCAGCGGCGTAAGGGTCAGTCCAGACGTATTGATGCTTGCACGGAATAATAAGCATGGATAAGGGCCATTCTCCCATAGCACGCCCGACGTTTAAGCGAACATTACGGCGTATCAGCATAATCAGCGTTCTGGTAACCATGATGCTGATCTGGCTGCTGCTCAGCATTTCTTCCGTGCTGGCATTAAGACAGTATGCGCAAAAGAATCTGGATCTGACTGCCGCTACCATGACCCGTACGCTCGAAGCTGCATTAGTCTTTTCTGATAATGTTGCAGCAACTGAAACGCTGGCGGCACTGGGTCAGCAGGGGCAATTTTCCGTTGCAGAAGTTCGTAATAAAAACCAGAAGGTGATCGCCACCTGGCGCTATAACGCGCAGGATACCACTGAAAAGATTAGCGGGATGATCAGCCACTGGCTGTTCCCACAACCGGTCACTCAGCCGATTTTGCACAATGGCAACGTCATCGGTGAAGTACGATTGACTGCGCGCGATAGCGTTATCAGTCATTTCATCTATTTGTCGCTGGCCGTTCTTACCGGGTGCATTCTGTTGGCATCCGGAATTGCATTAATGCTCACTCGCTATTTACACAATGGCGTTGTGGATGCACTGCAAAACATTACCGAGGTGGTACATGATGTTCGTACCAACCGTAACTTTTCACGGCGCGTATCAGAGGAACGCATTGAAGAGTTTCATCTCTTTGCCCTGGACTTTAATAGTCTGCTGGACGAGATGGAGGAGTGGCAACTTAAACTGCAGGCAAAAAACGCTCAGCTGTTGCGTACTGCACTACATGATCCTCTGACGGGTCTGGCAAATCGCGCCGCATTTCGCAGCAGCATTAATGCCTTAATGAATGATGATGCCGCCCACAGCAGCTCGGCATTGTTATTCCTTGATGGCGACAATTTTAAATTTATTAATGATACCTGGGGCCACGCAGCGGGGGATCGGGTCCTGATTGAAGTCGCAAAAAGGTTATCCGAGTTTGGGGGGAGTCGCCATTACCCATACAGACTTGGCGGCGATGAGTTCGCCATGGTGCTGTACAGCGTTCATTCTGAATATGAGGTTCAGCGGATCTGCGCGGCACTGTCACAAGAGTTTAACCGACCTTTTGACCTGCATAATGGTCATCTGGCAAGCATGACGCTCAGCATTGGGTTTGCGCTGACGTGGGAACATGCCTCTGCCGAAAAATTACAAGAACTTGCCGATCAAAATATGTATCAGGCTAAACATTTGCGTTCTGAACGCATTATTAAAAAATAAGGAATTACACACATGCTAAAACGTTTATTATCCCCGTTTCTTCTGCTTTTACTGATTCTGGCTGGCTGTCAGGCACCTCAGGGAAAATTTACCCCAGAGCAAATTGCAGCCATGAAATCATACGGATTTACTGAAGCATCAGGAGACTGGTCTCTCGGCCTGTCTGACACTATCCTGTTTGACAAAAATGACTATAAACTCCGACCTGAAAGTGAAAAACAGATCAAGGAAATGGCATCCAAACTGGCAGCTACCGGGCTTAATCATGCTCGCCTGGATGGTCATACTGATAACTACGGCGAAGACAGCTACAATGAAGCTCTGTCACTCAAACGCGCTAATGTCGTTGCCGATGCATGGGCGCAGGGCGCTAATATTCCCCGCAGCAACCTGACTACTCAGGGACTCGGGAAGAAATATCCCATTGCCAGCAACCAGACATCAAAAGGTCGCGCTGAAAACCGCCGCGTGGCGGTCGTGATCACGACACCATAATCGTCCCCCAACTGGCTGCGCGCCGCGCAGTCATTCCATTGCCATAAAGAATAAAAGAAGTAAACGTCGGGATAAAAAAAGGGCCAGCCTTTCGGCCAGCCCTTTTCTAACAGGATGTCGCTTGCGCGAATCTTAGTTAAGACGCTTTTACCTGACACCATTGATAATCATAAATTTTTGATTATAAACAGTTAGTTATATGTATCTCTAGTGCAATCAAGTGCAACCAAAAACATGCTGCGTGGACAGAATGTGGACACCCTTCTTACCAAGAAAGCATCATATCCTTATACAAAGAATTCTGAGCATGCTGTATGAGCACATCATTTGTACGTTGAGCGAAACCATACTTTTCGTTGACATACGCTTTTTGCTCTTCAGATAATAAGTCAAGATTCATATTTTGAAGTTGTTCTTTTATGAGATAATTCTGCCAATTCAGTACTTCTATATAAACTCTTATGGGATCATGGCGTGGGTCTTTTGCCCCTTTTGAATAATCAATCTTTAACCCCTCATCAACCTCCATTTTTTTAACACTTCCATCAACTTGTCTAATGAATATGGCACCTTTTCCTTCTTTAGGTTCCAAGCTGTTTTCTAGGATGTAATCTGTTTCATATAATTTTGAAAGTTCACTATCAGCATTTTCCTCAACCAAAGAATTTTTGAACATTGGTTGAATTATACATACAGCACCTCCCCACACATCTCTTCCAAATATAGGCTGGGTAATTTTTTCTTTTCCTGGGAGTGGATCCACAATCAACCTATCACTGTTGTTATCTAATTTCATCCCGTCTATATAAGGAAAGCCTAATCCATGTGAAACCAAAAACATCGATGAGACATTAAAGAAATATAAATCATTAATCCTAAGACAAAAAACGCTTGGCATAATTGCAAAGGAAAAATTTTCTGAACCTATAAAATTCACACCTTGCGGTTGATTTTCAAAACGTTTAATCATTAAAATTCTGTCATAACATCCCATACGATGAGAAATGGCAAAATTTGGCTCAATATCAGCAACATTCTTATCTAATTGACGCAACCCCAGCCACACACCGACTCTTACTTTATCCATCCAGTCAAGGAATAAATTAATTTGCTCTCTGTCTATAGACTTATTATCAGACATGCGTTCATAAACATCTTTAACTTTAGCTTCAAGATTAGAATAATCACCATTGCATTTCTCACAAGCAGGAAACGTGAAGTTGTCAAATGAAAATACGCGTCCTTTCGTATCGACATTATCAGAATTTGGTGCATTTATTTTAGTATACACACCCTCTTCATCACGATCACAAATGGGCATCCCAAAAAAAGCCTGTCTCTTTGGATCTCCTGTTTTTTTTATCAACCATTGTGGAATAATATGTTCTCTACTTTTCTTTTCAGGTTTACGCCCACAAAAAACGCAGTTTGCCTTACTACTCACTTGTAATTTCCTCATGCCTGTATAGTGATATCGGATTAAGAAGAGCAGCTTCTTCAAGATGATCAGGAGCAAAATGTGCGTATCGCATCGTCTCTCTTATGTTTGCATGGCCAAGAATCCGTTGGAGTACCAAGATATTACCTCCATTCATCATAAAATGACTCGCAAAAGTATGACGTAGCACGTGCGTCTTCTGCCCTTCAGCCAACACAATATCGGTCAGTGCGAGCATTTTCTTGAACTCCTGATAGCAGGGATGGAACATTTTCCCCTGCAAAGGAGCTAGCTCGTCATACAGCCACCGAGGGATCAGCACCGTGCGATTCTTCTTACCTTTAGTTTTCGTGAAGGTCAGCTTGTGGGGTAAAAGATGTGAACGAATCAGACGTTTGGCTTCACCCCATCTAGTACGCCTCACGAGACGATACTTTTAAGAACACTTTTTCTTAGAGCGACTAATACTACCATCATTACAAACAAATTTTCCGTCAGCGGTGCAATGCGATACTCCACCTTTAGATTTAGAACATGGGTAATTTTTTGCAGATACAGTAGAAGATGAAATTGAGAGCAGTACTATTATTAGAAAAGAAAAGCATACTTTCATTAGTATTATCCTTAAATAGAGAACATCAAATATTACTCATGGTTTTTATTGTTGTTGCCTGACATTCCTCGCACGGTTTAGCACCAATTTGGTACTAAAATCCTTATCGAACACTAGCCAGTTACAAGACTAAACCCAGCATAACCACCCAAACAATAATTCTGGTAAATATAGATGCATTGAGTTTCGCAATTACAGACCATATACTATCAAAAAAATGTTTACCGTTTGTGATCCGTTTCTAATATGTAGTAAAAACAAGGCGACGCAACCATATTAATATAATTATTTTTATTATAATCACCATCAACATGTAATCAACTGCACAGCATCCACCATTACAACCGTAACAACAATAAACAATGCTTTCTGAACTTCAGTTCCCGCCAAAATATCGGATAATTTATTTATTAACCACACCCCACAATATTTCGACATATTATGGGCAGCATCAATAAAAAAAGGGCCAGCCTTTCGGCCAGCCCTTTTCTAACAGGATGTCGCTTGCGCGAATCTTAGTTAAGACGCTCTTTGATACGAGCAGACTTACCAGTGCGCTCACGCAGGTAGTACAGTTTAGCTTTACGAACAGCACCACGACGTTTAACAGCAATGCTGTCAACTACCGGAGAGTGAGTCTGGAAGACACGCTCAACGCCTTCGCCGTTGGAAATTTTACGAACAGTGAATGCAGAGTGCAGACCGCGGTTACGAATAGCGATAACCACGCCCTCGAATGCCTGCAGACGTTTTTTGGAACCTTCAACAACCCATACTTTCACTTCCACGGTATCACCCGGACGGAAGGAAGGTACGTCCTGCTTCATCTGTTCTTGTTCAAGTTGCTTAATAATGTTGCTCATAATTTAATCTCTTATCCTGGGTAAACTGATATTGGGGGCTTACGCCTGCCCATCATGTTTATGTTGCTGTTGTGCGTGTTCCTTTTTGAACTCCGCCAGCAACTTTGCTTGCTCTTCAGTCAGAGCCAGGTTTTCCAGAAGTTCAGGTCTTCTAAGCCAGGTCCGGCCCAGCGACTGCTTCAAACGCCAGCGACGTATCTCAGCGTGGTTCCCCGACAGTAACACCGCCGGTACTTCCATCTGCTCTAACACTTCAGGTCGGGTATAGTGCGGGCAATCCAGCAACCCATCAGCAAACGAATCTTCGATTGCCGAAGCTTCATGACCCAGTACCCCCGGAATAAACCGGGACACGGAGTCGATCAGCGTCATTGCTGGTAACTCACCACCGCTGAGTACGTAATCGCCGATTGACCATTCTTCGTCAATTTCGGTTTGAATCACGCGCTCATCTATTCCTTCATAGCGACCACATACCAGAATCAGCTTTTGATTCGTGGCCAGTTCGCTAACGCCCGCTTGATCAAGCTTGCGTCCCTGAGGTGACAGATAAATCACCTTTGCGCCTTCACCAGCCGCAGCTTTTGCTGCATGAATGGCGTCCCGTAAAGGTTGCACCATCATTAACATCCCCGGTCCGCCGCCGTAAGGACGATCGTCCACGGTACGGTGCCGGTCATGAGTAAAGTCACGAGGACTCCAACTCTGGATGTTCAGCAGGCCATTTTTTACTGCCCGGCCAGTTACCCCGTAATCGGTAATTGCGCGGAACATTTCTGGAAACAGGCTAACGATACCTATAAACACAAGCCAATCCCCATAACGCCGACTTTTACCGTTTATCCGGTGGTTTAAAAACCAGGATCCCAATCTACTTCGATAGTACGAGTAGCGAGATCGACTTTCTTGATAACCTGCCCATCGAGGAACGGCACAAGACGTTCCTTGATACCAAACGCATCTTTCAGGTTTGCCTTGATGACGATGACGTCATTCGAACCGGTTTCCATCATATCGACGACTTTACCGAGATCGTAGCCTTCAGTAGTCACTACCTGGCAGCCCATAAGGTCTTTCCAGTAGTAGGAACCATCTTCCAGCGCTGGCAACTGCGAGGAATCCACGACAATTTCGCAATTAGTCAGTAGATTCGCCGAATCACGATCGTCAACGCCTTTCAGCTTGATGATCAGATCCTGATTGTGGTGCTTCCAGCTTTCCAGCTGTACTTGCTGCCACTGACCCGCCTTCTGGATAAACCAGGGCTGATAGTCAAAAATGCTTTCGGCGTCTTCAGTGGAAGAAAACACTCTGAGCCAACCACGGATACCGTAAGAAGACCCCATTTTCCCCAAAACGATGGGTTCCACAGGAGCCTGTGCGGCGAGTTGCTTGCTCATCATGACCACCGTGACAGATTAAGCTGCTTTGTTTGCTGCTTTGATCAGCGTAGCTACGCGATCAGAAATAGTCGCGCCCTGGCCAACCCAGTGAGCGATGCGATCCAGATCCAGGCGAGTGCCTTCTTCTTTTTCGCTAGCGATTGGGTTAAAGAAGCCAACGCGCTCGATGAAGCGACCGTTGCGTGCATTACGGCTGTCGGTAACAACAACCTGGTAGAACGGACGCTTTTTAGCGCCGTGACGAGCTAAACGAATAGTAACCATAACATCCTCTTGTGTGAATAAAACACCCAGGCCCCATCGAGGAACGGAGCCCGGGTGTCATATTAAAAGCCCGAAAATTTTACTGATTTCTGGGGAAAATGCAATCAGCAGTTGATAACTCTGCTATAAAAGGCCGTTGGCGGTGCCGTCAGTTCGGTGCCGGCGTGCGCGCAGCCACCGGAGCGTACACGCAGTACGTGAGGATGGCGAGCACACCCCGGTGCCGAAATGGCAAACAAGCCAGGCCGATTAGCGGCCTGGGAATCCTGGGGGCATCATCCCCTTCATACCACGCATCATCTTCGCCATTCCGCCCTTCTTCATTTTCTTCATCATGCGCTGCATGTCGTCGAACTGTTTCAGAAGGCGGTTTACGTCCTGTACCTGCATACCGCAACCGGCAGCGATACGGCGTTTACGGGAACCTTTGATAATTTCCGGCTTAGCGCGTTCTTTCATCGTCATCGAGTTGATGATGGCTTCCATACGCACCAGCACTTTATCGTCCATCTGCGATTTCACATTGTCAGGGATCTGACCCATGCCCGGCAGCTTGCCCATCAGGCTTGCCATACCGCCCATGTTTTTCATCTGGTTAAGCTGTTCAAGGAAATCGTTGAGATCGAAGCCATCGCCTTTTTTCAGCTTGCTGGCTAATTTTTCTGCCTGTGCGCGGTCAACCTTGCTTTCGATATCTTCGATCAGCGACAGCACGTCGCCCATGCCGAGAATGCGCGAAGCAATCCTGTCCGGATGGAACGGCTCCAGTGCTTCGGTTTTCTCGCCGACGCCGAGGAATTTAATCGGCTTACCGGTAATATGACGAATAGAGAGCGCCGCACCGCCACGGGCATCACCATCAACTTTTGTCAGCACTACGCCGGTTAACGGCAGCGCTTCGTTAAAGGCTTTTGCGGTATTCGCGGCATCTTGACCGGTCATGGCGTCGACCACAAACAGCGTTTCTACCGGCTTGATAGAAGCGTGGACCTGTTTGATTTCGTCCATCATGGCTTCGTCAACGTGCAGACGACCGGCGGTATCCACCAGCAGCACGTCGTAGAATTTGAGTTTGGCTTCTTTCAGCGCGGCGTTAACGATATCGACCGGCTTCTGGCCGACATCCGACGGGAAGAAGTCAACACCGACCTGCTCGGCCAGCGTTTCCAGCTGTTTGATCGCCGCCGGGCGATAAACGTCCGCAGAGACCACCAGCACTTTCTTCTTGTGCTTCTCGCGCAGGAATTTACCCAGCTTACCGACGCTGGTCGTTTTACCCGCACCCTGCAGGCCCGCCATCAGCACCACGGCTGGCGGCTGTGCAGCCAGATTCAGGGTCTGGTTTTCTTCGCCCATTGCCGCAACCAGTTCGTTACGGACAATCTTGACGAACTCCTGACCCGGCGTCAGGCTTTTGTTAACTTCATGACCAACCGCTTTCTCTTTTACGCGATTGATAAACTCACGCACTACCGGCAGCGCTACGTCAGCCTCCAGCAGCGCCATGCGCACTTCGCGCAGCGTCTCTTTAACGTTGTCTTCAGTAAGGCGTCCACGGCCACTGATATTGCGCAGCGTGCGCGACAAACGATCGGTTAAATTATCAAACATTGTCTCTCGCCTGGGGTGGAAACGGTCGGTCGCGACAGCGACACATCAACAGAAATTTGTCGCAGTATAACATGAAGCCGCCTTTGTTGTTATGCAACGGTTGGAGCAGCGGTCACGTAACGCTATACTGCTTTTCTTTATCACTGGCCAACTGTCGACACCTATATGCCCGTTTTTGCTCTGCTCGCCCTTGTCGCCTACTCAGTCAGCCTCGCGCTGATTATTCCCGCTCTGCTGCAAAAAAACAGCGGCTGGCGGCGTATGGCTATTCTCTCTGCGGTCGTTGCGCTGGTAAGCCATGCTATCGCCCTGGAAGCGCGTATCCTACCCGGCGGTGAAAGCGGACAAAACCTGAGTCTGTTGAACGTCGGCTCGCTGGTAAGCCTGATGATCTGTACGGTAATGACCATCGTCGCGTCCCGCAATCGTGGCTGGCTATTGCTGCCCATTGTCTACGCCTTTGCGCTGATAAACCTGGCCTTCGCCACGTTTATGCCTAACGAGTTCATCACCCATCTCGAAGCTACGCCAGGCATGATGATTCACATCGGGCTATCACTGTTCGCTTACGCCACGCTGATTATCGCCGCGCTCTACGCGCTACAGTTGGCATGGATCGATTACCAACTGAAAAACAAGAAACTGGCCTTCAGCAATGAGATGCCGCCACTGATGAGTATTGAGCGGAAGATGTTTCATATCACCCAAATTGGCGTGGTTCTGCTGACGCTCACCCTGTGCACTGGCCTGTTTTACATGCATAACCTGTTCAGTACCGAGAACATTGATAAAGCCGTTCTCTCTATCGTGGCATGGTTTGTCTATATCGTTCTGTTGTGGGGACATTACCATGAAGGTTGGCGCGGACGTCGCGTCGTATGGTTTAACGTCGCAGGCGCTGGCATTCTGACGCTGGCCTATTTCGGCAGCCGTATCCTGCAGCAGTTCGTGAGTTAAATCTTTAAGGAACCCTACGTGGAACACATCTCCACCACCACGCTCATTATCACGCTCCTCATCATGGTGGTCATTTCCGCCTATTTTTCCGGTTCTGAAACCGGAATGATGACCCTGAATCGCTACCGCCTACGCCATCGGGCCAAACAGGGAAATCGCCAGGCAAAACGCGTTGAAAAGTTACTTCGCAAGCCGGATCGCCTGATAAGCCTGGTGCTCATCGGTAATAATCTGGTGAACATTCTGGCCTCCGCACTCGGCACCATTGTCGGTATGCGCCTGTATGGCGATGCTGGCGTCGCCATTGCCACCGGGGTACTGACGTTTGTGGTGCTGGTTTTTGCCGAAGTGCTACCAAAGACGATTGCCGCGCTATATCCGGAAAAAGTTGCCTATCCGAGCAGCGTCCTGCTGGCTCCTCTGCAGATTCTGATGATGCCGTTAGTATGGCTACTCAACACCATTACGCGACTTCTGATGCGCATGATGGGCATCAAAACGGATATCGTAGTGAGCGGTTCGCTGAGTAAAGATGAACTGCGAACGCTGGTGAATGAATCGCGCTCGCAAATCTCACGCCGTAACCAGGATATGCTGCTGTCAGTGCTGGATCTGGAAAAAGTCAGCGTCGATGACATCATGATCCCGCGTAATGAAATCATCGGCATTGATATTAACGATGACTGGAAATCAATCGTGCGTCAGCTTTCGCACTCCCCGCACGGTCGTATTGTGCTGTATCGCGACTCGCTCGACGATGCCATCAGTATGCTGCGCGTACGTGAAGCCTGGCGATTGATGGCCGAGAAAAAAGAGTTCACCAAAGAGACCATGTTACGCGCCGCCGACGAAATTTATTACGTTCCGGAAGGCACACCACTCAGCACCCAGCTCATTAAATTTCAGCGCAATAAGAAGAAAGTGGGCCTGGTCGTTAATGAATATGGCGATATTCAAGGACTGGTTACGGTCGAGGATATTCTGGAAGAGATTGTTGGTGACTTCACGACCTCAATGTCACCGACGCTTGCCGAAGAAGTCACACCGCAGAATGACGGTTCGGTGATCATTGACGGTAGCGCCAACGTTCGTGAAATCAATAAGGCGTTTAACTGGCACCTGCCGGAAGATGACGCACGTACCGTGAACGGTATTATTCTTGAAGCGCTGGAAGAGATCCCGGTTGCCGGCACACGTGTGCGTATTGGGCAGTACGATATCGATATTCTCGACGTGCAGGACAATATGATTAAACAGGTGCAGGTGTTGCCCGTCAAACCGCTGCGGGAAAGCGTATCGGACCAGTGAGAGTAATCCAGACCGGGTAGCGCATCAGCATTACCCGGTCTGAGGCTAATTAGCCTTTGGCTTTCGCCACAGAGACCATCGCCGCACGGATGGTACGTCCGTTCAGGGTATAGCCTTTCTGCATAACCATCAGCACATTACCGGCAGCAATGTCGTCAGACTCTACCATTGCAATCGCCTGGTGCACGTTCGGGTCCATCGGCACGTCGATATCCGCAACCACCTGTACGCCAAACTTCGCCACAACATCCAGCATTGACTTACGGGTCAGCTCAATACCTTCGACCATAGCCGCCATAGCGTCATTGTCTTTGTCCGCAACTTCCAGCGCACGGTCCAGGCTATCCAGCACCGGCAGCAGTTCGTTGACGAATTTTTCCAGTGCAAACTTATGCGCTTTTTCTACGTCCAGTTCGGTACGACGACGCAGGTTTTCCATTTCCGCTTTGATACGCAACACGCTGTCGCGCTCGCGCGTTTCGGCTTCAGCAAGCTGAGCTTCCAGATTCGCAATTTTTTCATCGCGCGGATCCACCTGCTCAGCAGAAGCGTCTGGTTCAACCGCCTCAACTTCTTCGTGCTGATCCATGATAATTTCTTCCGGGGCTTGCCCCTCAGGCGTTTTCTGTTCTTTACTACTCATGAATTTCTCCGCGTTTTTTTCGCATTCATCTCGCTAACTTGGCTTATTATGGGGATCAGATTCAGGGATTCAAGGGAAGTACTCACATTGTCACTAATCTTCGTTACAAGGACCTCGAGAAAATGAACAAACATTTCAAGTGTATTGGCATTGTGGGGCATCCACGTCACCCCACTGCACTGACCACACATGAAATGCTCTACCGTTGGCTGTGCGCCAAAGGTTATGAGGTTATCGTTGAGCAACAAATCGCCCACGAGCTGCAGCTGAAAAATGTGAAAACCGGTACGCTCGCAGAGATTGGCCAGCAGGCAGACCTCGCCGTGGTAGTCGGCGGCGACGGCAATATGCTGGGCGCCGCACGCACCCTGGCACGTTATGATATCAAGGTTATTGGCATTAACCGCGGTAATCTCGGTTTTCTGACCGACCTTGACCCAGACAATGCCCACCAACAGTTAGCTGACGTGCTGGAAGGCCACTACATCAGCGAAAAGCGCTTTTTACTTGAAGCCCAGGTGTGCCAACAGGATTGCCAGAAGCGCATTAGCACTGCGATCAATGAAGTTGTGTTGCACCCCGGAAAAGTGGCGCACATGATTGAATTTGAAGTCTATATCGATGAAATTTTTGCCTTCTCCCAGCGTTCGGACGGCTTGATTATTTCCACACCGACCGGCTCTACCGCCTACTCGCTCTCTGCCGGAGGTCCGATCCTGACGCCTTCACTGGATGCTATTACGCTGGTCCCGATGTTCCCGCATACGCTTTCCGCACGACCACTGGTGATCAACAGTAGCAGCACCATTCGCCTGCGCTTCTCTCATCGCCGAAACGATCTGGAAATCAGTTGCGACAGCCAGATCGCCCTGCCTATACAGGAAGGTGAAGACGTATTAATTCGCCGCTGTGATTATCATCTGAACCTGATACACCCAAAAGATTACAGCTATTTCAACACATTAAGCACTAAACTAGGCTGGTCAAAAAAATTATTCTAATTTAACGCCAACCTCTTTACTGTATAAAAAACCAGTTTATACTGTATGTAATTACAGTTATGGTTTTTCATACAGGAAAACAGTTATGTTGGCACAACTGACCATCAGCAATTTTGCTATCGTTCGTGAACTTGAGATCGATTTCCAGAACGGAATGACCGTTATTACCGGTGAAACCGGTGCGGGTAAGTCCATTGCCATTGATGCTCTCGGTTTGTGCCTGGGCGGACGCGCAGATGCCGACATGGTACGTGCAGGCGCCACGCGAGCCGACCTCTGCGCGCGATTCGCCTTAAAAGACACCCCCGCGGCTCTGCGCTGGCTGGAAGAAAACCAGCTTGAGGAAGGCCGTGAATGTTTGCTGCGTCGTGTTATCAGCAGCGATGGACGTTCACGCGGCTTCATTAACGGCACTGCCGTACCGTTGTCACAGCTGCGCGAGCTGGGCCAGTTGCTTATTCAAATCCACGGTCAGCATGCGCATCAGCTCCTGACAAAATCAGAACACCAAAAGTCTCTGCTGGATGGTTACGCCAATGAAGCGTCCCTGACTCAGGAAATGGCTGCGCGCTACCAGCTGTGGCACCAAAGCTGCCGTGACCTGGCGCATCATCAACAACAGAGTCAGGAGCGTGCAGCCCGGGCGGAACTGTTGCAATACCAGTTAAAAGAACTGAACGAATTCAACCCGCAGCCGGGTGAATTTGAGCAAATTGATGAAGAGTACAAGCGTCTGGCTAACAGCGGGCAATTGCTCACCACCAGCCAACAGGCGCTGGCTATCCTGGCGGATGGCGAAGACATCAACCTGCAAAGCCAGCTGTACACTGCAAAGCAGCTGGTCACTGAACTGGCAGGCATGGACGGCAGACTTTCCGGTATCCTGGATATGCTGGAAGAGGCCACGATCCAACTCAGCGAAGCCAGCGACGAGCTGCGCCACTATTGCGATCGTCTGGATTTGGATCCTAACCGTTTGTTTGAACTTGAACAGCGTATTTCCAAACAAATCTCATTGGCCCGCAAGCATCATGTTGCCCCTGAAGCGCTGCCACAGTTCTATCAGTCATTGCTGGATGAACAACAGCAGTTAGACGATCAGGCCGACTCGCTCGAAACCTTAACCCTGGCGGTGAACAATCACCACCAGCAGGCTCTGGAAACGGCAAAAATGCTGCACAAACAGCGCCAGCATTATGCTCAGGAGCTGGGACAACTGATTACAGAGAGCATGCATACTCTCTCAATGCCGCACGGTGTCTTTTGCATTGATGTGAAATTTGAGGAACATCATTTGAGCGCAGACGGTGCCGATCGCGTAGAGTTTAAAGTGACCACTAACCCAGGCCAGCCGTTGCAGCCGATTGCGAAAGTGGCTTCAGGTGGGGAACTGTCGCGCATTGCGCTGGCTATTCAGGTTATTACCGCACGCAAAATGGAAACACCGGCGCTGATTTTCGATGAAGTGGATGTCGGTATCAGCGGCCCGACTGCTGCGGTAGTGGGAAAAATGCTGCGTCAGTTGGGCGAGTCAACTCAGGTAATGTGCGTTACTCACCTGCCGCAGGTTGCTGGCTGTGGTCATCAACACTTCTACGTCAGCAAAGAAACGGATGGCGCGATGACCGAAACACACATGCAGCCGCTTGATAAACGCGCTCGCCTGCAGGAATTAGCCCGCCTGCTTGGCGGTAGCGAAGTGACGCGCAATACCCTCGCAAATGCAAAAGAACTGCTGGCGGCATAAACTTTTTTACCTTGTTAAGGTCTGAGTTCAACATAAAATCGCCGACCGACCCGACAGCAAAAGGTTTTAAAGTGGTGAAAGGTCTATTATCATCGGCATATTACATATGAGCCGCGTACTGCTCGGGCCCGAAAAGGAATCAAATCACTATGCGCTGTAAAACGCTGACTGCTGCTGCAGCAGTACTACTGATGTTGACTGCAGGCTGTTCCACTCTGGAGCGAGTGGTTTACCGCCCTGACATCAACCAGGGAAATTATCTGACACCTACCGATGTCGCCAAAGTGCGCACGGGTATGACGCAACAGCAGGTTGCTTATGCTCTGGGTACACCAATGATGTCCGATCCTTTTGGCACTAACACCTGGTTTTATGTGTTCCGTCAGCAACCTGGTCATGAAGGCGTAACCCAGCAAACACTGACGCTGACCTTTAACAGCAGCGGCATTTTGACGAACATTGATAACAAACCTGCTTTGACCGACAACAAGTAGGATTAACAGATCAAAAAAAGGTGC
Organism: Citrobacter sp. Cpo100; assembly: GCF_030332595.1. Taxonomy (NCBI): domain Bacteria; kingdom Pseudomonadati; phylum Pseudomonadota; class Gammaproteobacteria; order Enterobacterales; family Enterobacteriaceae; genus Citrobacter; species Citrobacter sp. Cpo100. The sequence continues at coordinate 197,793 of NZ_JAOWHM010000034.1, read as the reverse complement.
TCAATGAGCACCTTTTTTATTGTCTGCTATTTTTTAGCAGATTTCTCTGCTCGCTGTCTGCGCAGCTCTTTCGGATCGGCAATCAGTGGCCGGTAAATTTCCACCCTATCACCGTCCTGGAGAACATCAGCAAGCTTTACCGGACGGCTGTAAATGCCCACTTTATTTTTGCTGAGATCGATATCGGTACGTAATTCCAGCAGCCCGGAAGCGCGGATAGCCTCTTCCACCGTAGCGCCCTGTTGCAGCGTCACACGCTGTAGATACTGTTTCTCGGGTAGCGCATACGCCACTTCAACAACAATTTTAGCTGACGCTGACACTGTAAACCTCTTTCGCGCGGACCGTGAAGGCCTGCACCATGTTCGAAGCCAGCTCTTTAAAGATACGACCAAATGCCAGCTCGATTAACTTATTGGTAAACTCAAAATCGAGATGAAATTCAATGCGGCACGCTTCATGACTCAGTGGCGTAAACTTCCATCCGCCAATGAGTTTCTTGAACGGTCCGTCGACCAGATGCATCAGGATGCTCTGGTTACTGGTCAATTGATTGCGCGTGGTGAACGTTTTGCTAATCCCTGCTTTCGAGACATCCACCGCCGCGGTCATCTGTCCCGGAGTCGACTCCAGCACACGGCTACCGGTGCATCCCGGTAAAAACTGGGGATAGGATTTAACATCATTCACTAGCTGATACATCTGTTCCGCACTGTAAGGTACTAAAGCGGTCCGGCTAATCTGAGGCATAACAATTTCCATCAATATCAATCACACAAATAATACCATTTATCCCCCGCTAAAAAAAACGCTATAGCCTAACTCGTGCTAAGATAGCGCCTTGCGCCCCGCTGGATGAAATGGGGTGTTTTTCGATTCCAGATTACCTATACTGAGCGGCATTATGACGAAGAAAAAAGCACACAAACCTGGCTCAGCCACAATCGCGCTTAACAAGCGCGCACGACACGAATACTTTATTGAAGAAGAGTTCGAAGCAGGACTCGCTCTGCAAGGTTGGGAAGTCAAATCCCTGCGGGCGGGTAAAGCGAACATCGGCGACAGCTACGTCATCCTTAAAGACGGCGAAGCGTTCCTGTTTGGCGCCAACTTCACGCCAATGGCTGTTGCCTCAACGCATGTGGTATGTGATCCCACCCGTACCCGTAAGCTGTTGTTAAACCAACGTGAGCTCGACTCCCTGTATGGTCGAATGAATCGTGACGGTTATACCGTTGTTGCGCTTTCACTGTACTGGAAAAATGCCTGGTGCAAAGTGAAAATTGGCGTCGCGAAAGGTAAGAAACAGCACGACAAGCGCTCCGATGTGAAAGAACGCGAATGGCAGTTAGATAAAGCGCGTATTATGAAAAATGCTGGACGCTAAACGCTATTCTCCTATGACCAGTCTCTCATCCTGAGACTGGTTCTTATTTTTTAGTTATTGAAACCCACCCAATACATTCATCAGGTTTATGGTTTATTTGTGCTGAATCGTTCAGGTATGAAATAAACTCCCCTGGCATTACCGTAGCGCCCCATAGTCTAATAAAATAAAACTTCAAGACCATGCCACCTATATTCAAACTTATTTAATAACACTATTATTACTGTTGTTTATTATATCACTTCTCATTTCAATTAAAATGCAAAACCTTTAAATACAATAAGTTAACTAAAAATAAATCATTAAATACACACCGGAAAGTATACTTTTCAATTAGCAAAATATATTTTTAATATGGATAAGTTGCAGAATACATTCTTTCTGACTATATCATCTAATACGAAAGAACTATTCAGCTAACAGGGCCCGAACGTATTTGATAAGTAAATGAACCTCTGCATGACCTAATCAATGTAATTACATGTGTAAATTCATCTTTATGGTGAACGGGGCCCCTGTCTGCTCATTTTCCCAGCGCGCTGTTGCGGATTAATACTCCCGACATGCCATCAGGAGTGAACATATGCGTCTACTCGCCGTTGTATCAAAATTAACTGGCGTTTCCACAAATGTTGAATCCTCTGAAGTTACGCTCAGTTCGCCTTCTATCGTGAAACTGTCGGTGTCACGTGAGGAGGTAAGTCAACTGACTCGCGTGAATCAGGATCTGGTTGTCACACTCCGCTCAGGTGAAACCATCACCATTAAGAACTTCTATGTCGGAAAAGGTGATGCGCAAAACCAGCTTGTTCTGGAAGACAGTAATGGCGCGCTGTGGTGGGTTCAGGATACTGATGGGGCATTCCATTTCCAGCATCTGGACGATCTCACTCCGCTAATGACTGCCGAGGGAAGCCATGAAGGCGGCGCCGTCTGGCCGTGGGTTCTTGGTGGGATCGCGGTCGCAGGCGGAATTGGCCTCGCGGCGGGTGGTGGAGGTGGCGGCGGTGGTGGCGGCGGGAGTGATAATAACGCCGGTAACGGAAATGGCGGAAATGGCAACGGTGATGGCAACGGTGGTAATGGGGATGGTGGTTCACCGCCAACAACAACCCCTAACATGCCTGACGTACCCGTTATCACCAGCGTAATTGATAACCAGGAGCTGATTACTGGCCCTGTTAATCAGCTGGAATCCACCAACGACAATACGCCCACTCTTCAGGGCACCGGCCCCGCAAATGCCACATTGCATATTTTTGATAACGGCGTCGAAATAGGCCAGGTCACTATCGATGCCAACGGCAACTGGTCGTTTACGCCATCCTCTCCACTCGCAGACGGTACCCACAAGTTTACCGTCAGTGCATCAGACGGTACGGGCAGCAGCGACATGTCGGACAGTTGGGAGATTATTGTCGATACGCTTGCCCCCGATGCCCCTGTGGTCACAGAAGTAACTGACGATTCAGGTTCCATTAAAGGCTTGATAGGTAATAACGGTGTAACCGACGATGCCACGCCAACCCTCACAGGCACTGGTGAAGCGGGCTCTTACATCAGCATTTCTGATAATGGCATTCTGATTGGCATGGTTCAGGTGGATGACAATGGTAACTGGACGTTTACACCTGACACGCCGCTTAGCGACGGTGTTCACAATCTGACGCTGACGCAAACTGACGATGCGGGTAACGTGAGTACGGAAACGAGTGTACCGACATTCACCGTCGATACTACCCCGCCTGAAGGCGCGGTCATTTCCTCCGTAAACCTGCAAGGCACCGAGGTAACCGGTAGTGCAGAGGTGGGAAGCCAGGTCATTATCATCGGTAGTAATAATCAGGTTTTGGGTTCAACTACCGTTGATCAAACCGGCAATTTCGTCATCGCGATTTCACCGTCACAGACGCACGGTGAAGCACTGATCGCGAAGATTCAGGACCAGGCAGGCAACGTCGGGCCAGACACGTCCTTCAATGCCACCAACTCTGGCTACCCGGGCGTGCCTGTTATCATCAGCATTGTGGATGATGTTACCCCCTCAACTGGACCATTGAACAATAATCAGGCCACCAACGACCCAACGCCTACGATCTCGGGTACCGCAGACGCCAACAGCACGGTTAACATTTATAACAACGGCGCGCTTGTTGTAAGCGTGCTTGCCGATTCCAGCGGCAACTGGACCTGGACCTCCAACACCAACTTGCAGGACGACTCATACTCCTTCACCACCACAGCAACCAACCACCTGGGCACGGGAGGAACGTCAGCGGCATTCAATATCACTATCGATACTCAGCCACCGTCAGCGCCGGACGATCTGAACGTATCTGCCGACGGCTCTGTCGTCACCGGTACAGCCGAACCAGGAAGTACCGTGACCATCAATAATAATAACGGTCTTCAGATCGGCAGCGGCGTCGCCGGAACGGATGGCTCATTTACCATCACCATTAACCCGCCTCAGACCAATGGTGAAACCATTACCGCTATCGCCACCGATCCTGCCGGGAACCCAAGCCTACCGGAAACCGCGCTCGCGCCAGACATCACGGCCCCGCTGCCGCCAGCTAATCTGGTGATTAATCCTACAGGCGATCAGGTTACCGGCATGGCGGAACCCAACAGTACGGTACATATTCTGGATCCTGGTGGCGCGATAATTGGAACAGCAACCGCTGGTTCGAACGGAGAATTCACCGCCACGCTGGTTCCGCCGCAGACCAACGGAGAACATCTTGTCGCCAACGCGACGGATGCTGCTGGCAATACCAGCGGCAACAGCGCGATTACCGCCCCGGATACCACGGCGCCTGACGCGCCAACCGGCGTCACCGTCGCCGGGGACGGTGGTTCTGTAAGCGGACATGCTGAAGCGGGAAGCACCGTCACCGTAAAAGACAGCAATGGTAATCAGATCGGCACAGGCCAGGCAGACAGCGGCGGCAACTTCACGGTGTCGATTACGCCTTCGAAAATGAACGGCGAAACGGTAAAAGTTACCGCAACGGACAGCAGCAATAACGAGAGTCAGCCAACTTCCGCGGTGGCTCCGGATATTACCGCCCCTGGAACGCCCATCATCACCGCCGTGACGGATGACCAGCCCATGTACCAGGGCCCTCTCAATAACGGCGACGTCACTAACGACAGCAAACCTAAACTGGAAGGCACCGCCGAAGCAGGTTCTCAGGTCAAAATTTACGATAACGGCACCCTGCTGACGACCGTTGTCGCAGATATCAACGGTAACTGGAACTATACGCCAGCCTCGGCGCTGAGCGAGGGTGCTCACATCTTCACGGTGACCGCCACAGACGCCGCGAATAACACCAGTAGCGCGGCAAGCTGGAAAATCATTGTCGATACAATTGCGCCAACTGTTCCAGTGATAACGTTGGTTAACGATGACGTTGGCAGCATTACGGGCAGCGTTGCAAATAACGGTTGGGTCACCAACGACAATACGCCAACCATCTCGGGTACCGGTGAGCCAGGTTCACTGGTAAACCTGTACGATGGCATTCAGTTATTGACGGTTATTCTTGTCGACAGCTCGGGTACCTGGAGTTATACCGTTCCGGGGAATCAGGTGCTCAGTGATCGCACCCATCAGTTTACGGTATCGGCAACTGATGCCGCCGGTAATGTCATCACCTCACCCACAGTGGTCAACGTTACCGTAGATACCCAACCGCCAGGCGCTCCTGTCATTTTGGCTGCTACCGACGACGTTGGGAATGCACCGATCGATCTGCCTACCGGAAGCCGTTCAAACGATACCTTGCCAGAGCTGAAAGGAACCGGAACAGACGGTTCTAAGATCACTCTTTATGATGGAGCTACGCCAATTGGAAGCACGACTGTTTTGCCCGGAGGCACCTGGAGTATTCAACTCGACCAACCGCTCAGTGAAGGCACACACAATTTATCCGCTATTGCCACGGACGTTGCAGGCAACGCCAGCAATGCCGGGACCTTTACGCTAACGATTGATACCACCCCACCAGCAGCCCCGGTTATCAGCTCCGCAGAAGGTCTGATTGGCACAAATCTACAAACGCTGAGTAACGGCAGCAGTACCAAGAGCTTGAATCCCGAACTCTCCGGAACCGGCGAGCCCGGCGCGAAGATTACGATTTATGATAATGGCGGTTCCATTGGTACCGTCACCGTACAGCCAGACGGCACCTGGACATTTACCCCAACCTCACTCACCGACGGGCCGCATAAGTTCACCGCTACAGCGACTGACGTTGCAGGCAACACGGGGATCCCATCGGCCAGCTTTACCTTGACGGTAGACAACACACCTCCCGCACAACCAGCCGCGCCAATCATTACCGACGATGTGGCTCCAGTAACAGGTGTGGTCACTAACGGCAACACCAACGATACTACGCCAACCTTTAGCGGCACGGGGAACGTCGGAGATTTGATTACCGTTTATCTGAACGGCACTCCCCCTTTGCAGGGAACGACAACAGTAGGTGCAGACGGAACCTGGAGCTTTACTCCGCCAGCACCGGTTACTCCAGGTACTTACCAGGTAACCCTCACCGCAACCGATCCTGCGGGCAACGTCAGCCAGCCGTCGAATGCCATCACACTGAACATCGACACGACGCCGTCTGCGCCGCCGGTGATTATCGCCGCCAACGATAATGTCGGCGATGTCATGGGCGACCTTGCGCCCAACGCCGTGACCGATGACACCACGCCAACCATTCGCGGTACAGGTATCGATGGGGACATCATCACTCTGTATAACGGCGGTACGGTGATCGGTACTGCAACGGTGGCTGGCGGCACCTGGAGTATTACTCCCGGGACTGCACTAGCAAACGGGAACTACACATTAAGCGCTACCGCAACAGACCCCGCAGGTAACGTCAGCAACAATTCAAACAGCATTTCGTTTACGGTTAACAGCACGAAGCTGACACTGCCGCAGGTAACGGATATCCAGGATAACGTTGGCGTCTTTACCGGTTCGCTAACCAGCGGCAGCGTCACGGACGATACAACGCCAACCATTAGCGGGACCGGCACACCGGGCAGTACGGTGTTAATTTACGATGGCAACAATCCCATCGCCATTGCGACGGCTACCGTTGCCGCAAACGGCATCTGGAGTGTGGATGTTCCCCTCACGCCCAACGTCACTCACACACTGACTTTCGGCGCCGTAGATAACGCAGGTAACTCACTGGCAGCAGATAACCCGCTGACGTTGTTTGTCGATACCCTGCCACCTGCAACACCAACGGTTACCAATGTAGACACTAACGGGACGCTGGTTAGCGGCACCGCCGATGCAGGCAGTACCGTCATCATTCGCAGCGGTAGCACCATTCTCGGCCAGGGGGTGGCAGACGGTTCAGGTAATTTCTCTGTCACAATTTCACCGGCACAAACAGCCGGCCAGGCGCTCAACGCCATCGCTCAGGATACCGCCGGAAATCAAAGCGACCCGACAACGTTTAACGCTGCTACCTCCAGCGTTCCGCATCCCCCAACGCTTGAGATCGTTGATGACATTGCGCCCATCATGGGGGTGATTGGCAACGGTAAAACCACCAACGACACCTTACCGCTGCTGCAAGGGACGGCCACTGCCGGGGCGACTGTTAAAATTTATATAGATGGCGGAACGCCCCCCATCACGGTAACCGCCGATGCCGTCTCTGGCGCATGGAGTTATCAGTTACCCACCCCGCTGACTAACGGCACAACCTATAACTTCACGGTGTCACAAACTGTAGGCGGCATCACCAGCGGTTTATCGCCCAACTACGCTATCACCATCGACACTACGGCACCGCAAGCACCGACTATCACCAGCATTATCGATGATGTCGCCCCCGGCACTGGATCGTTGGATAAAGGGCAAATTACAAATGATTCACGTCCGACGCTCAACGGAACTGGCGAACCCGGGGCAACCATTACCCTCTACGATAACGGTGTCGCTTATGCCACAACGACCGTAAACAGTAACGGATTCTGGAGCTTTACCCCGACAGCACCGCTGGGAGAAGGAGATCATCTCTTTACCGCCCGCGCAACGGACGCCGCTGGCAACCAGGGAGATCCATCCAGTGATTTCCGGATCATTGTCGATACCCTGGTACCGAATGCGCCATCTATTGTGACGGTCACGGACAACGTTGGTACGATCCAGCCCCTGACCTCCGGGCAGTTGACCAATGATAATACCCCAACGCTTGCTGGCGTTACCGAGGCGGATTCGGTTGTTACCATCCGCGATAATGGCACGGTAATCGGCACAACCACCAGCGACGAAAATGGCAACTGGAGCTTTACGCCTGCCCCTGCTCTCGGAGAAGGAAGCCACTCGCTGACTGCCAGCGTTACAGATAACGCGGGTAACATTAGCCCGACAACGCCACCATTTGTGGTCGTCGTCGACACGCTGGCGCCAGCCGCACCGAGCATTACCTCAGTAATTGACGATCAACCCGGCAATACCGCGCTGACCAACGGACAGCTTACAAACGATGCGCAGCCTACCCTGAACGGCAAAGGCGAGATTGGCGCCATCATCACGATCCGTGATAACGGCGCTGAAATAGGTACAACTCAGGTGGACGAGTCAGGTAACTGGAGCTTCACTCCGGATGCTCCGCTGGGACAGGGGCAACATAATTTCACCGTCGTTGCCACAGATCAGGCGGGAAACACAGGCGGAGTATCATCATCGTTTACTATTGAGCTGGACTCTATTGCCCCGTCAATACCGGTCATCAGTTCGGTGCAGGACAATACCGCGCCGACAACCGGGCCTATCTCCAATGGGCAAATCAGCAACGAAAGTCGCCCGGCGCTTAGCGGTACCGGTGAAATTGGCGCAACTATTACCGTGCTGAGCGATGGTCAGCCGATTGGCACCACCATCGTCGGCGCAGGCGGAAGCTGGAGTTTTACGCCCTCTGCGGCATTGGGTAACGGCCAGCATACTCTGACCGTCACGGCTACAGATAGCGCAGGCAATACCAGCCTGCCTTCTGGTGGCTTTACCTTCACCGTCGATACTCTGGCACCGACAGCACCAGTGATTACTCAGGTTGCGGATGATGTCGGCCCACTGATTGGAAATCTGAACAACGGTCAGGCCACGAACGATCCACTTCCGACGCTTAGCGGTACGGCAGAAGCCAATTCCATGGTGAAAATTTACGATAACGGAGCGCTGATCGGATCTGCTCCTGTAGATGGTACGGGCGCCTGGACCTTCACACCGGGAACCCCACTTAGCAACGGTAACCACGCGCTGACGGTAACAGCCACCGACGCGGCTGGAAACGTCAGCCCGACGTCTGCGGGATTTAACATCGTTGTTGATACCGTCGCCCCGCTTGCGCCAACGATTATCCAGGCGTTTGATGACGTGCAGCCGGGAACCGGAACGCTATCGAACGGAACCTTCACCAACGACACCCGTCCCGTACTCAGCGGTTCAGCGGAAGCCGGTGCCCGGGTAGCCATCTACGATAATGGCACGCTGCTGGCAACGGTGACTGCGGCGATAGACGGCACCTGGGAATATCTGACCACCACACTTGGCAACGGTCAGCATGTGTTTACCGCCATCGCCACCGACGCCGCCGGGAACGTGAGTCCTGTCTCAGGTGGGTTTACGATTAATGTCGACACCATTGCACCATCCATCCCGCTGCTGGTCTCTGTGGTGGATGATATCGCAGGCGGCGTGTTCAATGCAGCGCTCAGCAACGGACAGCTGACCAACGATGCACGCCCGACGCTGAACGGCACCGCCGAGGCAGGCAGCACCATCAGCATCTATGACGGAAGCACCCTGTTGGGTACCGCGCTGGTGCAAAGCAATAACAGTTGGTCGTTTACCCCAACCACACCGCTGGCTAATGGATCGCACACCTTCACAGTCACCGCCACTGATGCGGCGGGCAACACCAGCGGCGCGACGGCAGGCTTTAGCGTGGTGGTTGACACCACGGCGCCGACGCAGCCTTCAATCAGCAGCATTATTGATGATATTGGGCCAAACACCGGGCCGATTGGCAGCAATCAGCCGACCAACGACGCGCGCCCAACGTTAAACGGCATCACGGAAGCCTACGCGCGAGTTGATATTTATGATAACGGCAGCTTTGTCACCAGCGTAACGGCGGATGGCAGCGGCAACTGGAGCTACACCCCGACTACCGCGCTGGCACAAGGTACCCACTCGTTTACCATCACTGCAACGGACAGTGCGGGTAATACCAGTGGCATATCGTCTGCGGCAGCGATCGTGGTCGATACCGTTGCCCCGGGTATCCCAACCGGGCTGGCGGTAAACGCCAACGGCACCGCGCTCACCGGCGTTGCCGAGCCAAACAGCACGGTCATTATTACCTCCAGCGGCGGAACGGTGCTCGGCACGGCAACCGCCAACGCCTCCGGTAATTTCACCTTCACTCTGAACCCACCGCAAATCAGTGGGCAAACTCTGATGGTCAGCGCACAGGATGCCGCAGGCAACATCGGTACGGCGGGTAACGTGCTGGCACCGTTTACCGGCGTACCACCTGCGCCTGTTATTGCCAGCGTGCTCGATGACGTCGGCACTATCATGGGACCCGTCGCTCCCGGTAAAACCACCAATGACACCCTGCCAACGCTCAGCGGAACGGCGCAAGCTAACGCCGTCATCAATCTGTACAACAACGGCGTGCTAATGGGCTTCACGACCGCAGACGGTAACGGGATCTGGAGCTTTACCCCATCCGGTGCACTCAGCGAAGGTAACCATGCGTTTACCGCCACGGCAACCAACGCCAACGGCGCAAGTGGGTTGTCCGGTTCGTTCAGCGTGATCGTGGACACCACGCCACCGACCGCGCCAACGCTCCTGATCAGCGCCGATGGCGGTACCGTCAGCGGCGTCGCCGAAGCGGGAAGCACGGTCACCATTTCTCTGCCCGGCGGCACCAGCGTGACGGCAATCGCCAACAGCAGCGGTGTCTACAGCGTCAACCTGCCGGTTCGCCAGATTGAAGGGCAGTCGCTGTCCGCCACGGCGACCGATGCGGCGGGAAATACCTCATCGCCGACTAACGCTCTCGCACCAGTATTGCCGCTGCTGGCTGAAGACAATGTCACCAGCCTGCCGCTACAAACCGATGTCACCGTCAGCACCGAGCATCAAAGCGATTATGGTTTCCTGTTGGTCAATGCGCTGGGAAATGTCGCCAACGTGCTGGGGAACGATACGGCAAGCGTGAATTTCAGCATCGCTTCTGGTGGCAGCGGATCCATTACAATCAATGCCGCAGCGACCGGCGTAGTGCTGTCGCTGTTAAACACACTTGAAGTCGTCATCCAGCGCTTTGACACCGCGCTGAATGCCTGGGTGACGGTGGTGGATACCGGAAAACCAGACTTTGCCAGCCTCCTCACTCTGGGCGCCTCAGGCGTAACGCTCAATTACAGCGGACTGACTGGCGGTGATTACCGCGTGGTCAGCTACAACACCAACCTGCTGGCGACCGGGGCATACACCAGCCTTGATGTCTCAGTGGTAAAAGCCAGCGCAGGAACCATCACCGGCGGTACTACCGAGTCTGGCAATATCATCACCGATACCGATCCCGCCAACGGGCAGGATAATGCCCCTTCCGGCACGCTGGTCACCGCCATCACCGACGGTAACGGCAACGTCGTGAACATCCCGGTGGGTGGCATTGATGTGCAGGGGAAATACGGCATCCTGCATATCAATCAGAACGGTAGTTACACCTATACCCTGACCAATACGTCAATCTCGGTGTATGGCCGTTCCGAAAGTTTCACCTACACGCTGACGCATGGCAGCGATCACTCCTCGGCAAAACTGGTGGTAACGCTCGGTCAGGCGCCCACCACCAGTACGGTAACCGCGGCAGACGATGTGGCTGCGCTGACTTACGGGACGCAGGTCATCGCGGTTGATCATGGCACATCACAGCAAACCGGCTTCACCCTCGCCAACGTCGGACTGGGTAATGTGCTGGATGTCAGTCTGGTTAACGGTTTAACCAATCCGATCAAATTTAATGTGGATGATGGCGCAACCCGCACGCTGACCGTCAAGGCCAACGTTCTCGGCGTCACGGTTGGCGGTTTTGATCTCTATGTTTATCGCTTCAACGAGTCCATTCAGCAGTATGAGCAGTTCCGCGTGAAGCCCAACTGGGTCACAGCGCTGCTAGGAGGTAGCTCAACGGATTACACCATCACCCTGCCTGGCGGTGACTATCTGTTCCTGCTTAACGCCTCCGGCGGTCTGACGCTGCTGACCAGCTATACCCTGAATATCCAGGCCGATCATACCTACGCCGTCGACAGCCTGAGTGCGACAACCAATGGAAACCTGCTGGTCAACGACTCGGCTCCGGCCAATACCGTTATCACCGAAGTTAACGGTGTCACCGTAAACGGAACGGGCACTACCACCATTAACGGGCAGTACGGCACGCTGACTATTGATGCGAAAGGGAACTATACCTACACGCTGAGAAGCGGACTGGGCGCAGACGGTATCAATACGCCGGACAGCTTCGTGTATAAGGTCAAAGCGCCAAACGGCGATACCGGCAGTGCATCGCTGAATATCAAACCAACCCCACAGGCGCTGGATGCAGTAAATGACGTCAGCAGCACGATGGCGGTTAGTACCCAGGCGGATACTTCCCGGTCGTTTACCGACGACAGCGTCGGGAACGCCAGCTGGAGTGCCCAACTCCTTTCACCCACCTCAAAAAGTGGTACTGGCGTCATTGAAATCGCTACGGGAACGGCGGTGCAAAACGCCATACTGCATTTTAACGTCGCGTCAGGTCTGACGCTGGGCGGGCTGACCGTCACCTGGGCGCTGTATGACAGCAACAACATCAAGATTGCCGGTAACTCTTTCAATGGCGGATTGCTGGTTGGTGGCAATATCGATATAGCCTTGAGCGGGATCGTACTGCACCCCGGCAACTATCGCCTCGACTATACCGGAAGCGTCGGGGGGCTGGGCCTGGGGAATATCACCATCACCCCCAGCGTGAAAGGTACGATAATCGACCTGCAAAACTTCGAGACTTCCACAGCGAACAGCGTCACCGGCAATATTTATGACGGAGACCATATTGCCAGCGTGCATACCTTGCTGACGGTGAACGGCACGGGCGGCAGTACCGTCACGCTTGATCCGCTGAGTAGCACGACCAGCGCCATCATTAACGGGTTGTACGGCAAACTGACCATTGGCATTGATGGTCATTACACCTATGCCCTCAACAGCGATGTCTCGCTCTCCACCATCGTCACCAAAGAGACATTTACCTACACCCTTAACGACCAGAATGGCCATACCGATACCGCTACGCTGACCATCAATATGAATCCGCAAGTGGTGAGTACCGTCGATGCCGATCGCCTGACTGGCAGCGCCTACGGCGATACGCTGATTTATCACCTGCTCAACGCCAACGACGCTACCGGCGGCAACATTAGCAATGGTGCTACCGACACCTGGACCAACTTCTCACTGGCCCAGGGTGACAAAATCGATATCGGCGACCTGCTGGTGGGCTGGAACGGGCAGAACGCTACGCTCGGCAACTACCTCACCGTAACCACCAGCGGTAACAACACGGTGATTGCCATCGACCGCGACGGTACGGGCAACACATATCACTCAACCAATCTCATAACGCTGGAGAACGTACACACCACGCTCGATGAGCTGGTGCAACAAAATCACATCGTGCCCTGACGTTAACGCAATGCGTTAAAGCGCCATAACTACAGCCCCGGATGCCATGACGTCCGGGGCAATAACAGTCGTCGCTGCCGTATTTTGTAAGGGATAAACTATGAGAAATGTCGCGCCTGTTGCATTACTTCTGGCATTAACGCTCTGTACCCTGCGGGTGAATGCCGAAGATGAACCGCAAATTATTACGCCGGAAGGACTGGCCACCAGCCAGATGCTTCCCTCGCTGGACGGCGCGGTTGCCGATCTGCCGCTGAGCGCTGCCGCCCCCGGCAACCTGATCCTCAACGACGCGGTAAGTCGTGCCGTGAGCTGGCATCCTTCTATTCGTGAATCGATCGGCAAACTGCTTTCGCAAAACGAACAGATCGACGTGGCGAAATCGAAATATTACCCGCAGGTTTCTGCCGGAATGAATAACGGTTACAGCAATACCTATACCGACCACGGCTTTAGCCCGGCGCTGGTTATTTCGGTGTCACAAATGCTGTACGACTTCGGCAAAGTGGCAAGCCAGGTCCGCGCCGAGACCGCCGGAGCCGCACAACAGCAGGCGAATGTGTTACTCAGTATTGATACCATCGCCCACGCAACCGCCAACGCGATAGTCCAGGTGCAGACGTGGCAGCAAATGGTGGATGCCGCCGAAGAACAGCTCACCGCCTTAAACGACATTGGTCGACTGACCCGACAACGCAATGATGAAGGGGCAACCTCGCTGTCCGACGTGGTGCAAACCGATGCGCGTATCGAGTCTGCGCGTTCTCAGCTGGCGCAGTATCAGGCCAATCTCGACAGCAGTAAGGCCACATTGATGAGTTACCTCGGCTGGAACTCACTTAACGGCATCAGCAACGAATTCCCGGCCAAACTGGACAGCAGCTGCGATGTGGTCAAACCGGAAGATAAACTGGTTCCCGCGGTTCTGGCGGCCTGGGCGCAAGCGAATGTGGCACAGGCAAATCTCGATTACGCCAACGCGCAGATGACGCCCACCATCTCTTTGGAACCGTCGGTTCAGCATTATCTCAACGACAAATACCCCAGCCATGAGGTGCTCGACAAAACCCAGTACTCCACGTGGGTAAAAGTTGAGATGCCGCTGTATCAGGGGGGCGGACTCACCGCCAGGCGCAACGCCGCCAGCCATGCGGTAGAGTCTGCACAATACTCCATCCAGCGCACCCGACTCGAAGTACGACAAAAATTACTGGAGTCCCGCAGCCAGGCAATGAGCCTCGCCACCGCCCTGCAGATTCTGCGCCGCCAGCAGCGACTGAGTGAACAAACGCGCGAGCTTTATCAACAGCAGTATCTGGACCTCGGTTCGCGCCCGCTGCTCGACGTGCTTAACGCCGAGCAAGAGGTGTATCAGGCCCGTTTTGCCGAACTCCAGACTCAAAACCAGTTGCGCCAGCTCCAGCTGAACTGCCTCTATAACACTGGCTCGCTTCGCCAGGCGTTCGCCTTAAATAATCGCAGCATTCAATCGGTGGAGATCAAGCTATGAGCGACCTCGATTCACATGCAGAAGATGCGATTAGTGAACACGATCTTAGCCAGTGGGCGCTGGCGATGACGCATATTGCCAATCACTATCGCGTGGCCTGTTCTCCCGGCGCAATCCAGGCCAACGCCCCGTGGTTTGCAGGAAAAAGCCGGGCAACGGCCCTGTCGCAACTGGCGCGTCAGGCGGGACTGTCATTTCATGCGCTGGATACCGCCACGCAGGCGTTCGGTCAGTGGCGTCTGCCGGTGGTGGCGGAACTGCGCGACGGCCAGCTAATGGTGATAGAACATTTCAACGGCGAAGATGCACTGGATGTGTTTATCATCGCCGAAGAGGGCCAGCGTAACCGGCTCACGGTCGCAGAGCTTCTGCCGGAGATCGTGAGTATTACCGCGATGCGCCCGCTGTCGGCGCTGAAGGACAGTCGGGTAGACCGCTATATTTCGCGCTTCAAGCCCGACTGGATGCGCGAACTGGTGTTAAAAGACATTAGTCCTTATCTGCCGGTCATGATTGCCGCCTTTCTGATTAACGTTCTGTCGCTCGCCGGGATTATCTTTTCCATGCAGGTTTATGACCGGGTGATCCCCGCCCAGTCTTATCCAACGCTGTATGTTCTCTCCACTGGCGTTCTGGTGGCGGTGCTGTTTGGCTTTTTGCTGCGCGAAGCGCGTACCCACATAATGGACCTGCTCGGCAAACGCGCCGATATGCGCATTTCCGATCGCGTGTTCAGCCATGCATTGCGCCTGCGCAACAGCGCCGTCCCCCGCTCGACGGGGAGCTTCATTTCTCAACTGCGCGAGCTGGAACAGGTTCGCGAGATGATCACCTCCTCGACCATGTCGACCATTGTCGATCTGCCGTTTTTCTTTTTGTTTATCGTAGTGCTGGCTTTTATCGCCCCGCCGCTGGCATGGATAGCGCCCGTCGCGGCCCTGCTGATGATCCTGCCCGGTTTGCTGTTACAGAAGAAGCTGGCGGTGCTCGCCAACCAGGCTGCCCATGAATCCACCCTGCGCAACGCGGTGCTGGTCGAGAGCGTTCAGGGGCTGGAAGACATCAAGCTGATGCAGGCGGAAAACCGCTTTTTACAGCAGTGGAACAGCTACATCCGCATTACCGGAGAGTCCGGGCTGCGCACGCGCAGGCTGACTCAGGGCCTTATTGGCTGGGGCATGTCGGTACAAAGTCTGGTCTACGCCGCCATCATTATGTTCGGCGCGCCGATGGTCATTGAAGGCACGATGACCACCGGGGCTGTGGTGGCCGCTTCGATGCTCGGTTCCAGAATGATTGCCCCAATGGCAAATCTGTGCGGCGTGCTGGCCCGCTGGCAACAGGTCAAGGCGGCGAAGATGGGGTTAGACAGCATCATGCAGCTTCCCACCGAAACGCAGTACGACGAAGACCGGGTGCATCAGGAGATTTTTCACGGCCATTATCTGTTTGAGAACGCACACTTTCGCTACCACAGCGACGATCAGCGCGTTCCGCTGCGCATCTCGCGCCTGGAGGTCATGCCCGGCGAGCGCGTGGCAATCCTCGGGCGTAACGGTGCCGGGAAATCAACCCTGCTGCAAGCCATGGCGGGCGGTGTGGAGATTATCCAGGGCGATGTCCGGCTCGACAATCTGAGTCTGGCGCAGATCGATATGGCTGATTTACGCCGCAACATCGGTTTTCTTAGCCAGAACGCGCGGCTGTTTTTCGGCACCCTGCGCGAGAACCTGACCCTCGGCGCACCGCATGCCAGCGACGCGCAGATCTTCGAAGCGCTGGAGGTCAGCGGCGCGGCAGCTTTCGTTAAACAGCTCGCCAAAGGGCTGGCGCATCCCATTATGGAGGGCGGCAACGGTTTGTCCGGTGGGCAACGGCAGTCAATCCTGCTGGCAAGAATGCTGCTGCGATCGCCCAATATCGTGCTGCTCGACGAACCCAGCGCCTCGCTGGATGAACATACCGAGCGGGAGTTTATTCAGCGCCTGAACCAGTGGCTGGGCAACCGCACATTGATTGTCGCCACTCATCGCGTACCGGTTCTGGAGCTGGTCGAACGCGTGGTGGTATTAAAAGAAGGCCAACTGGTTATGGATGCCCCGAAAGCGCAGGCATTAAATGCGAGCCGGGCACCCGCCCCAACTCACGGTCGGGAGTGGAAAAATGAAAACCAATCCGCATGATGCCGCCATGGACGACCTCGATATCCGCCGCGAGCACCGTTTTTCCGGGGCCAGCCGTATTATTCTGCTCAGCACGCTGCTGTTTGCCGTCCTGGGTATCTGGGCATATTTCGGCAAGCTGGATGAAGTCTCAACCGGCAGTGGAAAAGTGATCCCCAGCTCGCGAGAGCAGATCTTGCAGTCGCTGGATGGCGGCATTCTCGCCGAGCTTACGGTACGCGAGGGAGATAAAGTGCAGGCCAATCAAATAGTCGCCCGCCTCGACCCCACCCGTTCTGAGTCCAACGTTGGGGAGAGTGCAGCCCGTTATCGCGCCTCACTGGCTTCCAGCGCAAGGCTTAATGCCGAAGTTAACGATCTGCCGCTGGTCTTTCCCGATTCACTGCGCGCCTGGCCGGATCTCATCGCCTCCGAAACTCGTCTGTATAAAAGCCGTCGCGCGCAGCTTGCGGATTCAATGGCAGAACTTCAGGATGCACTGGTCTCAGTAAATAAAGAACTGGCCATCACCCAACGGCTGGAGAAAAGCGGTGCCGCCAGCCACGTAGAAGTGCTGCGCCTGCAACGACAAAAAAGCGATCTGGGATTAAAAATCACCGACCTGCGCTCACAATATTTCGTGCAGGCGCGGGAAGCGCTGTCAAAAGCTAACGCCGAAGTGGATATGCTGGCGGCTATTTTAAAAGGACGTGAGGATTCCGTCACCCGCCTGACCGTACGCGCGCCGATGCGCGGTATTGTGAAAAACATCCAGGTCACCACCATCGGCGGCGTTATCCCGCCCAACGGCGAGATGATGGAGATTGTGCCGCTGGACGATCATCTGCTGATAGAAACGCGCCTGTCGCCGCGTGATATCGCGTTCATCCATCCCGGCCAGCGGGCGCTGGTAAAGATAACCGCCTATGACTACGCCATTTACGGCGGACTGGAAGGCGTAGTCGAAACCATCTCTCCGGACACCATTCAGGACAAAGTGAAACCGGAAATCTTCTATTACCGCGTGTTTATCCGCACGCATCAGGACTTCTTACAGAACAAACTGGGACGCCATTTCTCCATCGTACCTGGCATGATTGCCACAGTGGATATAAAAACAGGTGAAAAAACCATCGTCGACTATTTAATCAAACCGTTTAATCGCGCAAAAGAAGCGCTGCGCGAGCGCTAAATCCTTGAGGATTAGGGGTTGCGGGGGCTGGTCACGCGTGTCACAAGTCTGTTATACTTGCTATAACACATTGGGGCTGATTCTGGATTCGACGGGATTCGCGAAACCCAAGGTGCATGCCGAGGGGCGGTTGGCCTCGTAAAAAGCCGCAAAAAAATAGTCGCAAACGACGAAAACTACGCTTTAGCAGCTTAATAACCTGCTCTGAGCCCTCTCTCCCTAGCTTCCGCTCTTAAGACGGGGATCAAAGAGAGGTCAAACCCAAAAGAGATCGCGTGGAGGCCCTGCCTGGGGTTGAAGCGTTAAAACTAATCAGGCTAGTCTGGTAGTGGCGTGTCTGTCCGCAGGTGCCAGGCGAATGTAAAGACTGACTAAGCATGTAGTGCCGAGGATGTAGGAATTTCGGACGCGGGTTCAACTCCCGCCAGCTCCACCAAACACCGGTGAAAGCCCTCAGCGCAAGCTGAGGGCTTTTTTGTGTCTATTGCCCCGTCCTGCAAGTGTTGACACGTTCCAGACTTAGATCCGGAGAACGTGATGATAGCTGAATACGAACAGGCAGATTAATTTCCTGATAACTCTTTTTATTTAACAGTGAACGACCATGGTTAAATAATATCCCTACAGGCTTAAAATCATCACGATAAAAAGAAACGTATTTTTTAAATACATTCGTCATTTAAACGTTCGACATCGTTAAACAGCCCACAATGCCGCATAGTGTAAAAATATCCAGTTAACTTCTCCATGAACAACTCTTGAATTTTCCTACTAAATACATATATTACGCATCCCGTTCAGTACATGGAATAACCTTTGATTTTTTTAATTGATATTGGAGTTACAAATGTCAAATAAGAAAATTTCGCGGAGCAATGGGGCAACAGGCCCCGTTAATAAGGTTGTCGCATGGTCAACAATCGCTTTGCAGGCTCTGTATCCTGCCCTTCTTAGCTTCACGCCAACCATCAGCCATGCGTCAGCCGTTAAGGCATCGCAGGCCGCCGCAGAACAGCAAGAACTGCGCGGTCTGTCTTCTCTCGCCGCGCAGGCTGGCAGAAGCATTGAAAACGGCCATGCGGGCAGTTTTGCTGCCAATACCGTCTCAGCACAGGCAACGAAGGAGGTGGTAGAGTGGCTACAGAAGTACGGTAATGCGCGTATTCAACTCAACGTCGATGACGCTTTCTCGTTGAAAGATTCGGCGTTCGATTTCCTTTATCCGTGGGTTGATACAAAGCAGCATGTTTTATTTAGCCAGACATCGCTTCACCGTACCGATGACAGAACCCAAACTAATATCGGTATGGGTTATCGCTATTTCACGGCGGATAATTCAATGCTGGGCGCAAACTTATTTTATGACTACGATTTAAGTCGTCATCACGCACGTATGGGTGCAGGCGTTGAGTATTGGCGAGATTATTTACGCGCAGGCGCAAATGCTTATTTAAGATTATCAAAATGGAAGGATTCTCACGATCTGGATGATTATCAGGAACGTCCGGCGGATGGCTGGGATATCTATACCCAAGGTTGGTTGCCATCGTATCCGCAACTGGGCGCATCGCTTAAATATGAAAAGTATTACGGCAAGAATGTCGGCCTCTTTGGCAGCGATCATCTTCAGGAAAATCCGTACGCCTTTACAGGCGGGATCAGCTATACGCCGGTTCCGCTAGTTACGCTTTCCGCTGAACACAAGCAGGGGCAGAGCAATACTCATGATTCACGCTTCGGCATGGAGATTAACTATCGCCCCGGCATCCCGCTGGCGAAGCAGTTGGACGGCGACAATGTTGCGTTAATGCGCGAAGTTCAGCACGGACGCTACGATTTTGTCGAACGAAATAACAATATTGTTCTGGAATACCGCAAAAAATCGGTTCTGAAAATCCGCCTGCCTGAAAGCGTACAGGGGGAAGGTGGCGCCGTTATTCCGGTGACTATTTCGCTGGATAAATCCCACTGGGGCATTCAGTCGGTAGAGTGGAACGATAGCGCATTTACCGCCGCTGGCGGACGCATTTCCGGTAGCGGCACATCATGGCAACTGACGTTACCCGCTTATACACCAGGCGGCACTAATCACTGGCAAATCGGTGCAACGGCGCGAGATGTTAAAGGAAACGCCTCTAACTATGCGGTGATGGACGTGACGGTGACGAGGAGTTCGGCCTCTGTCGGCACAATGGATTTTACATTGAACGGCGAGCAGCAACCGATCATCGCTGCTGACGGGAAGTCACAGCATCCGGTTACGCTGGTGCTTAAAGATACCAATGGTAATCCGTTAACAGGGCTTGCACATGACGTTGAGTTGTCTTTAGCGTTTACGCCTGACGCACAGAGAAATCGTGAGCGTTCGGCACAGGCTCCAAAGCTTGGTGAAGTGCAGGAAACCCGCTCCGGGGTGTATACCGCCACGCTGACGCCGGGTTTAACGGCAGGGACGGCACGCATAACCGCTAAAGTTCTGGGTAAAACAGAAACCCTGACGGTGAAACTAAAAGCGGTTTCCGCCGAGGCGGCAAAATCGACATTCACGGTAATGCCCATGGAGCAGGTCGTTGGACACCCGATTAGCCTGGCGTTAGAAGCAAAAGATAAAGACGGGAATGCCATCACCGGCGACGACAGCTTACGTTTTTATGCAGTTTCAGCCAGCGGCGAGGTCCGTTTTACTGCAGTAGAAGAGAAAGACGGCGTGTACAGCGCTAAGGCAACGTCTGAACTGGCTCAGGCGACACGCATTGGTGTGAAGTCACAAAAACATGATTTCTCTGGGCTGGAAAAACAAGCCAACTGGATTGCCGACAAAACGCAACCGGTGGTGCAGGCTTTTAACCTGACCAAGGACAATGCACTGGCGGATGGCAAACAGAGTAATATCGCGGTCGTTACCCTGACCGACCGTTATGGGAACCCGCTGTCCGGATACACGGTCACTCTGGCGTTACCGTCACAGGTTAAGATCGCTAATGGGGAGAACGTTGTGAAGACCGATGCCAAAGGTGAAGCAAGATTCTCACTGACCAGTTCAACGCCGGGAACTTATGACATTACGCTAAGCGCGGGGAACATCAGCTCATCGCTAAGCGTAACATTTGCCTCTGCAATGGAGGGGGCAACATTGTCTCTGACGGCCAAAGACAATGGCGCAATCACCAATATTGCAGCAAACGGTCGCGATGGTGCCACGCTTGAGCTCATGCTCAACAATACCGCCGCATCGGTTGAAGGACAGAAAGTGGAGCTTATCGTAACGCCACAAGGGCTCGTGTACCCGGAGAAAATCACCACCAATAAAGACGGTTACGCGACGGTAACGTTAACTACGGTTAAGGCAGGTCATTACACCGTTAATGCCAGGGTTACAGATGGGCAGCACAGCGTTGAGTCCTCAAGCGTTGACCTGGAATTCGTACCTGATATTAACAGCGCAGTGCTGAATTTGACCGCACCGTCTGAGAGCATTGTGGCAAACGCATCAGCGGCACATGAAATTCAGGTACAGGTTGTCGACGGTGAAAACAACCCATTTAGTGGTGACGTGCACCTGACCAGTTCCCCTGCCAGTGGATTAAAACTGGGCCAGTCCGAACTGACATTGGATGAGAAAGGAATGGCATCAACAACCTTTATTGCCGCAGAAGCTGGGCACTATCAATTGCAGGCAACCTTCATCAAAGAGGGTAAACGCGTTATGGCGAGTAAGGCGATTGAGGTAGTATCGGATCTGCAAAATGCCGCGTTGACGATCGAACCGTCAACTACAACCGCCGTAGTCAGTGATGTGGATAACGTGGCGTTTACCCTGCATCTGACCGATACATCAGGGAACAGCGTCAGCAACCGTAAGCTGAAAATTACGGCTACAGGCCCATCGCCACGCGATCCTCTGGTGATTGACAATACGCTTGTCACCACCAATGGTTCCGGTACTGCGACTGTAAATGTCCACGGTAATAAGGCGGGTCGTTACACGCTGACCGCCACATTGGCTGAACACGGTAGCAATGTCTCGGCAAATGCTTCGATAACGCTGAATGCCGATGCCCAGAATCCAGTACTCACTCTGGAGCAGGATCCTGGCTATGCCGTTGCCAACCTTGAGCCGGTAGGGTTTATGGCCCGGTTGCAGGATAAATTCGGTAACCCGTTAAACGGCAGTGTCGAATTTAGCGCAGGCAGCAAAGCCAAACCCGGCAGCGGAACCTTTACGATGACGCCGGATAAAACCAACTTTAAGTTAGGGAATGCTTACTCTGAACTGAGAACGGATACGGCCGGTGTAAGTTGGGTGAGAGCGAAGGCGACGACGGGAGATAAAACGTTGGAAAAAGTACTCACCGTCTGGGTAGTTGAGAACCATCAACCAAATTCCTGATTGGGATATAAACAGGAGATAGCCGCAGCGTGGCGGCTATCTCCCTTTCTATATATTGTCCACGCGTCCTCTACCCACTAAGACTCAGAACTGTAATAGCTTTAGCAAAGCTAAGTTCACTCTCGATGATTCCCCTTCCCCCGTTGATTTGAAAACAAGCAGCAATATAATAAAGGGACTGGAAATATCGACAAAACCTCAGGTAAAATATTTCCAACCAGATGGCTATATTATCAAAATTAATTTATCACGTGACAAACTACGCAGGGAGACTTGAATCGAGTATCCGGTATCGATGTTTACATCACATTAATGACACGTGACATATATCATCAATTCGGAGATCTACATTTTCACTCTCAAAAATGTATCCCGATAAATATTTCACCCCAAAAGTGTTAAATTTTTATTATGATTATTTTGCGGAGAGTTTATGAACAAAATATATCAAATAAAATGGAGTAAAGTCCGTAATTGCTGGTGTGTGTGCTCCGAACTGGGAAGGAAGAACACGAAAAAAAAGTCCAGGGCGTTATTAGCCGGTGCTGTAGCGCTATGCTCATCAATGGCTTTTGCTGATGATATTGATGTCATCACAGATAACACCATTGATTTTGGCCAAAACAGTCACTCCATTAATTACCATATCAATGTAAAAGATAACGCCAACCTGGTGATTAATGCGCCGGACTCTCGCCCCCGCCTGACCTTCACATCAGGTGGTGGGCTGGATATTACCCAAGGAACAGTGCGTATCAATGGTGAGCTAAACGTTCTGCTGAGAGGTACGGGTTACCTTAACGTGTCCAATGCAGGCAGCGAACTCTATGCTGACGACTTATATGACAGCGCATCAGACAACTGGCGAACTGGCGGTTATTTTAACGTGTCTGATGGCGGTAAGATTCATGTTAAAGGGACCAGTCGTCTTACCTATGAAAGGGGAAACATTAGCGGCGAAGGTAGCCAGGTAAATACTCAAACATTCTTCATGGGTGTTTTCAAGAGCTACGGTGGCGATCAATTCCTGTCGGTTAATAACAAGGGAGAAATTAACGCCAGTGAGAAATTAAGCCTGGGGTATTTTAACCAAGATTCAAATACCACTTTAGTGGTATCAGACATGGGGAGAATCTCTGCTCCAGAAATTAGTTTGAGTACGAACTCAGAATTAGCATTAGGCGCTCAAGAAGGAGAGAAAGCTAAAGCTGCTGGGATTATTGACGCCAAGAAAATAGAATTCGTTTGGGCTAGTACGGACAATAAAAAAATCACACTGAACCACACCAGTGATAACGCCAATATAACAGCTGATATATCAAGCGGCAGTGAGGGGCTGGGTAATATCAATGCGCTTAATGGTACAACGTTTTTATCCGGTGATAACTCAAAATTTAGCGGCAAAGTAAAAATTGCCAGGAATGCCACCCTTGGGGTTACGCAGAACCTGGGAACCGCTGATATTAGCAATAGCGGCAAACTCTTGCTGAACGCTCAAGATGACATGGATTTCACCAATAAGATTACGGGGAACGGTATTATCTCCGTCGGCGCCGGAAATGTGGCGTTAATGGGTGATAACAGCGCCTTTAAAGGCAAGATCAATGTTGAATCGGGTGCCGTTGCGACCGTGTCCGATCAGAAAAACCTGGGCTCTGCCGGGTTATCCGTTGCCGGGAAACTGCAGCTCAATAGCACCAGCGACTGGTTGTTTAACCACAAGATTTCTGGGTCCGGCATCCTGAGTGTCGATACGGGAAATCACGCTTTCTCTTTTAAAAATAGCACAGCGACCTCTGGGTTCACTGGTGCACTGGCGTTACAGAATACGACATTCAACCTGCAGGGAACCAACACCGATGCTCTTGCAAAAGCAGGGCTGATTGCAGGAAAAGGAAGTGAAATTTCACTGGGCACTGGCACACAGTCCATTGGAAGCCTGGCCTTTTCTGGCGGTACCATTGAGTTTGGTAACATTACCCCCGGCATACACCAAACCGACAAAATGGTGAATGTTAAAGATCAGTTAGACCTGACTGGGTCTGGTGCTGTGCAGGTGAATCCTGTGGGCGTAGTGGACGCCATATCTCAGGGTATTGATACCGGTCTCTCCTTAATGGAGCAGGAAGACGCCAATGCGGAAATTAAGCTGGTTTCCACCAATTCAGCAACCGTTGTAACAGGAGATGCCGGAAACCTGCAACTGCAGGATCTGAACGGTAACGCGATAACAGATGCTGTTCAGCATGACATCAGCCAGGACGGGCAGGTTGTAGCAAAGGGAACGTATGACTATCGCCTGACCAGTGGGCAAAATCATGACGGCCTTTATGT
This sequence comes from Citrobacter sp. Cpo100, assembly GCF_030332595.1. Classification (NCBI taxonomy): domain Bacteria; kingdom Pseudomonadati; phylum Pseudomonadota; class Gammaproteobacteria; order Enterobacterales; family Enterobacteriaceae; genus Citrobacter; species Citrobacter sp. Cpo100. The sequence continues at coordinate 173,024 of NZ_JAOWHM010000034.1, read as the reverse complement.
GGGCTACGGTCTGACACAGATTGAATTACAAGGACAGGGTCAGAATGCATTGATCCTGAACGCCAACGGAAAAACCGGAGCGGCTGCGGAATTGAGTTCCCGCCTGACCGGCTCCGGGGATCTGGCGCTCGACAGCCAGAAAGGCCACACAGTTTCACTGTCAGGTTTGAATAATGATTACACCGGTCTGACCGATTTGCGCAGCGGTAATCTACTGATGCTCAATGATAATGTACTGGGCCATACAGCAGGTCTGCAGATGGCAGAAGAGACCGTTTTGGATATGAATGGGCATAGCCAGACGATTGGGCAGCTAACCAGCGCGGTGGGATCAGTTCTGAATATTAATGGCGGTAGCCTGACGATTTCTAACGGCGGAACATCCGCAGGAGCATTGGTCGGCAGCGGTAATCTGAATATAGATAACGGTGTCTTTAGCGTGAAGGGCAATAATGCGTCCTTAAGCGCAACAACGACCATCGCTTCCGGCGCAGAGGTCACTCTGGATAATGTTCAGGGATTGGGGACCGGGGAGATTATTTCCGATGGCCACCTCAATCTCAATGCCGTTGAGGGACACTTGTCCAACAACCTTAGCGGTAAGGGTGAAGTTTCATTCAGCGAATCTAACGTCGCTCTTGAGGGGGATAACAGTGGATTTAGCGGCCAGCTTAACCTGGATAAAAACACACAATTAGTGGCGTCAGCCGCCGAACATCTGGGGGAGGCGACCATTCATAATCAGGGTGACATGATCCTTAACAGCTTGGATGACTGGACCATGCAAAACCAGGTCGATGGCAGCGGTAATGTCATCAAGCAGGGTCAGGGCACTATCACTCTGACTGCAGATTCCACCTATACCGGCACCACTGATATTCAACAAGGGGGTCTGATGCTGGGTCAGGAGGATGCACCTGTTACCTTAGCGAGCCAGCAGGTGAATATATCTTCTGCCGGTATGCTTTCAGGTGCGGGAACGGTACTAGGCAGTATCCATAATGCCGGACTGTTTGTTGCCGGAAATGGAGCATCAGGCCACTTTACTGTTGGCGGAGATCTCACCAACCAGGGTGCGATATCTTTAGGGAATATTGGACAGTCCGCAGGCAATCAGCTGATTGTTGAAGGAAATTACCGCGGCGACAATGGTGTTATTAATTTTGATACGGTTCTGGGGGACGACCGTTCGGCCACCGATAAGCTTATTGTAAAAGGTGATACCACTGGCAATACTCAAGTAAGTGTCACCAATGCAGGAGGCCAGGGTTCACAAACTCTGGAGGGGATTGAGCTTATTCATGTTGATGGCCGTTCTGATGGTGATTTTACTCAGAGTGGGCGTATCACTGCGGGCGCGTATGATTATTCATTGGTTCGAGGTCAGGGGGCTAACAATAATCACTGGTATCTGACCAGTCAGTTGAATAAGCCTGAAAAACCCGAAAAACCGGTTTCGCCCACAGAGCATATGCTTCGCCCGGAAGGAGGGACCTATACCGCGAACCATGCTGCCGTAAACACCATGTTTAACATGCAGTTACACGATCGCTCGGGCAAAGCTCAGTACACAGATGTGTCAACCGGAGAGATGAAAACCACCGGTATGTGGATGCGTCAGGCAGGTGGCCACCAAAGTTGGTATGACGGTAGCAGCCAATTACGTACTCAAAGTAATCGCTATGTGATGCAGCTCGGCAGCGATATCGCGCAGGGCTCAACCAACGGGCATGATAGCTGGCGTTTCGGGATCATGGCCGGGTATGGTCATGACAATAATCAGACCCGCTCATCAGCAACGGGTTACACCTCGCGAGGTAGCGTCAATGGCTATAGCACTGGCCTTTATGCTACATGGTTTGCCGATAACACCGACCATAAAGGCCTGTACCTCGACGGTTGGGCACAATATGGATGGTTTGACAACCATGTCAAAGGTGAAGGACTGGCTTCTGAGTCCTATAAATCCAAAGGTCTGACAGCTTCTGTTGAAACGGGATATACCTTTAAAGTTGGCGAATTCTCTGGCAGCAAAGGAACCGTTAATGAGTGGTATGTTCAACCGCAGGCGCAGGTTACCTGGATGGGGGTCAAATCTGATGACCATCGGGAAGCTAACGGAACGCGTATCGAGATGAATGGTAACGGTAATATTCAAACCCGTCTTGGAGCCAGAGCCTACCTGAAAAGCTTTAATAAAATGGATGAGGGCAAAGGCCGCGAATTCCAGCCATTTATTGAAGCTAACTGGCTCCATAATACACGCAGTTTTAGCACTAAAATGGACGACGTTAGCGTCAGCCAGGAAGGTGCACGCAATCTGGGAGAGATTAAACTGGGTGTCGAAGGCCAGATTACACCAGATTTAAATCTGTGGGGTAATGTGGGCGTCCAGATGGGAGACAACGGTTATAACAACAGCTCGGCAACGTTAGGATTGAAATATCATTTCTAATTAGCCCTCAACAAAAGATAGCCGGGGTGTTTTCGAGAGCACCCCGGCTACTGCCATAACCTCAAATATATCGACGCTTGCATTATTCTCATGGCCAGGCGAGCTATGAGAATAATGAGCACTTAAATAGCGCCAACCGTCATCCCATTCCTCCCCCTTTTACTCATCAAAAGGAGGGAAAAAAACGACTCACTTTTAACAAAGCCATTCATGACCTTACTTATCAACCGGATAATCCCTGTTAATCCACGCATGTTCATCTTCCCAGGTAAACATCCATTTGCGAACCGGGCCGGCCATCACGTTAAGGTAGTAACTGTCATATCCCGCCAGGGTTGCCACCGGGTGATACCCCTTCGGCACCATCACCACGTCGCGGTTATAGACTGCCATACACTCGTCAAGCGACCGGTCGTCGGTGTACACCCGTTGCATACAGAATCCCTGCGGCGGGTTGAGGCGATGGTAGTAAGTCTCCTCCAGATAGGTTTCCTGCGGGGGATTATCGGTGTCATGTTTATGGCTTGGGTAAGAACTGGTACAACCTTCGTTGGTCCACACCTCTACCACCAGCAGGCTATCTGCGGGTTTATCTTCCGGTAAGATGTTGTGCACGTAGCGCTGGTTGTGACCTTTGCCGCGCGCTTCCCCGTCGATATCCTTAGGTGCGATCAGCCGTGTTGGGTGCGTGCCTTTCCCCGGTGCAGCGCAGACTGCCAGCTCCAGTCTGGTCACCGCCTGAACCTGTATGGTTTCACCAGCAGTGACATAAACCGCCCACGGTTTGATCCGTTCGAACGGGCTCATCCGCTCACCGATATCCGTAAAAGTTGCGCCCGGCGTGGTGATGGTCGCGCGTCCGGCGACCAGTACCAGACAACGTTCTTCGCTGACGGCGGGCAGCGTAAGCTGCTGCCCTTCCTCCAGTTCATACGCTCTAAAGCCAACATATCCCCAACCGGCGCTTTCCGGCGTCACTGACTGCGTACACCCTTGCGCGTCCGGCTGCTGCCAGCGTGATAATAAACGTGACATATCACCTCCTCAGATAAGCCCGGCATCCCGCGCCAGACGGCTAAGGTTGTTATAGCCCAGACGCGCATACGTCAGCGGATGCGCGATGGCTGGATCCTGCTCCGCCTCCACCACCAGCCACCCCTGATACTGGTTCGCCTTCAGCAATGCCATAATTGGCGGATAGTCAACGCAGCCATCTCCCGGCACGGTAAAGACGCCGCTCAGCACCGCATCGAGGAAGCTGGTTTTGCGGTTTTTGACATCCGCCAGCACGTCGGCACGTACGTCTTTGCAGTGAACATGGTTGATACGTGATGCCCAGCGCTGCGCCACAGCCAACGGTTCGGCACCCGCAAAGGTCAAATGCCCGGTGTCGAGCAACAAGCCAACTTCATCACCGGTATTCGTCATCAGATTATCCACATCTTCAGCAGATTCAATCACCGTTCCCATGTGGTGGTGATAGGCAATCTGTACCCCCTGCTGCTGGGTGTAGCGCGCAAACTCGGTGAGCTTTTCACCGTACTCTTGCCAGCGCTCTTGCGGGAAGCGCGGACGCAGATGTACCGGCGTCTGCTGCTCGCCGTGAATGCAGCCACTGACTTCGGCAAAGACCAGCACCTTCGCTCCCAGTTCGCGCAGTAACGTCAGGTGCGATTGCACAGCGGCAATCTCCTCCTCCACGCTGCGTTCCAGCAGACGTCCGGAGTACCAGCCGGAAACCAGTTGCAGGTCGTGGCGCTGCAAAATGGGGCCGAGCAGTCGCGCCTCACGCGGGAATTTGTTGCCCAGTTCGAAACCAGCAAATCCAGCCTCTTTACCCTCGCTCAGACACGTATCAAGCGACGTCTCTGCGCCCAGTGAAGGAAGATCGTCATTCGTCCATGTCAGTGGATTAATACCTAATTGTACCGTCATCATCTTCTCCTGAATTATGCTTGTCCGCGCTCGCGCCACCAGGCGATAAGCTGCAGGTAGTTATCTTTAATGCGCGCCACCAGCTGCGCATCGTCAATATCGTGTTTCAACCACGCGCGGGAAGCGTCGCCGAACAGCGTGCGTCCCACGGCAAAACCTTTCACCACCCCATGACCCGCAGCCGCTTTAAAATCAGCACGCAGTTGCTCTGCCGGAGCGTCCAGACCCAGGATCACCACGCCACGGCAGTGCGGATCGCGCCGTTCGATAATGTCACTCAACGCCGTCCAGCCAGCAGAAGTCAGCGGTGGGAGTTTCCACCAGTCGGGGTAGATCCCTAAGTTGTAGAAGCGGGAAATGGCGCGCAAATACAGTTCATCACTGCGCGGCATACTGGCCGGTAAAATCACCTCCAGCAGCAGCTCATGACCGGACTGGCAACAGGCGCGGTACACCTCAGCGATTTTTTGTTCTTGTTCCAGACGCAACGCGTGGGCATCTTCCGGATGGAAAAAGACCAGACACTTCACCACATGTTCCTGCGGCCAACTGATGAGCTGCGAGCCTATATTGCCGTGTTCCATCTCCAGCGGGCGCGACCCCGGCAGTTCGATAGGGCGACCTATCCACCAGCCCTCTCCGGTTATCGCATTCAGCGCATCCTGACCAAACGTACCATCGCACAGCAGCCCGGCCTTGCCCTCCAGCCCGGCGCTGTTGGCCGCTTCACGGCTGGCCTGCAAAATAAGCTGTTTCAATGCCGGAATACGCTTCAAAGACGCGCCGCACTGCAACGCCATCTCTTCCAGTTGGCTACGGTGATCGAAGGCCATCACGCACAGTTCCGGCCATGTGCGACGACGGGTCGTCACGCGATGCAAATGGTTGAGATGCGGATCGAGATCCGGACGCGGAACCTCTGCAGCGCGGGAAAGATAATCATCAAGCTCAACTTTACTCGGCATCGCCGGCGCACAGCCGTGACGTGATACCACCAGTGCGCCGCAGGCATTTGCATAGCGGCACGCCTGTTCCCACCCTTCATCGTTAAGATAGCCGCGCAGCAGACCAGACATAAACGCATCCCCCGCCCCCAGCACGTTCAGCACCTCTACGCGCACGCCGGTGACCGTCAGACCATCGTCCAGGCGGGCCGGGATCGCGTCGGTATACACCGAGCAACCGAGCGCACCACGCTTGCAAACCAGCGTCGCGTGACTCACGCCGCGAACCTGCGACAGCGCCTGCAGCGTATCGGTACTGCCGCCCGCGATATGAAACTCCTCCTCGGTGCCGACAATTACATCAAAAAGATGCAGCACCTCCTGCAACTGGCGGGTGACCTGATCGGCGGCGATAAAACGTGTTTCGCCGTCGCCTAAGGAAGTAAGTCCCCACAGCACCGGGCGATAATCGATATCCAGCGCCGTACGCACGCCGTGACGCCGGGCGTAAGTGAGCGCCGTCAACACCGCCTCGCGGGTTTGCGGATGAGAAAGATGCGTCCCGGTGATGGCAAGACAACGAGCAGAAGCGATGTACTGTTCATCAACATCGCTGGCGGTAATCGCCATATCCGCGCAGTTATCACGGTAAAAAATCAGTGGGAAGGTGTCCCGGTCTTTAATGCCGAGTAGCACCAGCGCCGTCAGGCGGTCTTTATCAGTGATCAGATGGCTGGTATCGCAGCCTACCTGGTTTAATTCTTCACGCAGGAAACGGCCCATATGTTCGTCGCCAACCCGCGCCAGCATTGAAGAACGCAGCCCCTGGCGTGCCGTGCCGTAAGCCACGTTGCCGGACGAACCACCAAGGTATTTGGCAAAGCTCGACACATCTTCCAGGCGCGCGCCAATTTGCTGACTGTAGAGGTCAACCGCCACGCGGCCCATGCATATCACATCAAACTGCTTTTCCACGTTGATACCTCTTCAGACAATGTCGTTCACGTTCAGCCAGCGGCCTTCCTGGTGCGAGAGTGCGATAGCGTCAAGCACGCGCGACACCTTCCAGCCCTCTTCAAAGTCCGGCCACATCGGTGCATCGGCGGCAATGCCGTCCACCAGGTCGCGTACTTCTACTGTTTTCTGGTCGTTAAAGCCGATACCATGCCCGGCTCCCATGCAAAACGCGCCGTAGTCCGGGTGCGCCGGGCCAACCAGTAAAGTGCGAAACCCCTGGCGGTTGACCGGATCGTCATGCAGATAGAGCTTCAGCTCAGCCATACGCTCCTGAGTAAAACTGATGGTTCCTTTGGTCCCGGTAATCACATACGACAACCCCATCTTGCGGCCACAGGCAACGCGCGAGGTTTCAATCACCCCTTGCGCACCGCCTGCAAAGCGCACCATCGCGTGGGCCTGATCTTCGTTCTCTACCGTCACCATTTGCGAGGAACCGACTTTCGCCGGACGCTGTGGTACCACGATCTTCAGGTCGCCGCAGACCTGCTGAATATCCCCAACCAGGTACTGCGCCATATTGACGATATGCGCCGCCAGATCGCCAAGCGCACCAAGTCCGGCGGTCTCTTTAAAACAATGCCAGTGGATCGGCGCAAGCGGATCGGCCATGTAGTCTTCGTTGTGGGTGCCGTAGAAATGGATCACCTCACCAATTTCTCCGCGCTCAATGATCTCTTTCGCCAGCTGCGCCGTTGGGTTCTTCATATAGTTGAACCCCACCAGCGTTTTCACTCCTGCCCGCTGTGCAGCCTCAACCATTTCACGCGCGTCGTGGGCGTTCAGCGCCAACGGCTTTTCCGAGTACACATGCTTGCCATGGCGAATCGCTTCCAGCGCCATCTCTTTGTGTAGATGATTAGGAGAACAGATATCCACGACATCAATGGCCGGGTCAGCCACCAGCGCACGCCAGTCTCCGGTTGAGCGATTGAAGCCAAACGCCTGCGCCCGCTCGGCGGCCAGCTCTGGAGAGACTTCCGCCACCATTTCGCGCACCAGCTTGCCGCGCAGGTTAAACACCGTCGGGGCCTGGGCATAGGCGATGGCATGCGCCTTGCCGATATACCCGGTGCCAATCAATCCAATACGAACTTCTTTCATCATGATCCTCACAATGCGCCGCGACGGCTCTTGGCGTAGGTATCGAACGCCACCGCCAGAACGATAATTAAGCCGGTAATAATTTGTTGGTAGTAAGCCGAGACGTTCATCAGCACCAGACCGTTAATCAGGATGCCCATGATGATCGAGCCGATAATGGTGCCGCCAATACGCCCGTAGCCGCCCATCAGTGAGGTACCGCCAATGACCACCGAGGCGATAACGCGCAGCTCAAACGAGATCCCGGCAACCGCTTCCGCGCTGCCCAACCGCGCGCTGAGAATGAAGCCCGCCAGCCCTGCCAGACAGCCAATTAACACGTAGACGCTCACCAGCACGCGCTTCACGTTAACCCCTGCCAGACGCGCCGCCTCCGGGTTGCCGCCGATGGCGTACACGAAGCGCCCCCAGCGGGTTTTATGTAGCGCCAGATAACCGCCTACCGCCACCAGCGCGAATATCCAGATTGGAATGGAGATACCGAGCAGTTCGCCGCGTCCCCACCAACGGTATCCCGCGTCGAAACCGGCAATTGGCGCGCCGTCGTTAATCACCAGCGTCAGGCCGCGCCAGATCGTCATCCCGCCGAGGGTGACGATAAACGGCGGCAGACGCAGGCGGGTCACGCCGAGGCCATGCAGAAAACCAATCGCGGTGCCCATCGCCATACAGATACCAAGGCCAATCAGCCAGCTCATGCCTCCCCAGGCGTTCGGGTCGACGGTGGTGAAGTTGTCGCCCTTAATCACATACGCGGCGGTCATGGCGCAGACCGCCAGGATGGAGCCCACCGACAGATCGATCCCGGCGGTCAGGATGACAAACGTCATCCCCACCGCCATGATCCCGTAGATGGAGACTTCGGTCAGAATGTTGAAAATATTGCGTTCAGAAAGAAAATTGCTGTTCTGCAACTGAAAGAAAATCAGCAACAGGATCATGAAAATCAGTACCCCAAAGCGCTCAAAAAAGGCAATGGGATCAAGACGTCCGCCGCGTTTGGCAGGAACCTGCGTTTTAGAAATAATCTGCGTCATGAATCACTCCGTTATGCCGCATTCAGGGCGTTGTGGTTGATGGCCATCATCGTCATTAGCCGCTCTTCATTAGCGTCGTCGCCGTGGATCTCGCCAGTCACCCGGCCTTCACTTAACGTGATGATCCGATCGGAAACCGCCATGACTTCCGGCAGATCGGAGGAGATCACGATCACCGCCACGCCCTTTTTCGCCATATCAAACAGCACCTGATGGACTTCTGATTTGGTGCCAACATCGATGCCGCGCGTTGGTTCATCCACGATCAACACCCGAGGATTAAGCGCCATGCAGCGCGCGAGGATCACTTTTTGCTGGTTCCCGCCGGAGAGCTTGCGCACCTCTTGCGCGCTGTTGACCATTTTGATCTGCAGCGCCTGGCGGTATGACTCGATCAGGGCATCCTCTTTGCGGGTATTCACGAACCAGCGCCAGTGCAGCAGTGACGAGAGGCTGGAGAGCGACAGGTTGTCGCGGATCGACAGCCCAAGCACCGCGCCCTCTTTTTTACGATCTTCCGGTACCAACGCCAGCCCCTGATCCAGCGCAAACAGCGGATCGCGCGGCTGATATGGCACGCCATCAAGTTCAAAGCTACCGGAAGTAAAACCGTCGGCGCCAAACAGGCAGCGGGCCACTTCGGTGCGCCCGGCCCCCACCAGTCCGGCAATGCCTAACACTTCGCCAGCATGCACGTGGAAGCTAATGTCGTGCAGCGCGATACCGTGCGGATCCAGCGGCGGTTTTTCGCGACTAAGCCCCTTCACCGCCAGACGCACAGGTTTATCTTCATGGTGAGTTTCGCTGGCCGGACGGCGATTAAAGGCCACATCGCGCCCCACCATCAGGCGGATCAGCTGTTCTACGGTGGTCTGTGCAACCGCGCCATTTCCGGTGAATCGTCCATCCTGGAAAACGGTGAACTGGTCGCAGAGTTGAAAAACTTCATGCAGGCGATGGGTGACGTAGATAATGCTCACGCCACGCCCTTTAAGTTCCCGCACCACACGGTGTAGGCTTTCTACTTCGCTGTCGCTCAGCGCGGCGGAAGGTTCATCCATAATGATGAGTTTTGCGTTCAGCGTCAGCGCCCGCGCAATTTCCACCATTTGCTGCTGCGCCACGCTCAGTCGGGCCACGGCCGTGGTTGGCGCAACGTTCAGTTGCAGGTAATCCAGAATCACCTGCGCTTCCTGATTTACCGCCTTTTCGTCAACAATCAGATTGCGTTTACGCGGTTCGCGTCCGAGAAACATATTCTCGGCGACGGTCATATTGGACAGCAGATTAAATTCCTGATAAATCGTGATAATGCCCTTGTTCTGCCGCTCAACCGGAGAGTCTTCTACCGGCAATGTTTCGCCGTTGAACCAAATATCCCCGCGTGTTTGCGGCTGCGCGCCCGCCAGCGCTTTCAGCAGGGTCGATTTTCCGGCACCGTTCTCACCTAACAGCGCATGAATTTCGCCTGCTCCGACGGTCAGCTGTGCGCAGCTCAGCGCCCAAACGCCGGAAAAGCTTTTCGCCAGGTCGGTCACTTTCAGTAAGGGTTGCGACATCGGTCTGCTCCTCCTCATAGAGAGCCGCCACTTGCGCGGCGGCTGCGGACATATCAGTTACCGGCCTCACTAATACGCTCGGCCTGCTGCAGGTTCTCTTTGGTGATAAGCGTTGGCGGGTAGTCAGCCCCGGTGATCGCAGTCTTCTCACGGACGTTATTCACCAACTGGCTCATAGCCGTTTTCACCGCAAAGCCAGGACGCTGATCCGCCGTCACTGCCAGCCAGCCATCGCGCACACGCGCCAGTGCTTCCGGCACGGCATCGAAGCCCGTGACCAGAACTTCACCCGGTTTCAGTCCTTGTCCCTGTAACGCTTCAATCGCGCCCAAGGCCATATCGTCGTTAGCGGAGAGGATCACCTGCGGACGCTTCGGCAACGAAGGCAGAACGCTTTCGACAATGCGCATCCCTTCAGAACGCATCCAGTTACCGGTCTGATCGGCAACGATCTTGTACTTTTCACCACCCGCCTTCAGGCTGTCGCGAATGCCTTTAGTACGTTCAATGTTGGAGGAGGAGCCTGGCTGGCCGGTCAGCAGAATAATGTCTGCCCCGTCAGGGAATTTGGTTTTGACAAATTCGCCAATCGCCTGACCGCCCTTGTAGTTGTTCGCGCCGAAGTGCGGCACTTTTTTCTGGCTGTCAACGGAGCGGTCGAGGGTAACAACGGGCAGTTTCGCATCCTGAATTTCATCTACCGCGCTGGACACCGCGTTGACATCGTTCGGTGAAACAATAAAGCCCTGTGCGCCACGAGTTATGGCGTTTTCCAGGTCAGCGACCTGTTTTGGCGAGCTACCCTGCCCGTCCAGGACCTGTAAATTCACGCCCATCTCTTTTGCGGCTTTCACCGCCGTGCGCTGCATGTGAACTTCAAATGGCATCGCCAGGTTTGGCGTACTGAAAACAATTTGCTCATTTTCAGCAATGGCTGCCCCGGATGTCATGGCGATGAGGACAGCTAAGATCAGTTTTTTCATTATTATGTCTCTCTGTGTAGGGTAGGTTGTGGTGACAATCAGAGGAGAACTTCACGTTGGCTATGCAGTGACTCCAGCGCTTTATCCGCCAGATACAGCGCACGCTCGCCATCATCCCCGCTGCAATCAGGGACCGCTTCGCCGCGCAGTACCGCAACAAAGTGTTCCCATTCCGCGGCATAGGCCGATTTATAACGCTGCAGGAAGAAATGTTCAGGTAACGCGCTGGTGCAGCCGGTCTTCGCGTAGTGCTGCACCTGATTTTCGAGAATGTTGCCAGCGCACAGCAGCCCTTCAGAGCCGTGCAGCTCAAGGCGCTGATCGTATCCGTAAGAAGAACGGCGGCTGTTGACGATGGTCGCCATCGCGCCGGAGGCATATTTCAGTACGATGAACGCGGTATCGATATCGCCCGCTTCACCAATCGCCGGATCCACCAGATTGCTGCCCTGGGCATACACCGAAACCGGCTCTTCGCCCATGATAAAGCGCGCCATATCAAAATCGTGGATGGTCATATCACGGAACATACCGCCGGACACACGCACGTATTCCGCAGGCGGCGGCGACGGGTCGCGGGAGATGATCAGCAGCGATTCCGGCTTTCCGATACGCCCGGCCAGTGCGTCAGTTTTCACACGGCGAAACTGTGGATCGAAGCGGCGGTTGAAACCGATAAACAACGGTACGTCGTACTCTTTGACCACTTTCAGGCAGTCGCGTACACGGGCCAGATCCAGGTGGACCGGCTTTTCACAGAAGATGGCTTTGCCGTGGCGGGCGGCCATTTCAATCAAATCCGCATGGGTATCGGTCGCGGAGGCAATCAGCACGGCGTGAACGTTAGGGTCCGTCATCGCCTCATCCAGGCTTTGCAAACGAGCCTGGTACTGTGTGGCAAGACGGGTGGCAAATTCCTGATTCGGGTCGACGACGGACCAGAGGGTAGTGGCACTGTGACTGGCAATGTTAGCTGCATGTACCTGGCCAATTCGGCCAGCGCCCAGTAAAGCAATGTTAAACATAACGGCTCCCGGTGTTGGTGAATTCGATGAACTAACGACCCTTTAAATAAAACATTTATTTCATTTTTATAAATAGTGAAAATTATGTTTTTGGGTGCAAGTTAACACTTTTGAGATGATCGAGATAAAATCTGTTATCAATATCACAACATAAAGACAGGAAAGATGCAGGAATTGGCCCCCTTCCGTTCAGGAAGGAGGCGATGGATGAAGAGAAAGGAAAAATGAAATGAAAATTTCGTTGTCGCAGGTTACCGGATGACAGCGCTAACGACTTATCCGGCCTGGGGTAGAATCCGCTGTAGGCCGGATAAGCGCGGCGCCATCCGGCATTAATCGCTTTTAGTACTGACGTGCGTTTTTCACCTGCTCAAACGTCTGCTCAGCCGCTTTTCGCACCGACGGAGATTCTGCCACCTGCGCATCGCCAGTGCGCCACCAGGAGGCATAGTCGTGGGTCATGGTTTTCGGCAGGACTTTGATATCCAGCAGCACAGGTCCCGAATGCGCACGCGAGGCTTCCAGCGCCGCCAGTAGGCTTTGCTCGTCATGTACACGCCATGCCCGGCAGCCGTAGCTTTCCGCGTTTTTGGCAAAATCGACCTTCACCAATGGCCCATCCAACCGTCCGGTTTGCGGATTACGGTGACGGTTTTCCGTACCGAAGCTTCCCATCCCGTGCCCCATCTGCAGGTTGTTAATACACCCGAAGCTGGCGTTATCAAACAGCAGGATAGTGACTTTTATCCCCTCCTGGACGGCGGTTTGTAGCTCGGAATGCAGCATCATGTACGAGCCATCCCCCACCATGGCATATACCGGCTGCTGCGGCTTCGCCAGCCTGGCTCCAATAGCAGCCGCAATCTCATAGCCCATACAGGAGTAACCGTATTCCAGGTGATAGCTATCCGGGGTTTTGACCTGCCAGATACGCTGTAAATCGCCAGGCAGCGATCCGGCGGCCCCCACGACGATAGCGTTATCTTCAATGTGCTGATTGATAAGCCCCAGCACCTTCGTCTGGGTCAACCGGGTGTTTAGCGTGTCGCCATATTCCGCCAGCTGAGCGTCAAGATGCCCAGCCACTTCGGGTTTGTCATCGGGACGCCAGTCGCGCTCCCATAAACGTTGGCACTCATCGCGCCAGGCCTCTTGCGCCTGCGCGACCTCCTTCCCCCAATCGCTGCGGTAGTCTTTCAGTGTTTCAGTTAATGCCGTAAGCCCGGTACGGGCGTCGGCGATAAGTGCAGTGGCATCAAGCTTCAGTGCGTCAAACTCCGCCACGTTCAGCAGCAGGAACTCAACCTCCGGATGAGAAAACAGCGCTTTCGAACCGGTGGTAAAGTCGGTGAGGCGCGTACCAATGCCGATCACCAGATCGGCTTGCGGTGCGAGCTGATTCGCTGCCATCCCTCCAGTTACCCCAATGCCTCCGAGGTTAAGTGGGTGGTCACTAACCAGCGCTCCCTTTCCGGCCTGAGTTTCGGCAAACGGCAGTTGCAGCGTTTCAACAAACGTACGAAACGCCTCATGCGCGCCGGAATATCGTACTCCGCCGCCGCATACCACCAGCGGACGGCGTTTGCGGGCAATCAGCGCCCGCGCCATCGCCAGACGCTGCGGGTCGGGTGGTCGACGTTCGATCAAATGAACGCGGCGCGCAAAGAAGCTCTGCGGATAGTCCCAGGCTTCCCCCTGCACATCCTGTGGCAGGCAAATAGTTACGGCACCAGTATCTGCGGGGTCAGTAAGCGTTCGCATCGCGTTTAGCATCGCGCTCATTAACTGCTCCGGGCGGTTAATCCGGTCCCAGTAACGCGAGACCGGGCGGAAGCAGTCGTTGGTACTGATGCCAAGGTCATGGTATTGCTCAATTTGCTGCAATACCGGGTCCGGCTGACGACTGGCGTAGACATCGCCAGGCAACAGCAGCAGCGGAATACGGTTCGCCGTCGCGGTTGCCGCGGCGGTGACCATGTTTGCCGCTCCCGGCCCAACCGATGACGTCACGGCAAAAATACGCTGGCGCCGATGCTGTTTGGCGAATCCGGTCGCCATGTGCGCAATTCCCTGCTCATTACATCCCTGCATCACCTGCAAATGACCGGGTGCCTGCTCCAGCGCCTGGCCAATGCCAAGCACGTTACCGTGACCAAAGATGGTGGCGACGCCCTCGACAAAGGGCGTTTCCACGCCATCGACACAGATATATTGTTGATTAAGGAATTTGACCAGCGCCTGAGCCATGGTCATACGTTCGGTTTGCATAAACCCTCCTGTCAGCCCAGCGTTGGCATGGAGAACGCGGCCCCTGTGTCCTGCAGCATCTCCGGCCAGCGTGCGGTGACGGTTTTCATCCGGGTGTAGAAGCGCACGCCATCGTTACCATGAACGTTCAGCGCACCAAAAATAGACCGCTTCCAGCCGCCAAAACTGTGGAACGCCATCGGCACCGGAATTGGCACGTTTACGCCCACCATGCCCGCCTGCACTTCTTCGCAGAAGCGACGCGCACAGCCGCCGTCACGTGTGAAAATTGCCGTGCCATTACCATATTCATGACGGTTAATCAGTTCCACCGCGCTGCTGTAATCTGCTACGCGCACCACAGAAAGCACCGGTCCAAAAATCTCTTCTTTATAGATGGTCATCTCCGGCGTGACGTTATCAAACAGGGTCGGCCCGACAAAATAACCCTGCTCATGGCCTTTAACGCTAAAACGTCGACCATCCACGCGCAGGCTGGCCCCCTGCGATTCCCCACTGTCGATATAACCGAGTACTTTATTACGATGTACAGAGGAGATAAGCGGCCCCATTTCATTTTCCGGTGTCTGGTCAAGACCAGGTCCGACACGCAGCGCCGCAATCTGTTTTTCCAGTCGCGAGCACAGCTCGTCTGCCGTTTTGTCCCCTACCGCCAGCACGACCGAAAGCGCCATGCAGCGTTCACCCGCCGCGCCGTAAGCGGCCCCCATAATGGCGTTGGTTGCCATATCCATGTCGGCATCCGGCATTAAAATGCAGTGATTTTTAGCTCCACCTAACGCCTGGCAACGCTTACCGTGGGCCGATGCCGTCTGATAAATGTATTCCGCAATCGGCGTAGAGCCGACAAAACTCACGGCCTGCACGCGCGGGTCAGTTAACAGCACGTCAACGGACTCTTTGTCCCCCTGCACGACGTTGAACACGCCGTCCGGCAATCCGGCTTCTTGCAGCAGTTTCGCCAGTGCCAGGGCGAGAGAAGGGTCTTTTTCTGAGGGTTTCAGCACGAAAGTATTCCCGGTTGCCAGCGCGATGGGGAACATCCACATCGGTACCATTGCCGGAAAGTTAAACGGCGTGATCCCGACGCAAACCCCGAGCGGTTGCATCAGCGAATGGCTATCGACGCCGGTCCCTACGTTGGCTGAGTGTTCGCCCTTTTGCAGATGTGGGATGCCACAGGCAAACTCCACCACTTCCAGGCCGCGGGTCAGTTCACCAACTGCGTCAGAGAATACCTTGCCATGCTCTTCGCTGATGATGCGAGCCAGCCTCTCCATGTTTTCTTCCAACAGCGCCTTAAAGCGGAACATCACTCGCGCACGTTTTAACGGAGAATGGCGCGCCCAACCGGGGAATGCGTCGTGCGCTGCCGCAATGGCCTGCTCGGTTTCCTGTGTCGTACTCATCACCACCTTGCGGATCTGTTCGCCGGTGGCCGGGTTGAAGATTGCCTGAACGCGCTGGCCTGAACCGGTGACACATTCGCCGTGGATAAAATTCGCTACTGTCTCCATCCTTAACCTCTCGCTGTTGATACGTGACTGTTACCTGAACACTGTTATCTGTGTACTATATATGAAACAAACATTCCATTTTAAGTTGAAATAAAATAAATAATGATTAATGTGATCAAGGATGGGTTTTTATGTTAACAAGCGGAATCGCATGATTAGCGTGCACTGGCATAACGTTTCAGCGGACGACAAGCCTGAAGCTTTTGTTTCGTTTTTACAGCCAGATGAATGAGTGACATTTCAAAGACGCGGTTTTGCGTTTAGAATCATAAAACTATGTACCAGGAGGTAAAATGACAACAGCAACCAGCCTGAACGAGCTGCAGCAGCAAATCCGCGATCGCTACGATAGCCTGAGTAAGAGGCTGCAGCAGGTGTCCCGCTATGTGCTGGATAATACCAATAGCGTGGCCTTTGATACGGTTGCCGTCATTGCTGAACGTGCCGGAGTGCCCCCCTCTACGCTGATCCGCTTCGCCAACGCCTTTGACTTCACCGGCTTCAACGAAATGAAACAGCTGTTTCGTATGAACCTGGTAGAGGAAACCGCCAGCTACAGCGACCGCGCGCGCATGTTCCGTGAGATGGAAAGCGAAGCCGTACCGGAAACCCCGCTCGATATCCTGCAGGAGTTCGCCCGTTCGAATACCCAGGCGCTCCAGCAGCTGGCAGCCCGTGCCGAACCTGAAATGCTGGAACGCGCCGTACAATTGCTGGCAGAAGCCGACACCATTTACATTGCAGGTCTGCGTCGTTCGTTTAGCGTAGCGGCCTATCTCACCTACGCCCTGAGCCATCTTGAGTGTCGTCCTATTTTGCTCGACGGAATGGGCGGAATGCTGCGCGAGCAGATTAACCGCATCAAAGCGCACGATATCGTGGTGTCGATTAGCTTCTCGCCTTATGCGGAAGAAACGGTGATGGTCAGCGAAACTGCGGCCAATGCCGGCGCGCGCCAGATCGTGATTACCGACAGCCAGATAAGCCCGCTGGCCACATTCAGCGATCTCTGCTTTGTGGTGAAAGAGGCGCAGGTTGACGCGTTTCGATCCCAGTCTGCGACGCTGTGCCTGGTGCAGTCGCTAGTGGTGGCGCTGGCTTACCGTCTGGGTGACGGGAGTAATGAAAACGGTCATTCTGTCGGGTGATGAGCACCGCAAAAATTGACGATCCGCTTTATTACATTCCCGCCAGCGTGACGTGAAACCGTGATGCCAGCCGTTACTTTTATGGTCGTTGAAAATATCGCCCTCATTCAGCGACCAGATAAAATACAATCCGTTATTACCATAAGCTACAATTATATTAATATTAGATAATCAACAATGCGCATGCTGACAATAATACGCAAAGGTTTACTATAGACCTGTCTTTTTTAAGCAGGAAAGTAAAATGAAAAATACAAAAGGGTTGATGATTATTGCCCTTGCTTTCACCCTGGCATCATGTGCTTCCATTCCTGAGAATATCAAAGGTAATAATCAACCCGATATCCAAAAAAACTTTATCTCCGTGCATAACCAGCCCGGTTTATATACCGGTCAACAGGCTCGCTTTGGTGGTAAAGTCATCAATGTGATTAACACCAAAAATGATACGTTGCTGGAAATCGCCGTTTTACCACTGAACGACTCTGCTAAGCCACAAATAGACGCGAGCTATCAGGGACGTATTCTTGCCCAGCAGAAAGGTTTCCTCGATCCGGTAAACTACAGAAACCATTTCGTGACCATTTTGGGAACAATTCAAGGAGATGAGTCAGGATTCATCAACAAAGTCCCGTACAACTTTGTTAAAGTTGATTTACAAGGAATCCAGGTTTGGCATTTAACTGAGTCTGTCAACACCACCTATAACATGTGGGATTATGGTTACGGCGCATTCTGGCCTGAGCCGATGTGGGGAGCGCCTTACTACGCCAATACAGTCACTCAGGTAACTCCGGAGCTAGTGAAATAATCCCAGAGGTAAGATGGCGCGACTATATTCCGGAGTCAGGTGTTGGCAAACAACTCTTCTCATCACCCCGCGTTTATCTTATTGCGCCATCCTGCTTCATGAGATCCTTCGCTTAACATGCATTCTTCCTGTTACATATAATTTTTAACCGCTAATTTGTTAGCGAAGAAATGGGCTTTCCCCTTCTCATGCCTGACCATCTTTTGTTATTTACCGACAACTCCCCCACCCTGCATGCAATAAAAGAACATTTGTGTTTACACATTATTCAGGGATTACTATGAACAGAAAATACTTACTGTTGATACCATTATTCTTTAGCAGCGTCATCATCACCGCCTGCGATAATAAACCTGCAGTAAAAACCGCCATGGAGCCCGAGGTCGGCGTTGTTACCTTAGCGCCGTCCTCAGTAAATATTAAAAGTGAACTTCCGGGTCGCGCGCTTGCGTTCGAGATCGCCGAAATCCGCCCTCAGGTTGGTGGGATCATCATAAAACGCAACTTTGTTGAAGGTGATAAAGTCAGCAAAGGAGAATCACTGTATCAAATTGATCCAGCCCCGCTGCAGGCACGACTGGACTCAGCCAAAGGCGCGTTGGCAAAGGCACAGGCTACCGCCAATAATGTTCGTCTGACACTCAATCGGCAGTCAGCATTAATAAAATCTAATTACGTCAGCCGCCAGGACTATGACACGACGCGTTCACAGCTTAATGAAGCGCAAGCCAATGTTGCCGTCGCTAAAGCGGATCTTGAACAAGCCACCATCAATCTTCGATACGCCAATGTTACCTCGCCCATTGATGGCATTAGCGGTAAATCCTCCGTGACCGTGGGTGCCCTGGTTACTGCCAATCAGGAAAACGCGCTGGTCACCGTTCAGAGATTAGATCCGATTTATGTTGATTTAACCCAGTCAGTACAGGACTTCTTACGCCTGAAAGAAGAGAAAGCCAACGGACAAATCGCCCAGCAACAAGGCAAAATTCCGGTTGAACTGATGCTGGAAAACGGCAAGCCCTATCGCCATACCGGTACGCTTGAGTTTTCCGATCCCGCTGTTGATGAGACCACCGGTTCGGTAACCCTGCGCGCCGTATTTCCCAATCCTGAAGGTGAAATTTTACCCGGTATGTATGTCACGGCGTTGCTGGACGAAGGCAGTCAACAAAACGTGTTGATGGTCCCCCAGCAAGGAATTACGCATAACGAACAAGGAAAAGCCACCGCGCTGATCCTTGACCAGGAAAACGTAGTGCAACTGCGTGAAATAAACGCAGTGAAGGCCGTTGGTAATCAATGGTTAGTGACCGCGGGATTACATCCTGGCGATCGGGTCATTGTGTCCGGATTACAAAGAATTCGTCCGGGAATCAAAGCCCGGGTCCTCCCTTCAAAACTGAACACACCTGACACGGTAGCTGAACAGTAATATTTCAGGCATTAAGGACACTTTCTTCATGGCCAACTTTTTTATTGAGCGCCCGGTTTTCGCCTGGGTGCTCGCTATTATCATGATGTTTACGGGCGGTATCGCGATAATGAACCTGCCTGTCGCCCAATATCCACAAATTGCGCCCCCAACCATTACCATCAGCGCTGCCTACCCAGGGGCTGACGCAAAGACCGTTGAAGACTCCGTCACCCAGGTGATTGAACAGAATATGAATGGTCTTGATGGCCTGATGTATATGTCATCCACCAGCGATGCGGCAGGTAATGCCTCGATTATCCTGACCTTCAAAACGGGTACGTCACCCGATATTGCGCAGGTTCAGGTACAGAATAAACTGCAGCTGGCGATGCCTTCCTTGCCACAGGAAGTACAACAGCAAGGGATCAGCGTTGATAAATCCAGCAGCAATATCTTAATGGTTGCCGGTTTTATCTCTGATAATAACAGCCTGAGCCAATATGATATTGCCGACTATGTGGCCTCGAACATTAAAGATCCGCTAAGCCGCACTGCCGGGGTGGGGAGCGTACAGTTATTCGGTTCGCAATACGCCATGCGCATCTGGTTGGATCCACAAAAGCTCGACAAGTATAACCTCACTCCCGAGGACGTCATTACCCAGCTCAAAGTGCAGAATAATCAGATATCTGGCGGGCAGTTGGGGGGTATGCCTCAGTCAGCCGATCAGCAGTTAAATGCGTCGATAATCGTCCAGACGCGTCTGCAAACGACCGATGAATTTGGCAAGATCTTCCTTAAAGTTCAGCAAGATGGTTCTCAGGTTCTGCTGCGCGATGTCGCGCGCATTGAGCTGGGTGCGGAAAATTATGCAACGGTTGCACGTTACAACGGCAAACCCGCCGCCGGGATTGCGATTAAACTTGCCGCTGGTGCCAATGCCCTGGCAACGTCCCAGGCGGTCAAACAAGAGCTGAACAGATTATCGGCCTGGTTTCCGGCCAGTATGAAAACCGTTTATCCCTATGACACCACGCCGTTTATCGAGATTTCGATTCAAGGTGTTTTTCATACTTTGATCGAGGCAATCATTCTGGTATTCCTCGTCATGTATCTGTTTTTGCAGAGTTTCCGTGCGACGCTTATCCCCACTATCGCCGTTCCGGTGGTTATCCTCGGAACCTTTGCAATACTCGACGTCGCCGGTTTTTCGATTAACACGCTCACGATGTTTGGCATGGTGCTGGCGATAGGGCTGTTGGTCGATGATGCCATCGTGGTGGTTGAGAACGTAGAACGTATTATTGCTGAAGAGCACTTGTCTCCAAAAGCGGCAACGCATAAAGCAATGGGCCAGCTCCAGAGGGCGCTGGTTGGTATTGCCGTCGTGTTATCCGCCGTATTTATGCCGATGGCGTTTATGAGCGGGGCAACGGGTGAAATTTTCCGTCAGTTTTCCATCACCTTAATCTCCTCCATGCTGCTGTCGGTATTTGTGGCAATGAGCCTGACGCCTGCACTTTGCGCTATGTTGTTGAAATCCCATGAAGGAGAAAAGGAAAACACACATTTTCTGTTTACCCGTTTCAATCACTTCATGGAGAAATGCACTCAGCACTACACGGACAGCACCCGTAGACTGCTACGTCGCACAGGCCGTTATATGGTCGTCTATTTAGTCATTGGCGCGGGCATGATTATGCTGTTTTTACGCACTCCGACCTCGTTTCTGCCTGAAGAAGATCAGGGGGTATTCATGACCACGGCACAATTGCCTTCGGGTTCAACGATGGTGAACACCAGTAAAGTGCTCGGGGAAATAACCGACTACTACCTGACGAAAGAGCAGAAAAACGTTGCTTCTGTTTTCACCGTCGGCGGATTTGGTTTCAGCGGCCAGGGACAAAACAACGGTCTGGCGTTTATCAGCCTGAAGCCCTGGTCAGAACGCGTTGGCGAAGAAAACTCGGTTACCGCCATTATTCGACGGGCAATGATGGCCTTAAGCACCATCAATAATGCCGTCGTTTATCCGTTCAATTTACCGGCGGTCGCAGAATTGGGCACTGCATCAGGGTTTGATATGGAGCTGCTGGATAACGGTAATCTTGGGCATGAAAAAATGATGCAGGCGCGGAACCAGCTTCTGGCTTTGGCCAACCAGTCATCCGGTGAGGTCGACGGGGTGCGTCCGAACGGTCTGGAAGATACACCGATGTTCCGCATTCACGTCAACGCCAAAAAGGCTGAAGCTATGGGCGTTGCGTTATCGGATATTAATCAGACCATCTCCACCGCGTTTGGTAGTCGCTATGTCAATGATTTCCTGAACCAGGGGCGCGTAAAAAAAGTGTATGTCCAGGCCGATACGCCGTTCCGTATGTTGCCGGACAATATCAACCACTGGTACGTACGTAACGCCTCCGGTTCCATGACCCCGCTCTCCGCCTACTCATCCACCGAGTGGACCTACGGTTCTCCTCGCCTTGAACGCTACAACGGTCAACCAGCAATGGAAATTCTGGGCCAGCCGGTTGAAGGGAAAAGCAGCGGTGATGCGATGAAATTTATGGCATCGCTGATTAATAAACTGCCCGCAGGCGTCGGCTATGCCTGGACTGGTCTATCTTATCAGGAGGCGCTATCCACAAACCAGGCACCAATGCTGTACGGCATTTCGCTGATCGTCGTGTTTCTGGCGCTGGCGGCACTGTATGAAAGCTGGTCGATCCCGTTCTCGGTGATGCTGGTTGTGCCAATCGGGGTGGTCGGCGCTTTACTGGCTACCGATCTGCGTGGCCTGAGCAATGATGTTTATTTCCAGGTCGGCCTGCTCACCACCATGGGGCTGTCGGCTAAAAACGCCATTCTGATCGTCGAGTTTGCCGTCGAGATTATGCAGAAAGAAGGGAAAACACCGCTTGAGGCTGCGGTGGAAGCCGCGCAAATGCGCTTACGTCCAATTCTGATGACCTCACTCGCCTTCATCCTGGGGGTTATTCCACTGGCAATAAGCAACGGCGCGGGCTCTGGTGCGCAAAATGCCGTCGGTACGGGGGTTATCGGTGGGATGCTGGTCGCGACGGTACTGGCAATCTATTTTGTTCCAGTGTTCTTTGTCCTCGTTGAAAATACGTTAGCGCGATTTAAAGCTCGACGCTGATCCCCTGCCCTATCCCTGGGTTTAGATTATTAAATTTCCAGGGATGGGGCTTCGTTTGTCAGGTCTACGGTTATTAGCGAGCACGGCTATCCAGCGAGTTTCTCGTGGATAGCAGGGTAAGCATTACGCGGATTTTTTATAAGGAACGACTGAGGGTAGGAACAGAGGTTGTCAATTCTAACTAAAGCCAGGCTATCAAAACGGTTAATCAATAGTGCAGACCGGAACCTTTCAGATTTACAGCCAGTTCACCCAGTTTTGTATTCGGATGCTGATGGCACATTTTAACCATTTTCGGTACAGCTTCCGTTTCCACCTCATGCAGGGGAACATAATCATCGCCTTTAAAGTCAGAATTTTTATTAACAATCACAAAGGCAATTGCCGTCTTGTATTGCTGACTCATATCAACAAATTCTTTACAGGTCATATCTTGTGGCGCAGCTTCCGTTGCCTGAGTAGCAAAAGCACGGGTCATTGGTGCCATAACAGAGGTCACAAGAATAGCTGCAGAAACCATCATCTTAATATTCACTATGCGCTCCAGAGTTAGCATTAATTTTTATCGGCGAGCTTATCAGTTTTAACCAGCGTCGCATTTCTACGCAGGCTGATAAAAGCTAAAGAACTAAAGATCATCTCGACACCAATAAAAATTGAGGTAAATACATACGATCTGTCGGGATCCATATTCAGCCATACGCCGGCAATAAGCAGGTCAAAAATACCAATAAAAATGTTCCATCCATAACCCGGGCTACGGAACAGTTTGACCCCAGAGGCGATACGAAAAATCCCCCCCAGAATAAACAGGCAGCAAAATACCATTGCCAGTGAATTCATGCCTATCACAGGATTCACGAGGAAACAGTAACCCAGCAGTAACCACGCGATAGCAAAAAAGGCATAGGTAAATTTGGCTTTCAATTGCTTTTTACCTGAGCTAAACAGGCTATAAATAGAATAGAAACCACATACCAGGAACATAAAGCCGGTTGCATAACTTAAATAAACACCTGCAGCAATCGGATAAATCAAGCAGCAGATGCCACAAATCAACATCAACACCGCCATAATCGTCGCGTGCTTTTTATAATGAACGAGTGTTTTTTCATTAAACGCTCTCAGGCTACGCTGATTAAAAACAAACATACATCCTCCGTTATACATAAACGCAATGTAACCTGTTGACACAAGAATTATTACTCACTCAACATATGTTACTTACAATGGAATGATAAGACTTCCACTAAGGAAGCGTATATAAGAACAAGAGAATGTCGCTATGCGTATATTCCTACACATGTCAGACATCTGACACTTGTAGGATTAAACGGTCATTATTCTATCTTGGCTCTGATTCCTCTCTTTAACATTATTTAATATGCTTATTGCGTTTGGTGACATATACCAAATTTATTCAGGAGAAAGTAATGAAAAAGATTATTCTTGCGGGTGTGCTTGCAACCATGATGGGTTCAGCACCAGTGATGGCTGCTACTGCTACCACAACCACTCCGGCGCAAGCTGCTACCGCAAATGTACAAAAAGAAGCTGCCGATGTTATGCAGGTCGCAGTGCAAGGCGCAAATGCGATGCGTGATATTCAGCTTGCTCGTCTGGCCCTGTTTCATGGACAGCCTGACAGCGCTAAAAAATTAACCGATGACGCGGCTTCCCTGCTGGCAGGCGACAGCAAAGATTGGGCGAAATTTGTAAAAGCTGCGCCTAAAGCCAAGATGATTGACGATCAGTACGTGGTTATTAACGCTACGGTCGCGCTGTCAGAAGACTATATTGCGACTCCGGCCAAAGAATCCGCTATCAAAACAGCGAATGGCAAAATGGCCAAAGGCGACTGGAAAGGTGCAGTGGATACTCTGCAACTGGCTGGTATCAGCGTGCTTCAGACCCAATACCTGATGCCTCTGAATCAGACTCGTAAAGCCGTTGCCAGCGCGCAAAAACTGCTGGCTTCCGGTAAATACTATGAAGCAAACCTTGTGTTAAAAGGTGCTGAAGATGGCATTGTGGTCGATAGCGAGATGATCGGCGCAGGCCAGTAGTACTCAGCACTACGGAGTGTTGAACCAGGACTTTCTCTCCTGATCGGGCAGCTACAGCTACCCGATCAGGGGGATTAATGGCTAATCAGACTGTCTATCTCAATCTCAATTTCCCGCATAACAGCAATAATCTTCTGCAATGCCTCCTCGCGTACTGCCAGAGGAAGATCGTCATGTCGTCTGGATTCGAAAGGTTCGCACAGGTTCTGTAGCGCAGTGATACCCAGAATTTGCGCCGAGCCATGCAACCGGTGAAGAGCTCGCAAAAACAGCTGAGGTTCATCTTGCAGAACGGCTTTCTCAGCCGCTTGTATATCATTCAGCGTTGCCTCGCGAAATGTCTCGAGAATCTCGTTCATCAGTGCGCGATCGCCGCCGGTATTTTCCGTCAACACATTGAATTTCAAATGCCGGATTGTACAAGGAGACGCATAACCGGTTTCGATTTTACTCAATTCATGGGTCAGTGTCTGAATCGACACAGGCTTGAACAGGCACAAGTTCATACCATTTTGCAGGCATCGATCGCGTGACTGTGGAAGTGCGCTGGCCGTCAGTCCCCATATTTGTAAATTCGGCTGTTGACGACGTAGCGAAGCCGCGAGATCAAACCCGTCTTTTTTCGGCATATTTACATCGGTTATCAGCAGATCGTACGATTTCTTCGCCAGTTTGGCTTCTGCTTCCTCCCCATCACACGCTTCATCCACGCTGTAGCCAATGGCATTCAACTGTCGCTTGAGCAGCAGGCGATTGGTTGGATTATCGT
This sequence comes from Citrobacter sp. Cpo100, assembly GCF_030332595.1. NCBI lineage: Bacteria > Pseudomonadati > Pseudomonadota > Gammaproteobacteria > Enterobacterales > Enterobacteriaceae > Citrobacter > Citrobacter sp. Cpo100. Next base: position 147,806 of record NZ_JAOWHM010000034.1, on the reverse strand, counting down.
CAGCTATCAAAATAGACAGACACGGAAGCGGTAACAGAGTACCGGGCGCATCGCCATCCGATACAATCGACTGTCGAGCCGTTTCAACCGGCAGCGTTATGGTAAACGTGGTTCCTTGCAACGGGACGCTCATCAACTCCAGCGTCCCACCCATCAACGTCACCAGTTCTTTGCAGATAAATAACCCCAGTCCAGAACCGGTTTGTTGACGCCCGCAGCGTCCCTGGGCGTAACGCTGAAACAGCCCCGCCTGCTCCTCTTCACTAATACCGCAACCGGTGTCGCTAATGGCAATAGTCAGGGTACCGTGATTCTCTCCCTCAGGCGTCAAACGGGCCGTTACATGAATGCTGCCCTGCTCGGTAAACTTCAACGCATTACCCACCAGGTTGGTGAGAATTTGCCGCAAAGCCTGCTGATCGACAAATACCCGCTCGTTCGCCGGCAACTGGCTAACGCAGGCAAGCGTAATGCCTTTCTGTCTGGCTAAGGCATCGAAAGAGTGACACTGCAATTCAATGAGCTGCGAGAGATCCGTCCATTGAGGAACAACCTGGTATTTACCAGACTCAATCTTATCCACATCCAGTATCTTACCGATCAGCCCAAGCAATGACTGGGCCGTCGCCCCGGTAAGGGCAATCGCCTCTTTTCGCTGTGCCGGGCTGAGTTCTGAACTCGACAGTAATTCCACAAAGCCAACAATCGAACTTACCGGAGTACGTAATTCATGGCTCATACTCGCCAGAAAGCGACTTTTGGCCTTGGTTGCTTCAATCGCTTTATTCTTTTCGTTTTCCAGTTCTTGAGATAATGCTTCTTTGAGATGAAGCTGCTCTTCCAGTAGCCGCTGCGATTGTTTCCTTTTATTTACCTCACGGGAGAGTGAGATCCCCCAGATCAGGCTAATTGCTATCAGCAGCAGCGCGAATATCCCCAGTTGATAGAACTGTTTGCTATATCGACTCCAGAAATCGACCTGCGTATTGGAAATTTTCGACCACCTCTCCGTCATCTGCAAAATTTCACGTGGCGGTATAGCCTGTAGCGCTTTATCCATAACAGACTTCAACATCGGCTCGCGGGGAGAGATTGCAAAACTTACCGACGCACCAGGCATATCTGGAAGCCTAAAAAAGTGCATATTTTTCTGGTAGTAATGATCGACCATAAATCTTGCCGACAATTCGGTAGCGATTGCCGCATCAACGCTGCCCTCCTTGACCATGGCCATCGCAACACTGCCAGTATCCGCATTCACCCAGGTGGCCTGCGGATAGCGTTGCTTCAGCTCGCTTTCCAGCACATGCCCGGCAGGCAAAGCAATACGTATCGGCTTCTCCAGTAGTGATTCGGCGGTTTCCTCACGGGAAGTGATCATCACAAATGCCACATTCATCAGCGGATCGCTAAAGGCCGAATTGCTCGGGTTTTGATGAGTTAGCGTGATAGTGGGATACATATCCCACTGTTCGCCGCTTATTCGCTTTGTCTGCTCACTTTTGGAGCTAGCTAAAATGGGTTCAAAATCGAGCCCCGTTTGCAGATGAATAATATTCAGCAAATCACCAATAATACCGCGTAACTCACCACTGCGATCGACCAGCGTATAGGGCGAGTAATCTGGGTTGATTAAAATGCGGATAACATGCTTTTTCTTCAACCACGCTTTTTCCTGATCGGTGAAAGGAATAGGCGCATTCAGATAGGCAAGGTTGCCGCGGTTCAGCCAGTTCTGCATGACTTGCATATGAATTTCATTACTGATTGACGTAATGAAACCATCAAGAATATTTCTTAATACAGGCTGATCTTCGTTAACGACAAAATAATTATATTGTTCTTGCTTATCAAAGTAGTGCGTAATAACCAGTGATTGTGAGAAGTATCGAGAGATACAATGACTGCTGGTGATATTGTTACCAATATAATATTGGTTATCGCCATTCACTACCGACGCCATAGCCTGATACTCATCGTCATAAAATGAGACTTTAGCCTCAGGAAAAGCCCCCTGGATAACATCGAGAAAAGGGCAATCCCGCACACACGCGACGCTAACCTGATGGTTCGAGGTCAGCGGCAGCAGAGTGTTTTTTAGCGATGTTACAAGCGTCGGCCACGTGGTCAGCAATGCCGAAGTGCGCAACAAATTCCCGCCAACATCCTGGCGTCGGGACAGTTGGGTTATCAGCGTATCAACATCGTTATTGGCGAGCGCGGCCAGCGCCTCTTGCTCATTATCATACTGCTTTATAATGATTTTTAGATTGAGGTTCTTTTGCATTAACGCAAGGTAATCCGCGTTGACGCCCCGATAATATTCACCGCTATTTTGATAAACAATGGGGGAGACTTCCGGTAACCAGGTGCCAACAACCAAGGTTTTTTTATGCGCTAACCAGTTTGTTTCTTCCCTGTTCAAGCCGATATTTTGCACTGAGGTATTATAGTTACTTTTTAGCTCAACTTGCCGAGCTGAGCTTACACCCGTAGACAACCCGATGGTAAAGATGACCATCAAAAAAATAAAAAAGCGTTCCAGCATTACTCTATCCTATTTTATTTCTCTGCGCATAATCATAAATTTCCATTAATGATGAACAATCTAATTTTTCCATCAACCTGCTTTTATAGGTACTTACCGTTTTATTACTGATATTCATTTTGCTGGCAATTGTGCTGTAATCCATGCCATTAAGGATATAACGCAATACTCTCATTTCCTGGTTCGACAATGTATCAAGCTTATCCTGCTCGCTGACGGATGAACCAGTAAAATGCTCAAGGGAAAAGGGAAAATAGCTATAGCCATTTTTTGCTGCTTCAATTGCGGCAAGAATATTATTCATACCTTCTTTTTTACTCACAAATCCGTTAGCACCGTATTCGGCGCTACGTTTGCCGTAAAAAAATTCATTTTTGGCTGAAATGATAATGATTACACCAGCATAGTGCCGCTTTCTCAGCTGCTCCAGCACTTCGATGCCACTGATACCCGGAATATCCACATCGATAATCAACAGCTCCGGTTTAGTTTTTTCAACGGTTTGAACCACTTGATCCCCACTGTCGAGTTCGGTGGTCACAGCGATACCATTGGTATCGAGTAAGTTGCGGATGGCAATGCGAGCCAATGGGTGATCGTCAACGATTATCGCGTTCATTGCGTATAAGAATCCCGATAAATAAAGAGAGGCGATGGCTATAGAGCAGATGAGTCTTCAATATTATGTTTTATAAACGCAAGACTTTAAGAGGAAAATTCTAGCATAGCCACGCGTATATTTTATTATTTTTTCATAATTCGAATGAATAAATCATAAAAATAACATTTTGATTTACAAAAATTAAACTTTGAACCTTTGTAAATATCAAATCATTAACACAACGTAAAGGAAAATTCCTACACATGTAGGACAGGTCTTTCATTTATTAGGGTTCATTCTTAACAAAACTATTAATATCAATAGCGTAGTAAGCATTAGAACCGTAAAAAATACGGAAAATGCCCCTCATTTGACGAACCTCCCGTTAGGGTGGCATGGTGGAAAACCGCCATCAAATGGCCGCTTACGTTGAACATTCCTATGCACATTTCTATGCCAGCAACTTTACATTAAAAACAAATATTGTTTTTCAATACGTTGCCTACGACAGTTTTTTGTTAATTTTATTTCTATATGAAATTATCCTACACTTGTCTTTATGCTTAAATAGAGCAGAAACAGCGCATTTCAAATTTCCAGGTTACATCGATGCGCTGCTAAAAAAATAAGATAGAGCATTTTTTCATACTTTCGGGTGATAACAATTTTACTAACCTGAATTTTGGAGAAACTGTAAATCCAGAAGGATCGTACACTGGCACAACCTGGCGGGAAGAAAAACCGGCCAACGTTAAAAGCACCACTTTCACATTCTAAGGAGAAAAATAGGTTACCAGAACAGCAACTTACGCTTCTCTTCTGGTAGTAAGCAAAGCAATTGATTGATGGCGTATAGCAAAATGAATCAAATACGAGAATCATTAAACAATGTTGTATTCCCTGACACAATGCCTGACGCATGGCCTTATCAATCCTGGTGTTCACCTGAAAATATTGATACCGATATTACATGGTACTCATTTACTGAGCTGGATTTGATGATCGAAGCCTAGCTGGGTAAAGACTCACTCATCCCGGTGAACAAAACCGTATGGGGTTTTGTGAACGAAAATGAACCATTAATCCAGATAGTTATCCACGAAGATATTGCATATATTGCAATTAATCACAGATTCTATTCATGGGTAATTATTGTTGCAGGAACATACAACTTAAACATCAGTCTCGATCTTGCCTCCATATTTAAACACACAGCCTTAGCCGATACAGCGCTATGTATTATAGCCAATCGCGTTGACATACATTCAGTAGAGGTATCTCTTAACACCGCCTGCTCTTTTATGAACTTCGTTTTCTTTCATGAATTGGTTCATTTGATGTGTTGCCAGCATCAATACATCAAGATGAATGGCAACCAACTTCCGTATATCAGGACCATGGAGTTTATTGCCGACTTTCTAGCGTACGAACATTCACTCATGCCTGTAACTTTCGAATATACCGTACAAAAAGACAACTGGGATCTGCAGATGAGTACCGCTCGATGCCTTGGCTTTGTCATCGCGTCCTATTTCATCATTAAGACGAAACAGATCAACAAGTTAAATCTATATCCATCCATAAATGAAAGAACCACCTTGTTGCTGAGTTATATATTATCGCCATCTTTAACGCGGAGTGAACGGGAGGGATTACTGCTAAAATATGAAGCCAGTGGAATAATGGATGCTTATATCCGGCGAGGAAAGCTAGGATTTAATATTGGCAATAATGATTCCCTCACCTCGACTGAATATTCTGCATGTCGTTGTAATTGCAGCAAATGCAGCGCATTCGCCAACGAGATATGTAACAAGGCCAAACCATTGAACAGCGAAGTATTAAACCATATGAGCATTTATACAGAATGCTTCCCTAAAAATAAGGTTTTTTACCCCTTTCCTGTTATAGATAAAAGAGATAACAAAACATCTCATTTTTGTAGTTTACAAAATCCTATACTGTTTTCCTTAGAGAAAACGATTAAAAGATCCTCTGCATTTCTATCAAACCGATTCCTGAGTTTCCACTAAGAGCCTAATGGGATAGGCTCTTAATCACTTATTTCCGTCATCCTTAATGTGGCTCTGGAACAGCAGAGCCACAAGAGAGACATTAATCAGGCTTTACTGGGCAACGCTCCCACTGCGTGCGAGCTTTTGACTGTCAGTGTAACGACAGCTGAGCACAACAGTGCAGCAATCATAAAGATAAAGGCGCTGTTATAGCTTCCGCCACTACTTTGGATAAGCCAGCCGATGATAGGCGCTGATACAACCCCCGCCATCTGGCCGCCAAAGTTAACAATACCGGATGCCCGCCCCATGATGTTGCTCGGGATCGTATCCATCAGAATGCCCCAGAACGTCGCCATGGCAAAGAACATGAACAGGGCTGAGACACACTGATAAACCACCGCCATATCTGCACTGCTCACGCTGAAAGTCAGATACAGGAATCCCGCGGCAATAACAGAGGTTACGACATACAGCGTTTTACGCTGGGGTTTGAATTTGTCTGAGCAATAACCGCCTAATAATGTTCCGCCTGCCCCGAACAGGAAGGGAATGGCCGCCATGACACCGGTCTTTGCCAGAGAAAACTCTCGTACGGTAATCAGGTAGCTTGGTAGCCAGGTTGAAAAACCCCAAAAGGTGATATCAAACAAAAACCAGATACTGGCCATTTGCCAGAGCACTGGCATTTTGAGTACGTCTTTAAACGCGATAGCGCTGGTGTTTTGCAGGCTCCCCTGATCGTCAGCAGCCAGCTCCGCCAGGTCTTGCTGCGTAATGGCAGGGTGATCTTTCGGGTTGTCACGCGTAAATAAGTAGATACCTGCCGCGATAAACAGACCGGGAATACCCAGCACGATAAAAACCATGTGCCAGCCAAATGCCCCGATGATGCTTGCCGCCACAACTACCGCCAGCGCTGGGCCTAAGGTGTTAACCGTTGACTGAATCGCCGTGGCGCGACCACGCTCTTTCGACGGGAAATAGGTTGATATCATCTTCCATGAGGCCGACGGGAAACATCCCTCACCGATACCAAAGAAGAATCGTACTGCTAACATCAGCGGCAGCGTCAGCACAGCGCCGGTTAAGCTGGTGAACACAGACCACCATGCAATACCAATGGCCATGATTTTGCGCGAGCCAAATTTATCCGCCAGTAATCCACCGGGAATTTGAAACGCAGCATAACCAATAAAAAAGGCGCTAATAATTAAACCTTGTTGAGTCGTATCAAGATTTAAATCTTTGCCAATATAAGGGAGCGAAACGCTCATCACCATTCTGTCGAGAAAAGAGAGCAGCCACGCCAGCCAGATCAGGGTCAGGACGGTATATCTTGCTTTCCAGGTCTTGGGTTTACCTGAAGGTAAAGACGTTTGTAGGTTCATTGTGATGTCCTTAGGGTGTAGTGATCTACCGCGGCCATAAATAGTCGCGATAGATCCATGCGTGTTTAGCGTTATTTATTAATATTGTTTTCTAATAACCGTACCGCTACAGGCATAACTTTCCGTGCCATTGATTAAGGCAATGCGCCCATTAACCATGACAATTTCAATCCCTTCCGGGTACTGATTGGGTTCCACAAAAGTGCCTTTATCCGTAATTGTGTTCGGATCGAACATCACAATATCCGCTGCATAACCTACCTTCAGCAGTCCGCGATCCTGCAAACCCAATACTTCAGCAGGTTTCCCCGTCATCTTGCGGATTGCCGCTTCCCAGCTCAGACATCCCTCTTCACGGACATATTTACCGAGTACGCGAGGGAATGCGCCAAACACGCGCGGGTGCGGTTTGCCAGCCCCCATTAAGCCGTCGGTACAGACGTTTTGCTCAGGTCGACAGAGAAACTTAATCACGTGCTCTTCGGTACCGTAGAAGTCGACCATCCCCACGGCGTTTTCCTCTTCAAAGAGCAGATCGAAGGTGGCGTTGTACGGATCTTTTCCGCGCAGCTCGCCCAACTGGACGAGGTTCAAACCGACAGCATCCTGATTTTTTGCCGTTTTTACGCTGGTGACAAAAATCTGGTCCAAACCGGCAAAATCGATAAAGTTATCCCAGCCAGGAATACCCTGCTGAATATCATCAATCATTTTGGCGCGCAGTTCGGGCGAGGCGAGACGCTCAAGTAATTTGTCCGTACCACCGGAGTGAACCCAGGGCGGCAGGATCACGCCAAGCATCGTACTGCCCGCCACATACGGATACTGGTCGAAAGAGATACGAATTCCCTCTTCCTGCGCCTGTTCCAGCATGCCCAGCATCTGGTCGATCAGCCCCCAGTTTTTCTTGCCGCAAACCTTCATATGCGAAATATGTAGCCAGACGCCGGTGGCTTTGGCGATATCAATCAGTTCCTGGGTTGAGTTGATAATATCGTCAGCTTCACTGCGCTGATGCACCACAAAGATCCCGTCATATTTCGCCGTGACCTTACACAGTTCAATCATTTCGGCAGTATCACCAAAAGCGCAAGGCATATAGATAAGTCCAGTGGAAAGTCCAAATGCCCCAGCCTTTAGCTCCCGCTCAAGGACTTCACACATCTTCGCCACGTCTTCACGGGTTGAAGGACGCCCATCCAGACCCATCGCTTCCATGCGCACGTTGCCATGAGGAACTAAATACGCGAGGTTTGTCGCCGGATGACGCGATGCCAGCAGATTGAGATAACCGTCTGTATTTTTATACTTCCAGTCAATTTTGTCGGTGTCACCGTCCAGCCCGGCGATATTTTTACGCCAGGCTGGAATATATTCTTCAGGTAGCGGTGCTAAGGCGACGCCATCCTGGCCCAACAGTTCGGTGGTGATACCCTGACGAATTTTTGCCGACAGCGCGGGGTTAATAATGGCCGACAGGTCAGAGTGCGTATGGGTATCAATAAAGCCAGGGCAAATAATTTTTCCTGTTGCATCAATTACCTGTTCATTGATGCCAACCTCAATTTGACCGATTTCGACAATACGTCCTTCATCAACCATCACATCGGCAATCCTGCCTTCACTGCCCGTCCCATCGATTACATTTCCGTTTTTGAAAATGGTTTTCATCGTTATTCTCCATGGCGGTGCTGCTGAGCGACACCGCCTGTAAGGTAAGAGGTGGTTATCTTTATTTTTATTGGCGATAGAGTGTCTGGATGATGCTGTAATAGCCGCTGGCCGAGCCGGTTAACTGATCGATCTCGATATACTCATCAATGGTGTGTGCCAGGTTTTCTCGTGAAGGACCGAAGCCGATGGTTTTGATTCCCGCTTCGCCCGCATAGTGGCTACCGTTGGTACAAAATGAGTACTGCGTAATGGTTGGATTAAAGCCAGCCTCGCGAACGCCCGCCAACGCTGCCTGCACGAATTCGTCGGACTCGTCGTACACCCAGCCGGGGAAGAAACGCTCTCCCTCAATCGTGGCGCCGGTATAGCAAGACTCCTGACCCACCGCGTAGGACACTCGGGCCTTAAACTGCGGATCCTGAGCAATAAGTTCGGCAAGCGCATTTTCCAGCGGAGCAATCACGCTTTCTTTGGTTTCACCCACCAGCAAACGGCGATCGTAGGTTGCGCGACAGTAATCCGGTACCACCGAGGCTCCCGGGTACGGCGAAGATTTAATGTCGGTCAGTTCCAGAATGCCAGGCCCCAGAACCGGATGCGTCGGCGGCGTGATCGTGCGAATTTTGTCGATCAATTGCGCCATTTTGTACACCGCGTTAATCCCCGCCTGTGGGTTAGCGGAGTGCGCGGGCTTACCAAAGGTTTCGACCACAATCTCAGCACGGCCACGCTGACCAATTTTCAGGTTTAACTCGGAAGCTTCACCGATGATCACGTAGTCTGGCTTATAGCGCTCGCTGACCAGGCGGGCAGCAATACCTTCAAAACACTCTTCATGCACGATGCACGCAACGTAGATTTTCCCGGCAAAATTTCGCTGATTGTCCTGACCGAAAAAGCCCACGGCGGAGATCATCGCCGCCACGGCGCCTTTCATGTCTGTTGTGCCGCGACCATAAATTTTGCCATCTTCAATATCGCCGCCGTATGGGTTGCGGGACCACTTCTCTTCATTCACCGGCACGGTATCGATATGTCCATCGAAAACCAGCGTTTTCCCCGGCTGGTTGCCGACAATGCCGCCAACAATGTTGCCGTACTTATCAACGTGGATGTCATCGAATTGGTAATGCTGCATCATTGTTTTTATGGCATTAACCACTTCCCCTTCCTGACCGGAATAACTTTTTTGTTGGATCAGCGCCTGACAGTTTTTAATGACTTCTTCAATGCGGTTTGCAGATAACATGGGTTTCTCCGTTATATCTCTCAATCAGGGAATTATTTGTTGATGCCCGGGTACTGACCGCCCCAGACAATATCCAGATATTGTTGCGGGTCGGTATCCCCTTCGGTGCTGACTAACAGCACACGAGAGTGCGCATCCAGCCCCAGTTGCTCACGCGTTTGCGCCAGTTCAGGCGAGGTCATCAGCAGCGTCAGCAGACCGGTAGTAACCGCACCTGACTCACCCGAAATAATCTGTGGATCACCTGCCAGCGGGTTGCCCAACATGCGCATGCCCAACGCTGCAACTTCATCAGGACAGGAGGCAAATGCGTTGGCATAATCGCGCAGCAGTTTCCAGCCGATACTGTTCGCCTCACCGCAGGCGAGACCGGCCATCACGGTTTGTAAATCACCGCCCACCGCAATGGCATCTCCCTCTTTCGAACGGGCTGAGCGGTAGAGGCAATCGGCAATTAACGCTTCGGCGACGATCACTTTCGGGCGATTCTCCCCCCAGGCTGCCGTCACCATTCCCTGAACCATTCCGGCAAACGAGCCGACGCCTGCCTGCACAAAAATGTGCGTCGGCGCAACCTGATGCAGCTGATCTATCGCCTCCAGCATTAGCGTGCCGTAGCCCTGCATAATCCACTGCGGGATCTTTTCGTATCCTTCCCACGCGGTATCCTGCACCACTATCCAGCCATACTTTTCGGCCTGCTCTGCGGTCATACGAACCGCATCGTCGTAGTTCATATCGACAATCTCAGCGGTAGCGCCTTCGTTACGGATAGAGGCCAGACGTTGCTGCGAAGAACCCTTCGGCATATACACCACGGCGTTTTGCTTCAGTTGGCGCGCCATCCATGCCACACCGCGACCGTGGTTGCCATCAGTAGTAGTGGCAAACGTGACGGTTTGCAGATCGTGGCGTACCTCTTCGCTGGTCATCACGTCAAACGGCAGCTCGCTGATATCCTTACCAACTAATTCAGCGATATGGCACGCCATCGCATAGGAGCCACCCAGCGCTTTAAAGGCTTTCAGGCCAAAACGCTGAGATTCATCTTTGAGGTAGATATTTTTAACGCCCAGTTTTTGTGAAAGCGCCGGTAGCGTATACAGCGGCGTCGGCGCGTAGCCCGGAATAGACCGATGAAAATTCAACGCTTTTACCAGTTCCTGGCGGCTAAACGGTGCCAACGGCGCGTTCGGATGTTCGGTAAACGGTGTCTGGTTAATAAAAAATGATAAGTTTTCCTGCATCATAAAACCTCATTGTCCTGGTATTTCATTCCCTGTGATCGGTGCAATACAGAGATATTTCCGTTATCGGTATTGGCAATAGAGCAAAATGCTTACCAGCTTTTTATTAACCGAGTAAATTCTTATAAATATTTTAATAAAGGCTTTAATTTCAATAAATTAAATAGAATTAAAAATTGACACCAAAAAATATCACTGCGTCAGTTTATCGCCTCATTTTGATAAATTCTCATTATTGATAAATAGTGTGATCGCTGAAGATAAAATAAGAAAAACATCCAAAAACAGCGTGATAGATTGATTTTTCGCAAATCATTTTTGCATTGCTTCGCCTATTTATCATTTTCCTTGAGAAATGCGACACACTGCCGGAGAAGTACCATGATTTCAGTACTCAGCAATATTCAGGATGATATATGCAATTATGCCGACGCTATTTCTGGCATAACGGGCACGGACGTTGAAATCATTGATGAATCTTTAATGCGCATCGCGGGTACCGGGAAATACCGACATATGCTCAATGAGAACGTGGCCAAAAATGGCTACATCTATCGTCACGTATTGCAGGTGCGGGAAACGGTTCTGATCAAAAATCCCGGCGAGCATCCGTTGTGTCAGTTATGTGAAAAACACCACTACTGTTCTGAAATGCTGGATTTGAACGCACCCATTTTTCTCAATAATCGCGTGATTGGCGTGATCGGGATTATTTGCTCAACCCAGGCACAGCGTGACACGTTACTGAGCCAGATTGATAAATTTGTCACCTTTATTGAGCAAATCGCCGTAATGATCTCCAGTAAGGTCTTTGAATGCCTGGAGCGTTTACGCGCGCAGGAAACGCTTGGCGCATTTCGGCTTCTGATCGATGCTATGGACCGCGGCGTGGTGGCGATTGATGGCAAGGGTCTTATCTGGCATGCCAATCATTCAGCCGATCGCATCCTCAACCGTGAGGTTCAGGGATTACCACTGACCATTGAAACAACCGGGGATAGCCTGTATGGCGATGAAGAAGCGTGGCTGACGCTTGAAGGTCAGAAACATCATGTACTGTGCAAACAAATTTCGCTCTCCTCGCAGGATAACGATCGCTTAACCATGGTTATCTTTCGTGATGCACACGACTACCTGAGTAACCTTACTCCATCCCCTTATGAGTCTGACATGCAGGTGCGACTGATTGGTCACTCTCCCTCAATGGAGCAACTCAGAAGCACCATCGGTAAAATCGCCAACAGTTACGCCAGCGTGCTCATCACCGGGGAAAGTGGTTCGGGGAAGGAGGTCGTGGCTTTTGCCATTCACCAAAGCAGTCCACGTAAAGCCGCGCCTTTCGTGACAATCAACTGCGCGGCTATCCCCGAACAACTGCTGGAAAGCGAACTGTTTGGTTATGTTCGTGGCGCATTCAGCGGGGCCGATCCCAAAGGACGAATGGGAAAATTTGAACTGGCCAACGGCGGCAGCCTGTTTCTGGATGAAATTGGCGATATGCCGTTGCATCTGCAGGCCAAGCTGCTCAGGGTCTTGCAGGAAAAGGCGATCACCCGCGTTGGCTCTAATAACACCATCAATATTGATGTGCGCATTATTGCTGCAACTAACAAAAACATTAATGCGATGGTGGAGAATAATCAGTTTCGCGAAGATCTTTTCTATCGGCTGAACGTGGTCCCTCTGGTACTTCCTTCCCTGCGTGAACGCCGGGCTGATATCGCGGTCCTCGCACAGTATTTTGCCGATGAGTTCTCGGTCAGTTACCAGCGACCACCGCAAAAACTGCCTGATGACGTTATTAACCGCCTTTATGCCTGGCACTGGCCGGGCAACATTCGTGAATTACGCAACGTGATCGAATACATTTTTGTGATGCGCGGAGAAGCCGCCGGGATCAACGCCAGCCATCTTCCCCCTTACCTGCTCAGCGCCGCTGACGGTAGGAAAACGACGATGACCGCGCAACCCCGTCAGCTTGCCAGCAAAGGAAAACAGGCGGAAAGGGAAGCTATCGAAAACGTCATCCAGCGATTCGGCTCAAGCGTTGAGGGGAAAAAACAAGCCGCGACAGAACTGGGGATCAGCATTGCCACGCTCTATAGAAAAATAAAACTGTACGGTTTGTGAGCCTCCCCCTCTTAACGAAGAGGCTCACGTAAAACCATACTGTGCAACCGAGTGCGTTACAGGGCCGATTGATTTCGATGCTGCTCGAAATAGCGTCTGGCCTTGTCGTCAGCTTCTTTCAGGGCTGTCGGATTCAGGTTCTTCTGCGCGATATCCAGTCCATTTTGTGCATCAGAATTCCCATTAGCAAAGGCCACCGCACTCCAGATATACGCCTGAGCATAATCCTGAGTTACCCCTTTGCCTTCAAGGTACATGGTTCCCAGCATCCCCTGAGCTTCCGCATTTCCTTTTCTTGCGGCCTGTTCAAACCACTCAGCGGCTTTTTTATCATCCTGAGCGACGCCATTACCTTCTAAATACATCAAGCCAAGATCTTTCTGCGAGCCTGCATCTCCCTGGGCCGCGGCTTTCTCCAGCCACTCCACCGCTTTTTTATTGTCCTGGGCCGTTCCCTCTCCTTTTGCGTACATCATGCCAAGCATGCCCTGGGCCAGCATATCCCCTTGAAGAGCAGCCTGATTAAACAGCTCAAACGCTTTTTTGTGGTCCTGAGCCACACCAACCCCCTCGCCAAGGTAATACATCGCGCCGAGCATGCTCTGGCCCAGCGCGTCCCCTTTGCTGGCGGACTGTTTAAACAGCGCGAAAGCTTTGTCAGTATCCAGACCGACACCATCACCTTCAAAGTACTTTCTGCCCAGTAATCCCTGCGCTTTGGCATCCCCTCGTTCAGCCGCTTTACTCAATGACTTAACGGTGTTGTAGTCCTCTAATAGCGACGCCTTACTTTCAAGGAAACGCTTTGCGTCAGGATTGCCCTTCTCAACCGCACGATGGAGCCACTCAATGGCATGATAGTTTCCGCGCTCGGCAGCAATGCTTAACCACTCGACGGCCTGCTTATTGCCTTTTCCGACTTCGTTGTCAAACCACTCAATGACCTTACCGTCATACCAGCGCGCGCCCTCACCATCAAAGTAGACTAAGGCGAGCAGATAACGCGCATCGAGATTGCCCTGCTCAGCCGCACGGGTCAGCCATTCAACAGCGTTCTTGTCATTCTGCTGCACGCCCTTACCTTCGAAATACAGCACACCGAGATAGTATTGGGCATCGACATTCCCCTGGGCCGCCGCTTTGCTAAACCATTCGGCCGCTTTCTTGTCATCTTTCAGGCCGCCTTTGCCCTCGTAGTACATCAGTGCAAGCAGATGCTGAGCACTCGCATTACCCTGCTCAGCCGATTTGGTCAGCCACTCGCTGCCTTTACTGAAATTCTGCTCTACCTCTTTCCCTTTTAAGTACACGGTTGCAAGCACAAACTGCGCCTGCGCATCCCCCGCCTCAGCACCCTGCTGTAAAACAGCCACAGGTTCTTTATTCCACTCTTTTGCTTGTCCCTGTGAAGATCCCGCACCCCACAATATTCCGATGAAAGTGAAGGCAAGGAGAGGCCGAATGTTCATAAAACGTAATCCTTGTTAAGAAAAGGCACATAATGGAGATGCTCCAACTGCAAGCCAACTCATTTAACTGCGATTGTGATCCATGTCGGAACTATCAGATATTAACTGGGAAATGTGCAAAATATAATTCTTTGATTATGCAGGTGATCCTTAGTGAATAATGCACAACAAAAAGGCCATGTTAATAACATGGCCTTTCGTCTGGACATGGCGTTGAACCTTAATCAAACACACCATTAATAACAGCGGTGACAATCGCCGTGCTCAGTGCAATCAGCACCAGATTATCGCCAATAACCTGCCATTCATAGCCCGGGTAATACGGAAGTTGATTCAACATTGATGGCGGAACGCTCTTCCTGGCGATCCCCGGAGGAAGCGGTTTTCCTCGTGCCAGATTTTTGGCAATACCTGGAGGCAGTGACTTATAGCCCGTTAGACCGTATCTGACGGCATACTGCCTGGCCACGTTAAGGATGTTGCTTTGCCATGGGCTCCCCAGATTGAGCGTTTTTGAGATTACAGCTCGCCATTCCCGCTATCTCAGATCGGCAAGCGACAGGCACAGGATCTGAGTTTTTGGGAATAACTTCGCGAAAATGGAGAGAAAACGACGTTTTTTTTCGGTTAAGCTATGTTCATGCTTTGGCGTTACCCCATGGCCGGAATCACTATCCAGGAACCCAACCATAATGGCAAAAAGTACCCCGCAGTTGCCGCTCGACCCTCATATGTGTCGCAGCTATGAGAAAAAGTCGCGAAGTCCGCTGGCGCTCTATTCCGAGTATCAGCGTATGGATGTCGAACTGCGGGCGCCGCTGGCCATGACCTACAGCCACTGGCATGGCCAGGTTGAGGTGAACGTGCCATTTGATGGTGATGTGGAGTATCTCTTTAATGACGAAGTGGTGAAGAGCAAACAGGGTTTTATCACCTTGTTCTGGGCCTGTACTCCCCATCAACTCACGGATGCCGGGCACTGTAAACAGATGGCCATCTTCAACTTACCGATGCATCTGTTTTTGTCCTGGCCGCTGGACAGGGAGCTGATTAATCACGTGACCCACGGAATGGTGATTACTTCGTTGGCTTCACAGCAGCTGAGCGCGTTTGAAGTACAGCGTTGGCAGAATGAACTCAATAGCGATAACGAACAAATTCGCCAGTTAGCCATTGATGAAATCGCGCTGATGCTCAAGCGCTTTAGCCTCGCTGGCTGGCGGCCGGTACTGGGTAACAAAACGTCGCGCACCCAGAAAAACAGTATTTCACGGCATTCACAGTTTTACGTCAGCCAGATGCTGGAGTTTATTGCCGCCAACTGCGACAAACAGCTTACGGTTGATGCTATTGCCGAACACGTTAAGCTCAATCCCAATTATGCGATGGGTATTTTTCACCGGGTGATGCAACTGACGATGAAACAGTATATTACCGCGATGCGCATTAACCATGTGCGGGCTTTACTCAGTGATACGGATAAAACAATTCTGGATATCGCTACAATTGCAGGATTTCGCTCCAGCAGTCGATTTTACAGCTCGTTCCATAAATACGTCGGCATGCCGCCACAGCAGTATCGCAAATTGAGTCAACAACGCCGACATCATTCACCTTATGCCGAGGGGTAATTTATTCACCAAACGTTCTCTTACCTTACTACTAAAATATAAGCACCAGAATAGCAGGTCAAAAAAGATAATCTGCAGCAGTTAATAAAATAGGGTTCAGCCATGAGCTCTGGCAACTATGTTGCTCAGACATGAGTGACCTGTAGCAGGTATTTATTTGACGTGTTCAACCATTAACGATTGGGATGGAATTATGGAATTAAATAACTGCACCGCCAACAACAGAAAGCCATTGTCTTTCTTTTGGTCAGTTTTACCCATGGTAGTCATGCTGGGCGGGATTAGCATCGGATATTTTATCTTCAATATTCGTGCTGAACCCATGATCCTGATGGGAACGGCAGCCGCCTCGTTTATCGCCATCGCTCACGGCTACACGTGGGATGACATTCTACAATCTATTTGCAATAAAATATCTGAAGCGCTGCCGGTCATATTAATCGTCGCCAGTATCGGTTTCTTAATCGGCGCATGGATGGTGTCAGGCACTATTCCAATGATGATTTATTATGGTCTGAAGTGGATTAACCCTCAATATTTCTATATTTCGGCATTTATGCTGGGAGCACTGATCTCAGTATGCACCGGTACCTCCTGGGGTTCTATCGGGACCGTTGGTATTGCCATGATTGGCGTAGCGATTGGTCTGAATGTCTCGCTGCCCATTGCCGCTGGTGCTATTGTTTCAGGCTGCTGGTTTGGTGATAAGCTCTCACCGGTTTCTGATTCAACCAACATGGCTGCACTGGCTGCCGGGGTAAACCTGTACTCGCATATCGGCCACCTGCTGTGGACTACCGGCCCGGGTTTTATTATTTGCTGCGTCGTTTACAGCTATATGGGCATGGGCATTGATGCCTCGTCCAGCGCGCCAGAAAATATCACCAACTTAATGAATTCTATTGGTCAGATTTATCACTTTAATATTCTGCTGCTACTCCCGCCGATCATCGTTTTATATGGCTCACTGTCAAAAAGACCGCCCATTCCGATGCTCTTTTTATCTACGATAGTCTCAATGATTTTGGCGTTAGTCTTTCAGCAATTCACGGCATCCTCTGTCGGCGAATCCGTGGTCAGTGGCTTTAAGCTCGCAATGCTTACCGGAGATAATCTGCCGACACTGTCTTCTGATGTTTCCCGCTTACTGGAGCGAGGCGGCGCTATTTCAATGTTTAGCAGCTTCGTTACCGTTTTCAGCGCCTTCAGCTTTGCCGGGGCAATGAGTGCGACAGGCTCTCTGCACACCGTGATAAACGCGCTGACAAAAGGCGTTAAATCCACATTCCGCCTGGTGGCTACCACGATTGTGACGACATTTACCATCTGTGCCTGCACGGCAAATGGGACCTTACCGTTGCTGCTGTGCGGTGATGCCTTTAAAGAGGAGTACAAAAAGCGAGGTCTTGCGGCAAAAAACCTCTCGCGAACCACTGAAGATGCCGGAACCGTTGTCGAACCGATTATCCCCTGGTCTGCCTCAGGCGTTTATTGCGCCACTATGCTGGGCGTTGCCACGCTTGATTACTTGCCCTGGGCAATCCTCTGTTACAGCGGCGTCATCTTTGCCCTACTGTGGGCGGCAACCGGTATTGGCATTGCTAAATATGAGCCCAATGAAGCCACTGAGAATATGGTTGAGCAAAAATCGTAGACTACTAAATAGCTAAATATTAGCTATCACCAGGGTAAATTAAATATATCCATTAGATATACATAAACATTCTTCGCTTTTGCGTTGCTTACACTATTTTCAGAGACTTTCCAGGAGTCAACAATGTCTTTGTTTGATGATATTGTCACAAGGGATGTTAATTGTCGTAAATACGGGCAATTACAACAGATGTACGGTACCACCGATGTATTACCACTGTGGATTGCAGATATGGATTTTGCGACACCAGAGCCAATCATGAGCACGCTGCGTTCGGTGGTGTCGCAGCCTGTGCAAGGCTATAACCTGGATTATCCACAATGGAAAGAATCTGTTATTCATTGGTATGCACAACAGTATGATGCCGATATCAAGGCACACTGGTTACATTTTATTCCCGGTGTTATAAAAACTATCGTACTCTCTTTAATGGCGCTTACCCGTCCAGGCGATAATATTTTAACCTGTACGCCAATCTATGATCCCTATCCTAATCTGGTAAACACCAGCGGTAGGAATTTGATTCAGACGCGCCTCATTGAGAAAAACGGGCACTATGAATTTGACTGGCATGATTTCAGCGAGAAACTCAAGCAGTGCAAAATGTTTTTGTTCCCTTCACCGCATAATCCAGGTGGAATGGTGTGGTCGCGGGAAACGTTGGAAAAAATAAGCCACTATTGCCAGCAGGCAGGCGTCATCATTCTGTCTGATGAAGTGCATAGTGATTTAACCCTGCCAGGAAAGCGCCATTTGCCGTTTTTTACTGTTGATGAAGCACCAAATAGTCGGTCAATCGTGCTTACTTCCATCAGCAAGACCTTCAATACGGCGGCGATCCAGGGCGGAATCGCCATTATTAAGAATGATGAATTACGCCATCAGTTCTACCACTTTCTGGATAACTGCTACCTTGCCGAGACGCATTCATTGCAGCAGGCGGCCATTTATAGCGCTTTTACCCATTGTGCCGACTGGCACCAGAGACTATTGGCCTATCTGGCCGACAATGTAGCGTTTGTAAAAAGTGAAATCGAAAAGCACTGTCCTTTGATCTCAATAGTGTATGGCGGCGCGTCGTATCTGTTATTTCTGAATGCGGAAAAAATGGATCTCAGCGATGAGCAGCTAAGCGCTTTTTTTGTGCATGACGCTAGGCTTGGCCTGTCACCTGGGGCGCAATATGGTCCCGGTGGAGAGGGGCACATGAGACTCAACGTTGGCTGCCCGCGCCCAGTACTGGTAGACGCGATGAACAGGCTAAAAGCGGCATACCAGAAATGGCAGAACGCATAGCGTACATCACACGATTTGCCCTGCCACGGTGGGGCAAAATTATCCAAAGATGTTGCTGAACTGCTATAAAGTCTTTCCCTTCTGTCGGCTGGTGTTAAACTGGAAAGTGTGATCTTCATCATAACCTGCTTAAACAGAGACAAGAGACACTGCTATGCAACATATCATCGAGGGCTTCCTCAACTTCCAAAAAGAGATTTTCCCTCAACGCAAGGAACTCTTCCGCAGCCTGGCATCCAGCCAGAATCCTAAGGCACTTTTCATCTCCTGTTCCGATAGCCGCCTGGTACCAGAACTCGTTACTCAGCAAGATCCAGGACAGCTTTTCGTTATCCGCAACGCCGGTAATATCGTACCGTCATTTGGTCCGGAACCGGGTGGTGTATCCGCAACCATCGAATACGCGGTTGTCGCACTTGGCGTAACGGATATCGTCATCTGCGGTCACTCTAATTGTGGCGCAATGAAAGCCATTGCCGATAGCCAGCCCCTGGATCCGATGCCCGCTGTCGCTCACTGGCTGCACTATGCCGATGCCGCGAAAGCCGTGGTCGATAAAAAAACCTGGGATAACCCAATCGATAAAGTTAACGCCATGGTGGAAGAGAACGTTATCGCACAGCTTAACAACATTAAAACGCATCCTTGTGTCGCGGTTGGGCTGCGCAATAATGCGCTTCGTCTGCACGGTTGGGTGTATGACATCGAAAGCGGTGAAATCCGTACCCTGGATAAAAACAGCAAAACCTACGTTTCCCTTGCAGATAACCCGCAGGTGCATTTCGAGTAATTCCCCCACTGGAGCAAGGATGCTCTGGATAGCTTTTACCTACTTTTGTGCTATAGACAAAGCACAGACTTGCGACTAGCTTTAAAATAGCTACTGGTGTTCCTACATCGGATTTCGCACATATTATAAAATATTGCGACAGGTCTCATGCACAGAGTACAGACAGCTGTTCATACATGGTGCAGGCGATAAAAAGGAGCCGGTACGAATGCAAGCAAAAATAAAAAAAATAATAAATATGATATTTTATCATGAGTCGTGGGATATCATGCTTATTAAGGATAATGGTACACACTTATTCCCCGACAACACTCTGGAGATATTAAGCAATTCCACTGCGCAGCAGTTAAAAAAGAAATATACATTTCAGGCCGATCCTTTTCTGATTGAAAAAGACGATAAACTGTATGTTTTCTATGAAGCTTTTAGCTTTCGTAACTCAAAAGGCACGCTACGATGTCGCGTTCTTGACCGTGATCTGGTTGAACTTGAAGATATTAGGCTTGAAGGCTTTGACGACTTAAAGTGTCATTTGTCTTTCCCTTATCTGATACATATCAACGATCAACTGTTCATGATCCCCGAGTCTTCAGAAAGAAAAGAGGTAATACTGTTTCAGTCAATTGAGTTCCCTGCACGCTGGAAGCAAGTTAAAGTTTTAATCTCTGATACCAAATTAACCGACAACGTATTTATCTCAATTAATGAAACCTGTTATCTGTTGTCCACCACGATGGATAACGAAATAATTATTCATTCGACAGATCATATTTATGGACAATGGCAGCGGATTACCCCGGCGTTGAAGGTGAGCAATCCTCATCATCGGGGAGCGGGTGCCCCTTATCATGTTGATAACAAAATATACTTCCTTACTCAGGAATGCACGCCGGAAACTTATGGAAAATCAATCTATATCAAAGAATTAGTGACGCTGAATGACGCTAATTTTGCTGAAGCTCTGATCGAACAAATCAATTCGTCGATCAACCACAGTGATGGCGTCCACACGCTGAACTTCTCAAATAACTATATTGTTTATGATACAAAAGTTAATAAGTTCAGTCTGTTGGCAATCTTTAAAAAAATATCATATAAATGTATGATAAAATACAGAAACACTTACCTTACCCGGCAAAATAACTGATTCACTGGATCCTCGGGTGGCATTGGTAGAAAATCGCTCGGGTTTATAGCATTTTTCTGGAGTCTGTATGGCAATTCTTGTCACTGGTGGTGCAGGTTATATTGGTTCACATACTGTGTTAACGCTACTGGAAAGAGGCGATGATGTCGTAGTCATCGATAATCTGGCGAACGCCAGCAGAATCTCGCTGGACAGGGTCGCGGAACTCACCGGAAGAGAGCCCATTGTCTATATCGCCGATGTTCTCGACAGGCAGGCATTAAAAAACATTTTCGCCGACCATAACATCACCGATGTCATTCATTTTGCGGGACTCAAATCGGTTTCAGAGTCGATAAAAGAGCCCCTCGCCTACTATGAAAACAACGTCACCGGTACGCTGGTTTTGCTGGATGAAATGCTGGCCGCTGGCGTTAATCGTTTCATTTTTAGCTCATCTGCCACGGTATATGGTAATCCAGAAAGCGTGCCGCTGAGCGAGCAATCGCGCACGGGTGGTACCACTAATCCGTACGGCACGTCTAAGTTGATGGTCGAACAAATTCTGGCCGATTTCTCACGTGCACAGCCGGATTTTCGCATTACCTGCCTGCGCTATTTCAACCCGGTTGGCGCCCATCCATCGGGTCGGATTGGTGAAGATCCTAACGGTATCCCTAATAACCTGGTTCCGTATATCTCCCAGGTCGCGATTGGTAAGCTGGAAACCGTGTCGGTGTACGGTAATGATTATCCAACCCCTGATGGTACCGGTGTGCGTGATTATATTCACGTCATGGATCTGGCGACCGGTCATTTAGCCGCGCTGGATTGCCAGAACAAAGGCGCGGCTTACAAAGTGATTAATCTCGGTACCGGTGTCGGTTATTCCGTAATTAATCTGATTGAGGCGTTTGAAAAAGCAGCGCAGACAAAAATTAACTATCAGTTTGTCGCCAGAAGACCCGGAGATATTGCCGAATGTTGGTCTGACCCATCGCTGGCATACAAAGAGCTAGGTTGGAAGGCCATCTATAACCTTGATGAAATGATGCGTGACACCTGGAACTGGCAAAAAAATAACCCGAATGGGTATCAAATTTAATGTTCTCAGCAGCGAGCCTGACCGTCAGGCTCGCTGCTGTGTCTGACTAGCGTACCGTTATTGTTGACACCCGGTA
This sequence comes from Citrobacter sp. Cpo100, assembly GCF_030332595.1. NCBI lineage: Bacteria > Pseudomonadati > Pseudomonadota > Gammaproteobacteria > Enterobacterales > Enterobacteriaceae > Citrobacter > Citrobacter sp. Cpo100. The sequence goes on along the minus strand of NZ_JAOWHM010000034.1, from coordinate 125,804 downwards.
CCAGCCGCTGCTCTGTTTCCCTTCATTGGCAAAGTTAATTCTCGCCGCACCCGACTTATCCAGCATCGCAACCTCAATCGCGTATTGCCCTTCCGCCAGTCGGCCAGGCATAGATAACGCATAACTGACCTGATACTTACCGGGGAGCCAGCGGCGAATATCCTCCGCGGAATTCCCCTGTGCCACCACCTTATTGGCGCTGTCTACGACCCGGAATGCCAGTATGTAAGGCAGATAAATCGGTGCGACACCCTCATTGTACCAGGTACTGTTTAATGTCAGCGTTTGTCCGCTGTCCCACACGGACTCATGGCTCAGGGACGCAAGGCGAAATCGATAGCCCAATTTGGTCAGCGCATCGTCGACAATCGGTCGATAGTCGCTGGGTATCGTTCTCGATTTCAGGTTAATGGCACTGGCGTGCTGCTTGACCGCCCAGTCAAAAATCCCCTGCACTTCAGCACGTGTATAGTGAAAGGTGTTCTTCCAGTCCTGCATATACGAGCAGATCTCCAGACTCACCGGCGCACGTTTCCAGGCGTCGTTGAACCCTGAATAACTCTGCTGCGCAGCCAGCAATCGCTGCGGGTAATCATCAGCCATATGGTTCCAGGTGTCCGAAAATACGCGCAGGTCCCCCCAACAGTCCGCACGCCACCCTGCCCCACGAGCCACCGCATTCGCCAGACTTTGTCCGCTGCTTATCAACATGATTTTTGGCGTCACCGGAAAAGCAGAAAAGTGCATCGCGACGTAGCGATCCAGTTGCGCCGTGGTGTATCGCTCCAGTAATGGCTTCAGGTTCGGGAAGTTGCTGTTATGCCATTCTCCCCACGATCCCACCATGCCAATATCAACAAACGCGAGATTCTCATTACCATCGTAGCGTTTACCAAATGCGTTCAACAGACGCTGACTGTATTGAATAAACAGAGGATCGTCTAAATCCGGGGCAAATGTCTTTTTATCCGGCGTCCAGGTTCCTTTCACACCTTTTTTAATCAGCCAGTCAGGAATTTGCGAACCGCTTTCCGGCTCTGCCAGAGCCATAAATCGTAGCCCGACATTCATCGCAGGACGATGTGCCGCCGCGTATTTGAAAGCATCATCCACCAACGCAAAATTGTACTGGCCTTCGACTGGCTCCAGATCCCGCCAGTAAAAACGCTCGTATTCAAATCCGGTATTGGGATAGTCCGCCAGCCCCAGCGTTTCACCGTATCCCTGATGAAAACTTGCCACGCCAATCCCCGGATTGGTTAACGGGCCCGTCAATGCTTTGGGGGTAACGGTCGTCAATGCGGCCATAACCGTCAGCGGGAAAAACATGCACAACAACGCACAAACCCATTTACGCTTCATCGCAATGACGTCCTCCACCAATTTGTTAACGCTAGCGGTCTTTCAGGCTTAACCACCAGTCCCAGATACCTACGTGAAAATTTTGGAACACATCAATACCTAACGCGGATTTGATCATATACAGCGTCAGCAATATGCAGCAGGTGACGAATAGCACGGCAATCAGCAGCAAAAAAGTGAGTAACATTCTCGACAGGGTTGATTCCTGGCGATGCTGGCGGCGTAAATCTCTGCCAAACAAAAAAACCAGATAATAACGCTTACTGAAAAAAGGAAAGCTTCTGCGAATATCGATCTGATGCCGCGAAGTCAGGGTTGTAGCAAGGAGCGCTTTTTCCACCCCTTCTTTTTGTTCAGGGGTCAATTCCTCCGCTATCCGCTCATCAAGGTGAGCGTAAAACCGTTCGATGGCAGGAGGACGATTTTGAGGACTGGTCAAAATTAACCTATATCTTTATCAATGGAGTGGTAGACGTTAACCGTCTTTTTGGCGATTTCATGCCAATTGTAGTTTTGCAAATATACACCATAGTCCACGCTATTTGCTGTTGCCCCTTGGCCTAATTTTTCAGCCAAACCCGCCACATCTCCCACCTTAAAATAGGCCTCGGCGGGCAGTTGAACTTCAAGGTTAGCCGGAATATCACTGACGATGGCCGGAAGAGAAAATGACATTGCCTCCAGCAGCGCAATGGGCAATCCTTCATGGTATGAGGGCATCACAAACAATTTAGCCTGCGAAAACACCGCCTGAAGTTCGTCACCACGTAAAAAACCAGTCATCACAACACCTGGCGTGTCGGCGGCAAGCTTTTTGAGGCGCACGCTGTATTCGGTCGGATGATCCGCATCGCCAATTAACACTAACGGCATGGTCAAACCACTGTGTTGATAAGCGGCGATGGCATCATGCATCCCTTTTTCTTCCACAAACCGCCCAACCACCACGAGGTAGTTTTTCGGCTGCAGCCCAAAGCGGGAGAGCGTACTGTCGATGGTGAGTTGTGATAATAACCGCGGCTCGTTCACGCCATTGTGAATTAAATGCGCATCATAGCGACCGTGTTTTTTCTGGATCAATTGATTAATAACTTCAGAAATCACAATCACCTCGTTGGCATATCTGACCGCCCAACGCTCACCCAGCAACAATATTTTTTTGGCTACAAACCCCCATTTCTGGCGATCGTAATCAGGCCCGTGGTGGGTAAAAACCACCTTTTTACCCATCACGCGTAAGAGTGGGATCACAAGGCCAGGGCCGATAGCATGGACATGCACAATATCCGAATGGTCGATACGTGTCCTAAACGCCGCTAAAACGGAATGGACAATCGCTTCCAGCGAGCGCTTTTTGGGCGCCCACAGCGCGTAGGTTTCGACTTTCTTATATACCGATCGTTTGTAATTTACATATGGCGAGCGAGCAATCACGCAAATATCCACGTCGAACTGCTGTTTAATGGCAGGATAAAGATTCTGACAGTGTGTCTCCACACCGCCCAATACATCGGGAATACCACGCGTTCCAAAAACCGTTATTTTTTTACTCATACTATGGCCTGCTCAGCAGTTCTTTATACAGCGCCTGTAGGGTATCCATATGTTTACTCAGCGCATATTTTTCACTCAACCGCGCACGGCCATGTAAACCCATATTCCTCGCCTTCTCAGGCGAGTCGGCCAGAGCGTCCATCGCATTGGCTAACTCCTGCACATTACCCGGTTCGAATAAAATCCCTTCGATACCGTCACGAATTTGTTCGGGGATGCCACCAATGCGCGACCCGATAACCGGCTTGCCTAAGGACATCGCCTCTAATATCGCCATTGAACAGTTTTCATAGCATTCTGAAGGCAGGATCACCGCTCGCGCATGCTTAATAAGCTTATCGAGCGCTTCCCCTTGTTGCACATAACCTAAAAACTCAACGTCCGGATATTTGGCGGCTAATTCATCATGCAACGGGCCGTGCCCCACAACTTTCAGCGGCGCGCTGTTCTGCATTTTTTTATGCGCTGCCAACAACGTTGCCACGCCCTTTTCACGGCTCAGACGACCGAAGTACAGCATATAGCCTTCATCGTTTACTTCGGCCAGAGGACGGCTGTCATCAACGCCATTGACGATGACATCAATGCGCGAATTTGGCAGCGTGCGCAGCAAGACACCGCGTAAAAAAACGCTTGGTGAAACAATCACATCCAGTGCCTGATAGTTTTGTGCAATATACTGCCAGGTTGCCTCCAGGGAGAGCAGAAGACTTTTTGAGGCTGAACCTTCCTGACAACGATACCTGAAGGCATTGAAAACCGTTCCGGTGATACAGGAATCACACACCTTGCCGTCGCGCAGCATGGAATACGCAGGGCACACAATCTTATAGTCATGCGCAGTCAGCACCGTTTTGCAGCCAAAATTGCGCGCAACTTTAATCAACGCCGGTGTTAACTGATGGTAGATGTTGTGAAAGTGGACGATATCCGGGCGCTCTTTTTCTAATAGCGCCAGCATTTTTTTGCAGGCCTGCGAATTATGAATAAAGTTAACCGCCGTTTTGATACCACCCAGCAGATTGCTCGCTTTGTGGTAGTCCACATTACTGACGAAATAATCCGTATAGTCCGAGGGGAAATTATTCTCATGAAGCATAGAGAAATCAATAACCTGCACTCCGGCCTGTTTCAGCATATCGCGCTCTTGAAAATAAACCGTTTCCGCGCCGCCTTTAATGAAAAAAAACTTATTCACTAATAAAACTTTCATTGCGCCAGCCTTAGTTATTCATGAATGATTTTACTGTCAGGCGGAGTCAACGGATCGCGTACTGGTTTAGTCAAGCCTTTAACCAGCCCGGCTGAAAGCACGGCCAGGTTCATTACGCTCTGCAATCCGTTCAATAACGATCGATTCTGCACGGTTTTCAGGACAATAAACGCAAGCAACGGCAAAAAGGCAATGTCGAAAAGTTCGAGATTGAAGGTCACCGCCGCAATTAACAAAGCAATCAGATAAACAGAAAAAATCGCTTCGTTCCTGACCATTTTTAACGCTTTGCCGAAATAAGGTTTTCCCCAGGCACAACGTAAAAGCTCGCCCGGAGCCTGATAGTATCCGCTTTTCCAGCGGTGCTTGAGCATCTGAAAGGTCGGCATAGTATGGGAAGTATGAATAAAATACGGAATATTCAGACGACGCAGTTTATAACCCGCATCGCGCAAACGCAGGCCCAGTTCGGCTTCTTCATAAGCATGCAAATTACGGTTGGTAAGATAACCAATTTTTTCAATTGCAGATCGGCGATATAACCCGCCACCGCCTAAATGGTCACTATCCCCGAGCGGATAAATTTTATTAATACGCTGCTTACGCGATTTAAATTCATAGTTAACAGCATCGTCCATTTCAACGGTTCCCGCAACGCCTGCATATTCCGGTTCGGCCTGCAAAAACGCGACGGCCTGATCCACAAAGCCCTCTTCCAGCTCCATGTCGCCGTCCATCAGTAGCAGATATTCCCCTTCACTATACAGATAACCTAACTGATGCCCGACGCCGCAGCAGCGATCGTCTGGGTTAGTTAAGGACACCACGGTCGCCCCTTTATCGATAGCAAGCTGTTGGGTGTTATCCGTTGACAGACTATCTGCCACTATAATTTTATGCGGATAATCAACAAGCTGCCGGCGAATACTGTCGATCGTTTTCTCAATACATTCAGATTCATTGAGTGTTTTAATACTCACTGAAATAAACGGTTTTTGGTCCATACAATTACCCTACACAGCGAAGGACGGTTCGACGAATCACTAAACTTGATCCTAGTGATAAATAGAACAGGAATTGTAACATCGGTGTAATCATCAGTATCTGGCTGTAAGGTAAGCTAATTAAGCAACTGATAGCAAAAGCGTTAAACGCCGGTGCAAAGCTCAATAACTGGAGATCCTGCTGGTCCAGTTGTTCAAGCGTCAGTAATGGCTTTGGCTGACAAACTTTCAGGATATAAATGAATAAGCTAATAAAGAGTAACGTGCCGATCACCCCAACTTCCCACAGCAGCATACTCAGGGAAGTCGAGTCGAGAATTAAGTTGTAGATAATATTCAAAAAGCCCGGCGACACCGTACTACCACTGTTAGTTGCATTGAGTCCGTAGCCAAATAACGTTCCTGAAAGCCCCCACAGATCGTTATTTTTCAACCAGAACAGGAACGTCGTAAAGCGCCCTAATTCACCGGTAGACATAATATAGTTCGGATCAAAGATATAGCTTAAGGAGTCGATAAAAATACTTAACGAGCTTTTCGACGGATCGCCGCCGAACGCCGTAGAATAATAGTACGCGAGGATCACAATCGACAGGCTAATAAGCAACAGCATTCCCGCCACAATAACCAACAACGTCTTCAGATTGACCTTACTAACGTCTTTGACGTAGCTCGGTGAAAGCCACACCCACGCCAGGAATATAGGCGATAGCAGGATGACAAACTTCACTTCACCAATGATGCATAACCCGATACCGAGAACAATATGCAGCGCCATGGACTTGAACGTGGTGAGCCCATGCTTATATTCGGAGACTTTTAACAACATAATTAACAGGCAAAACAAACCCATTGCGGCAGTATTCCCGCCTCCCATAGGGTCACCGCCAAACGTGCCAACCACGGAGTCCCATTTCTCATCTTCGCCGCGCACCGCAACGCGCTGGGGAACAACCAGTAAAACCTGATATATCATTACCGGAATCTGTGCGTAAAACACCCAATACAGATAGCGCGTTGCGCGGTAAATCTGTGATTCCCGGCAAAAGCCCAGCAGCAAACAGATCATCACCAGCGACAGCGCAATTTCGTTTTTAAATGCCACAATCGCGACGGTGATACCGCCCTGAATCAGCGTCGATGCTCCAGCCAGCACCAGAAACGAAAAGTACAACGCCAGGACAATCGTCTCCTGGGCATCCAAATGTAAGGAGCCATCACGCGTCTGCATCACCAATAATCCCACCATCAATAAGGTGAGGAAAAAAGGTATCCACAGCACTGACTGCATGCCGGTAAAGTATTGCACCAGGCCACACAGGATCAGCGTGACAAAGGTATAAACCTGTAAATAGTATCCGGTATTCAGCGTCATAGTATCACCGGCTTGTCTTTCAGGAGGTTGGCCCGCTTATTCATTTTCAGATAAATGAAGGCGTAGCGAATAAATGTCAGTGAAGAAAACAAGATGACCGACGTTGCATAATCTTTATAAAAATAGGGCGTCACAACAAAAGCGAAGAGTACAATCGCCAGCTGTTCCAGTTGGATACGCAGAAAATAGCGATGGGAACCAAAAATAAGCTCTATCACCGTCAGAGGGCTTATCGCCAGCGCCGGGAATAAATAGGGCAACATGTAGCGTGACGTCTCAATGGAGTTTATCCAGTCTTCGCTAAAGCCGAGGCGCATCACAATCGGATAGAAAATAAAAACCCCAAGGGTACAGATAACCCCTAGTACCAGCAATAGCATACGTACCCTGGTATACTCCTGATAGTTGAAGGTATTATTTCTGAAGTCGATAGACCATTTAGAAAAAATAGTATTGCGCACCGCATTCCCGATGATCACCACCGGCGCCAGGCAAAAGCGGCTAACCACGGAAAAATAACCCGCCGTCAGCGCCGAGAACCAAAAGTTAATCAGCATAATAGGCAAATTGCTGCTGGCCATCGCCAGCACTTCCGCGCTGCCCACTTTGGTAATGTGATGAATATTCTGTTTGAAAAAATGCCAATTACTGGCGGGTCGCAGATGTCTGGCCGCCACCGAACGAATATCAAACGAATGCAAAATACAGCTTATGGTCAGCACCATCGTCGTACAGGCCCACGACCAATAAAACAGCTGTACATGGTGCGTAAGAAGGACGGAAAGTACAACGACCACAGAAACAGAAATGCGCTGGAAGATCAGAAAACGAAAGTTAGCCGTGCGTAGTGACAGGTTTTCCGAGATTAAAACCCACGCCGTTGCCAGCGTCAGTAAATAGAGGAACAGAATGTTCTGGTGAAACAGCCACGCGGTCAGCACAGCGTACGGTAAGGCAATGATCGTGCTTTGGATCAGGCAAAACACAACATTCTGCACCAGTTCGTCATCCTGCTGTTTAGGAATTAACAGCTGTGATGCAAAGGTACACACCTGAGCGCCCACCACGGCGATGCTGTAGTTGAGCGCATAAAGCCCCACTTCAGCCATATCGTACTTGTGTGAAATCAACCAAATAGACAGTGCACCAATCAACTGCGAGATGACTGATGAACCGGCTATTGTGGAAGCGCTCTTCAGTAGACTCATACGCGGCCTGGCGTTGCCATCAGTTGATCGGTACTGAAGTTCAGTGAACGCAGACCCTCTTGTGTCTCAAGATCCTTTTCTTCAACTGCATTGAGCACCGCACCAATCACCACGCCGTTATTTTCCTCGATCTTATCCAGCGCGTTGGCGATTTGTCCCGCGGACCCCGCCCCGGCTTTCACAATGAAAACAACGCCATCGACGGCACGTTTGATCAGTTGAACATCCTGGCTCTGATTCACGGCAGCAACATCAATAATGATGCGCTGATAATGCGATTTCAACTCGCGCATTAAGAGTTCAACATGCTCCGACGACAGCATCAGTAAAGATGAGATGGTGTTCTTGCCGTGTGGAATAAAGTCGAGGTTATCACTGAGTTTGATCCTCGCCTGTTCAAGCTCTGTCTCCCCGCGCAGCAGTTCCGCTAAGCCTGCGGATGTAGCTGACGCCAGCTCGGATGTGAGCCCACCAGTGTTAAAGAAATCTGCATCAATAAGCAGTGTTTTCTGGTCGAAACTAAAAGAGTTCGCTAACAGATTCGCCAACAAAGAACGCCCATCGCCGTGCTCCGTCGACGCCACGGCGAGCGTCTGTAAAGGTCGATTATCCAGCATAATCCGGGTACGGATACCGTGCACAATATCGGCATTAAGCGGGTTCTTCATGATCATGTCCCGCACCTGTGCGCGCCCTGAGGTTCCGCTAAAACGACGAATTTCACCCAGCGGAACAACATTGAGCCGTTTTTTCATGCGACTAAGGGTACCGATTGAGTTATCCATTGCCGCTTTGACAATGAAATACATGATGCTGAACACCACCACCAGCATGACCACCATCAGCAACAATAAAGATTTATTCGGTTTCGCCGGTTTTAACGCGGGTACCGCAGGGTCGTATAACACCGCATCGGCATTCACGCCGGACAGCGACAGCTCCTGAGTACGTTGATAAAGCGATTTATACAGGTCTTCCATTTTATCTAACGACAGCTTTTGACTGTTCCAGGCATCCCGTTTTGACGCCATTTTCTGGAAGATCTCTTTCTGCTCAATCACTTGCTGTTGATAGTTTTTTTCGTCCGCCAGCGCCGCCAGATATTGCTGACGTAAACCGACTTTCAGCTCGCCCAATACCCGCCCGGTCTGGCTTTGGATCGACTGAACATCGGCTTCTGCTTTTAAAATGGCGGGATTTTTTGGCCCATAGACTTTACGCTGTTCGGACAACGTTCGTTGCGCCTGAATCAACGCGATGCGCAAATCCTGGATCTGAGCGTGGTTAGAGACCGAAGGCAGCGAGATAACGCTCTCAAGGGACTTACCTCCCCCGTTCACCTCGTTATAGACGGATTCAGCGGCAACCCGACGCTGGGTCGCATCGGCCAGGCGATTAGTTACGATACTTAACTGCTCGGTTTCAAAACCATCGATACCACGGAAGGTCAGCAACCCGGCATTTTTCAGATAGCTGTCCATCTCGTCTTTTTGCTTGGCTATCGACTTCTGAATCTCTTCCATTTTTTCAAAATTCAGTTCGCGAGCTTTCTCCACCTTCAGACGTTTCTGCTCCACCGTATAGTTGATGAAAGCCTGCGCGACGCCGTTGGCAATATCAGCCGCAACCTGAGGCGAAGTTGATTCATAGGTAATGGAAGCCAGGTTCGTCGTGCGAATACCGATGACATTCAGGTTTTTCGATAACGTTTTCAGCGCTTGCTCCATTCTCAGTTGCCGACTTTCATTGCTATCAGCCCCCTGGGCACCGGCTTTTTCCCCGGTAAACTCCGGGTTTTCATCCAGCTTCATATCACGTACGGCTTGCTCCAGCACAATACGTGAATGCATCAACGCATATTGTGTTTCGTAGTAACCACTGCGCGTTGAATCGAAACCATCAACCTGTGGAAACGGAGAAACATTATCAGCCTGCGCCTTAATCAGCACCGTCGCCGTTGAAACATACTTTGAAGACATCATGCTGATTAACGGATACGCGACAACCCCGGCAACGATACCGGCCAGCGCGATTTTCCAGGCGTTCTTTTTCAGCTCTTTGGCAAAGCGGGAGAATTCGACACTGCTTTCTCGTTTTTTGCCGTTTTCCACTATTGATAGTTTCATCGTCAGAAGAACCCCATGCCAATAATCACGACATCCCCAGGATGAACAGAGTGCGTTAAATCGACATTCTCAAGCAGCTGATTGCTCCCTGACAGGCGAATGTTGATATCTTTTCGGTCAGCACGATCTGTAAATCCACCCGCCTGCGCAATAGATTTCTCGACGGTAAGCCCTGGCTCATAGGCGAAGCCATTTGGACTTTTTACCTCACCTGAAACATAGTATTTGCGGAACTCGGCAATACTCACCGTCACCATTGGAGATGTAAAATAATCTCCGGTCAGGCGTTGAGTTAATTCTTTAGTCACTTGATCAACGGTTTTATCTTGTAATTTAAGAGCACCAACAAACGGGAAATTAATTTCCCCGCTCTTATCCAAAATAAACCGCATCGTCATATCGGGTTGACCATGAACAGCGATATTGACCGTATCCCCCGCCCCAAGCCGGTAATCCTGCTGAACAGTAGCAGGATCGTCCATTAATCGCGGGCTGGACGCTGTGCATCCGACCAACAGGATACTGAATAGCAAAACCGCGCACAGTTCTATTATTTTCATTTTAGATCTGAACCTTAGCTTTAAGCATAATCATAGAATTATCATAACCCAACGTTCTAATGACTTCCTGATTGTCGTTGGGACCGATATAAAACGAGTCAGTATCCTTATTCGAATTTAATGTATCTATCTGATATTTAATCTCAAAATTAACCGACGGCGTGTAGTCATAGCTCATGGTGACACTAAACACGCCATCTTTATCATGTCGATCCTTGTTCTGTTTTTTATAGTCTTCCGAAGTGAATGAGTAGTCCAATAAAGTAGAAAAACGAGTGCCTAACCAGAAATGCTGGTAAGAAAGGCCATACTGGGTCACTAAAATATATCCCCCAACTTCCGATGGGTCTTTAATGCTTTGCGCAGAGTGGGCCGTGAAAACAGACTGCTGTAACGGCTTCCACTCCGCTTTTATGTCCCAGTTTAGACCATTAAAATCATGCGAGTTTGCGTTGTTTTCAAATGTTTTATACAGCCATGAAATATTCATGTCGACATTGGTTTTCCCCGTCAACTGCGACTTCAGGCCATACAGCAAATAATACTCATTAGTGTCTTTTTCTGAGTTGTTATCATAACGACGCTGGTTAGTAATAAAGCTATAGCGAAAGCGCGTTCTGGATGAGTATTGGTCAAAAACTTCCGCTATCAGGCTATTTTCATGCCATTCCTGTTCCTGAATATAATTGTAGAAGTCTTCACTACTGTCCTGAACATCAGAAGTGTTACCGAAAGTCAGTTTTTTGTATAACAACGCCAGTTCCGCTTTGCCGCGACCATCAGGCGCACCGTAGCTGTAGCGCAATTCACTATTGATAAAATTCGTCGTCAGCGGAGATTTAATCCCATACTGTTCGAACTGACTAGGTAAAAAACCCTCGGTGATGTCACGACCGCGGGATTCATGCCCAAGCGAATCCTCCAGATTGAGGGTTAAGCCATGCTTGAGCCCATACCGCCAGGCACCGTTAAAACGGAAAAAATGATCGTTGTAGTTATCAGCAGAATCGCTTGAGTAGTTACGATAATCCCCGGAGTACATCAGCAAATACTTATCCTGACCACGCTCTCCAATCATACTAAGAACGGGCGCCGCACTCTGAAACGAGGAACCGATAGCATCACTGCTATGTGGCTGATAAGACACGTTATCATTATAACCGTAGTCCACAGCGACCTTGCCCTGGAAGTCTATCCCCGCAAAGCCAATGTGTGATTTCGGTGTTAAATCAGCCCATGCGGACTGCGATATCACGATTCCGGTAATAACGAGTAATTTAGTATGCATTCTTACCGACAAATCCTTTGAAAATAGTTTTAATAATAATTTTTATATCCAGCCATAACGACCAGTTTTGAATGTACTCAATATCGTACTGAACCCTTTTTTCCATCTTATAAAGCGCATCGATCTCCCCGCGGAATCCGTTGATCTGCGCAAGCCCAGTGATCCCTGGCTTAACTTTATGGCGAATCATGTAATTTTCGACCTGTTTGCGGTACTGCTCATTATGCGTAACCGCATGAGGTCTGGGACCGACAATCGACATACTTCCCTGTAAAACGTTAATAAATTGCGGAAGTTCATCCAGCGAAGTGCGGCGCAAAAAGCTCCCGAATTTGGTTACCCGCGGATCGTTTTTAGTGGCCTGAATAACCGTATCGGAATTCTCCATGACGCGCATAGAACGAAACTTCCAGACCTTAATTTTTTGCCCACTCAAGCCATAGCGGTCCTGTTTGAAAAAAACCGGCCCACGGGACGTGAGTTTGATACCAATGGCAATCGCCAGCATCAGGGAGGAAATCATCACCATAATGATGCTGCCAAGAACCAAATCTTCCGCCCGCTTAATAAACGAGCCCGCCCCTTCGAACGGTGAACTGAAAATACCGATAGTTTGCAGATTGTGGATGGAGCGTAACTTGGACATGTTGTTACTGTAGGTATAAAAGTCAGGGACAATATAGGTATCTACGGTGGTGTCTGACATCATGGCCAAAAAGTGACGAATGCGATGTAAAGCAACCATCGGTAAAGCAATATAGATTTCGTCTATGTTTCCCTTCTTGGCTTCCTCGACCAGATTGATCACCGGACCACGAAAGGGGCTTTTAACCTTATCAACGACATCGCCACAGCGAGATAAGGCGCGCTCATCATAAAAGGCCAGATCTAATGTGATATTGGCGTATTCATTCATTAGCGCGGTTTCTGCGGCCAGACCATTGTCGGTCAGACCAATAATCGCCACGCGTATACTCTTTTTCGTTGAATACTTAAAAATAAAAAAACGAATGTAGTAAAGAAAAGGTAATGGAATGAAGTACCAGTAAATAATAGCTGAATAAAAAGGGGAAGGCAGTCTGTCTAAGTAGCCCAGTGACTCAGGTTCAGCCACCGTCATACTGACCAGTTCGTTAAAAAAAATCGCCAGCAGCGTACAAAAAACCAAGCGCTTTTGATTACGTAAACCGATCGTCTTAATCTTTTGCTGGTACATTTTAATGTATTCAGCAAACAGCAAGAAAAAGATTGAGAAGAGAAGACTCAAAATGGCAATGGTGTTAAAGGGCACCAAACCCAGCAGATGGGCGCTAAAAATTAACGTCACATTGATAACAATGAAATCGACCAGTTTTAAAAAGACTGGATATCCTTGGCTGCTAATCTTTAGCGATTTTTTAAGCATATCTCAGCCCATTATTTATTGATCTTTAATTGTTTTTTTCTCATTTCATGTTGCTAATTATATCACAAGTCTAAAAAACGCAATGGTACATTGTCAGTAAATGTAAAAAATAATACTCATTACTGTGACAACACTCCCCAGTGAAATCGTATCTATATGATTTTAATGCAGATGACATCAATAGAAGTTTTATCTACCTCAGCAAAAAAGATAACCTTTAACAACATTTTCGCTATTGACAGATAACATCTCATGGTCTATGAAAAAGTGTTTTATGTATGATAAATTGCACAAAAGTATTGTTTCAGTGACGTTGAATCACCTTAGAGTTGCTGTTTAATACCGTAATTAAAATAAAAAACAGCTGCCTTACGACAACATTTCAAATGATATTAATAATACAATTAATTACTTTTTATTATAATTAAACAACAAATATCATCGCCATGAATACCTCATACGGTAACGCTTAAAAAGCGTACCCGAACCCTCAGCCCACCTAATGTCTCACTACGCGTTAGCTGAGGATGCGTGCGATGCAGACGAGCAATATCATTGACCAGCGCCAGGCCGATTCCGGCGCCTGGGACATTGCCAACGTTATCAAGACGATGAAACGGTAGCAGAGCCTGATGAACCATCTGCTCATCTATGCCCGGCCCGCTATCTTCGACTACCAGCACCACGGCCTCTCCTTCTCGTTGCAGCCGGGCGGTCACCATCCCCTGCGACGGCGTGTATTTCAGTGCGTTATCCAGCAGATTCCCACACAGTTCACCGAGCAGCACTTCATCTCCCTCGACCCACACCGCGTCCTGTTCCCCCTCATAGCCCAGATCGATCCCTTTACTACGCGACTGCGCCAGTCGGGTAAAACAGCTGGTTTGCACCACCTCATACAGATTAACCGGCGAGAAATGCCTTTCCCCCTGCTCCTTGCGCTTCACCGCAGACAGCTGCAACAGCCTCTCCGTCAGTTGAATGGTATTATCGAGCGTGCTACTCATGGCTTGTAAACTCTCATACCATTGCCGCGGTTCGACGCTGGCGAGAGCCACCGATGCCTGAGTTTTCAGTACCGCCAACGGCGTTTTGAGCTGATGGGAAGCATCCGCGCTGAAGCGCTCCTGACGAGAGATCAGACCGCGAAGTCGGTCCAGATAACGGTTGAAAGCCACAATCAGCAGACGGGTTTCCGACCATGGCAGCAGCTCCGGCAGCGGCGTCAGCAGGCCTGGCTCACGACGCACCATCAGCGATGACAGCTGGCGCATCGGGCGTAGCACCCGGCGCAGCAGCCAGCCAACCAGCACCAGAGTCAGTAGTACCAGCAGCCCTTGCGAAACCCACGAGGAAAACAGCAGCTGTCGCGCCAGATAACGCCGCGATTGCAGCGTTTCGGCAACATAAATCTCCGCCATGCCGACAATGCCGCCTTCGTTGACGGGCTGCAGCAGACGCGCCACGCGGATTGCCTCACCGCGATATTCGGTGTGATAAAACCATGCCAGCGCCGGGTAAAGACGCGTGCGCGAGTTGGCAGGCGGCATCGCCGGTAAATCGTCATAACCCGAGATAACCTTCCCCGCCGGATCAACCACTTTGTAATACAGTCGGTCGTTCATATTCAGTTCAAAGCTGTCCAGCACCACCCATGGCACGTTCACTTCCAGCTGTTTATTGCGCACCACCAGCCGCTCGGAGACGGTCCTGGCGGATGAAAGCAGCGTCCGGTCATACGCCTGGGTCGCCGCCTGTAGCGCACTGACATAGCTGTTAAATGCCGACAGGCCCCACAGCAACATTAGTGGCAGGCCCAGAAACATCAGCAGTTGCAGGTACAACGATTGGGGTTTAACCCACTTCATCGCTACGCTCCAGCACATAGCCCAGACCACGCAGCGTAGCAATACGCACATCGCTTCCCTGTAGCTTTTTACGTAAGCGATGGATATACAGCTCAATGCTTTCGGGACTAACCTCATCACTCAGGCTGAAGACCTGCTCAAACAACTGCTGACGTGAAACCGGTCGCAACCGACGGTACATCAGCACCGTCAACAGCGCCTGTTCACGTGGCGTGAGCGCCAACGGCTGCCCCTGCAACAGAAAATAGCCTTCATCGTGAAACGCCAGCTCCCCCAGTTGCTGTATGCCTTGCACCTGTCCCGCACTGCGACGCAGCAAGGCCCGCAGCCGGGCATCCAGTTCCTCGATTTCAAACGGCTTTGCCAGATAATCATCGGCTCCGACGTTCAACCCTTTCACCCTATCGGCCACCGCGCTACGCGCCGTCAGCAGCAGGACAGGAAGCGTCTGCCCGCGTTTGCGCAGCCGCTGAACGACTTCCAGGCCATCCAGACCGGGCATATTGATGTCCAGCACCGCCAGCGCATACGTTTCGCTATGTAAAAGATGGTCGGCTGCCAGGCCATCAAACACACAGTCAACGGCAAAACCGTTTTGCACCAGCGCTTTCTCCAGCCAGTGAGCTAACTCACGGTTATCTTCCGCTAATAAGAGACGCATATCACATCCTGTAAAGTTTCTGCCGCATTGAAAGGGAATTGAAAGGTTAATGTTTTAACAATCACGCAACCGAACTGCTACACATCGGCTCACATAATCACAAAAATCTTCTTCCGTACCTGAAAATCCGGTTTTCCGGTGTGAGGATAAACAATGAAAAAACAGTTATTTCGTACCCTTACTGCAAGCATTTTACTGATGAGTACCTCTGTACTGGCGGAACAAGCGCCGTCGCGCACTGAATGTATCGCCCCTGCTAAACCCGGCGGTGGTTTCGATCTCACCTGTAAGCTGATTCAGGTGAGTTTGATGGAAACCGGCGCTATCGAAAAACCGATGCGCGTGACCTACATGCCCGGCGGCGTTGGCGCTGTGGCCTATAACGCGATTGTTGCCCAACGCCCGGCTGAAGCAGGCACCGTGGTGGCCTTCTCCGGCGGCTCCTTGCTGAATCTGTCACAGGGCAAGTTTGGTCGCTACGGCGTGGATGATGTCCGCTGGCTGGCCAGTGTGGGTACCGATTACGGCATGATTGCCGTACGTCAGGACGCGCCATGGAAGACGCTGAAAGATCTGCTGACAGCCATGGAAAAAGATCCCAACAGCGTGGTCATTGGTGCTGGCGCCTCTATCGGTAGCCAGGACTGGATGAAGTCGGCGTTGCTGGCGCAAAAAGCCAATGTCGATCCGCACAAGATGCGCTACGTGGCCTTTGAAGGCGGTG
This sequence comes from Citrobacter sp. Cpo100, assembly GCF_030332595.1. NCBI lineage: Bacteria > Pseudomonadati > Pseudomonadota > Gammaproteobacteria > Enterobacterales > Enterobacteriaceae > Citrobacter > Citrobacter sp. Cpo100. The sequence goes on along the minus strand of NZ_JAOWHM010000034.1, from coordinate 109,456 downwards.
GCGAACCGGTTACCGCATTGATGGGAAATCACGTACAGGTGGTTTCCGGCGATCTCAGTGAGATGGTGCCTTACCTCAGCGGCGACAAAATCCGCGTGCTCGCAGTGTTCTCTGATGAACGCCTGCCGGGCCAGTTAGCCAACGTACCAACCGCTAAAGAGCAGGGTTATGACCTCGTGTGGCCTATCATTCGTGGCTTCTACGTTGGGCCAAAAGTCAGCGACGCCGAGTATCAGTGGTGGGTTGATGCCTTTAACAAACTCCAGCAGACCGATGAGTTTAAAAAGCAGCGCGATCTGCGCGGTCTGTTTGAGTTCAACATGAGCGGCAAACAGCTCGACGACTACGTGAAAAAGCAGGTCACGGATTATCGTGAGCAGGCGAAAGCCTTCGGTCTGGCGAAGTAAACGCAGAGGCAAAGATGATGAGCGATCGTATTTTCGCAGGTATCTGGCTGTTGCTCTGCATAGCCGGGCTGTTCGTGGCCTGGCAAATCAGCAGCGAATACAGCTATGAACCCGTAGGGCCGCGTCCCTTCCCGCTTGGCATTATCAGTCTGATGCTGGTCTGCGCCGTGGCGCTGCTGTTGCGCCATCCGGACACCATCAGTTGGCCCCGTCGCCACGTGCTGCAAAAGCTGCTGACGATGGTCATTGTTCTGTTGATGTACGCCTGGGGTTTTGAGTGGCTCGGTTTTCCCATCGCCACCGCCATTCTCACCGTGGTGATTGGCATGCTGTTCGGCGCAACCATCCCGGCTGCAGGAATTTCCGGCGCGGTGCTAGGCATTCTGCTGTGGTATGCCTTTGACAGACTGCTTGACGTCACCTTACCACTCGGCGCCTGGCTGGGTTAACGGAGAAACGATGGATACCTGGATTTATCTTTCTCAGGGTTTCGCGGTGGCAATGACGCCGGAAAACCTGGTCATCGCCTTGATAGGCTGTTTTGTCGGCACCATTGTGGGTTTGTTGCCTGGCCTTGGGCCGATCAACGGCGTGGCGATTCTGCTGCCGTTGGCCTTTGCGCTGCATCTGCCCGCAGAATCCGCGCTGATCCTGCTGGCTACAGTCTACATAGGCTGTGAATATGGCGGGCGCATCTCCTCCATTCTGCTGAATGTTCCTGGCGATGCGGCGGCGATTATGACCGCGCTGGATGGTTACCCGATGGCGCAGCAAGGACGCGGCGGCGTGGCGCTCTCTATCTCGGCGGTCAGCTCTTTCTTTGGTTCGCTTATCGCCATCGGGGGCATCATTCTGTTTGCCCCGGCGTTAGCCCAATGGTCGCTGGCCTTCGGTCCGGCGGAATACTTTGCCTTAATGGTTTTCGCCATTGCCTGTCTCGGCAGCATGATGGCGCAAAATCCGCTGAAATCATTTCTGGCAGCGCTTATCGGTCTCGGACTTGCGACCGTCGGCGTAGACGCCAACACCGGGGTTTATCGCTTTACTTTTGACAGTGTCCATCTCTCCGACGGTGTGCAGTTTATCGTGGTGGTGATTGGGCTGTTCTCTGTCTCTGAAATATTGTTAATGCTGGAACATACCAGCAGTGGCCAGACGCTGGTGCGTAAAACGGGCCGCATGTTGTTCAACGCCAAAGAAGGTGCACAGTGCGTAGGGGCCACCCTGCGTTCATCAGTGATTGGCTTTTTCGTCGGCGTTCTGCCTGGCGCTGGCGCCACCATTGCCAGTGCCATCACCTACATGACCGAGAAAAAGCTCAGCGGCAACAGCGACAGCTTTGGCAAGGGGGATATTCGTGGCGTAGCGGCGCCAGAAGCCGCCAATAACGCCTCGGCCTGCGGCTCTTTTATTCCGATGCTGACGCTCGGCGTGCCGGGCTCCGGTACCACGGCGGTGATGATGGGCGCGCTGACGCTGTACAACATCACCCCGGGTCCAGCCATGTTTACCGAGCAGCCGGATATCGTTTGGGGACTGATTGCAGCGCTGCTGATTGCTAACGTAATGCTGCTGGTGATGAACATTCCGCTGATCGGTCTGTTTACCCGCATGCTGACCATCCCGCTGTGGTTTTTAGTACCGGCTATCGCGGCAGTTTCCGCGGTTGGCGTGTACGCCGTTCACAGCACCACCTTCGATTTGGTATTGATGGTCGCCCTCGGCGTGCTGGGCTACATCCTGCGTAAAATGCACTTCCCAATGTCGCCATTGATTCTGGGCTTCGTTCTCGGGGAAATGCTGGAGCAGAACCTGCGCCGGGCGTTGTCTATCAGTAACGGCAGTATGGATATTCTGTGGGCCAGCGGCGTGGCGAAAGTGCTGCTGGTGATGGCGGTACTGGTTATCGTGGTCCCGCCGGTGCTGCGCATGATCCGTAAACGCAACAGCAAACCGCAGGTGGATATCGGTTAATAATATGCCGGATGGCGGCGCTATTGCGCCCTATCCGGCCTACAATTTGGCTCGGTTGTAGGCCGGATAAGTGCAACGCCATCCGGCATTTTTATTTTCCGCGCAGCCCCTGCGTTCCTTCCAGCACATGTTTAACAAACCGTGTCAGCTTAGGCAAAGGACGCAAATCCTGTCGCCACAGCAAATGAATTGGCCGCGGCTGCGGCGTAAACCCTTCCAGGATCCGAATCAATTTCCCCGTAGCCAGTTCTTGCGCCAGCAGCACCTCAGGTTGCAATAACAGCCCAGCCCCCGCTACTGCCGCCATACGCAGGCCATGACCATCGTTACAGCGCAGGATCGCATCGCGCTTCCATCTGACCTCTCCCGTCACGCCAGGCAGTATCCACTCGTTGCGAGCCGTCCACACGGTATGAGACAGGCACAGATGATCCACCAGATCCGCGGGCGTCCGGGGGGTGCCATGGCGGGCAAGATAATCTGGCGAAGCACAAATTGCCATACGGTAGGGACACAGGTATTTCGCCACCACGTCAGTCTGATGGATATCGCCAATGCGGATCGCCAGATCGACACCTTCATTCACCAGATCAACCATCCGGTTGGTGAGATCCAGTTCAATACGCACCTCTGGCCAGGTCTGTAAAAACGCAGCGGCCAGCGGCGAGATCACGCAAGCGCCAAAAGAAGTGGGCGCGCTAATGCGCAGCGTCCCCGCAGGTGCCAGCCGCAGACGCTCTACCGAACGTTCGGCTATCGATACCTGCTCCAGCACGCGACGGGCTTCTTCAAAATAGACGCGTCCGGCATCGGTCAGACTCTGGCGGCGCGTATTGCGCTCCAGCAAACGCGTGCCGAGCTGCGCTTCCAGTTGGGTGATATATTTTCCCACCATCACCGCAGACATTTCGAGCCTCGTCGCCGCAGAAGTAAAGCTCCCACTCTCCACCACGGCGACAAACGTTTCCATGCCGCGCAGTTTATCCATATTACAAACCCCTGGTTAGTAATCATCTAACTTTTAGCCAGTTTATCTGATTTCATTTTCATTAAAGAATAGTGGCTCACACTATTGCGGAGGTGGTTATGAAAATCGTCATTATTGGTGCCAGTGGTACAGTGGGTCGCGCAGTTACGCAAGCATTGAGCCGTAAACATGAGGTGGTCCGCGTGGGTCGCACTCAGGGTGATTACCAGGTCGATATCACCTCGCAGGAGAGTGTCGAGGCCTTGTTTGAAAAAGTCGGTCGGGTAGATGCGATCGTTTCCGCCACCGGTAATCTGTTCTTTGGGCCGCTGTCGACCATGACCGACCAGGACTTTAATCAGGGGCTTCAGGATAAGCTATTAGGCCAGATACGCCTGGCATTAACCGGGCAGCATTTCCTGAATGATGGCGGATCGATAACGTTAATTAGCGGCATTATCGCCCACGAGCCCATCGCCCAGGGGACAAACGCCGCAACGATCAATGCCGGGCTGGAAGGATTTGTTCGCGCCGCGGCCTGTGAACTGGGCCATGGTCAACGCATTAACCTGATAAGTCCGACCGTGCTGAGTGAGTCCGCCGAAGCTTACGACAGTTTCTTCCCGGGCTTTGAAAGCGTGCCTGCCACCACCGTCGCCAACGCCTACCGCCGCAGTGTGGAAGGCATCCAAACCGGGCGTATTTATAAAGTCGGTTACTGACTTTGCCGCTGCCGTTGACACATCACCAACGGCAGCGTGATTAACCCACTGTTTTAAAATACTTTATCTTTTTCCTCGCATTAACCCACACCCTTCATAATGTTAAATATTTGTTGTTTTTGATCACAAATAATAAACAAACAAGCTCATTCTGTGCGCGTTTTTCAAAAATGTAGATATTTTTAATTTATGGCTACGAAACGAGCTGCGCCATATCTCCCTGACAATCTACTGAGAGGAACGATTTGATGAACGCACTGACTGCCGTAAAACCGAACGCTGAAGATCCAGCCCAGCACTACAGCGGTTTCACGCTGAAACCGTCAGCCCAATCCCCACGCCTGCTGGTGCTGACTTTTTCTGCTGAGACCACTGAGCAATTTCTGCAGGCCGTCGCGCAGTGGCCGGTTCAGGCGCTGGAATACAAATCCTTCTTGCGCTTCAAAGTGGGCAAGATCCTCGACGACCTGTGCGGCAATCAGTTACAGCCCCTGCTGCTGAAAACCCTGCTCGATCGTGCCGAAGGCGCACTGCTAATCAATGCCGTTGGCGTAGACGACGTGGCGCAGGCGGAAGAGATGGTCAAGCTGGCAACGGCGGTAGCGCACCTCATCGGACGCTCTAATTTTGATGCGATGAGCGGTCAATATTACGCACGTTTTGTGGTGAAAAACGTCGATAACTCAGACAGCTATCTGCGCCAGCCTCACCGAGTAATGGAATTGCACAACGACGGAACCTACCTCGAAGAAATCACCGATTACGTGCTGATGATGAAGATCGACGAGCAGAACATGACCGGCGGTAACTCGCTGCTGCTACACCTCGACGACTGGGAGCATCTGGATCAGTACTTTACCCATCCGCTGGCGCGTCGCGCCATGCGTTTTGCCGCTCCGCCAAGCAAAAACGTCAGCCAGGAAGTGTTCCATCCGGTGTTTGACGTTGACCAGCAGGGCCGCCCGGTAATGCGCTACATCGACCAGTTCGTCCAGCCAAAAGACTATGAAGAAGGCGTCTGGCTGAGCGACCTGTCCGATGCGCTGGAAACCAGCAAGAGCATTATTTCCGTTCCGGTTTCAGTAGGTAAATTCCTGCTGATCAACAACCTGTTCTGGCTGCACGGCCGCGATCGTTTCACTTCGCATCCGGACTTGCGCCGCGAACTGATGCGCCAGCGTGGTTATTTTGCGTACGCGACCAACCACTACCAGACCCATCAGTAAGCGCGAAGGAAAAGCGGATGTATGATTTTGTGATTATTGGCGGCGGCATTATCGGCATGTCGACCGCCATGCAACTGATTGATGTCTATCCGGACGCCAAAATCGCGCTACTGGAAAAAGAGTCCGGCCCGGCCTGCCACCAGACGGGCCACAACAGCGGCGTCATTCATGCCGGGGTCTATTACACCCCCGGCAGCCTGAAGGCACAGTTTTGCCTGGCCGGAAATCGCGCCACAAAAGCCTTTTGCGACCAAAACGGCATCCGCTACGACGTCTGCGGAAAAATGCTGGTTGCCACCTCCGCTCTGGAAATGGAGCGCATGCGCGCGCTTTGGGAGCGCACCGCCGCTAACGGTCTGGAGCGCGAATGGCTAAATGCGCAGGAACTTCGCGAGCGTGAACCCAATATCACCGGACTGGGCGGCATTTTTGTCCCGTCGAGCGGGATTGTCAGCTACCGCGAAGTCACCGCCGCGATGGCGAAGATTTTCCAGGCCAAAGGCGGTGAGATTATTTACAACGCCGAGGTCAGCGCGCTGAAAGAGCATGCTGCGGGTGTAATTGTCCGTACCCGTCAGGGCCAGGAATATGAAGGCGCGACGCTGATTAGCTGTTCTGGCCTGATGGCGGACCGACTGGTAAAAATGCTCGGCGTTGAACCTGGCTTTATCATCTGTCCGTTCCGGGGCGAATATTTCCGCCTGGCGCCAGAACATAATCAGATAGTTAACCATTTGATCTACCCCATCCCCGACCCGGCGATGCCGTTTCTCGGCGTTCATCTGACCCGGATGATTGACGGCAGCGTCACCGTCGGCCCCAACGCGGTACTGGCATTTAAACGTGAAGGCTACCGTAAACGTGACTTCTCGCTCAGCGATACGCTGGAGATCCTCGGCTCTTCTGGTATTCGCCGCGTGCTGCAAAACAACCTGCGCTCAGGGCTTGGCGAAATGAAGAATTCGCTGTGCAAAAGCGGTTATCTGCGGCTGGTACAAAAGTACTGCCCGAGCCTGACGCTTAAGGATCTGCAACCGTGGCCTGCGGGCGTACGGGCACAGGCGGTGTCACCTGATGGCAAGCTTATCGACGATTTTCTGTTTGTCACCACGCCACGCTCAATTCACACCTGTAACGCCCCTTCTCCGGCAGCAACGTCGGCAATCCCTATCGGCGCACATATTGTCAGCAAAGTTCATGCGCTGCTGGAGAACCAGAGTAACCCCGGACGCACGCTGCGTGCGGCACGTAGCGTGGAGACATTACACGCCGCATTTACCCGTTAAACCGATTAAGACAGGAAGCAATCATGCAACTTAACGATCCAACATTATTTCGCCAGCAGGCACTGATCGACGGCAACTGGCGTGACGCCAACAATGGCGAGACCATCGCGGTGACCAATCCCGCCAACGGTCAGCAATTGGGTAGCGTACCGAAAATGGGGGCTGATGAAACCCGCGAAGCGATTAACGCCGCTAACCGCGCTCTGCCCGCCTGGCGTGCGCTGACCGCCAAAGAGCGAGCCAATATCCTGCGCCGCTGGTTCAACCTGATGATTGAGCATCAGGACGATCTCGCCCGCTTGATGACCCTGGAACAGGGTAAACCGCTGGCGGAGGCCAAAGGCGAAATCACCTATGCAGCCTCATTTATTGAGTGGTTTGCCGAAGAGGGCAAACGCATCTATGGCGATACGATCCCTGGCCATCAGGCTGATAAGCGTCTGATCGTCATTAAGCAGCCGATCGGCGTTACCGCCGCGATTACGCCGTGGAACTTCCCCTCAGCGATGATCACCCGTAAAGCCGGTCCGGCGTTGGCAGCAGGCTGTACGATGGTGCTTAAACCCGCCAGCCAGACCCCTTACTCCGCACTGGCGCTGGCAGAACTGGCTAATCGCGCCGGGATCCCGGCTGGCGTTTTCAGCGTGGTGACTGGTTCTGCGAGCGCGGTCGGCAACGAGCTAACAGGCAACCCGCTGGTACGCAAGCTGTCATTTACCGGCTCGACCGAAATCGGCCGTCAGTTAATGCAGCAGTGCGCCAAAGACATCAAAAAGGTATCGCTGGAGCTGGGCGGCAATGCGCCATTTATCGTCTTTGACGATGCCGATCTCGATAAAGCCGTGGAAGGTGCGCTGGCATCGAAGTTCCGTAACGCCGGGCAAACCTGCGTCTGCGCCAATCGCCTGTACGTGCAGGACGGCGTGTATGAGCGTTTTGCCGAAAAACTCCAGCAGGCGGTGAGCAAGCTGCATCTCGGCGATGGTCTGCAACCTGACGTAACCACCGGGCCGCTGATCGACGAGAAAGCGATAGCCAAAGTGCAGGAACACATCGCCGATGCTCTGGATAAAGGCGCACGCATTATCGCGGGCGGTAAACCTCATGCGCTCGGCGGTAACTTCTTCCAGCCCACCATTTTGGTAGATGTGCCTGATAACGCGAAGGTCGCCAAAGAAGAAACCTTCGGCCCGCTGGCTCCACTGTTTCGTTTTAAAGACGAAGCTGACGTCATCGCTCAGGCCAACGACACCGAGTTTGGTCTGGCCGCCTATTTCTACGCCCGTGATTTAAGCCGCGTCTTCCGCGTTGGCGAAGCGCTGGAGTACGGCATCGTCGGGATTAACACCGGCATTATCTCCAACGAAGTCGCCCCGTTTGGGGGGATAAAAGCCTCCGGTCTTGGCCGTGAAGGATCGAAATACGGCATCGAAGACTACTTAGAAATCAAATATATGTGCATCGGCCTTTAATAAAACAAATACTGGAGAACACCTGATGAGCACCAACAAAGAACTCATGCAACGTCGCAGCAACGCCGTTCCCCGTGGCGTAGGACAGATCCACCCTATTTTTGCCGAGCGGGCAGAAAACTGTCGGGTCTGGGACGTTGAAGGCCGTGAATTCCTCGACTTTGCTGGCGGTATTGCGGTGCTGAACACCGGTCACCTGCACCCGCAGATCGTCTCTGCGGTAGAAGCGCAGTTGAAAAAGCTGTCCCATACCTGTTTCCAGGTGCTGGCCTATGAGCCGTACCTGGAGCTGTGTGAAATCATGAATAAGAAAGTGCCGGGTGATTTCGCCAAGAAAACCCTGCTGGTGACCACCGGTTCTGAAGCGGTAGAAAACGCGGTGAAAATCGCCCGCGCCGCCACCAAGCGTACGGGGACTATCGCCTTTAGCGGCGCTTACCACGGCCGTACCCACTACACCCTGTCACTGACCGGGAAAGTCAATCCGTACTCCGCCGGAATGGGGCTGATGCCGGGCCACGTGTATCGCGCGCTTTATCCTTGCCCGCTGCACGGCATCAGTGAAGATGATGCTATCGCCAGCATTCACCGCATTTTCAAAAACGATGCCGCGCCAGAAGACGTCGCCGCCATCGTGATTGAACCGGTTCAGGGTGAAGGCGGCTTTTACGCGGCATCTCCTTCCTTTATGCAACGACTGCGCGCCATTTGTGACGAACACGGGATCATGCTGATTGCCGATGAAGTACAGAGCGGTGCGGGCCGTACCGGTACGCTGTTTGCCATGGAGCAGATGGGCGTAGCGCCCGATCTCACCACCTTCGCCAAATCCATCGCCGGAGGCTTCCCGCTGGCGGGCGTGACCGGACGCGCCGAAGTCATGGACGCAATCCCACCGGGCGGTCTGGGCGGTACCTATGCCGGTAACCCAATTGCCTGCGCCGCCGCGCTGGCGGTACTGAACATTTTTGAACAGGAAAATCTGCTGCAAAAAGCCAACGAGCTGGGGCAAACCCTGCGCGAAGGCCTGCTGGCTATCGCGGAAACCCATCGCGAGATTGGCGACGTACGCGGGCTGGGCGCGATGATTGCTATCGAACTGTTCGAAAACGGCGACCACACGAAACCAGACGCCAAACTGACTGCGGAAGTGGTGGCGCGTGCACGCGAGAAAGGACTGATCCTGCTCTCCTGCGGACCTTACTACAACGTGCTGCGCATTCTTGTCCCGCTGACTATTGAAGATGCGCAAATCCGCCAGGGGCTGGACATTATCGCCCAATGTTTTGCCGAGGCAAAGCAAGGTTAAACCCCCGAATAAAAACGGGAAATTGTAGGCCGGATAAAGCGCAAGCGCTGCCATCCGGCAATGTTGTGATGCCCGGTGGCGCTACGCTTACCGGGCCTACGGGTAAGGTGCAGGAAGCGACGTCAATAACAATAACGAGGTTTAAAGATGGGGCAAGTGTCACAATCACATGATTTAGGGGGCGGGCTGAAATCACGCCACGTCACCATGCTGTCTATTGCCGGGGTAATCGGCGCAAGTCTGTTCGTCGGTTCAAGTGTGGCGATTGCAGAAGCCGGTCCCGCAGTATTATTAGCCTATCTGTTCGCCGGATTGCTGGTGGTGATGATTATGCGCATGCTGGCCGAAATGGCCGTTGCCACCCCGGATACCGGTTCTTTTTCCACTTACGCCGATAAGGCCATTGGCCCGTGGGCAGGTTATACCATCGGCTGGCTGTACTGGTGGTTCTGGGTGTTAGTTATCCCTCTGGAAGCGAATATCGCCGCCATCATTCTGCACTCCTGGGTACCAGGTATTCCTATCTGGCTGTTTTCTCTGGTTATCACGCTGGCGTTAACCGGCAGTAATTTGCTGAGCGTCAAAAATTACGGTGAGTTCGAGTTCTGGCTGGCGCTGTGCAAAGTGGTTGCCATTCTGGCGTTTATTACCCTCGGTGCGGCGGCGATTAGCGGTTTCTACCCTTATGCCGAGGTTAGCGGAGTTTCACGCCTGTGGGATCAGGGCGGCTTTATGCCCAACGGTTTTGGCGCCGTGATCAGCGCGATGTTAATCACCATGTTCTCCTTTATGGGCGCAGAGATAGTTACCATCGCCGCCGCCGAATCCGATACCCCGGATAAACATATCGTTCGCGCCACCAACTCGGTTATCTGGCGTATCTCTATCTTCTATCTGTGCTCTATTTTTGTGGTGGTGGCGCTGATCCCGTGGAACATGCCGGGCCTGAAAGAAGTCGGTTCTTATCGCTCGGTGCTGGAGCTACTGCATATCCCGCACGCGAAATTGATCATGGACTGCGTCATTTTACTGTCAGTGACCAGTTGTCTTAACTCCGCGCTGTATACGTCATCGCGTATGCTCTACTCCCTGAGCCGCCGTGGCGATGCCCCCGCCTTTATGGGTAAAACGAACCGCAGCAAAACGCCTTATGTGGCGGTGTTACTGTCGACAGGTGCTGCGTTCCTCACCGTCATCGTCAACTATTACGCCCCGGCCAAGGTATTTAAATTCCTGATCGACAGCTCCGGTGCCATCGCGCTGCTGGTGTATCTGGTCATTGCCGTTTCTCAACTGCGGATGCGCAAAATCCTGCTGGCGCGAGGCGGTGAAATTAAACTGAAAATGTGGCTCTATCCGTGGCTTACCTGGCTGGTCATCGCGTTTATTATCTTTGTGTTGGTGGTCATGCTGTTTCGCCCGGCCCAACAGCTGGAAGTTATCTCTACCGGGTTGTTAGCCATAGGAATTATTTGCACCGTGCCCATTATGTCACGCTGGAAAAAACTGCTATCGTGGCAAAAAGCACCATTGCAAAATACGCATTAAACCTGTTCCCGGCGCAGGCCGGGAAATCCTTTCAGGAGTATGACCATGACCGCCATTCCCCAACCGACGGCCATTGATGGATACCGCTGGCTGAAGAACGACATCATCCGCGGTGTGTATCAGCCTGATGAAAAACTGCGTATGAGTCTGCTAACCTCACGCTATGAGCTAGGCGTGGGACCGCTGCGCGAAGCGCTTTCGCAGTTAGTTGCCGAGCGGTTAGTGACAGTGGTTAATCAGAAAGGGTATCGTGTCGCCCCGATGTCAGAGCAGGAGTTGCTCGATATTTTCGATGCCCGCGCCAATATGGAAGCCATGCTGGTCGCGCTGGCCATTGAACGCGGCGACGACGCCTGGGAAGCTGAAATTCTGGCGCGCGCGCATATGCTCAGTAAGCTTGAAGCCATTGACGCCAGCGAACAGATGCTCGACGAGTGGGATCAGCGCCATCAGGCATTTCACTCGGCGATTGTCGCTGGCTGTGGTTCACAATATCTGCTGCAAATGCGCGAACGGCTGTTCTCTCTGGCGGCGCGCTACCGGTTTATCTGGCTACGTAAAACGGTGCTGTCGGTTGAAATGCTGGAAGACAAACACGATCAGCACAAGACGCTGACCGAAGCGATTCTGGCACGTGATGCCACGTGTGCCAGCGAATTAATGCGCCAGCACTTGCTGACGCCGATTCCGATTATTCAACAGGCTATGTCCGGTAAATTACTGACGCAATAAGCCTGAATAACATTACTGTTCCGGAATACGTAAAACCTGCCCAGGATAGATTTTATCCGGGCTTTTTAGCATTGGTTTATTCGCTTCAAATATCTGGTTATATAGGTTGGCATTACCGTAAACCTGTTTGGCAATAGCGCTCAGGGTATCCCCAGATTTCACGGTATAAAACTGGCTTTCGCTCGCGGGTGCAGAGGTTTTAACCTGATCATCTACGCTGGCGATACCAGAGATATTACCAATCGCGATCAGAATTTTTTCTTTTGCTTCCTGACTTAATCCATCACCAGAAACCGTGGCTTTGCCTTCGTTAATTTGCACGTCCACTTTATCCGCATCAGGGATGCCGGTTTTGTTCAGGTGTTCCTGCACTTTTTTTGCCAGATCGGCTGTGTCATGGTTTCCAGTGACCGCATCCCACAGTTTTTCACCTGCATCTTTTACAAAATTGAAGAGTCCCATATCCACCTCGGTAATTAACAATCAACACCCAAAAGTGTAGCAGAGGAGAAAGGGGCACAAAGAAAACGGCGCCAAAGCGCCGTAGTTGAAAGGAATTAATTACGCGTCTGTATCCAGAAGGCATGGATCAAACCAGGAATGTAGCCCAGCAGCGTCAGAACGATATTGAGGATAAATGCCCAGCCGAATCCCTTCCCCAGCAGCACGCCAAGCGGGGGCAGAATAATAGTAAAAACGATTCTCCAGAAACCCATGCACACTCCCTACAAGCAAAAATTAATCATTGTTTAAAAAGAGATTTTATCTCTAAGAGTAGCCATTCTACCCAACTCTGCCAGTATTCCGCGGCTGTTTTACCCTCCTTTACGCTCTTTACGCTGGCGTACGTTGGTTACTTATTTTAGAATACACTTAATTTAGATAATGCTTAAATACATATGACTGAACTTGAACAACTCCAGGCCAGCGCTGAACAGGCTGCCGCCCTGCTAAAAGCGATGAGTAACCCGAAACGGTTGCTGATTTTGTGCATGCTCTGTGGTTCACCCGGTACCAGCGCGGGTGAGTTAGCCCGTGTTACCGGCCTTAGTCCTTCCGCCACATCCCAGCATCTGGCGCGTATGCGTGAAGAAGGTCTGATAGAAAGCCAGCGCGATGCCCAGCGCATCCTCTACTCCATTAAAAATACGGCCGTGAATTCGCTGATCGCCACATTAAAAACACTGTATTGCCCATAAGGAGCCATCATGACTATTGGGACGATTTCCCCACGCGAGGCGCAGACACTGGTCGCGCAGGGTGCAAAACTGATTGATATCCGCGATGCTGACGAGTATCTGCACGAGCATATTCCTGAGGCACATCTGGCGCCATTACCCGCGCTTGAGCAGGGATCGCTGCCAGCGAATTTACGCGCCGAGCAGGTGATTTTTCACTGCCAGTCAGGCAAACGTACACAAAATGCGGCAACAAAACTGAGCGCCATCGCCGCACCCGCGCAGGTCTGGTTGCTGGAAGGTGGAATTGACGGCTGGAAAGCCGCAGGGTTGCCGGTGGCGAAAGACAGTTCACAACCGTTACCGCTGATGCGTCAGGTGCAGATAGCCGCAGGCAGCCTTGCCCTACTCGGCGTTATTCTGGGCTATAGCGTTAGCAGCGCCTTCTTCCTGCTGAGCGGTTTTGTGGGCGCCGGGCTGATACTCGCTGGCGTAACCGGCTTTTGCGGTATGGCGCGATTACTGGACATCATGCCCTGGAACCGACGTACTCATTAAGCGGTAATCATTGAAACAGCACTGTACCCGCCGGTTGACGTGATCTATGGTGAGTTCTGCGATAAATGATAAATAAAGGAGCGCAACAATATGTTTAAACCTGGCGATCTGGTTCAACCGCGTATGGGCGGTCCAAAACTGAAGGTTGTTGAAGTCAATGACGATCAAATTGTGGCGGTACAAGCCAGTAATGAAAGCGGTGATAAATTCACGCTGAAAGCAGCTGATGTCACGCGATATACCGAAGAGGGTGATTTCGGCGTTTGCTGAAAATAAGCGGTGAGGATCTCCTCACCGCCTTCGCAATTAGATCAAAAAGTCATCAAGAGATTTACCGGCAGCCAGCGCCTGGGCAATTGGCTTCGGTGTGCGACCTTGTCCGGTCCATGTTTTCGTTTCACCATTGAGATCGATAAAACGATATTTCGCCGGGCGCGGTTGGCGTTTTTTAACTGAACGTGCCGTCGCAGGTGTTATGCTCAGCAGCTCCTCCGGGCTGATCCCGTCTGCCTGCATCTGCGCCAGCAAGGCATTAATTTTTGCCTGCTGTTCTGCACGTTGGCGCTGTAGCTGTTCTTCTTCATCGCGCCGTTCTTTGGTCACTACCCTGAATTTTTCAAGCATATCTTCCAGTACATCAACGGAAAATTCACGAGCCATTGCACGCAGCGAGCGGATATTATTTAAGTTTTTTAACATTGAACTCATATTAACAAAACCTCTTTAACGTAAAACATAAAAACGGTATTACGCTAAATATTGTATGCAACCAATTATTATATTTCCAGTCTAATTTATTCGTTTGTCATTAAACAAATAGCCAACTCTGATATTTATAGCATCCATTCTGCTATCGCCCAGACAATATATTCTATTACCCTAATTGCAGCTTTGAATATACCTGCAAGGTATCCCAGCGCGTCACTTAAGAAACAAGCCACGGCATCTCGTGGAACCAACGAGTATACATATTGCACATCAGTCAACATTCAGAAAAGGAGCGCAAAAATTTCAGAAAAACAAGCAACAATAAGTCTTTGATCTAAAAAGACTTTAATTAACACAGCAACGAAAACACCAAAACGAACAAAAAACAAACCATTGCAGAGCATTTTATCGACAAAAAGACAATAAATAAAAATTTTCAGCTAGTTGCTAGTTATTATCCAGGCAGATATCCTATTAAAACGCGAAAGCAGCAAGACAAATCACTAGCAGTTAAGGTATTCAAAACCTTTTTTCCCCTTTTTACAAGGAGCATTAACATGTTCTCTCCGCAGTCACGCTTGCGTCATGCAGTAGCAGACACGTTCGCGATGGTTGTTTATTGTTCTGTCGTGAACATGTTGATCGAAATATTCCTTTCTGGAATGAGCTTCGAACAGTCGCTGTATTCCAGATTAGTCGCTATCCCTGTCAACATACTGATCGCGTGGCCATACGGCATGTATCGTGATTTGTTCATGCGCGCGGCCCGTAAAGCCACGCAGGCAGGATGGGCAAAAAATCTGGCGGATGTGCTGGCTTATGTCACCTTCCAGTCGCCGGTGTATGTGATTATTCTGCTGACGGTTGGCGCAGACTGGCATCAGATTACGGCTGCAGTAAGTTCGAACATCGTGGTGTCAATGCTGATGGGCGCTGTCTATGGCTACTTTCTTGATTATTGCCGCCGCTTGTTTAAGGTCAGCAGCTATCATCAGGCTAAAGCCTGACACGCTTCTTCGCGACTGGCACTGCCAGTCGCGTTATTAGTTAGAATTAACGTCGCCAAACAGCCCGCTCAGATAACGTTCAAGCGCAATACGCGAGCTAAAGCCGTGCGGAATACCATAATGCTCATGAGTCTCTCCGGCTAAATACAGCGGGAATTGCTGGTAATGATCGCAAGTTTTAATATCCGTTGCCGGTTCCGCCAGCGAAGAGCTACGCTCTTTCAACGTGGGATGGATAATTAATGCGGTACGTCCCATGCGAGCTTCACGATTAACATACACATAATTTTCGCCACGCCGATAGCCGTACGTTTTCTGCGTCACTACATCAACGGTAAAGCCCACTTTTTCAAGTACGCGCGCCACCTCATCAGGTCGTAAATACATATTATTTTCCTCGTTATCTTTTACTGCGGGCTTACCTTACCTGATTCAGCATTAGCAACGCTTTCAGAAAAGTCCATAAACGAGTGAACACGATGAGACGAATATCTTAAGTAACGTACAGATTTATGTCAGCGCCAACCTCAGTTGGTAGGCCGCCTGTTGCGCCATTTCCGCCGAGCTGATATTGGTAAATGACAGCAATATTCCCCCCTTTCCTTCTGACGTTATTCGCCAGCGGCTTAGCGCCTGAACCGCTAACCCGGCCTGATTCGCTTTGCGCACCAGCGCAATATCATCTCCGTCTACACTCACCACCAGTTGAATCCCACCTTCCTGAGGAATGACGCTAAACCCTTGTTCGGTCAGGGCGTTTTCCATCCATTGTCGTCGTTCGGCATAATGCTGTCGCATACGTTTTAAGTGTCGCCAGAAGTGGCCGTCTCGCATAAAATCCGCCAGCGTTTGCTGCCATAGAACCGGGACGCTACAGGCCGTTAGCGCCGCTTGCTGGCGAAAGCGTTCAACCTGGGTCAGAGGCACCACCAGCCATGCCGTACGCAAAGCCGGAAACATCGATTTGCTGAACGTTCCGGCATAAATCACCCGCTGAGGCGCATCCAGACTTTTTAGCGGCGGCAACGGCTTACCGTGGTAACGAAATTCACTGTCATAGTCATCTTCGATTACCCACGCCTGCGCGCGAGTCGCCCACTCCAGCAACTGGTGGCGACGGTCCAAAGACAGTGCTACCCCCAGAGGGCTTTGATGTGCGGGAGTGAGCAGTACAAAACGCGCCTGCGGGTAGTCGCGGATCCCGGCGCTGACATCCAGCCCATCGGCATCCACCGCTACCGACATCAACTCAATGCGTTCCTGAGACACCACGGGCCGGATCAGCGGAAAACCGGGATCTTCGACCCACATTCCCTCACCGGGATGCGCCAGAGCGCGCAGGATTAACGTCATTGATGCCGCATAGCCTGAAGTGATAAAAATCTGCTCTGGCTGGCATTCAATGCTGCGTGAAACGCGCAGATAATCAACAATTGCCTGGCGTAACACCCGTTCACCACATACATCGCCCACCGCCAGATCAAAACGCGTTTGGGTGCGTAAACGCCGTCCCATCACCCGTGCCCAGACTTCACGCGGAAAAAGATCGAGTGCGGGTAATCCCATCTGAAAAGGTTGCGGTCTGGGATTTTCTCCGGCGAAGATGGCAGGCGATGCAGGCGCCCTTTCTGGTCGCAGTTGCTCACTGACAAACGTTCCTGCCTGTCCACGCCGCGCGAGCCAGCCCTGCGCCACCAGCTCTGCATAGGCATTTTCCACCGTTGAGCGTGATACTCCCAGCTCCTGGGCCCAGGTCCGGCTGGAGGGCAATCTGGTACCAGGCTTGAGTTCGCCTTTCTCAATTGCGTTTTTTAACTGACGGGCGATTTGCTGATAACGTGGCATTTATGGTCTGCTTTTTTGGTAACAATATGGCTCTCTGTTGCAGTCCATTATAGTGCTACATTGCGGGTCATCCAAACGAGGAGAAATACCATGACAATGTTACGCCAGCCCTATTACGAACTCAGTCCCGAAATCTATAACGCTCTGGTTCAGGCAAGCCAAGCGCTGGAAAACTGCGCGCTGGAACCTACGTTGACGGAACTGATTTACCTGCGGGTCTCGCAAATCAACGGCTGCGCCTTTTGTCTGGAAATGCACAGTAAAGCACTGCGCAAATCCGGTGTTGCGCAGGCCAAACTGGACGCACTGGCAGGCTGGCGGGTGAGTCACCACTTCAGCGAGCAGGAACGTGCGGCGCTGGCGTGGGCCGAATCGGTCACCCAGATTGCCACTACTCACGCCGAAGATGACGTTTATCTGCCGCTGCTAGACCATTTCAGCGCGAAAGAAATTAGCGACCTGACATTTGCCATTAGCCTGATGAACTGCTTCAACCGCCTGGCGGTGGGGATGCGCATGTGATTTTGCGCTGCCGGATGGCGACATAAATGCCTTATCCGGCCCAGGATGTACTTTCCTGTAGGCCGGATTAGACGCGACGCGTCGCCATCCGGCAACCTGCGATGGTACATACCACTTCCCCCGCCACGCTCATCACCCAGCTCATTATCAATCTAAAATTCCCATATCTTGTATGGTTGAATCTTTTTAAAACCACATCTAGTATCTCTCCTATCAGGACACACACAACCCGACGCCCTTCATCGCGCCGATCCTTTATTTTTAAATGGAAATACGAATCATGCGTATTATTATTTACACTCGCAATAACTGTGTTCAGTGCCACGCCACCAAACGGGCAATGGAAAGCCGTGGTTTTGACTTTGAGATGGTAAACGTCGATTTACAACCCGATTTGGCTGATAGCCTGCGCGATCAAGGGTTTCGCCAGCTACCGGTCGTGGTCGCGGGTGAAACCAGTTGGTCAGGGTTTCGCCCGGACATGATCAACCGTCTGCATCCGGAACACCGTGTGGCCAGCGCATGAGTCAGCTCGTCTACTTCTCCAGCAGCTCCGAAAATACGCACCGCTTTATGCAGCGTCTGGGGCTGCCAGCCATCCGCATTCCGCTTAACGAACGCGAGCGGATCCGGGTAGACGAACCTTACATATTAATCGTGCCGTCCTACGGCGGCGGCGGCACTGCTGGCGCGGTCCCAAGACAGGTGATCCGCTTTTTAAACGATACGCACAACCGGGCATTAATCCGTGGAGTGATCGCCTCCGGCAATCGTAATTTCGGTGACGCCTACGGTCGCGCGGGTGATGTCATCTCACAAAAATGCGGCGTGCCGTGGCTCTATCGCTTTGAGCTGATGGGCACCCAAAGCGATATCGACAACGTTCGAAAAGGAGTGAGCGAATTTTGGCAACGACAACCGCAGAACGTGTAATGCAGCCAACGCTGGATTATCACGCCCTGAACGCCATGCTGAATCTGTACGATAAAGCCGGGCGCATTCAGTTCGACAAAGACCATCAGGCCGTGGAGGCCTTCTTTGCCGCCCACGTCCGCCCAAACTCGGTGGCGTTTGCCAGCCAGCAGGAGCGCCTGGAAACGTTGGTGGATGAAGGCTATTACGATGCCAGCGTGTTAGCCCGCTACGATCGCGCGTTCGTGCTGAAGCTATTCGATCACGCCCACGCCAGCGGATTCCGTTTCCAGACGTTCCTCGGCGCATGGAAGTTCTACACCAGCTATACGCTGAAAACGTTCGACGGTAAGCGCTATCTCGAAGACTTTGAGGATCGGGTCACGATGGTGGCGCTCACGCTGGCGCAGGGCGATGAAACGCTCGCGATGCAGCTGACCGATGAAATGCTCTCCGGGCGCTTTCAGCCCGCCACACCAACCTTTTTAAACTGCGGCAAACAGCAACGCGGTGAGCTGGTCTCCTGCTTCCTGTTGCGTATTGAAGACAACATGGAGTCTATTGGTCGGGCGGTCAACTCCGCACTTCAGCTCTCCAAACGCGGCGGCGGCGTGGCATTTTTGCTCTCCAACCTGCGCGAGGCAGGAGCGCCCATAAAGCGCATTGAGAACCAGTCATCTGGGGTGATCCCAGTAATGAAAATGCTGGAAGATGCGTTTTCTTATGCGAATCAACTCGGGGCACGTCAGGGTGCGGGGGCAGTGTATCTGCACGCACACCATCCGGATATTTTACGTTTTCTCGATACCAAGCGCGAAAACGCCGACGAGAAAATCCGCATCAAAACCCTGTCGCTTGGCGTGGTGATCCCGGATATCACCTTTAAGCTGGCCAAAGAGAATGCCGACATGGCGCTGTTCTCACCCTATGACGTGGAACGCATTTACGGCAAAGCGTTCGGCGATATCGCCGTCAGTGAACGCTATGACGAACTGCTTGCCGACGAACGTGTGCGTAAAAAATACATTAACGCCCGCGATTTCTTCCAGCGTCTGGCCGAGATCCAGTTTGAGTCTGGCTATCCTTACATCATGTTTGAAGATACGGTGAATCGCGCCAATCCAATTGCCGGTCGGATCAATATGAGCAACCTGTGCTCGGAGATTTTGCAGGTTAACAGTGCCTCCACCTACGATGAAAATCTCAATTACGCGCAGACCGGGCACGATATTTCCTGCAATCTCGGCTCGTTGAACATTGCCCATACTATGGATTCCCCCGACTTTGGTCGTACCGTGGAAACGGCGATTCGTGGCTTAACCGCCGTTTCGGACATGAGCCATATCCGCAGCGTGCCCTCGATTGAGGCCGGAAACAGCACGTCGCACGCGATTGGTCTTGGGCAGATGAATCTGCACGGGTATCTGGCGCGGGAAGGGATCGCCTACGGTTCGCCGGAAGGGCTGGATTTCACCAATCTCTATTTCTATACCATCACCTGGCATGCGCTGAATACGTCAATGAAGATCGCCCGCGAGCGCGGTCAAACCTTTGCCGGATTCAAACAGTCGCGCTACGCCAGCGGCGAGTATTTTAACCAGTATCTGCAGGGCGACTGGCAACCAAAAACCGCCAAGGTTCGCACGCTGTTTGCCGCCAGCGGCATTACGCTGCCGACGCGCGAGATGTGGTCACAGCTGCGTGAAGATGTGATGCGTTACGGCATTTATAACCAGAATTTACAGGCGGTTCCCCCCACCGGTTCTATCTCCTACATCAATCATGCCACGTCGAGCATTCACCCGATCGTGTCGAAAGTGGAGATTCGCAAAGAGGGTAAAACCGGGCGCGTTTACTACCCTGCCCCGTTTATGACCAATGAGAATTTGGCCTTGTATCAGGATGCCTATGAGATCGGCCCACAAAAAATCATTGATACCTATGCTGAAGCAACGCGCCATGTCGATCAGGGGCTTTCACTGACGCTCTTTTTCCCCGATACCGCCACCACGCGCGATATCAATAAAGCGCAGATTTACGCTTGGCGTAAGGGCATCAAATCCCTGTACTACATCCGACTACGCCAGCTGGCGCTGGAAGGCACCGAAATCGAAGGCTGCGTGTCATGCGCGCTGTAAGGAGGAGAAAATGACATTATCCCGCGTGAGCGCCATCAACTGGAACAAGATTGAGGATGATAAAGATCTTGAGGTATGGAACCGTCTGACCAGTAACTTCTGGCTCCCGGAAAAGGTCCCGCTCTCCAATGACATTCCGGCCTGGCAAACGTTGAACGCCGCCGAACAGCAGTTAACAATCCGCGTTTTTACCGGGCTGACGCTGCTCGACACCATTCAGAATGTTGCCGGAGTGCCAGCGTTAATGGCTGATTCGTTAACGCCGCATGAAGAGGCGGTGCTGTCGAATATCAGCTTTATGGAGGCGGTGCACGCCCGTTCATACAGCTCAATATTCTCTACCCTTTGCCAGACCAAAGACGTGGATGCTGCCTACGCCTGGAGTGAAGAAAATACCCCACTCCAGCGCAAAGCGCAGATCGTTTTGACACATTACGCCAGCGACGAACCGCTGAAGAAAAAAATAGCCAGCGTGTTTCTGGAATCCTTCCTGTTCTATTCTGGCTTCTGGTTGCCAATGTATTTTTCCAGCCGCGGCAAATTGACCAATACCGCCGATCTCATTCGTCTGATCATTCGTGATGAAGCGGTTCATGGGTATTACATTGGTTATAAATATCAAAAAGGTCTGGAGCATATTTCCGAATCTGCACGCGAGGAGTTAAAGAATTTTGCCTTTGACCTACTGATGGAATTGTATGATAACGAAGCGCGTTATACGGAAGAGTTGTATGCAGAAACCGGCTGGGTGGATGACGTCAAAGCCTTCCTTTGTTACAACGCCAATAAGGCATTAATGAATTTGGGATATGAGGCGCTATTTCCGCCTGAAATGGCGGAGGTTAACCCGGCAATCCTTGCCGCGCTGTCGCCCAACGCTGATGAAAACCACGATTTCTTCTCGGGTTCCGGCTCATCTTATGTGATGGGAAAAGCGGTCGAAACCGAAGATGACGACTGGAATTTCTAGCGCTCATTTTCACGGGAAATACCGTACATTTTTCGCGGAAATATTTTAACAGGATCACACTTTTGTCGTGCAAATATAATTGTGTGATCTACACTCAATATCAGCCGCATTATTCGCCTGCATTCCAGCAATTCAGGCGATTTTTCATTGCCATTTACAAAAAATATTAACCCGTTCACATTCGCGCTCAGCCCTTATATCACGGGAAGTCCCGCCATCTGGCCTTTGGCAATATTCATGCCACAACCAAATTCAGGGTTGTCTCAGATTCTCAGTATGTTAGGGTAGAAAAAGGTCACTATTTCCATCAGGTAATATATCGATATAAACAAATAACAGGAATCATTCTATTGCATGGCAATTAAATTAGAAGTTAAAAATCTCTATAAGATATTTGGAGAGCATCCCCAGAGAGCCTTCAAATATATTGAAAAAGGACTTTCAAAAGAGCAGATTCTGGATAAAACGGGGCTATCGCTTGGCGTTAAGAACGCCAGTCTGGCCATTGAAGAAGGCGAGATATTTGTCATCATGGGATTATCCGGTTCGGGTAAATCCACAATGGTACGCCTTCTCAATCGCCTGATTGAACCCACCCGCGGACAGGTATTGATTGACGGCGTAGACATCGCCCGGATATCCGATGCTGAGCTTCGCGAGGTGCGCAGAAAAAAGATTGCGATGGTGTTCCAGTCCTTTGCCCTGATGCCGCACATGACGGTTCTCGACAATACGGCATTCGGCATGGAATTAGCCGGCGTAGGTGCGGATGAACGTCGTGAAAAAGCGTTAGATGCGCTGCGCCAGGTTGGTCTGGAGAATTATGCTCACGGCTACCCGGATGAACTTTCCGGGGGGATGCGCCAGCGTGTAGGCCTCGCCCGCGCATTAGCCATTAACCCTGACATCTTATTAATGGATGAGGCCTTCTCAGCCCTCGATCCATTAATTCGTACTGAGATGCAGGATGAACTGGTAAAACTACAGGCGAAGCATCAACGTACCGTGGTCTTTATATCGCATGACCTCGACGAAGCCATGCGCATTGGCGACAGAATTGCCATTATGCAAAACGGTGAAGTGGTCCAGGTCGGCACGCCAGATGAAATCCTGAATAATCCGGCCAATGATTATGTACGCACCTTCTTCCGTGGCGTCGATATTAGCCAGGTCTTTAGCGCGAAAGATATTTCACGCCGTAGTCCCGAAGGTTTGATTCGTAAAAACCCCGGGGTGGGTCCACGTTCTGCGCTGCAATTATTGCAGGACAAAGATCGCGAATATGGTTACGTGATCGAACGCGGCAATAAATTCGTTGGCGTTGTCTCTATCGACTCATTAAAAACAGCGTTAAGTCAGGCGCAAGGTATTGAAGCGGCATTGATCGATGAGCCGTTAGCCGTAGATGCACAAACCCCTCTCAGCGAGTTGCTTTCTCATGTCGGTCAGGCCCCGTGCGCGGTGCCGGTTGTAGATGAGGAACAGCAGTATGTGGGCGTCATTTCAAAACGCATGCTGTTACAGGCTTTAGATCGTGAGGGGGTAAACAATGGCTGATCAAACTAATCCGTGGGACACCACACCAGCGGCCGACAGTGCCGCACAAAATGCTGATGCCTGGAGTACGCCATCAGGCGCACCCACTGACGGTGGTGGCGCGGACTGGCTGACCAGCGCACCCGCGCCGGCACCAGAGCATTTCAATATTATGGATCCGTTCCATAAAACGCTGATCCCGCTTGACAGTTGGGTCACAGAGGGGATCGACTGGGTCGTTACCCATTTCCGTCCGGTCTTCCAGGGCATTCGTGTCCCGGTGGATTACATTCTCAACGGCTTTCAACAGCTGCTGTTGGGTATGCCAGCGCCCGTGGCGATTATCCTGTTCGCGCTGATTGCCTGGCAGATTTCCGGCGTGGGGATGGGCGTTGCGACGCTGATTTCCTTGATTGCTATCGGTGCCATCGGCGCGTGGTCGCAGGCCATGATAACCCTGGCGCTGGTGTTGACCGCGTTGTTGTTCTGCGTGGTGATCGGTCTGCCGATGGGGATCTGGTTGGCGCGCAGTCCACGAGCAGCAAAAATTGTTCGCCCGCTGCTGGACGCCATGCAAACCACGCCCGCGTTTGTCTATCTGGTGCCGATTGTCATGCTGTTTGGTATTGGTAACGTCCCGGGCGTAGTGGTGACGATTATCTTCGCCCTGCCGCCAATCGTGCGTCTGACTATTCTGGGGATTAACCAGGTGCCAGCCGATCTGATTGAAGCTTCGCGCTCGTTTGGTGCCAGCCCGCGTCAGATGCTGTTTAAAGTGCAGCTCCCGCTGGCAATGCCCACCATTATGGCCGGGGTTAACCAGACGCTGATGCTGGCGCTCTCAATGGTCGTCATCGCGTCGATGATTGCCGTCGGCGGACTGGGCCAGATGGTTCTGCGCGGAATCGGTCGTCTGGATATGGGGCTTGCCACCGTCGGCGGGGTTGGGATTGTGATCCTCGCTATCATTCTCGACCGCCTGACGCAGGCCGTCGGTCGCGACTCGCGTAGTCGTGGCAACCGTCGCTGGTACACCACCGGTCCCATTGGGCTTATCACTCGCCCTTTCACGAAGTAATTCACCCGTTGCCCGGTAGCGCTGTGCTTACCGGGCCTACAATTCATTAACTTGCACAAAATCATTCAAGTTGCATCGTGGCGGTAAACGAATGTATCCCCAGGAGCGTACAAGTAGTACGTGACTGGGGTGCATGAGTGCAGCCAACAAAGAGGCAGCTTGAAGGATGAAGTGCAATAAGGAACAACGATGCGACAGAAAATAATTATTGCCACAGCGTTTGCCACCCTTGTCTCCACCAGCACTTTCGCTGCCGACCTGCCGGGCAAAGGCATCACCGTACAGCCAATCCAGAGCACTATCTCTGAAGAATCCTTCCAGACGCAGTTAGTCGCCCGTGCGCTGGAGAAACTGGGTTACACCGTTAACAAAACCAGCGAAGTTGACTACAACGTCGGCTATACCTCCATTGCCTCTGGCGATGCAACTTTTACCGCCGTGAACTGGCAGCCGCTTCATGATGATATGTACGCCGCTGCGGGCGGAGACAAAAAGTTTTATCGCGAGGGGGTATTCGTTACGGGTGCCGCACAGGGTTATCTGATCGACAAGAAAACCGCTGAGCAGTATAAAATCACCAATATCGCCCAGTTAAAAGATCCGAAGATCGCCAAAATCTTTGACACCAACGGTGACGGAAAAGCCGATATGATGGGCTGTTCACCGGGCTGGGGCTGTGAAGCAGTAATCAACCACCAGAACAAAGCTTTCGATCTGGAAAAAACCGTCGAGGTCAGCCACGGTAACTATGCGGCGATGATGGCCGACACCATTACCCGCTTCAAAGAAGGTAAACCCATTCTTTACTACACCTGGACACCGTACTGGGTGAGCGACGTAATGAAACCTGGTAAAGATGTGGTCTGGCTGCAGGTGCCGTTCTCTTCCCTGCCAGGTGAGCAGAAAGATATTGATACCAAACTGCCAAACGGCGCCAACTACGGCTTCCCGGTGAACACTATGCATATTGTCGCCAATAAAGCCTGGGCGGAGAAAAACCCGGCTGCGGCGAAACTGTTTGCCATCATGAAGCTGCCGCTGGCGGATATCAACGCGCAGAACGCAATGATGCACGACGGGAAAGCGTCTGAAGCCGACGTACAGGGTCACGTTGACGGCTGGATCAAAGCCCACCAGCAGCAGTTTGACGGCTGGGTGAACGAAGCGCTGGCCGCGCAGAAATAACCCACTCGCAGGCCTGATGAGTGTAGCGCCATCAGGCCAGTAACCGCATAAATGCCGGATGGTGGCGCGATGCGCCTAATCCGGCCTATCCTCCCTCCCCCAATCGCACAATCCATCACTCAACAAATCAGCAACATTTAATCACTTCCGTTATGATTGTTTTCTGCAACCCATTACTCAGTTGAAAACAATGACGAAAACTACTCAGGGACTTAGCCCTTCGCTGATCCTGTTAATGTCTATTGCCACCGGCCTCGCCGTCGCCAGTAACTATTATGCGCAGCCGCTGCTCGACACCATCGCGCGCAACTTTTCGCTATCTGCCAGTACCGCAGGGTTTATCGTCACCGCGGCCCAACTCGGCTACGCTGCCGGCCTGCTATTCTTAGTGCCGCTCGGCGATATGTTTGAACGTCGGATGCTGATTGTCTCCATGACGTTGCTCGCTGCTGGCGGCATGCTGATCACCGCCAGCAGCCAGTCGCTGGGTATGCTGATTCTCGGCACCGCTCTGACCGGACTGTTCTCGGTAGTGGCACAGATTTTGGTTCCGCTGGCGGCAACGCTTGCCACACCGGACAAGCGCGGGAAGGTTGTCGGCACGATTATGAGCGGCCTGCTGCTGGGTATTCTGCTGGCGCGCACCGTGGCGGGATTACTGGCGAATCTTGGCGGCTGGCGCACCGTATTTTGGGTCGCATCAGTATTAATGGCGCTGATGGCGGTTGCGCTGTGGCGCGGCCTGCCGAAGATGAAATCCGATACTCATCTTAACTATCCTCAGCTGTTAGGCTCGGTATTCAGCCTGTTTATTCACGATAAATTGCTGCGTACCCGCGCGATGCTGGGCTGCCTGACTTTTGCCAATTTCAGTATCCTGTGGACCTCGATGGCGTTTTTGCTCGCCGCGCCGCCGTTTAACTATTCGGAAGGAATGATTGGTCTGTTCGGTCTGGCGGGTGCCGCAGGGGCGTTAGGCGCACGTCCTGCAGGCGGTTTTGCCGATAAAGGTAAATCCCACCTGACCACAACCATAGGACTGCTATTACTGCTGCTCTCCTGGCTTGCTATTTGGCTTGGGCACGCTTCCGTCCCCATGCTGATTATCGGTATTCTGGTGTTGGACCTCACCGTTCAGGGAGTACACATCACCAACCAGACGGTTATCTATCGCATTCATCCGGATGCGCGTAATCGCCTGACCGCCGGATACATGACCAGCTATTTTATTGGCGGAGCGGCTGGTTCGCTAATTTCAGCCTCCGCCTGGCAGCATGCTGGTTGGGCTGGCGTTTGTCTGGCGGGTACGACCGTTGCCGTACTCAACCTGGTGGTCTGGTGGCGAGGTTTTCACCGTCAGGAAGCCGTAAATTAAGCGTATAGTGCATGTTTACCGCTGATTGGGCTCCACAGGGTGTTAAGGAGCCCATCAGTCTGCTAAGGTTATAACTCATTGAGCCAAGTTATATTAATTTCGGTAATGAAACCTATAACCCTATGGAAAGCCCTGTACCCCAGTCTGAATCCTGTTCGGCAACGTTAACGGAAGGATTCAAAGACAGCCTGCCAATAGTCATCAGCTATATTCCGGTCGCTTTTGCATTTGGTCTCAATGCCACTCGCCTTGGCTTTACGCCGGTTGAAAGCGTCTTTTTCTCCTGCATTATCTATGCGGGAGCCAGCCAGTTTGTCATTACCACCATGCTCGCTGCGGGCAGTTCGCTGTGGGTCGCCGCCCTTACCGTCATGGCCATGGATGTCCGCCATGTTTTGTACGGCCCTTCCCTGCGCAGCCGAATAGCCCAGCGACTGAGTAAACCCAAAAGTGCACTGTGGGCTTTTGGCCTTACCGATGAAGTCTTTGCCGCTGCAACGGCAAAACTGGTCCGGGATAATCGACGCTGGAGTGAAAACTGGATGATCGGCATCGCACTGTGCTCCTGGGCCTCCTGGGTGTTTGGTACGGTGATCGGCGCGTTTTCTGGCAGTGGTTTACTCAAGGATTACCCGGCGGTTGAAGCGGCACTGGGATTCATGCTCCCGGCGCTGTTTATGAGCTTCCTGCTCGCGTCATTCCAACGTAAACAAGCGCTCTGCGTGACTGCCTCCCTGGCTGGGGCGCTGGCTGGCGTCATGCTGTTTTCCATACCTGCCGCTATCCTTGCAGGTATTGTCTGCGGATGCCTGACGGCGCTCATCCAGTCATTTTGGCAGGGAGGTCCTGATGAGCTATGAGGTTCTGCTACTTGGCCTGTTGGTCGGCTGCGTTAATTACTGTTTTCGCTATTTGCCACTCCGTCTTGGGGTAGGCAATGTTCGCCCGACGAAGCGCAGCGCGACGGGCATACTACTCGACACTATTGGCATTGCATCTATTTGCGCCCTGCTGGTGGTGTCTACCGCACCAGAAGTTATGCACGACGCTCGTCGGTTCGTGCCTACGCTGGTGGGGTTTGTCATACTGGGCGCAAGCTTCTATAAGACCCGCAGCATCATCATTCCAACGTTACTGAGTGCTCTGGGCTATGGATTAGCCTGGAAAATGCTTGTTGGCTTATAGATAAAAACAATCATTTTAAAGAAATAATACATTTACTTTATTTGTCACTGTCGTTACTATATCGGCTGAAATTAATGAGGTTATACCCAAATGGATAGTTCGTTTACGCCCATTGAACAAATGCTAAAATTTCGCGCCAGCCGCTACGAAGAGTTCCCTTATCAGGAAGTGCTTCTGACTCGCCTCTGTATGCACATGCAGGGTAAGTTGCTGGAAAACCGCAATAAGATGCTGAAAGCTCAAGGGATTAACGAGACATTGTTTATGGCGTTGATTACGCTGGAGTCTCAGGAAAACCACAGTATTCAGCCTTCTGAACTGAGTTGCGCGCTTGGCTCGTCACGCACTAACGCTACCCGCATTGCGGATGAGTTAGAAAAACGTGGCTGGATCGAACGTCGCGAAAGCGATAACGATCGCCGCTGTCTGCATCTGCAATTGACCGAGAAAGGCCATGCTTTTTTGCAAGAGGTGTTACCGCCTCAGCATAACTGCCTGCATCAGCTCTGGTCTTCTCTTAGCACCACCGAAAAAGATCAGCTTGAGCAAATTACCCGTAAACTTCTGACCCGTCTTGATCAGATGGAGCAGGATGGCGCGGTGTTAGAAGCGCTGCGCTAACGCGCTGACTCGCTCAGAAATCCAGATTTATAAATGAAAAAACCGACAGGCCAGCACGCATACTGCTGGCCTGTCTGATAAACAGGTCGGCTCAGCCGATGTGAAAAAAATAAGATCGTGGAGAACAACATGAGCGCAAATGCGGAGACTCAAACCCCGCAGCAACCGGTCAAGAAGAATGGCAAACGTAAAAGTATGCTGCTCCTTCTGACCTTGCTCTTTATTATCATTGCCGTGGCATATGGGATTTATTGGTTTTTAGTACTTCGTCATGTCGAAGAGACAGACGATGCGTACGTGGCAGGGAACCAGGTTCAAATCATGGCTCAGGTATCAGGCAGCGTGACGAAAGTCTGGGCTGATAACACTGACTTTGTAAAACAAGGCGATGTGCTGGTCACCCTCGACCAGACAGACGCAAAGCAGGCATTTGAAAAAGCCAAAACTGCGCTGGCTTCCAGCGTGCGTCAGACGCACCAGTTGATGATCAACAGCAAGCAGTTACAGGCAAGCATTGAAGTGCAGAAAACCGCACTGGCGCAGGCACAAAGCGACTTTAATCGCCGAGTTCCGCTGGGCAATGCCAACCTGATTGGCCGTGAAGAGCTGCAACACGCTCGTGATGCCGTCGCCAGCGCTCAGGCCCAGCTTGATGTCGCGATCCAACAATATAATGCTAACCAGGCGATGATTCTGGGTAGCAAGCTGGAAGATCAACCCGCTGTGCAACAGGCTGCCACCGAAGTGCGCAATGCCTGGCTGGCGCTGGAACGTACCAGAATTGTCAGCCCAATGACCGGTTATGTATCCCGTCGCGCCGTACAGCCTGGTGCGCAAATTAGCCCAACCACGCCGCTGATGGCGGTTGTTCCGGCCACTAACCTGTGGGTAGATGCCAACTTCAAAGAAACACAGCTCGCGCACATGCGTATCGGCCAACCGGCGACCGTTATCAGCGATATTTACGGCGATGACGTAAAATATACCGGTAAAGTTGTCGGTCTCGATATGGGTACGGGCAGCGCTTTCTCCCTGCTGCCAGCGCAGAACGCAACCGGCAACTGGATCAAAGTCGTCCAGCGTCTGCCGGTACGTATCGAACTGGATGCGCAGCAACTGGCACAGCATCCATTACGTATTGGTTTGTCTACGCTGGTTACGGTAGATACCTCAAATCGTGACGGACAAATTCTGGCAAGCCAGGTTCGTACCACGCCGGTATCAGAAAGTAATGCACGTGAAATCAACCTTGCTCCGGTCAATAAGATGATCGAAGAGATCGTGCGGGCCAACGCGGGCTAATTCAAAGGTGCGTGTGATGCAACAGCAAAAACCGCTGGAAGGCGCGCAGCTCGTCATTATGACGATCGCGCTGTCCCTGGCGACATTCATGCAGGTGCTGGACTCCACCATTGCTAACGTGGCGATCCCCACTATCGCCGGGAACCTCGGCTCTTCACTGAGCCAGGGAACCTGGGTGATCACCTCATTCGGGGTGGCGAACGCTATCTCTATTCCGATCACCGGCTGGCTGGCAAAACGCTTTGGCGAAGTAAGACTCTTTATGTGGTCAACTATCGCCTTCGTCATTGCGTCATGGGCATGCGGGATGTCCACCAGCCTGAACATGCTGATTTTCTTCCGCGTAATCCAGGGTATTGTCGCCGGTCCATTAATTCCGCTGTCACAGAGCCTGTTGCTGAATAACTATCCACCTGCCAAGCGTTCCATCGCCCTCGCGCTATGGTCGATGACGGTGATTGTTGCCCCGATATGTGGTCCTATTCTTGGGGGCTATATCAGCGACAACTATCACTGGGGCTGGATATTTTTTATCAACGTACCAATCGGGGCTGTGGTGGTATTGATGACCCTGCAAACCCTGCGCGGTCGGGAAACCAAAACCGAGCAGCGGCGCATTGACGCCATTGGTCTGGCACTGCTGGTCATCGGTATCGGCAGTTTGCAGATTATGCTCGACCGCGGCAAAGAGCTGGACTGGTTCGCCTCGCAGGAGATTATCATCCTGACGGTGGTCGCCGTTGTCGCTATCAGCTTCCTGATCGTCTGGGAGCTTACCGACGAGCACCCCATTGTCGATCTCTCGCTGTTTAAGTCGCGCAACTTTACCATCGGCTGTCTGTGTATCAGTCTGGCCTATATGCTTTACTTCGGCGCAATCGTACTGCTGCCGCAGCTGTTGCAGGAGGTATACGGCTATACAGCAACCTGGGCTGGTCTGGCGTCAGCGCCGGTTGGGGTGATTCCGGTGATCCTGTCTCCGATTATCGGCCGCTTCGCGCACAAGCTGGATATGCGTCGGCTGGTAACGTTCAGTTTTATTATGTACGCCGTCTGTTTCTACTGGCGTGCGTGGACGTTCGAGCCGGGTATGGACTTTGGCGCATCGGCCTGGCCGCAGTTTATTCAGGGGTTCGCGGTAGCCTGCTTCTTTATGCCGCTAACTACCATTACGCTGTCCGGCTTACCACCAGAGCGTCTGGCGGCGGCATCCAGCTTGTCGAACTTTACGCGAACGCTGGCAGGTTCCATTGGCACATCGATTACGACGACAATGTGGACAAACCGCGAGTCGCTGCACCATGCTCAGCTAACGGAATCTGTTAACCCCTACAACCCAAATGCACAGGCTATGTACGATAAGCTGCAGGATTTAGGGATGACGCACCAGCAGGCTTCAGGTTGGATAGCTCAGCAGATCACTAATCAGGGGCTGATTATTTCCGCTAACGAAATCTTCTGGATGTCGGCGGGGATCTTCCTGGTCCTGCTTGGCCTGGTGTGGTTCGCCAAACCGCCCTTCGGTGCGGGCGGCGGCGGTGGTGGCGCACACTAACTATCTGATAAAAGGGATCTGCGGATCCCTTTTTTATTAGACCTACAATCAGAAGTAATATTTGAATCTCAGACGCCCGCCGTAACGCGCATCTTCGCTGTTATCACCATTATTCGGATTGGCCTCTACCCATGAAGCATAGGCACCGAGGTAGATGTTAAAGTTTTTCATATCCATCACATTGGGGAATAAATATGAGGCATGAATAGTGTGAATGTCATAATTGCCGGGATCGGTGATCCAGCAATCGTCCTCACAAACGGCATCGATATTGGTAGCATTGAAGGCTTCGATTTTGTTATGCGCATAGATATAACCCAGTTCAAATCGATGCCACAACGCATTCACCCCAGCGGTAAAATCTGTCTCATCGGTCGCATCCATATAGGCGGTATTCAGGTTAATCACTGCGCCATCTTCCGGGTCCGTTTTTTGACCATTCCAGGTCATGGTAAAACCATAGCCCGTACGATCTGACTGATCGATCCACGTCCCATTTTGGTAATAACCGTAGGCGTTGTTAACGACGTTACTTTCCATCGCTATCGCCGTTGAAAAACGCCCATTTTGCCAGGCGATAACCGGACGGACGTAAGCCACGTTTTTATCGTTGGTTAAATCCATTCCGTGGTACTGCTTCTCGGTATATAACGTACTGCCATTTTCCAGCAATGTGTTAACTTCGAAATACCAGTTGTCGATGGTTTTGCTCAGCAGGAAGTTCCCCCCGCTGTCGCTACGTCCCCGTCCTTCTTTCATCATATAGATATAGCCGTAACCGTCACTGTAGAGATCGTTCGCTGTATTCCCCGAATATTCAACAAACGTATCCTGATTCAGCGGGAACATATCGTAGGCTTCAAAACGACCAACCTTAATTTTCCAGTCATTCTCACGACCAAAGAAGAAAACGGCATCATCGAGGTTCATTTTTCCGGTCAGGTCCGCCAGAGGCTGTACCGAGAACCCTGCAAAATTACCGTTGTCCCGCCGCTGGTAGCCATCAAAGCCCAGCAACAGGCGTCCGTTAATATCCCAGCGTTCATTGGTTCCTGGTGCCCAATCTTTATTCGCTGATGTTCTCATCGATGTCAGGCTACCGGAACGGCTTGCCGCATCCATATTAAATTCGACATCGCCATAGAACTTAATATCGCTGAAGCCGGATAATGTCAGCTTAGGCGGAGTTTCACCTGCTGCAATCGGCTCGGCAGACTGGACATTCACCGTCGGCGTAGCGGCGACCTGCTGCTGCTTCAGCGAGCGAATTTGCGCCTCAGCATCGGATGCCCGTTTTTCGGCATTAACAACACGTTGCTCCAGTTCAGCCAGACGCTGCTCAATAGTGATATTATTTGCTGCCCAAAGGTTATGAGAAAAGCAAGCACCGATCATCAGCGCCAAATATTTAGCCTTCATTTTCATCCCTAAAGTTTAATGTATACCAGATAAGATTTGATAAAAACCCTATCTACCGGCTATTAAAAGAGTCTTGTTATTACCCGGATATCTGGCGCATTCCATTATGTTTTTCTATTAATTATTTATGTTTTTTAGTTTATGTGATCAATACACCCTGGCATCGTTAATTATCCACCGCTTTCTGCTTGCCAGATCACATTTTATTATTTAACAGGTCAGGCATCATTTAAATTAAAATATATTCTCGCCGCAAATATAATAAACACAAATTATATTAAGCAATAAAAAACCCCGGATATAAACCGGGGTTAATTTAAATACTGGAACAGCTAATCAATAAGACTAAATATGCAGTTCCTGCAGTTTCTCTTTCGGTAGCGCCAGCTCTTCATTGCTGTTCACGCGTACATCACGCTCCAGAATATGACGCGCGATATCCTGTGCTTCGCTAAGAGAGTGCATCTGATACGTACCGCACTGGTAAACGTTCAGCTCCGGGATCTGGTTCTGATCCTGTACTTTCAGCACGTCCGCCATTGCCGCTTTCCACGCGTCGGCTACGCGCTGTTCGTCCGGCGTACCAATCAGGCTCATGTAGAAGCCGGTACGGCATCCCATCGGAGAGATATCGATAATCTCAACGCCGTTACCGTTAAGGTGGTTACGCATAAAACCTGCAAACAGGTGTTCCAGCGTATGGATACCTTTCTCAGGCATCACTTCTTTGTTCGGAATGCAGAAACGCAGATCAAACACGGTGATTGCGTCGCCATGCGGGGTGTTCATCGTTTTTGCAACCCGGACCGCGGGAGCTTCCATCCGGGTGTGATCGACAGTAAAACTATCTAACAACGGCATTTAGCCACCTCCGATAAATTTTTTAAAAATAATCTGAACTCTTTGTTCCGGGGCGAGTCTGAGTATATGAAAGACGCGCATTTGTTATCATCATCCCTGTTTTCAGAGATGAAATTTTGGCCACTCCCGAGTGGCCTTTTTCTTTTGTATCAAGCGTGCTTTTCCAGCCACACGCTAAACGGCTCAGTATCAGCCGCTTCGATCTCCTGCTGACGACGCTTTGAAGCCTCGGTTTCAGCAATAAATTCAGCTTCCTGCACTATTTCTAACGGCTCTTCACGCAGCAGATTTCGGTAAGCCTCACCCAACGCTTTGCCCGTGCCGCCAATGCCTTCATCAATCATAGACCGTAGGATCCGGGCAGAGAAAGTCAGTTCAGGATTGTCAAAACAGGCAACCAGTTCATCACAGACCTTCTGATACTCCTCTCCCCCATCGATGCTGTCCAGCGTTTGTGCCACGCGTTTCAGATCGCGGAACAAATCTTTCCCAACCTTCGGCAGCGGGAACTGGGCTGTTTCACAGCCAATACCTAACGTCAGCCCAGGCTTACGCCCTTCGAGAATCACGCGATTCCAGTTTTTACGCGTACACAGCAATTCATCGCTGCTCATTTCCGGGGCATCAGCCAGCGCACACCAGACCATAAACAGATCGAGGAAACGCACCTGCTGCTCGTCCACGCCGATAGGCGAGAACGGGTTGATATCCAGCGAGCGTACTTCGATGTACTCGATACCGCCACGCAGAAGCGCATCTGATGGCGTTTCTCCACGACGAGTGACGCGTTTCGGGCGAATAGGCGCATACAGCTCATTTTCAATCTGCAGAACATTGCTGTTAATTTGCAGACGCTTACCGTCTTTCTCCAGACCGATCGCCGCGTACTCCTCGGAAGGCGTCTTAATCGCGCGCTTTAATCCTGCCACATACTCATGCAAATCGTTAAACGTAATTCCGAGATTGCTTTGCGACTTATTGGTATAGCCCAAATCACTCAGACGCAGCGACGTTGCGTACGGCAGGTAATACATCCCACAGTCGGTTTTTTCAAACGGCAGAGTTGTCGGTTTTCCTTGCAGGAATGAGGAACAAATGGCCGGAGAGGCACCAAACAAATACGGGATCACCCAACCAAAACGGTAGTAGTTGCGGATCAGACGGAAGTAGCCCGCGGAGATCTTCTCTTTTGCATCCTCACCTTCGGTTACACCGCATTTCGCCTGCCAGAAAGCCATAGGCAGCGAGAAATTGTAGTGTACGCCCGAGATTGTCTGCATCAACGCGCCGTAACGGTTTTTGAGGCCTTCACGGTACAGCGTCTTCAGGCGACCGGTATTCGACGTACCATACTGTGCCAGTTCGATATCCTGACCTTCGGCAATATAGCAAGGCATGCTCAACGGCCACATACGCTCGTCGCCAAGGTTTCTGGCGGTATAACGATGTAAGTCGCGCATGAACGTGAGCATTTTCTCAATGTCGTCACCGGGAGGAGTAATGAACTCCAGCAATGCTTCGGCAAAGTCAGTGGTTATCCACTTATGCGTTAGCGCTGAGCCTAACACCTCAGGATGGCCTGTTGTTGCTAATGACCCATCTGCATTAACACGCAGCGTTTCGCGCTCCAGACCACGTTGAATCCCCTTTAACGCCTGAGGATGGTTTTCCAGCCAGGCCAGCGCCTGTGATACGTCCGGGATCAAATTGACCTCCCGCCTGTCAAAATCGTTTTAATTAGCATAATGGTATTGGTTACCCTGAAGGCTATCCCACAACACAATTAGTGCCACCACA
Source organism: Citrobacter sp. Cpo100 (assembly GCF_030332595.1). Classification (NCBI taxonomy): domain Bacteria; kingdom Pseudomonadati; phylum Pseudomonadota; class Gammaproteobacteria; order Enterobacterales; family Enterobacteriaceae; genus Citrobacter; species Citrobacter sp. Cpo100. Next base: position 74,061 of record NZ_JAOWHM010000034.1, on the reverse strand, counting down.
TAATGCCTTGTGTCGTAACCGCTGCGACAACAACATAGCGCAGCGCCTTGCCAAGGCATAAGAAAAAGAGAACTGGGCCCCACGAGATGCGCATCCACCCGGCTAACAGGCACAGCAAATCCCCCACAACCGGCATCCAGCTTAATAATAGTGTGACAGCGCCATAGCGCCGCAACCAGCCTGTGGCTTTTTCTTGCCAGCGCGATGTTTTACGCAATGGAAAGAAACGCCCAAGGATAACGTTAGTTAACCCTCCAAGGCTATTACCCATTGTTGCTGTTAAGACTAAGACCCAGGGATGACTGACCCCGGAAACCAACAAAGCAACCAGAACAACTTCAGAATTGCCGGGTAATAGCGTGGCACTGAGAAAACTGCTGGCAAACAGTGACAGGAGCGACAGTCCATCACTCACAATAACCGGACATCCACAGCATCCATTCCCGCGGCATGCGCCGCCTGTATTCCAAAATCGGCATCTTCAAACACGACGCAACGAGCCGGAACAACCCCCATACGTTCGGCACAAAGCAAAAACGTATCAGGAGCCGGTTTATGGTGTTGTACGTGATCTGCTGCGACTACAGCATCAAAATAGCGACGCAGACCAAGGTGAGCGAGCAGCGCTTCTGCAATTGCGCTTTCACTACCCGTACCTACCGACATAGGACGACGACCATGCCAGGCTTTCACGACATCAACCAACGGCAAAGGCTGGACGCTATCCAGCAGCATGCTTCTCACCTTGTCGGTTTTTTCACGTGCCAGTGCATGAGGATCAAGATCGGCATGGTTCAATTCAATTACCGACTGCGCAATACGCCACGTTGGGGAACCATTGAGAGCGACCATGGCATGTTCATCAAACCGTAGTCCATAATGCCCCAATACCTCATGCCACGCCTTACGATGCGTAGGCTCGGTATCCAGGATGGTACCATCCATATCAAAAATCAAACCCGCATAACGTTCGTACATCGTCTTCTCACAAGCCGAGTGACCAGACGTTATTTTATCGTAATTGATTGATTTTGTCGCTGACAGCGAATTGAGGGGGGGTCAGAGAGTATGTGGAAATGATTTAGAGGGAGGGACAAGATGGTGCATCCGGGAGGATTCGAACCTCCGACCGCTCGGTTCGTAGCCGAGTACTCTATCCAGCTGAGCTACGGATGCATCGGGAAACTTGCTTTACTGTCGATACTGATACCGTGATAAGCGATATCAAGTAAGAGATGGTGCATCCGGGAGGATTCGAACCTCCGACCGCTCGGTTCGTAGCCGAGTACTCTATCCAGCTGAGCTACGGATGCATCGGAAAACTTGCTTTACTGCCGATATTGATATCGTGATAAGCGATATCAAGTAAGAGATGGTGCATCCAGGAGGATTACTCGGCTGCGCCTCACCCTGCGGGCCGTTGCTAAAGCAACGTTATCCTCCCTGGTGCTCGCGATTATCTCGCAGACCATGAAACAACAGTTTGCTGTTGCCTCGGAGAAGATGGTGCATCCGGGAGGATTCGAACCTCCGACCGCTCGGTTCGTAGCCGAGTACTCTATCCAGCTGAGCTACGGATG
>NZ_JAOWHM010000034.1:1215-72431 GCF_030332595.1 Citrobacter sp. Cpo100 | reverse complement strand
ATGGTGCATCCGGGAGGATTCGAACCTCCGACCGCTCGGTTCGTAGCCGAGTACTCTATCCAGCTGAGCTACGGATGCAAATGGCGGTGAGGCGGGGATTCGAACCCCGGATGCAGCTTTTGACCGCATACTCCCTTAGCAGGGGAGCGCCTTCAGCCTCTCGGCCACCTCACCAACACGCCTCTTGCGAGTGCTTCGAAGAACTTGTTTCTGCTCATCGTCGCTGCGTGGCGCACATATTACTTTCTGGGACTTATAAGTCAAACAATTTTTCCAGAGCTTTTATCGTTTGCACATTTCACGCGCAATTAGTCTGCAAAAACGGCAAAAAGAGTGTTTTATCAACAGATAAATTGGCAATTTCCTGAAGGAGTGAACAAACGGAAACTTCGCAGGAAAAGGCATTACGCGCAGTGGAATCGAAAAAATGGGGAAGACGAAGAAGAAAAGAGAAGAAAAAGAGTAACTCAATCAGGTTGCGCCTCACCAGAAAGGTGAGACGCGAAAACCTTAGTAACTGGACTGCTGGGATTTTTCAGCCTGGATACGCTGGTAGATCTCTTCACGATGGACAGAAACTTCTTTCGGGGCGTTTACGCCAATGCGCACCTGGTTGCCCTTCACCCCTAAAACTGTCACGGTGACCTCATCGCCTATCATGAGGGTCTCACCAACTCGACGAGTCAGAATCAGCATTCTTTGCTCCTTGAAAGATTAAAAGAGTCGGGTCTCTCTGTATCCCGGCATTATCCATCATATAACGCCAAAAAGTAAGCGATGACAAACACCTAAGTGTAAGCAGTCACGGCATCACATTCTGTTAAACCTAAGTTTAGCCGATATACACAACTTCAACCTGACTTTATCGTTGTCGATAGCGTTGATTCAAACGCTGCGGATTGAAGTCAGCAGCGTCGACTTACGCTTATAATTATTACAGTTTTGCGCTGACCCAGCCTTTCACACTGGCTAACGCTGCAGGCAGAGCCGCTGCATCCGTACCACCAGCTTGCGCCATGTCCGGACGACCGCCACCCTTACCGCCGACCTGCTGAGCGACCATTCCAACCAGTTCCCCTGCTTTCACGCGATCTGTCACGTCCTTAGACACACCCGCAATCAGAGAAACCTTACCTTCCACTACCGTTGCCAGAACGATAACGGTAGACCCCAGTTGATTTTTCAGATCATCAACCATGGTACGCAACATTTTCGGCTCAACGTCCGCGAGTTCGCTGACCAGCAGCTTCACGCCGTTGATATCAACCGCTTTGCTGGAAAGATTTGCACTCTCCTGCGCCGCAGCCTGTTCCTTCAATTGCTGCAATTCTTTTTCCAGTTGACGAGTACGCTCCAGCACGGAACGAACTTTGTCACCGATATTCTGGCTATCGCCTTTCAGCAACTGCGCAATATCGCTTAAGCGATCGCTCTCAGCATGCACGGTTTGGATAGCACCTTCACCGGTTACGGCTTCAATACGACGAACGCCTGCCGCAGTACCTGACTCGGACACAATGCGGAACAGACCGATATCACCCGTACGGCTGGCGTGAGTACCGCCACACAATTCGGTAGAGAAATCACCCATGCTCAGAACGCGCACATGGTCGTCATATTTCTCGCCAAACAGTGCCATTGCGCCTTTGGCTTTTGCCGCTTCGAGATCCATGATGTTCGTTTCAATCGGCAAGTTGCGACGGATTTGCGCGTTCACCAGATCTTCAACGGCACGGATTTCAGCAGACTTCATCGCTTCGGTATGAGAGAAGTCGAAGCGCAGCAGTTTATCGTTAACCAACGAGCCTTTCTGTGCCACATGTGTGCCCAGAACCTGGCGCAGCGCTGCGTGCATCAGATGCGTTGCGGAGTGGTTCAAACGAATACGCGCACGACGGGCTTCATCCACATCAGCCTGTACCGCATCACCAATTTTCAGAGAACCCGCAGACAGCTTGCCGATGTGACCAATGGCCTGGCCATATTTCTGCGTGTCGCTAACGGCAAACGCGAAGCCTGCGCCTTTCAGCTCACCCTTGTCGCCAACCTGACCACCAGATTCCGCATAGAACGGAGTCTGATCCAGTACGACAACGGCATCCTGACCTGCGTTAATTGCGTCTACCGCTTTACCATCAACAAACAGCGCGGTCACTTTGCCGTTCAGTTCCAAGTGCTCGTAGCCTTTAAATTCAGAGGCGCCATCAACGCGAATCATCGCATTGTAGTCTGCGCCGAAGCCGCTGGCTTCACGCGCACGACGGCGCTGTTCTTCCATTGCAGCTTCAAAGCCCGCTTCATCAACCTTAATGTTACGCTCGCGGCAAACGTCTGCCGTCAGGTCAACCGGGAAACCGTAGGTGTCATACAGACGGAATGCAGTTTCGCCATCCAGCGTATCGCCAGACAGTTTTGCCAGTTCTTCATCCAGCAGCGCCAGACCACGCTCCAGAGTACGCGCAAACTGCTCTTCTTCGGTTTTCAGAACCTGTTCAACCATAGCCTGCTGACGCTTCAGTTCTTCACCTGCAGAGCCCATGACGTCCACCAACGGACCAACCAGCTTGTAGAAGAAGGTATCCTTCGCGCCCAGCATGTTGCCATGACGTACCGCGCGACGAATGATACGGCGCAGCACATAGCCACGGTTTTCATTCGACGGCACAACGCCATCGGCAATCAGGAATGCACAGGAACGGATATGGTCGGCGATAACGCGCAGAGACTTGTTGCTCAGATCGGTTGCGCCAGTGACTTTCGCCACGGATTCGATCAATGAGCGGAACAGGTCGATTTCATAGTTGGAGTTAACGTGTTGCAGCACGGCCGCAATACGCTCCAGACCCATACCGGTATCCACGGACGGTTTCGGCAGCGGTTCCATGGTGCCGTCAGCCTGACGGTTGAACTGCATGAAGACGATGTTCCAGATCTCAATGTAGCGATCCCCATCTTCTTCTGCGCTTCCCGGAGGTCCACCCCAGATATGGTCGCCGTGGTCGTAGAAAATTTCGGTACATGGACCGCAAGGACCGGTATCACCCATCTGCCAGAAGTTGTCTGAAGCATAAGCCGCACCTTTGTTATCACCGATACGGATGATACGTTCGCGCGGAATACCGACTTCTTTTTCCCAGATTTCATAGGCTTCATCGTCAGTTTCATAGACGGTTACCCACAGACGCTCTTTTGGCAGGGCAAACCAGTTTTCACCAGTCAGCAGTTCCCATGCATATTGAATAGCGTCGTGTTTGAAGTAATCGCCGAAGCTGAAGTTGCCCAGCATTTCGAAGAAAGTGTGGTGACGTGCAGTGTAACCGACGTTTTCCAGGTCATTGTGCTTACCGCCCGCACGTACACAACGCTGCGAGGTGGTTGCGCGGGAATAATTACGCTTGTCGAGGCCAAGGAAAACATCCTTGAACTGGTTCATCCCGGCGTTGGTAAACAACAAAGTAGGGTCATTGTTCGGTACCAGGGAGCTGCTGGCAACTACCTGGTGTCCTTTACTATGGAAAAAATCGAGAAACGCCTGACGGATCTCAGCGGTGCTCTTGCTCATAATTATCCTGAAGAAATCAAGCTAACGAAATGTCATTACCAGCATCGGCATGCAAACTGCGCCTCTGGCAATCGAAAAGTGGGAATAAGATAAGTTTTCTTTACTGGGAAGTAAAATCCCGTATGCGGTCAATCGTCAAAATTTCGCCATATTGCCTGAATATCTTCCATCAGATAGCCGCGATAGAGCAAAAAACGCTGGACCTTTACTTTATCTGAAAAATCGACAGGTAAAGGTTCACCGTACTTCCGAATGGCCTGCTCGCGTGCAAGCACTGCCCAGTCAATTTCGCACTCACGCATGGCCCGCTCGATAGCTTCACGTGCGATCCCTTTTTGGTTTAATTCCTGGCGCACTCGGGCTGGTCCATAACCTTTGCGGCTACGGCTGGCGATAAACTGCTGCACGAAACGATCATCATCCAGATAACGACTTTCAATACACCAGGCGATGACCTTGTCGTAATCCTCCGGCGTGGCATCAATTTCTTCTGGTCCATTTTTCCCCATCACCGGAGCGGCCAGCTTGCGCCGCAGTTCCTGCTCGCTGTGGTCGCGCATCGCCAGAATGCGTACGGCGCGGTCAAGCAGCCGGGAATAAGCGGAACGGCGGGAAGTTGCTTCTGTCATAGTAAGCCTTCAGAAATGAAAAAGGGCTGCATGATATGCAGCCCTTTACTATATGTGATTCATAACATGCGATTCAAAACAGATTATCAGAAATCTTCGTTCGTTTCTTTTACGTCTTCGCCGCTGTCATCAACGGAGAAATCAGGCGTTGAATCCTGGTTATTGAGCAGTAACTCACGTAATTTCTTCTCAATTTCTTTCGCAGTTGCCGGGTTTTCTTTCAGCCAGTTGGTCGCATTCGCCTTACCCTGACCGATTTTCTCACCGTTGTAGCTGTACCATGCACCGGCTTTTTCAATCAGCTTCTCTTTCACGCCCAGGTCAACCAGTTCGCCGTAGAAGTTGATGCCTTCACCGTAAAGGATCTGGAATTCAGCCTGTTTGAACGGCGCTGCAATTTTGTTTTTCACAACCTTAACGCGGGTTTCGCTGCCGACCACATTGTCGCCTTCTTTCACCGCGCCAATACGACGGATATCCAGACGAACAGACGCATAGAATTTCAGGGCGTTACCACCGGTGGTGGTTTCCGGGTTACCAAACATAACGCCAATCTTCATACGGATCTGGTTGATGAAAATCAGCAGCGTGTTGGACTGCTTCAGGTTACCGGCCAGCTTACGCATCGCCTGGCTCATCATACGCGCCGCAAGGCCCATGTGAGAGTCGCCAATCTCGCCTTCGATTTCTGCCTTCGGCGTCAATGCGGCAACGGAGTCGACAACGATAACGTCAACCGCACCGGAGCGCGCCAGCGCATCACAGATTTCCAGCGCTTGTTCACCGGTATCCGGCTGAGAACACAGCAGGTTGTCGATATCAACGCCAAGCTTACGTGCATAGACCGGATCCAGCGCGTGTTCCGCATCGATAAATGCACAGGTTTTACCTTCACGCTGTGCAGCGGCAATAACCTGCAGGGTCAGCGTTGTTTTACCGGAGGATTCAGGCCCGTAGATTTCGACGATACGGCCCATTGGCAAACCGCCCGCGCCCAATGCGATATCCAGAGAAAGCGAACCGGTGGAGATAGTTTCCACATCCATGGAGCGGTCTTCACCCAGGCGCATGATGGAGCCTTTACCGAATTGCTTTTCGATCTGACCCAGCGCTGCAGCCAACGCTTTCTGTTTGTTTTCGTCGATAGCCATTAATTACTCCTGTCATGCCGCTTTCGGGTTAAACCGCGAAACGTGATAGATAATGTTCTGTTGAGGCAATTATACTGTATGCTCATACAGTATCAAGTATTTTGTAGAAATTGTTGCCACAGGGTTTGTAACGCGTAGACGGTCGCCTGTCGACGTACCGCGTCGCGATCGCCGCTGAAGCATTCCCGACGCGTAATCCCCTCGCCGCTCGCGCTGGCAAAGGCGAACCATACGGTACCCACGGGCTTTTCTTCACTGCCGCCATCCGGCCCGGCAATACCGCTGATCGAGACAGCGAAATGCGCGCGGGCAGCTTTTAGCGCGCCAATCGCCATCTCCACCACTACAGGCTCGCTCACCGCCCCATGCTGGGCCAGCGTCTCTTCGCGCACGCCTATCATCTGTGCTTTGGCTTCGTTGCTGTAGGTCACAAACCCGCGTTCAAACCAGGCGGAGCTTCCGGCAATATCCGTAATCGCTTTGGCCACCCAGCCGCCGGTGCAGGACTCCGCCGTCGTAACGGTCGCCCCACGCGCTTTCAGCGCCAGGCCAACCTGCTCACTTAACTGCATCAGTTCACTGTCGGTCATTTCAGCCTCTGTCAGTTAAAAAATATGCCGGACAAGATAGCACTTTCATAACCAATGTGGGGATGGAGAGAACGTTTTACGAGGGGGATTCCAAAAATTGCTCCGTTGCATAAATAAGACCTGCCGGATGACGATATCAGGGCATCTTATCCGGCCTACAAGAGATTTCTTCCTGTAGGCCGGTGGAGCGATTACTGCACGCGCGCCAGCGCGACCGCCTGACCCAACTGCCACACGGCCATCGCGTAGTGGGTACTGTGGTTGTAGCGGGTGATGGTGTAGAAGTTCGGCAATCCATACCAGTACTGATAGCCGGTACCAATATCCAGGCGCAGCAGGCTGGCCTGCTGATGATTACCCAACGACTGCTGTGGCGTCAGACCCGCCGCAGCAAGCTGAGAAATGCTGTACTGGGTTTTAAAGCCGTTCGCCAGCCCAGGTGCCTGACCATTTGCCGGCACCGCGACCGTATCGCCTTTCACCCAGCCGTGGCCCTTGAAGTAATTCGCCACGCTACCGATGGCATCAACCGGATCCCACAGGTTAATGTGGCCATCACCATTAAAATCAACGGCATATTGCTTATAGGAAGACGGCATAAACTGGCCGTAGCCCATCGCGCCGGCGAAAGAACCTTTCAAATCGAGCGGATCGTCGCTTTCATCTCGCGCCATCAGCAGGAAGGTTTCCAGTTCACCAGAGAAGTATTCCGCACGACGAGGATAGTTAAACGACAGCGTCGCCAGCGCATCCAGAATCCGCGTTTTACCCATCACGCGGCCCCAACGCGTTTCAACGCCGATAATGCCAACGATAATTTCCGGCGGAACGCCATAGACCTGCCACGCGCGGTTCAGCGCATCTTCATATTGATTCCAGAAGGCCACACCATTTTGCACGTTGTCAGGCGTGATGAACTGTTTGCGGTAGCGCAGCCATGCGCCGTTAGGACCGGCTGGCGGTTGAGTCGTCGGTGCCTGGCGGTCCATCAAACGCAATACCGAGTCCAGACGCTTGGCCTGCGACAAGATCTCCTGCAGCTGCTGGCGGTCAAAGCCGTGCTTGTTCACCATTTTTTCGATGAACTGCTGCGCGTTCGGATTATTGGCAAAATCACCGCCCGTTTGCATGACGTTGTGCTGTGGCTCAAGCAGGAAGCCGCCGGATGGCGCACCCGTAGTCGTTTGAGTCTCTGAAGGTTTAGGTTTGCTGCTACAGGCAGCGAGCAGTACGAAAAGGGGGAGTAACGCTACATAACGACGCTTGAACATGAGACATCCATTAAACAAATTCAGCCTGGGAGAAGTATGGTAAAGCATCCTCCGCCATACAAGGAAGCGGTAGTCGCTCTCCTTCACAGAATTTACATCCCCTTTCATCTAGGACCTTCACATTTGCGAGCCTTCACGCAATAACTTTCAAATTAAAATATTTATCTTTCATTTTGAGATCAAAATAACACTTTTACATCTTTCAATCTGATTAAAATTAGCCACCGTTTGGCAAGATAACTAAAATCCCTACAGGAGAGAATAATGATCGACACCATCACACTCGGTGCTGAGTGGTTTATCGGGCTGTTCCAGAAAGGCGGAGAAGTGTTTACCGGTATGGTGACCGGTATTCTTCCCCTGCTGATTAGCCTGCTGGTCATCATGAATGCGCTGATTAACTTTATCGGCCAGCAGCGTATTGAACGTTTTGCTCAGCGCTGCGCTGGAAATCCACTGTCCCGCTATTTGCTGCTGCCGTGCATCGGCACATTTGTATTTTGTAACCCGATGACGCTGAGTCTGGGTCGCTTTATGCCAGAAAAATACAAGCCTAGCTACTACGCCGCCGCCTCTTACAGTTGCCATTCAATGAACGGCTTATTCCCGCACATCAACCCCGGCGAACTGTTTGTCTATCTGGGGATCGCCAGCGGCCTGACCACGCTGGGGCTTCCGCTTGGCCCACTGGCGGTGAGCTACCTGCTGGTCGGTTTGGTGACTAACTTCTTCCGCGGCTGGGTGACCGATTTCACCACCACTATCTTCGAGAAAAAAATGGGCATTCAACTTGAACAGAAGGTGCATCTGGCGGGAGCAACATCATGACACGTATTCGTATTGAAAAAGGCACCGGCGGCTGGGGTGGCCCCCTTGAACTGGATGCCATTCCGGGCAAGAAAATTGTCTATATCACCGCAGGAACTCGCCCCGCAATAGTCGACAGGATAGCAAGCCTGACCGGTTGGCAGGCAGTTGATGGCTTCAAAGAGGGCGAGCCACCGGAGAACGAAATTGGTGTGGCGATCATCGACTGCGGCGGCACGCTGCGCTGTGGGATCTATCCCAAACGCCGTATACCGACGGTGAATATTCACGCTACGGGTAAATCCGGCCCGCTGGCTCAGTACATTGTCGAAGATATCTATGTCTCTGGCGTGAAAGAAGAAAACATCACGATTGTCGGCGAGGCATCCGCTGCGCCGCAACCTGCAAGCAGCACTATCGGTCGCGATTACGACACCAGTAAAAAGATTACCGAACAAAGCGACGGCCTGTTGGCAAAAGTGGGAATGGGCATGGGTTCAGCCGTTGCGGTTCTGTTCCAGTCCGGACGTGACACCATCGATACCGTCCTGAAAACTATTCTGCCATTTATGGCGTTCGTCTCGGCACTGATCGGCATCATTATGGCTTCGGGTCTGGGAGACTGGATTGCCCATGGACTCGCGCCGCTGGCCAGCCATCCGTTGGGACTGGTTACTCTGGCGCTGATCTGCTCTTTCCCGCTGCTGTCGCCTTTCCTCGGCCCCGGTGCGGTTATCGCCCAGGTTATCGGCGTGCTGATCGGTGTACAGATTGGTCTGGGGAACATTCCTCCGCATCTTGCACTACCTGCCCTGTTCGCCATTAACGCCCAGGCTGCATGTGACTTTATTCCAGTCGGATTGTCGCTGGCCGAAGCACGTCAGGACACGGTCCGCGTCGGCGTGCCATCCGTACTGGTGAGCCGTTTTCTGACCGGCGCACCTACCGTTCTCATCGCCTGGTTTGTTTCTGGCTTTATTTACCAATAAGGGGCACTCAAAAATGACCGTCATTTATCAAACCACCATCACCCGTATCGGCCAGAGCGCCCCGGATGCACTGTGCGACCAGATGCTGATTACCTTTCGTGAAGGCGCGCCAGCGGATATCGAAGAGTTTTGTTTCATCCATTGCCACGGGGACCTGAACGGCTCTTTACAAGCAGGGATCCAGTTTGAACTGGGCCAGCACCACTACCCGGTCACCGCCGTGGGCAGCGTTGCGGAACAAAACTTACGTGAACTCGGGCATATCACCCTGCGCTTTGACGGGCAGAGCGAAGCGGAATTCCCCGGCACTGTACACGTTGCGGGCCCCGTCCCGGACGGTATCACCCCGGGCTGTATTTTGAAGTTTGTTGCTTAAGATTGAAGGAGATAAAAATGAATCAGGTTGCCGTTGTCATTGGTGGAGGCCAGACCCTGGGGGCATTCCTTTGCCGTGGGCTTGCGACAGAAGGATACCGCGTCGCGGTGGTGGATATTCAAAGCGATAAAGCTGCCAACGTCGCGCAAGAAATTAACGCCGAGTTTGGCGAAGGTACCGCGTACGGTTTTGGCGCAGATGCCACCAGCGAACAGAGCGTGCTGGCGCTGTCGCGCGGAGTGGATGAAATATTCGGTCGTGTCGATCTGCTGGTTTACAGTGCGGGTATCGCTAAAGCCGCGTTTATCAGCGACTTTCAGCTTGGGGATTTCGACCGCTCGCTGCAGGTCAATCTGGTCGGCTACTTCCTCTGTGCTCGTGAATTTTCACGCCTGATGATCCGCGATGGCGTGCAGGGACGCATTATCCAGATCAACTCAAAATCAGGGAAAGTGGGCAGCAAACACAATTCAGGCTACAGCGCGGCAAAATTTGGTGGCGTGGGCTTAACCCAGTCGCTGGCGCTGGATCTGGCGGAGTATGGGATCACCGTACATTCGCTGATGCTCGGCAACCTGCTGAAATCACCAATGTTTCAGTCGTTATTACCGCAATATGCGACCAAGCTGGGCCTTAAGCCAGATGAGGTGGAGCAGTACTACATTGATAAGGTTCCGCTTAAACGCGGCTGCGATTATCAGGACGTACTGAACATGCTGCTGTTTTACGCCAGTCCAAAAGCCTCTTACTGCACCGGGCAGTCCATCAACGTGACCGGCGGTCAGGTGATGTTTTAATGTTGAATTGCCGGATGGCGGCTGCGCTTATCCGGCAAAATCAAAGGAGTACATAATGGTTTCCGCACTGATTACCGTCGCCGCTATCGCCTGGTGCCTGCAACTGGCGCTTGGTGGCTGGCAAATATCCCGCTTTAACCGGGCGTTTGATCAACTCTGCCAGCAAGGTCGGGTTGGTGTTGGTCGCTCCGGTGGGCGTTTTAAACCGCGCGTGGTGGTAGCCATTGCGCTGGATGAGCAGCAACGGGTGACCGACACGTTATTTATGAAAGGTCTTACGGTATTCGCCCGACCAGGCAAAATTGTCACGATAATGGGCAAACATCTTGATGATTTACAGCCTGATGTGATCTTTCCCCATGATCCGTTATCACAGAATGCACTATCATTGGCGCTTAAACTGAAACATGGGTAATTTCGTTGTGAATGCTAATAGCTTGCGAAATTATCATTTTGCAACTTATTAAGTCAGGGTAATCACGCCTATGAAACCTCGTCAGCGTCAGGCTGCCATACTGGAGCATCTGCAAAAGCAGGGCAAATGCTCGGTTGAAGAACTGGCCCACTACTTTGACACGACCGGCACGACCATTCGCAAAGACCTGGTCATTCTGGAAAATGCCGGAACCGTCATTCGTACCTACGGCGGTGTGGTATTAAATAAAGACGAATCCGACCCGCCAATCGATCACAAAACGCTAATCAATACGCATAAAAAAGAGCAGATTGCCGAAGCCGCCGTCCGTTTTATACACGATGGCGACTCTATTATTCTGGATGCGGGTAGCACCGTACTGCAGATGGTGCCGATGCTCACGCGCTTTAGCAACATCACCGTCATGACCAACAGTCTGCACATTGTTAACGCCCTTTCGGAGCTGGACAACGAGCAAACTATCCTGATGCCCGGCGGGACTTTTCGCAAAAAATCTGCGTCATTTCACGGTCAGCTGGCAGAAAATGCCTTTGAGCAGTTCAGCTTTGATAAACTCTTCATGGGCACCGACGGCATTGACCTCAATGCCGGCGTGACCACCTTTAATGAGGTGTTTAGCGTCAGTAAAGCGATGTGCAATGCCGCTCGCGAAGTGATTCTGATGGCTGACTCGTCAAAATTTGGGCGCAAAAGCCCTAATGTTGTATGCAGTCTGGAAAGCGTCGACAAGCTGATTACCGATGCGGGCATCGACCCTGCGTTTCGTCAGGCGCTGGAAGCAAAAGGGATTGAAGTGATCATAACCGGAGAAACCAATGAGTGATGCACTACTGAACGCGGGCCGTCAGACGTTAATGCTGGAACTACAGGAAGCCAGCCGACTGCCAGAACGCCTGGGCGATGATTTTGTCCGCGCCGCCAATACGATTATCCACTGTGAAGGCAAAGTCATTGTCTCCGGTATTGGTAAATCAGGTCATATTGGCAAAAAAATTGCGGCGACCCTCGCCAGTACCGGCACGCCCGCCTTTTTTGTGCATCCGGCGGAAGCGCTGCACGGCGACTTAGGGATGATCGAAAGCCGTGATGTCATGCTGTTTATCTCCTACTCCGGCGGTGCGAAAGAGCTGGATCTCATCATCCCACGCCTGGAAGACAAATCCGTCGCACTGCTGGCAATGACCGGAAAACCGACCTCACCGTTGGGTCTGGCAGCCAAAGCCGTGCTGGATATTTCCGTTGAGCGCGAAGCCTGTCCGATGCGCCTGGCACCGACGTCCAGCACCGTAAATACGTTGATGATGGGCGACGCGCTGGCGATCGCCGTAATGCAGGCGCGCGGCTTTAACGAAGAAGATTTTGCCCGCTCACATCCGGCAGGTGCGCTGGGTGCTCGTCTGTTGAATAAAGTGCATCATCTGATGCGCCGCGACGATGCCATACCTCAGGTGAAGCTCACCACCAGCGTTATGGACGCGATGCTGGAACTCAGCCGCACGGGTCTTGGCCTGGTCGCGGTCTGCGACGACCAGTCACTAGTGAAAGGGGTCTTTACCGACGGTGACCTGCGCCGCTGGCTGGTTGGCGGCGGAGCGCTCACCACCCAGGTTAGCGAAGCTATGACTCAGAATGGCATTACGCTACAGGCGCAGAGCCGCGCGATTGACGCCAAAGAGATCCTGATGAAGCGTAAAATCACTGCCGCACCGGTGGTCGATGAAAACGGCAAACTCACCGGTGCTATCAACCTGCAGGATTTCTATCAGGCCGGTATTATCTAATCCTTCAGACCCAGACGTTTCGCCAGCCGGTGCAGGTTGGCGACGTCTGTTTCCAGCGCCCGCGCGCTTGCCGCCCAACTGTGATTATTTTGCGCCAGTGCCCGGCGGATCATCTCCTGCTGGAACGACTCTGTTGCTTCACGCAGATTGTGATGTTGTGGGATCTCCGCAACAACTTCCGCCACCTGCGGAGCCGGACCTTCATCCTGCAAGGCAAAATGCTGCGCCTCCAGCACCACTTCATCCCCTGCCCTGGTAGCCCTGGCCAGAACAACCGCCCGGTGAATGGCATGCTCCAGCTCGCGCACGTTTCCGGGCCAGCCGTAATTCAGCAGATGGCTACGCGCGCCGGGGCTTAGCACCACGCGGGAAAGACCCAGCCGCAGTCGGCATTGCTCGCAAAAATAGCCGGCCAGCAGCACCACATCTTCGCCGCGCTCACGAAGAGGCGGTACAGAAAGGGGGAAGACACTCAGACGGTGGAACAAATCCGCGCGGAAATTCCCGGCCAGCACCTCTTCGCGTAAATCACGGTTCGTCGCCGCCAGGACCCGCACATCCACGCGCAGGCTGCGATCGTCACCCACGCGCTGAATATCGCCGTACTGCAATACGCGCAGCAGCTTAGCCTGTAGTGCCAGCGAGAGTTCGCCTATCTCGTCGAGAAACAACGTCCCATTGTCGGCCATTTCAAACTTACCGCTACGATTGCTGATAGCCCCGGTAAACGCGCCTTTTACGTGACCAAACAGCTCACTTTCGGCTACGGTTTCCGGCAACGCCGCACAGTTCAGATACACCAGTGGATTCACCGCGCGCGGCGAACCTTCATGGATAGCTTTAGCCACCAGCTCCTTCCCGGTCCCTGTTTCGCCGCTAATCAGCACATTGAGATCGGACCCCGCCACAATCTCAATTTCTTTTTTCAACTGCATCATATTGGGCGACAGGCCAATCATCTGGGTTTCCGTCACCTGCTCAAAGTTGGTTGACGAACCTGGCAGCATATTCTGGCTTTCCAGTTGTTCAATCAGCAGCGCATTGCTCAGCGCACCCGCCGCCAGCGCGGCAATCAGCCTAAGCTCCTCATCGCTGAAAACATCGAACTGATCGGGCTCCATGCCATCCAGGGTTAACGCACCAATCAAATTTTGACCGGCGAACAACGGCAGCCCAATACAGGCATGCACCTTCAGACTCTCCTGCCCCGGAATCAGACCATCATATGGGTCTGGCAAATCGCTGTCGGCAGGGAAACGAACTACGTCTCCGGCGCGGGCAATCGCCTCCAGACGCGGATGCCCTTCCAGAGTAAAGCGTCTGCCGAGAACATCCTGCGCCAGCCCATCGATCGCCAGCGGAATAAACTGTCGCGACTCGTAGCGCAGCAGTGCCGACGCGTCGCACTCCAGCACCTGACGCAAAGTGGTTATCAGACGTTGAAAACGGTCCTGATGCCCAATACCGCTTTGTAATTCAATGGCGATGCCCGCCAGCACGTCTACGGAAAAGCTCATGACTACCTCATTGTCATTTTGACAATTCATATTGTCATATTGACAATGAAATAAATAGTCATTTTGACTACCACTTAATAAGCACAAAACAATAAAAACATTAAAATCAATAAGATAAAAAGTTGGCACGCAACCTGCAATAAGCAAAACATCTTTTTTAGAAAAACGCTGAATTAATTACTGAGGTTGCTATGTCTATTCTGGTTAAAAATAACATTCATTGGGTTGGCCAACGTGACTGGGAAGTTCGTGATTTCCACGGGACTGAATACAAAACGCTGCGCGGCAGCAGCTACAACAGCTATCTCATCCGTGAAGAAAAAAATGTCCTGATCGATACAGTAGACCACAAGTTTAGCCGTGAATTCGTACAGAACCTGCGCAGTGAAATTGACCTCGCGGATATCGACTACATCATCATTAACCACGCGGAAGAAGACCATGCAGGGGCGCTGACTGAGCTGATGTCCTGCATCCCGGACACGCCGATTTACTGCACAGCCAACGCCATTGACTCCATCAACGGGCATCACCATCACCCGGAGTGGAATTTCAACGTGGTGAAAACCGGTGATTCACTGGACATTGGTAACGGCAAACAGCTGATCTTCGTTGAAACGCCAATGCTGCACTGGCCTGACAGCATGATGACCTACATGACCGGCGACGCGGTGCTGTTCAGTAACGACGCCTTCGGCCAGCACTACTGCGACGAACGTCTGTTTAACGACGAAGTTGACCAGACCGAACTGTTCGAACAGTGCCAGCGTTACTACGCCAACATTCTGACGCCGTTCAGCCGTCTGGTTACACCGAAAATTACTGAGATCCTCGGCTTCAACCTGCCTGTCGATATGATTGCTACTTCCCACGGCGTGGTATGGCGCGACAACCCGACGCAAATCGTGGAAATGTATCTGAAATGGGCGGCGGATTATCAGGAAGACCGCATCACCATTTTCTACGACACCATGTCCAACAACACCCGCATGATGGCGGACGCCATAGCCCAGGGCATCAATGAAGTTGACCCGAACGTGGCAGTGAAAATCTTTAACGTCGCCCGTAGCGATAAGAACGAAGTTCTGACTAACGTCTTCCGCTCTAAAGGCGTGCTGGTCGGTACTTCGACGATGAACAACGTGATGATGCCAAAAATCGCCGGTTTGGTGGAAGAGATGACCGGCCTGCGTTTTCGTAACAAACGCGCCAGCGCCTTTGGCTCACACGGCTGGAGCGGCGGCGCAGTAGACCGTTTGTCTACGCGTTTGCAGGATGCTGGTTTCGAAATGTCGCTGAGCCTGAAGGCGAAATGGCGTCCGGACCTGGATGCACTGGAACTATGCCGCCAGCACGGCCGTGAAATCGCACGTCAGTGGGCGCTTGCTCCACTGCCGGAAACAACCGTAAAAGCCGCATCCAAAGAAGAAGAATGCGCTTGCGCCGCTGCGGCTGCGGCTGCCGCCGATCTTGGCCCTAGCATGCAGTGCAGCGTGTGCCAGTGGATTTACGACCCGGCAAAAGGTGAACCGCTGCAGGATGTCGCGCCGGGAACACCGTGGAGCGACGTGCCGGATAACTTCCTGTGCCCGGAATGTTCATTAGGTAAAGACGTCTTCGACGTCCTGGCAACGGAGGCAAAATGAGCCGCGGAATTGTCATTATTGGTTCGGGCTTCGCCGCCCGCCAGTTAGTCAAAAATATCCGTAAGCAGGATGCAAATGTCCCGCTGACCCTGATTGCTGCGGACAGCATGGATGAGTACAACAAGCCCGATCTCAGCCATGTTATCAGTCAGTCACAGCGTGCAGACGACCTCACCCGCCAGTCGGCGGGGGAGTTTGCCGAACAGTTTAATTTGCGTCTGTTTCCGCACACCTGGGTAACCGACATCGATGCTGATGCCCACGTAGTGAAAAGCCAGGATCAGCAGTGGCAGTACGACAAACTGGTGCTGGCGACAGGCGCGTCAGCCTTTGTACCGCCGGTTACCGGACGTGAGTTAATGCTCACATTGAACAGCCAACAAGAGTATCGCGCTTGTGAAACACAGCTGCGTGATGCCCAGCGGGTACTGATTGTCGGCGGCGGCTTGATTGGCAGTGAACTGGCGATGGATTTCTGTCGTGCCGGTAAAGCGGTAACGCTTATCGACAACGCCGCCAGCATTCTGGCTTCGCTGATGCCGCCGGAAGTCAGCAGTCGCTTACAGCATCGTCTGACCGATATGGGCGTACACCTGCTGTTGAAATCACAGCTTCAGGGGCTGGAGAAAACGGCGTCAGGTATTTGTGCCACGCTCGATCGTAGCCGCAGCGTAGAAGTCGATGCGGTGATCGCCGCCACCGGTTTACGCCCGGAGACCGCACTGGCGCGTCGTGCCGGATTGAACATCAATCGTGGCGTCTGCGTCGATAGCTACCTGCAAACCAGCCACCCGGACATTTATGCTCTCGGCGACTGTGCGGAGATTAACGGTCAGGTGCTCCCGTTCCTGCAGCCGATTCAGCTGAGCGCCATGTATCTGGCGAAAAACCTGCTCGGCGGCAATGCGCCATTGAAACTGCCAGCCATGCTGGTAAAAGTCAAAACGCCAGAACTGCCTCTGCATTTGGCCGGGGAAACCCAGCGCCGGGATCTAAACTGGCACATCGCCGCCGAAGCGCAGGGGATGGTCGCCAGAGGGATGAACGACGAAGGCCAGCTGTGTGCGTTTGTCGTCAGTGAAGACCGCATGAAAGAGGCCTTTGCGCTGCTGAAAACGTTGCCCGTGTAAGTCCGGGATGCCGGATGGCGCCGCTTCGCGTCTTATCCGGCCTACGACTTTGCCCGGCAACGCTGCTACTGATTTATTAACCTCACGCACATGGATGTGCGTTGCCACTTGTCGGTATGCCCCGACATGTTTTCCTTGCCCCGCCAGTCCCGGGGCTTTTTTTTATTTTTTCGCCAATGCTCGCGCTGCGGCAGTCACGCCCTGCCCCAATGACAACCCGCCGTCGCCCGCCGGTAAACGCTGCGGGAACAGTAAGGTAAAATCACGCAGATAAAACGCCAGACGGGCCGACAATAAGCGGTTATGCATCACGCCACCGCTAAATACTAACGTCTTAATCCCGCGCGCTTCGGCCTGCATTCGCATCAGAGTGGCAAACCCACGCGCCAGCGCGTCGTGAAACGCCCACGCCCTTTCTGCTGGTTTGGCCTGCCAGTTCAGCCATTGCTGCCAAAAAACTGCTAAGTCCAGCTGATTGTCATCAAGCGGCACCGTGACTGGGTGATCAACGCCATCACATTGCGATGCCATCGCCTCAAGCGCACAGGCCGCTTCACCTTCATAACTCAATGATTCCGGTGCACATTGCAACGCGGCAGCAACGGCATCAAACAGTCGTCCGCACGATGACGCCAGCGGAGCGTTAATTCCCCGTTCAATAGCGCGCGCCAGCACGTTCCAGTTTTGATGTTGCAGCACCGATGTTTCCGGATAACGCTGCCAGTCAGGAACAAAACGCAGGCACTGCGCGAGCAGATTACGCCACGGCTGTTTTGCCGCCAGATCGCCGCCCGCCAGCGCTACCGCCGGTAAGCCGCCAAGGTGTTCGCATTCACGATAGTTGACCCGCAAACACTCCCCTCCCCACAGCGCGCCGTTTTCCCCCATACCGATACCGTCTAGCGTCAGAGCAATCACATCATCGCCATTGAGCGGCCAGCCGTGCTCCGCAAGACACGCAGCGGCATGCGCATGGTGATGCAGCACCGTTTCAGTTGGCAGCTCCATTTCACTGGCCCACTGGCTGGAAACATAGCCAGGGTGTGCATCATGCACGATACGCTGCGGCGTAAAGTCATAAATGTTCTGGATCAGGCGTAGCGCATCACGCCACTGTTGCTGAATGCCGTCATCGCTGAGATCGCCCAAATGCTGGCTGATAACCGCCTGTTCACCACGGACCAGACAGAAAGTATTTTTCAGATCCGCGCCTAAGCACAGCATCGGCGGCACGTCGCGAAATCCTGGTGGTAGTGCGACCGCATCCGGCACATAACCTCGGGAACGACGCAGCATTTCCCCACTGTCACGCACCACGGAGTCATCCATCCGCTGCACAATTTCGCGATTATGCAGCAGGAAACCGTCGGCAATGTCATGTAAATCTTCCAGCGCCTGGGCGTTAGTAATGGCCGGAGGCCTGCCGCTGAGGTTGCCAGAGGTCATCACCAGCGGACAATTCATCTCTTGTAAGAGTAAATGCTGTAACGGATTCGCTGGCAGCATGACGCCAACCTCCGTTAACCCCGGCGCAATGCCCTCGCTCAATGCAGCGACATAGCGTTTCTGCACCAGCACGATCGGCGCAGCAGGGGTAGTCAGCAAACGACGAGCGGGTTCAGGCAATCCCTCATCAGAGGGCAGCATCACTGCCAGAGGTTTCGCCGGACGGTGTTTGCGCAGCCTGAGTAGCGCTACGGCATTATCATTTCGCGCATCGCACACCAGATGAAACCCACCAATGCCTTTAACCGCCACAATACCGCCTGCTTTCAGCCGCGATACCGCCGCCTGCAGCGCCACTTCTTTCTCCGCTCGCTCACCCGCACAGAACCACTCCAGATGAGGGCCGCATGCCGGACAAGCCACTGGCTGGGCGTGGAATCGACGGTCGTACGGATCGCGATACTCTTTGTCACATTGCGCGCAGAGTGGGAATGACGCCATTACGGTAAACGGACGATCGTAGGGCATCGCGCGGATAATCGTAAAACGCGGACCACAGTGGGTGCAGTTGATAAAGGGGTATCGGTAACGACGTTCGCCGGGGGTGTTCATTTCAACAAGGCATTCGGGACAGGTCGCGGCGTCCGGAACGATTTGCGTATTCATCGTACCGCCAGCACTTTGACGAATCGAGAAATCGGCGGGCTGCTGCGTCCAGGCGAATAGTTCGCTCTCAACGCTGTCAATGCGCGCCAGCGGTGGGCAGTGTTGATGCAACTGCGCAATAAATTCCGCCGGATCTTCCTGTAAGCGCACAACCACACCGTCACCGTCGTTACACACATCGCCATGCAGTTGTAAGCGCTGCGCCAGTTGCCAGACGTAGGGGCGAAATCCGACGCCCTGTACTTTGCCGCGAATACGCAGCTGTACGCCGGAGTGGTTGTTTATTGTCATTAAGTCGTTCCCGCAGTCATCTATCCCGGTTTGCCCGATGACGCTACGCTTATCAGGCCTACGTGGATGCGAACAGTAGGCCGGATAAGGCAAAGCCGCCATCCGGCATAAGTACTACCGTATTTTACGCGGATTTTCAGATATCAGAACAGCAAAGATGCGGTGGAATCCAGCGCGGCGCGACGACGTTTTTCCGCGCTCAGTTGCTCAAGCTTATTGCGATCCACATATATCAGCGCGTGAGTTGGGCACACTTCCATACAGGCAGGACCGGCCTCACGATGGTGGCACAGGTCGCACTTATTGGCTTCAGCTTTTTCTGCGCGGACGTTCAGACCTGCGCCGCTGTTACGCACGACCGGACGCACGACCACTTCCATTGCGCCGTAAGGACAAGCCACAACGCAGGTTTTACAGCCAATGCAACGTTCCTGCATTACATGAACAAAACCTTTATCACGGCTGATCGCACCGTTCGGACAGACGTTA
This sequence comes from Citrobacter sp. Cpo100, assembly GCF_030332595.1. Classification (NCBI taxonomy): domain Bacteria; kingdom Pseudomonadati; phylum Pseudomonadota; class Gammaproteobacteria; order Enterobacterales; family Enterobacteriaceae; genus Citrobacter; species Citrobacter sp. Cpo100. Next base: position 52,857 of record NZ_JAOWHM010000034.1, on the reverse strand, counting down.
GCGCACGGCGCGTCTTCGCACTGGCGGCACAGCGTCGCCGTGGAGACATTAACGCCTTTGATGACGTGAATGCGGGGTAAAAAGGTTTCAGGGGTCAGCGATGCGCAATCCTGGTTATCCTGATGGGATACCACGCAGGCCACTTCACAGGTACGGCAACCAATGCATTTATTGGCGTCTGCAATGATGAAACGGTTCATCAATTTCTCCAGCAATGACAGAATATCTGCCGAAGCATACACAAATCGTGCCAGAATTTAATTTACTGTTATTAAAGGAATTTTATTCTGAAGAACGCAAGAAGGGCGTGTCATCGTCACTAGTGACGATGACAAATGACAGCCGTCAGCGCGAAACGGGCGGCGCAACTGAGTCGCGCGCAATGAGTTCACCGGTGAAGGTCTTTGACGGCGTAAACGCCCCGTCACCTAGCATAAAGATCAGACGCCCAATCGTTTCCTGAATCATTTCTGTTACCGGAATTTTAACGCTGGAAAGCGCCGGAATAGTGTATGGCGCGAGGGCGATATCATCAAAGCCAATCACCGACACCTGTGCGGGAACGCTCACACCATGCTCGTGCAACTGCTTCATCGCGCCGATCGCCATATCGTCATTGCTGGCCACCAATGCGGTAAAATTGACCTTGCGCGAGAGCAAAGTATCCACACCCGCTGCGCCGCAGGCTGGCGTCCATTTCCCTTTAACAATCAGATCATTATTTAGCGCGATCCCATGATGTGCCAGCGCGTCTTTATAGCCTGAAAGTCGCTCCACGCCGGTTGGCGAATCCATCGAGCCGGTAATAAAACCAATCTCTTTATGCCCGGTGGCAATGAGCTGAGTAACGGCGTTAAAGCTGGTCTGCTTTTGATCGCACCATACGCTGTGGCTACTGTTTTTCCGCAGGCGTCGATTAAGCACCATAATCGGCTGGCTGTGGGCATCGATGATGTCATCTATCTCATCCACGCTGAGAAAACGCGGATATATCATAATCGCGTCACAGCGCAGGTCGAGCAGGTACTGGATCGCCTGGCGCTCTTCCTCAGCGCTATGCTTACCGTCAGCCAGTAACAGCTGGCGCCCTTTATCTTCCGCCATCCGCGCGGTATGAAACAGCAGTTCGCTGAAATAGACGCCGTGATAAAGGGTGTTTGTTACCACCAGGCCCAGTGTCTGCGTGGTTTTCGCCGCGAGACTGCGCGCCAGCAAATTTGGGCGGTAACCACTCTCTTCAATGGCCTGAAACACGCGGTCTTTGGTTTCCTGGCTGACATAGCCGTTTCCAGAAAGCACCCGGGAAACCGTCGCTTTCGACACTCCGGCACGCTTCGCCACCTCCAGCATCGTGGTCATATTACTCATCCCTTTTCTCTCAATGTGACGCAGTGTACTGCACCGTTTTGCCGCTGTCCTTGCTGCTAAATCGCAGACGCTGACATCTGGTGATCGGAGTCACAATTACAAAAATTGATCAAAATTAAATCTTGATCAGTTAATACAATTTAAACATGATTTTGTGGAACCGGTTTCCTATCTGAGTTTCATCAACCCAGAAAAGCGATCCACGTAAACGGATAAAAAATAACGTACTCTACTGATAAAACAGGATTAAATCCGATGTCCAAGAATTATGCAGCGCTGGCGCGCTCCGTTGTGACGGCTCTGGGAGGCGTCGACAACATCACAGCAGTGACCCACTGTATGACCCGTTTGCGTTTCGTTATCAAAGATGACTCGCAGGTCGACAGCGCGACGCTGAAAACCCTCACTGGCGTGCTGGGCGTGGTGCGCAACGAGAACCAATGTCAGGTGATTATCGGCAACACCGTTTCGCAGGCGTATCGTGAAGTGGTCAGCCTGTTGCCTGCCAACATGCAGCCTGCTGAGCCGCAAATCAAACCCCGACTGACGCTGAAGCGGATTGGCGCGGGGATCCTTGATGCGCTGATCGGCACAATGTCGCCGTTGATCCCGGCGATTATCGGCGGATCAATGCTCAAGCTGCTGGCGATGGTTCTGGAAATGACCGGCGTGCTGGTGAAAGGATCGTCCACGCTCACCATTCTGACCGTCATTGGCGACGGTGCATTCTTCTTTCTGCCGCTGATGGTCGCCGCGTCGGCCGCTATCAAATTCAAAACCAACATGTCGCTGGCTATCGCCATCGCGGGCGTACTGGTGCATCCCAGCTTTATCGACCTGATGGCGAAGGCCGCGCAGGGTGAGCACGTTGAGTTTGCCCTGATCCCAGTGACGGCGGTGAAATACACCTACACGGTGATCCCGGCGCTGGTCATGACCTGGTGCTTGTCATACATCGAACGTTGGGTCGATCGTATAACTCCGGCGGTGACCAAAAACTTCCTCAAACCGATGCTGATCGTGCTGATCGCCGCCCCGCTCGCCATCGTCATCATTGGCCCGATCGGTATCTGGATTGGTAGCGCGATTTCAGCGCTGGTCTATACCATCCACGGCTATCTCGGCTGGCTGTCAGTGGCCATTATGGGCGCGCTGTGGCCGCTGCTGGTAATGACCGGTATGCACCGTGTCTTTACGCCAACCATTATTCAGACCATTGCCGAAACCGGAAAAGAAGGCATGGTGATGCCGTCGGAAATCGGTGCCAACTTGTCGTTAGGTGGTTCATCGCTGGCAGTGGCATGGAAAACCAAAAACCCGGAGCTGCGCCAGACGGCGTTAGCGGCCGCCGCCTCAGCCATCATGGCGGGCATTTCCGAACCCGCGCTGTATGGCGTGGCAATCCGCCTGAAACGTCCGCTGATTGCGAGCCTTATCAGCGGTTTTATCTGCGGTGCTGTTGCTGGAATGGCCGGGCTTGCAAGCCACTCCATGGCGGCTCCAGGTCTGTTCACCAGCGTCCAGTTTTTCGATCCGGCCAATCCGATGACCATCGTTTGGGTATTTGGCGTGATGGCGCTGGCGGTAGTGCTTTCTTTTGTACTAACGCTGATTCTCGGCTTTGAAGATATTCCTGTCGAAGATGCAGCCGCGCAGGCCAGAAAAAACCAGGCCGCACAACCGGGCAATATCAATGGAGCCAGCATTTGACTGGTATGAACTGAGGTTAATTATGTCTGTTTTTCCGCAAGGATTTTTATGGGGCGGCGCACTGGCCGCCAACCAGTCTGAAGGGGCATACCGGGAAGGCGGCAAAGGGCTGACTACTGTCGATATGATCCCCCACGGCACACACCGCATGCCCGTCAAACTGGGTCAGGAAAAGCGCTTTACGCTGCGGGATGACGAATTTTATCCCAGCCATCAGGCGATCGACTTTTATCATCGCTATAAAGAAGATATCGCGCTGATGGCGGAAATGGGGTTTACGGTTTTTCGGACTTCCATTGCCTGGAGCCGCCTCTACCCTAACGGCGACGAGCTGACGCCGAATGAAGACGGAATCGCGTTTTATCGGGCCGTGTTTGCCGAGTGTAAAAAATACGGTATTGAGCCATTAGTCACGCTGTGTCACTTCGATGTGCCTATGCATCTGGTCACCGAGTACGGCTCCTGGCGTAACCGCAAAATGGTGGAGTTCTTTACCCGCTACGCCCGTACCTGCTTCGAGGCCTTTGACGGTCTGGTGAAGTACTGGCTGACGTTCAACGAAATCAACATCATGCTGCACAGCCCCTTTTCAGGCGCCGGGCTGGTATTTGAAGAAGGTGAAAATCAGGATCAGGTGAAATATCAGTCCGCTCACCACGAACTGATAGCCAGCGCCCTGGCGACTAAAATAGCCCATGAAATTAATCCGCAAAACCAGGTCGGTTGTATGCTGGCTGGCGGTAATTTTTATCCTTACTCGTGTAAGCCGGAAGATGTGTGGACCGCACTGGAAAAAGACCGTGAAAACCTGTTCTTCATTGATGTGCAGGCGCGTGGGGCCTACCCGGCTTACTCTGCCCGCGTGTTTCGCGAAAAAGGCGTGGTAATCGAAAAAGCCCCGGAAGACGACGACATCCTGAAAAACACCGTCGATTTCGTCTCTTTCAGCTATTACGCATCGCGCTGCGCCTCCGCTGAAATGAACTCGGGCAATACCAGCGCTGCCAACGTGGTGAAGTCGCTGCGTAATCCGTACATTGCCGCCAGTGAATGGGGCTGGGGCATCGATCCGCTCGGCCTGCGCATCACCATGAATATGATGTATGACCGCTACCAGAAGCCGCTGTTTCTGGTGGAAAACGGGCTGGGAGCGAAAGATGAAATCGATGCCAACGGTGAGATCAATGACGACTATCGCATCAGCTATTTACGCGAACATATTCGCGCCATGGCAGACGCGATTGAAGATGGCGTGCCGCTGATGGGTTACACCTCCTGGGGCTGTATCGATCTGGTTTCTGCCTCAACCGGTGAGATGAGCAAACGCTACGGTTTTGTGTATGTGGACCGCGATGACGCGGGCAACGGCACGCTGGCACGTACACGCAAGAAATCATTCTGGTGGTACAAAAAAGTCATCGCCAGTAACGGTGCCGATCTGGCATGACGGATCTGCCGGAGGGGGTTACAGCCTTCCGGCAGAAGTACACATTTTCATTTCATTTATTACATTCCGGATTTGGAATCGTCCTTCCAGTTTCAGGTTTGCCCTCCCCCTTTTTTACTGGCATTTTATTCAGTAGTTTTTAATCCTGGCCGTTCACCACAAGGAAGCGTGCATGTTTGATAAAAAGGGCAAAACAGCGGTGGCAATCACCAAACCGGTACGTCGCTTGAAAGTCAGCTATGTCAGAAAACGCCATGAAGATCCAAAAACGGGATATACACGACGAATCAGTCGTCACGCCTCACTCACGCTGAACGGCGACTGGCTGGAACAAGCTGGATTTCCGACCGGTACGGCAGTGAATGTATCAGTGATGCAGGGGAAATTAATTATTGAGCAGGCAATTGAATGACGAGGATACACTGGGAAAACAGGCCGGATGTGGTTCACATCCGGCACTGATACAGTTTACTCTTCTGGTGCTTCCAGCTCGGAGAATCCACCGTGTCCTTCCCAACCGGCTAATCGCTGATAGACGGTATCAACCGCATCTTTGATCGGCTGTGTCATCGGGTAGTAAAAACCGACGATGTCCGGTTGAATGCCGAGGAAAATCACCTCACCAACATCGTCTTTCAGTTGATCTACCAGGTAGTTCAGCGGCATGTTGTGGGTGGTCATCATGAACATCTCGGCAATGTCATCAGGATCGATAATGCGGATTTCACCGGGGTTCAGCCCCATATCGGTGGCATCAACAATCAACAAACGTTGCGGACGCAGTTCACGGATGGCGACAATATCGTTCTCCGGCGCGCTACCGCCGTCGATGACAACCCAGTTGCCTTGAGGATTTGCAGCACACATTTCAGCCAGCAGCGGGCCCGCGCCGTCATCGCCCATCATGCTGTTACCCACACATAATAAAACGTCAGTCACGGTGTCTCCTCACCATCAGATAGATGGCGCTTTCCTGGTGTATGTCGTGCAGCATGCTAAGCATCAGCTTGCTCCACTCCTGCTGCTGCGGGGTCTGCACGGCACGCGCATCATCGAACGCGCGCGCCAGCATTTGTACATGGTTGAAATCGATAACGATCTCGCCGTATTTCGGCACGCCTTCCATTTTCCGGCGGGCTTCGCTTCCCTCAGCAAGGGTAGCAATCCATGCCAGATATTCGTCCCATGGACAAGTTAACGCCGCTTCCAGGCAATCGATGATCCCAAGGTGGTGACCAATCGCCAGGCTGTAATAGACAACCTGCTGCGCCTCAGCAGGCGTCGCATCGTTCTCATCAATAAACTTACGGCTCAGTTGACTGAACACCACCGTTTCACTCATCGGATACGCGCCTCTTCGACAACATGATTAAGATGCGTGACGATCTCGGTCAGACGCGGATCGTTTTCCGCTTCCAGCCAGCGCGCCACCTGATGCTCGCCCTGCCCTAACTGCGTCATATAGTCATCAGCAATCTGGCGACCATAGCGGTATCCCGCCAGACGGCGAGCCTCGCGATCCACCTTCACGCGCAGCGGCTGAACCATGTCCGGATGCAGAATTTCCGCCGGCTGTTCGTCCAGTTCACCCGGCGCACGCGCGTGAATTTTTTGCTCCAGCAGACCCAGCGCCATGGCAAAACCATACAGCGTTGCCGCAGGCGTCGGCGGACAACCTGGAATATACACGTCCACCGGTACGATTTTGTCCGTGCCGCCCCATACGCAGTATAAGTCGTGGAAGATACCGCCGCTGTTACCGCAGGCACCGTAAGAGATACAAATTTTCGGATCTGGCGCAGACTGCCAGGCACGCAGCGCCGGAGAGCGCATGGCACGGGTTACCGCGCCGGTAAACAGCAGAATATCCGCATGGCGCGGTGACGGTACGACTTTGATGCCAAAACGTTCGGCATCAAACAGCGGAGAAAGCGTAGCAAAGATTTCGATTTCGCAACCGTTGCAGCCGCCGCAGTCCACGCGGTAAACATACGCTGAACGCTTGATGCTTTTCAGCAGCGATGCTTTCATGCTGGCAATGGATTCATCCACCGTCATCGGTACCGGAATACCGTTGGCGTCACGTGGGCCTAATAAATTGCTCATCAGCTAGCCTCTTTCATATGGCGAGTCAGTTCAATACGGTCAGACGGCACCAGGCATTTCTGGCGCTTACAGTCCGGGCAGGTCTCAAAGCTTTCACGGTGGTTTTCCGCGCGGGTATCACCGTTGTGCTTAAGCAGCGCAATGGCGTAATCAATCTCTTTTTGCACCGCAAACGGACGGTTACATACGCGGCAATTGCACAGCGCAAAACGAGACTGCTGCAGGAAATCATCTTTCTTCCACACCGCCAGCTCATACTCCTGCGACAGCTTGATTGCCGCTGTCGGGCAGACTTCTTCGCAGCGGGCGCAGAAAATGCAGCGCCCAAGGTTGAACTGCCACGCCAGCTCATTGGTGACCAGATCGGTTTCTACCGTCAGCGCGTTCGACGGGCACGCGTTCACACAGGCCGCACAGCCGATGCACTGCTGCGGATTATGTTCCGGTTTGCCACGGAAGTTTTTATCGACCGCAATCGGCTCGAGCGGATACGACGACGTCGGTGCCCCGGTTTTGATGACTTTTTTGATAAAGGTAAACATGGCGATTCCTTATTTCAGCGGCGAGTTTTTACGCTCGATGCTGTAGCGCTCAAGTTCTTTGTACGGCACGACTTTGCTCTTCTTCTTACGCACATCGACCACGGTCATACGGTCAGTACAGGAGTAGCAAGGATCGAGGCTACCGATAATCAGCGGGGCATCGGAAACGGTATTGCCACGCAGCATGTAGCGCAGCGTCGGCCAGTTGGCGTAAGTCGCCGCACGGCAGCGCCAGCGATACAGTTTCTGGTTATCGCCGGTCATGCTCCAGTGGATGTCATCCCCGCGCGGCGCTTCGGCAAAGCCCAGCGCGAAGCGGTGAGGAATATAGGTAAAGCCTTCCACCGCCAGCGGGCCGCCCGGCAGGTTGTCCAGACCAAAGTCGATCATGTTCAGTGCGGTATAGACTTCATTGATACGGACTTTAAGACGAGAAATAACATCGCAACCCTGCTCGCTGTGCACTTCCATCGGCAGCAGGCCATAGCCTACAAACGGGTGATCGGCGCGGGTGTCACGCGCGTGACCGCTGGCGCGAACCATCGGGCCGACGTTACTGAAGTCACGGGCAATTTCTGGATCCAAACGACCAATACCCACGGTACGCTGTTCCATGTTCGGCGTGCTGAGCAGCATATCGACCAGTTCCTGCACCTCACGACGCATCTGCTGCGCCAGTTGACGGGTCTGGATCATATCGTCTTTCAGCAGGTCACGACGGATACCGCCGATCAGGTTCAGACCGTAGGTTTTACGCGCCCCGGTGAGGATCTCCGCCATCTTCATCGACGTTTCACGCACACGGAAGAACTGCATAAAGCCGGAGTCAAAACCGGTGAAGTGGCAGGCCAGGCCGAGGTTCAGCAGGTGCGAGTGCAGACGCTCAACTTCCAGCAGAATGGCGCGGATCATCTGCGCACGTTCCGGCACCACGATGCCCATCGCATTCTCAACGGAGGTGGTATAAGCGGTGCTATGTGCAAAGCCGCAGATGCCGCACACGCGATCCGACAAGAACGTCACTTCGTTATAACCCATACGGGTTTCCGCCAGTTTCTCCATGCCGCGGTGGACATAGAACAGACGGTAGTCGGCGTCGATGATGTTCTCACCGTCAACAAACAGGCGGAAGTGACCGGGTTCATCGGAGGTGACGTGCAACGGGCCAATCGGCACCACGTTATTTTTCTTGTCGCCCAGTTCGTTGATGAACTCGTAGGTTTCAGCATCGGTAGTCGGCGCCGGGCGCTGACGATAATCCATGCTGTCTTTACGCAGCGGATAGAGTTCGTCCGGCCAGTCATCCGGTAACACCAGACGGCGCTCATCCGGTAAACCAACCGGGATCAAACCGTACATGTCGCGCACTTCACGCTCGCCCCAGACCGCTGCTGGAACGCGCGGCGTGACGGACGGGAACTCCAGTTTATTGGCATCGACTTCAACGCGGACGGTTATCCAGCACTTGGTGCCCTGCTCCATCGACATCACGTAATAAACGGCGTAATGACCGCACAGCTGACGTTCGTCGTTACCAAACAGCACGGATAACCAGCCGCCCTGTTTGTAGTACAGGAACTCCACCACTTCCGGCAGGTAGTTCACCTTGACGGTGATCGTCAGCTGATCTTTGGTCTGCCAGGCTTCATCCAGCACCACGCCCGGAAAGGCCTGGTGCAGCGCAGCGAGATATTGTTGACCTAATTTTTCTTCAGACATGCTCAAACTCTCTTAAATCACGCCACCAGCAAGGAGACGAACGCTAAAAACGCAAACCCAAAACCGGCCCAGGTCACGCGTGAAGTGGCGCAAAAACGCAGACGCGCCATGCTGTTTTCGAACAGGGCGATAACCAGCACGCCGAGGACCAGCTTGACGACGGCAATCACCAGCGCCAGCAGCAGTCCACCGGCGGTGAAGGTTTCCATCTGTCCCCACGGCAGGAACACGCCAACGAACATTTGCAGAACGACCAGCTGTTTGAGGCTAATGCCCCACTTCAACACGGCAAAACCGCTGCCGCTGTATTCAGTCAATGGACCTTCCTGCAGCTCCTGCTCTGCTTCCGCCAGATCGAACGGCAGTTTGCCCATTTCGATAAAGGTGGCGAAAGCACAGGCGCACAGTGCCAGAATCAGCGGGATGCTGCGCGCAGCAGGCCAGTGGTAAATGGTATCGGCGATATTGCTGATATGGGTTGAACCCGCAACCTGTGCCGCTACCCACAGCCCCAGCAGCAGGATAGGTTCGACCAGCACGCCGAGCATCGCTTCACGGCTGGCGCCAATGGCGGTAAACGGGCTACCGGTATCCAGTCCCGCGATAGAGAAGAAGAAACGGGCGATGGCGAACAGGTAAATTAAGGTGATCAGATCGCCCAGTTGTGGCAGCGGCGAGCCAACGGTCACGACCGGCAACGCAGTGGCGATAGTCAGCATCACGCCCACCATCACAAACGGCGTCAGGCGGAAAACCCAGCTGGAATCCGCTGGCGCAATGCTCTGACGGCCCAGCAGTTTGATAATGTCGCGGTATTCCTGCAAAACGCCCGGACCGCGGCGATTGTGCAAACGCGCACGCGCCACGCGGGTAACACCGGACAGCAGCGGCGCAACGGCAAACAGCACCAGCGCCTGAATTAACGGATATAAAACACTCATTCTCAGGCTCCTCGTGAAACCACAATCACCACCAGCACCGCCAGCTCAATCAGCGCCAGGCGACGGAACAGCACCGGTGCAGCCGCATTCTGCCAGCCCGGAACCAGTGATACCGGGTTCAACCATTTACGCAGTTTGAGTACCGGGGCAAAGGCTTCTTTCACCGGCATAGCAAAACCGTGCGCGGTAATCACCATTGACTGCTCGTGATCGTAACCACACACCCATGCCGCACCGCGTGAACGCGACGGCAGACGGTTGCCTTTGAAAATGGCCATGATGATGAACGGCAGCAGCGGACACGCGATCAGCAGCAGCGTGATCATTGGCTGAGAAACGGTGGTGTTCGCGGTTTCCAACGGCAGCGGAACGGCAGAGGAGATCATCGGCAGCAGCCACGGCGCAGCAACGCCGCCAATCACGCAGCAGATAGCCAGCGCGACGACGCTCACTCCCATCAGGATTGGCGCGCAGCAAGCATTTTCAGCTTCCTTCGTGCGCGGTGCGCCAAGGAACGTAACGCCATAGACTTTCGCCATACACATCACCGCCAGCGCGCCGGTAATTGCCAGCCCTACCGCCAGCAACGGTCCTAACAGGCTACCGACAAACGCGCCGCTGTTGCCAAGCTTAAAGAAGGATTGGTAGATAACCCACTCACCGGCAAAACCGTTCAGCGGCGGCAGTGCGGCCATCGCCATCAGACCAACCAGCATCGCCAGCGAGATAACCGGCATACGTTTACCGATACCGCCCAGTTTTTCGATATCACGATGACCGGTACGGAACCAGATGCTGCCTGCACCCAGGAACAGAACGCTTTTGAACAAGCTGTGGTTTACCAGGTGGTACAGACCGCCGGTCAAACCCAGCGCGATCAGCGCCGGTTGATTCAGGGAAATTCCGGTCACGCCAGCGCCCAGACCCAGCAGAATAATGCCGATGTTTTCCAGCGTGTGGTACGCCAGCAGGCGCTGGATATTGTGTTCCATTAGCGCATACAGACCACCAACAAACGCGGTGATCATGCCCAGCACCAGCAGCGTAATCCCCCACCACAGCGGCGCGTTACCGCCCAGCAGCGACAGGGAGAGAATACCCAGCAGACCAACCTTCATGACGACGGTAGAGAACAGCGCAGCAGCCGGTGCGCTGGCATTGGCGTGTGCCTGTGGCACCCAACCGTGGAGCGGAATAATCCCGGCCAGCAGGCCAAAACCTGCCACGCCCAGCAGCCAGATGTCAGATCCGAGCGGCAGTTCCTGGGTGCGCAGGTCTAGCAGACGCAGCTCCAGCGTGCCGTAACGTTGCCACACCAGGTAGCAGGCGACCGCCAGCAGCAGCGTACCAATACGCCCCAGCGCAAACCAAAGTTTGCCTTCTTTACTGCATCCGGTAAGGAACACGGCACACAGCGCCATGATTTCCGCCATCACCACCAGCGTACCGAGGTTACTGGCAACCACCGCACATACCGCCGCGGCCATCAGCAGATTCACCAGCAGGCCGTTAGCTTTCACCTGCGGATGACGATGCCAGTCAATGTTGTACAGGCTGACAAACAGGCCGCACAGGCCCAGTGTAATCAGCCAGATAGCATTCAGCGGAGTAATTTGCAGACTGTGACCAATAAACGGCATCACGCCGCTCACTGCCAGCGCATTAGTCAGAACGGTAAAACCCGCGGCTGCCGTACACAGGCTGCCGACTGCACCGCCAACCCCAGCAATCCAGCCGCTCAGCGATTTATGAAATGAAAACAGAAATGCCAGAACCGCCGCAGCCGTAAACCAGGCCACGCCGCTGTTAATCAGTGAAATTGCGCTCATTTTGCATCCCCACTCTGAGCCTGCTGAAACAAGGTGAGATCGCCGAAATCGGTATTGAAAGTCAGCTCACGCTTACGTTTGCTGGCGCGGGCGATATCCATGTTGCTCACCAGATGCAGGGCTTTGGTCGGACACATGCGCACGCAGGCAGGACCTTGCTCGTCAAAACTACACAGATCGCATTTCACCGCGATAGCACGAACGCCAGGAACCCAGTCCAACAGCGAACTCACGCGAGCAGGCGCTGGCGGAGCCGGAGGCGCTTTTGGCGTATTGGCGTTTGCCGGAATGTGTAGCGGACGGCTACCGGAAAACTCTATCGCGCCAAACGGACAAGCGATCCCGCACAGTTTGCAGCTTACGCACAGGCTTTCGTTCAGCTGTACGGCGCCATCAACGCGGTTAATGGCATTAACCGGACACACGGTGGCGCAAGGCGCATCTTCACACTGGTGGCAAAGCTGCGGCGCGGATTCTTTTTCATTTAACATCACTTTCAGGCGCGGCATTGACTGCAGGCCATGCTGGCGATGTGTCTCTGAGCAGGCGGCTTCACAGGTGTGGCAGCCAATACAAAGAGTGGAGTCAGCAATTACAAAACGATTCACCAGGCATTCCTCAGGTGATAGTCATTTTTGACGAAAACATGTCTACCAAATGTCATTTCGACATTTTTCGACATGCCCATTCCCTAAAACGTCGTGACGCAGTATGTAGACCGCACCATGACAAAGTGGGCAGCACCCGAGGCTTAAGCCGGGCTGTGTCCCTCAACCAGCTGGCTTAAATTCACCGGCATATTGTTCTCAACCGCGGTGTACAGGCTGTCGTAGACGGTGGCGATTTTTTCGAGATAGTGCTCCAGCACCTGCTCGCGATCGCGGTTGCTAATACGCTCATCGACCTTACCGTCGATAGTCAATTCTGCCTGTGCAATCAGCTGCTTATCATCACCGTCTTTCGTTTCGACGTAGTATTCGATGGTATGGCTGTTAAAGCCGTCCGCCAGCGTGACGTAGATAGTGAAGTGTTCAAAAAGGACGAAGCAGAGATCCTTGTCCGGTGCGCAGCTCATCGCATGATGCAAACGCGCTTTTGACAGGGTGATCCCCTGAACCAGCGAGTTGCAGTAAATACGCCACTGGTCCTGTAGGCGACGATGCCGTTCAGCGATGTAATCGGCTTTTTCGCTTATTTCCCAAATAGTCATGTCAGGTTACCCGTTTAGCAGAGATGAACAGCCTTAAGCACATTTCATGCCAAAATTAAATCACTTAATTTTCATATAGATAAAAAATCAAAGGCGGGTGACGACATGTCATTTCGTCATCGTCGTCATTGTCACGAATGAAAAAAATCAACCTGGCATGCTTATTGCTTTTAATACGGCAACTTCACAGGAGGCGGTATGCACGAAATAACCCTCTGCCAACGGGCACTGGAATTGATTGAACAACAGGCCACGCAACACGGTGCTAAGCGAGTAACTGGGGTCTGGCTCAAAATTGGCGCATTTTCTTGCGTAGAAACCAGCGCTCTCTCCTTTTGTTTTGATCTGGTATGCCGCGGGACCCTTGCAGAAGGTTGTAAACTCCACCTCGAAGAACAAGAAGCCGAATGTTGGTGCGAATCTTGTCAGCAATACGTCACGTTACTGACGCAACGCGTGCGCCGATGTCCGCAATGCAACAGCGATATGCTGAGAATTGTGGCCGATGACGGCTTACAGATTCGACGTATTGAAATAGATGAAACTCCAGCGCCGGATGGCGACGCTTAAGCGTCTTATCCAGCCTACAGAAACAGCTCGTTTGTAGGCCGGATAAGGCAACGCAGCCATCCGGCAACAGATGTATCGCAAGTAAAAAGATCAGGAGTGAGCGATGTGTACGACATGTGGTTGCGCTGAAGGCAACCTATATATAGAGGGTGATGAGCATAATCCCCACTCGGCGTTTCGCAGCGCGCCATTTGCCCCGGCGGCTCGTCCGGCGCTGAATATTACCGGTGTGAAGACCTCAAATTTCACACCGAGCCAAACTGAAGAAGGCGATTTGCACTACGGTCACGGTGAGGCCGGAACCCACGCACCAGGTATGAGCCAACGCCGTATGCTGGAAGTGGAAATTGACGTACTGGACAAAAACAACCGCCTCGCCGAGCGCAACCGTGCCCGCTTTGCGGCCCGTCAGCATCTGGTGCTGAACCTTGTTTCAAGCCCGGGCTCTGGTAAAACTACCCTGCTGACCGAAACGCTGATGAAGCTGAAAGATAGCGTGCCGTGCGCCGTTATTGAAGGTGACCAGCAGACGGTGAACGATGCCGCCCGTATTCGCGCCACAGGCACACCCGCCATTCAGGTCAACACCGGTAAAGGTTGCCACCTTGACGCACAAATGATTGCTGACGCCGCGCCGCGTTTGCCGCTTGACGATAACGGTATTCTGTTCATTGAAAACGTCGGCAACCTGGTCTGCCCGGCCAGCTTCGACCTCGGAGAGCGCCATAAAGTGGCCGTGCTTTCAGTAACCGAAGGTGAAGACAAACCGCTGAAATACCCGCATATGTTTGCCGCCGCATCGCTGATGCTGCTCAACAAAGTGGATCTACTGCCGTACCTCAATTTTGACGTTGAAAAATGCATCGCCAGCGCCCGGGAAGTGAACCCGGGGATTGAGATTATCCTAATTTCCGCCACCAGTGGTGAAGGGATGGATCAATGGCTCTCCTGGCTGGAGACACAGCGATGTGCATAGGTGTTCCGGGTCAAATCCGCACCATTGATGGCAACCAGGCCAAAGTCGACGTCTGCGGTATTCAGCGCGACGTCGACCTGACGCTGGTCGGTAGCTGTGATGAACATGGCCAACCGCGTCTCGGCCAGTGGGTACTGGTCCACGTCGGTTTTGCCATGAGCATCATTAATGAAGCTGAAGCGCGCGATACGCTCGACGCGCTGCAAAACATGTTTGACGTTGAGCCGGATGTCGGCGCGTTGCTGTACGGCGAGGAAAAATAAATGCGTTTTGTTGACGAATACCGCGCACCAGAACAGGTGATGCAGTTGATAGAGCACCTGTGCGAACGTGCCGCCCACCTCTCCTACACGGCTGAACGCCCGCTGCGGATCATGGAAGTTTGTGGTGGTCATACCCACGCTATCTTCAAATTCGGGCTCGACCAGTTGCTACCGGAAAACGTGGAGTTTATTCATGGTCCGGGTTGCCCGGTTTGCGTTCTGCCGATGGGCAGAATCGACAGCTGTGTAGAAATTGCCAGCCATCCAGAAGTGATTTTCTGCACCTTTGGCGACGCTATGCGCGTCCCGGGTAAGCAAGGCTCCCTGCTGCAAGCCAAGGCGCGCGGTGCGGATATCCGTATTGTCTATTCACCGATGGATGCACTGAAGCTGGCGCAGGAAAACCCAACGCGTAAAGTGGTGTTCTTTGGCCTGGGTTTTGAAACCACAATGCCAACGACCGCTATCACCCTGCAACAGGCAAAGCAGCGTGACGTGCAGAACTTTTACTTTTTCTGCCAGCACATCACGCTTATCCCTACGCTGCGCAGCCTTCTGGAACAGCCGGACAACGGTATCGACGCCTTTTTAGCACCGGGCCACGTCAGCATGGTAATTGGCACCGACGCCTACAACTTCATTGCTTCAGATTTCCATCGCCCGCTGGTGGTCGCCGGTTTTGAACCGCTCGATCTCCTGCAAGGCGTAGTGATGTTAATTGAGCAGAAAATTGCAGCCCAAAGCCAGGTAGAAAACCAGTACCGCCGCGTGGTACCGGATGCCGGTAACGCGTTAGCGCAACAGGCCATTGCCGAGGTGTTCTGCGTCAATGGTGACAGCGAATGGCGCGGTCTGGGCGTTATCGAATCCTCTGGCGTTCACCTGACGCCGGACTATCAGCGCTTTGATGCCGAAGCACATTTCCAGCCAGCGCCGCAGCAGGTGTATGACGATCCGCGCGCGCGTTGTGGGGAAGTGCTGACGGGCAGATGTAAACCACATCAGTGCCCGTTATTTGGCAAAACGTGTAACCCGGAGACCGCGTTTGGCGCCCTGATGGTCTCCTCAGAAGGCGCATGTGCCGCCTGGTATCAGTATCGTCAGCAGGAGTGTGAAGCATGAGCAGCGTACAACTCGCCCACGGTAGCGGCGGTCAGGCTATGCAGCAGTTGATCAACAGTCTGTTTATGGAGGCTTTCGCGAATCCGTGGCTGGCGGAACAAGAAGATCAGGCGCGTCTGGAACTGGCGCAACTGGTGGCAGAAGGCGATCGTCTGGCGTTTTCAACTGACAGCTACGTTATCGATCCGTTGTTCTTCCCCGGCGGCAATATCGGCAAGCTGGCCATCTGTGGTACGGCTAACGACGTGGCGGTCAGCGGGGCTATTCCACGCTACCTCTCCTGCGGTTTTATCCTCGAAGAGGGTCTGCCGATGGAGACACTGAAAACCGTTGTTAACAGCATGGCAGCAACCGCGCGCGAAGCAGGCATCGCCATCGTGACTGGCGATACCAAAGTCGTGCAGCGTGGTGCAGCAGACAAGCTGTTCATTAACACTGCCGGAATGGGGGCAATTCCCGCCAACATTCACTGGGGCGCACAGACTCTCAGCGTGGGTGATGTGCTGCTGGTCAGTGGCTCTCTTGGCGATCACGGGGCAACTATCCTTAACCTACGCGAGCAATTGGGTCTGGATGGCGAACTGGTCAGCGACTGCGCGGTGTTAACACCTCTTATCCAGACGCTGCGTGATATTCCTGGCGTGAAGGCGCTTCGTGACGCCACCCGTGGCGGCGTGAATGCGGTCACGCATGAATTTGCCGCTGCATGCGGATTTGGTATTGAGCTGTCGGAAGCTGCTCTGCCCGTGAAGCCCGCGGTGCGTGGCGTTTGCGAGCTGCTGGGTCTGGATGCGCTCAACTTTGCTAACGAAGGCAAACTGGTGATTGCCGTTGAACGCCAGGCCGCTGAAACCGTACTTGCCGCGCTGCGCGCGCATCCGTTAGGGTGCGATGCCGCAATGATTGGTGAAGTGGTCGAACGCAAAGGTGTTCGTCTTGCCGGACTCTACGGCGTGAAACGAACCCTCGATTTACCACACGCCGAACCATTACCTCGTATATGCTAGCAGCCGGTTGGCAGCATGCTGTAGGCCGGATAAGACGCATTAGCGTCACTATCCGGCGTTAATGCTGCATTATGCCTGATACCGCTTTGCTGAGCGGGCCAACGGATTGTATATCCTGGCCAGTTCAGTGGCAGGCCATCCGGCAATAATTTACGACTTATACCTATAATTCATTTACCGTTTTCGCACCGTTCTGCGGTGCTTTCCCTGGAAAAGCAATATGTCGTATACACCGATGAGTGACCTCGGACAGCAAGGCCTGTTCGATATTACTCGTACATTATTACAGCAGCCCGATCTCCCGTCTCTTAGCGAGGCGCTTTCGCAGCTGGTCAAGCGTTCAGCGCTGGCCGACTGCGCGGCTATTGTCTTATGGCAGGCACAAACGCAACGTGCGCGTTATTTTGCAACGCGTGAAAATGGTAAACCCATCGATTATGAAGACGAAACGGTGCTGGCACATGGTCCGGTACGCCGTATTTTGTCTCGCCCTGATGCGTTGCACTGCAACTATCATGAGTTTACGGAAACATGGCCACAATTGGCTTCAGGTGGACTGTATTCTGAATTTGGCCACTACTGCCTGCTGCCACTGGCGGCAGATGGGCGCATCTTTGGCGGTTGCGAATTCATCCGTAACGAAGACCGTCCGTGGAGTGAAAAAGAATATAACCGTCTACAGACCTTCACTCAGATAGTCGGCGTCGTTGCTGAACAAATTCAAAGCAGAGTCAGCAACAACGTCGATTACGATCTGCTGTGTCGTGAGCGTGACAACTTTCGCATCCTGGTCGCCATCACCAATGCCGTGCTCTCCCGACTGGATATTGATGAGCTGGTCAGCGAAGTCGCCAAAGAGATCCACCACTACTTCGATATCGATGCCATCAGCATCGTGTTACGCAGCGATCGCAAAAATAAACTCAGTATCTATTCCACTCACTATCTGGATGAACATCATCCGGCACACGAACAAAGTGAAGTGGACGAAGCGGGAACGCTCTCTGAACGGGTCTTCAAAAGCAAAGAGATGCTGCTGATCAACCTGAGCGAACGTGACATCCTTGCCCCTTACGAACGGATGCTGTTCGAAACCTGGGGCAACCAGCTACAAACCCTGTGTCTGCTACCGCTGATGTCCGGCAATACTATGCTCGGCGTACTCAAGCTGGCACAGTGCGAAGAGAAAGTTTTCACTACCGCCAACCTCAAGCTATTGCGCCAGATTGCCGAGCGTGTGGCAATTGCCGTGGATAACGCCCTCGCCTATCAGGAGATCCACCGCCTGAAGGAACGTCTGGTCGATGAAAACCTGGCGTTGACTGAACAACTCAACAACGTAGAGAGTGAGTTCGGCGAAATCATTGGTCGCAGCGAAGCGATGTACAGCGTACTCAAGCAGGTCGAAATGGTGGCGCAAAGCGACAGCACCGTCTTGATTCTGGGTGAGACCGGAACGGGTAAAGAGCTGATCGCACGAGCCATTCACAACCTGAGCGGACGTAACGCCCGTCGGATGGTGAAGATGAACTGCGCGGCAATGCCTGCCGGATTACTGGAAAGCGATCTGTTTGGTCATGAGCGTGGCGCGTTTACCGGTGCCAGCACGCAGCGGATTGGTCGTTTCGAGCTGGCAGATAAAAGTTCGCTGTTCCTCGATGAAGTTGGCGATATGCCGCTGGAGCTTCAGCCTAAGCTACTGCGGGTTCTGCAAGAGCAGGAATTTGAACGTCTGGGCAGTAATAAGCTGATCCAGACCGACGTGCGCTTGATCGCCGCTACCAACCGCGATCTGAAGAAGATGGTTGCCGATCGCGAATTTCGTAACGATCTGTACTACCGGCTGAACGTCTTCCCGATCCATCTGCCGCCGCTGCGTGAGCGCCCGGAAGATATTCCGCTGCTGGTAAAAGCCTTCACCTTCAAAATTGCTCGTCGGATGGGACGCAATATCGACAGTATTCCCGCCGAGGCTCTGCGCACGCTGAGCTGTATGGAATGGCCGGGTAACGTGCGTGAGCTGGAAAACGTGGTAGAACGTGCGGTTCTGCTTACCCGGGGCAACGTGCTGCAACTGTCCCTTCCGGATATTGCCCCTTTGACGCCGTCCACGCCTCCGGTGGCAACCGAAGTCGCGCAGGACGGTGAAGATGAATACCAGTTGATTATGCGCGTACTGAAAGAAACCAACGGGGTGGTTGCCGGTCCCAAAGGCGCGGCACAAAGGCTGGGGCTGAAACGTACAACGTTACTCTCACGCATGAAGCGATTAGGCATTGATAAGGATGCACTGGTTTAGCCAGTGTGGCTATACTGGGTGATATCTCAACGAAAGGAGGCAGTATGGCGGTATCAGCACGTAATCAATTAACCGGTACGGTGAGCGCAGTCGCTACGGGCGCAGTGAATGATGAAGTTGAACTGACGCTGGCTGGCGGCGCAAAACTGGTCGCGATTGTAACCCATAGCAGCCAGCAGGCGCTGGGTCTGGCGAAAGGGAAAGAAGCAATTGCCCTGATTAAAGCGCCATGGGTGACGCTGGCAACTGAAGACTGTGGTCTGAAGTTCTCTGCCCGCAACCAGTTTGCTGGCAGTGTTTCCCAGGTCACAGAAGGCGCAGTCAACGCCACGGTACATATCAAAACTGACGCAGGCTTCGAGATTGTTGCCGTCGTCACCAACGAAAGTCAGCAAGAGATGAAACTGAGTCAGGGAAGCCGTGTTGTTGCGCTGATCAAAGCCTCAGCTATTCTGATTGCCACCAAAGCGTAGTCGCCATTCATCACCACATGGCTAAGTTGCCCGATGGCGCAATGCGCATCGGGCCTACGCGACAGATGCACTTATTCTCTTAGGCCAGATAAGGCGCAGCCGCCATCCGGCGCACAGCGACCTTATTTTTTCCGCTGGTACTTCTCGGGTAACTCCGGCACTGGACGTTTGTCATCAATCAGGTGACGTACGGTCAGAATCGGGTGACGCCAGAGCATTCTCGGCCCAGCCCAACGCATAATTTGCTTCATCTCTTCGCGTTTAGCAGGTTGATAACAGTGCACAGGACACTGTTTACAGGCCGGTTTTTCCTCACCAAATACGCACTTGTCGAGGCGCTTTTGCGCATAGGCAAATAACGCATCGTAATGCCCCGGCTCGCCTGAAGCCTGCGGGCACTGGCTCTCGTAGAGCGAAATCATTCTCTGGATCGTCATTTTTTCACGTGCAATGCGTTTGCCGGACATGATGCCTCCACAATTAAGTTGCATAAATAATACACCTTAACTAAGCACAGAACTATTACCTGAAGGTGATACATCCTTAGCACCCTACGCAAATAAGAATTATTTTCATTTGTTTATGCCATGTGCTATATAACATAGCAAAGGCTATATTCGATGATAAATTAACCACTTTGTTGCGAGGGATACTATGCCGCATCTGCCCCATCTGAAGTCATTTCTCCTTGCCAGCGTGTTAACAGCGCTGACGCTGTCACCCGCCTGGGCGAAAGAAAAATTCAAAGTGGTGACCACCTTTACGGTGATTGCCGATATGGCAAGCAATGTAGCAGGTGACGCGGCGGACGTTAGTTCTATCACCAAACCGGGTGCTGAAATTCACGAATATCAACCAACCCCAGGCGATATTAAACGGGCGCAAGGCGCACAGCTTATTCTCTCCAACGGTCTAAACCTCGAACTATGGTTTTCCCGCTTCTACCAAAATTTGTCCGGCGTACCAGAAGTGATGGTCTCAAACGGCGTGCAGCCAATGGGCATCAGCGAAGGGCCGTACAACGGTAAACCAAACCCGCATGCCTGGATGTCAGCAGAGAACGCGCTGATCTACGTGGATAACATTCGTGATGCGCTGATCAAATATGATCCGGACAATGCCGCAACCTACCAGAATAATGCGCAGAATTATAAAGCGAAAATCCAGCAGACCCTGGCGCCACTGCATACAGAACTGGCAAAGCTCCCTGCTGATAAACGCTGGCTGGTCACCAGCGAAGGCGCATTCTCTTATTTAGCTCGTGATAACAATCTCAAGGAGCTGTATCTGTGGCCGATCAATGCCGATCAGCAGGGTACGCCCAAGCAGGTACGCAAGGTTATCGATGCCATCAGAGAGCATCATATCCCGACGGTATTTAGCGAAAGCACCGTGTCCGACAAACCAGCGCGTCAGGTTGCCCGTGAGTCTGGCGCACATTACGGCGGCGTGCTGTATGTCGATTCGCTCAGTGCAGCCGACGGTCCGGTACCGACCTATCTGGATTTACTGCGCGTCACCACGCAAACCATTGTTAACGGCATCAACAAGGGTCTGGAGAGCCAACCATGAGTCACTCTGCGATTACCGTAAATCAGGTTACGGTGACGTATCGCAACGGTCATACCGCATTGCGGGACGCCACTTTTCAGGTTCCGGGCGGCTCAATTGCCGCGCTGGTCGGCGTAAACGGTTCGGGAAAATCAACGCTTTTTAAAGCGCTGATGGGTTTTGTCCGCCTGGCGCAGGGGGAAATCTCAATTCTGCAACAGCCGGTAAATAAGGCGCTCAAACAGAATCTGATCGCCTATGTCCCCCAGTCAGAAGAGGTGGACTGGTCGTTTCCGGTACTGGTGGAAGATGTGGTGATGATGGGACGCTTTGGCCATATGGGCTGGCTGCGTCGACCAAAACAAATTGACCACGCCTGCGTAGATGCGGCGCTGGCGCGGGTTGATATGCTGGATTATCGCCATCGTCAGATAGGTGAACTGTCCGGAGGGCAGAAAAAGCGTGTTTTTCTGGCAAGGGCCATCGCACAGGACGGACAGGTTATTTTACTGGATGAACCCTTTACCGGCGTGGATGTAAAAACCGAGGCCCGGATCATCGACCTGCTGCGTGAACTGCGTGATGAGGGTCGAACCATGCTGGTCTCTACCCATAATTTGGGATCCGTCACCGAGTTTTGTGATTACACGGTGATGATTAAGGGCACGGTGCTGGCAAGTGGACCCACCGAAACCACCTTTACCCCCGAGAATCTCGAACTGGCATTCAGCGGTGTACTGCGTCACGTTGCGCTGAGCGGCGGTGAACAGCACGTAATTACCGATGATGAACGCCCGTTTATTTCGCGACGCACGGCAAACGAGGGGGAATAACCATGAACTGGCTAACGGAGCCGTTTGGCTACCAGTACATGCTCAACGCCATGTGGGTCTCGGCGATGGTCGGTGGCCTGTGTGCGTTTCTCTCCTGCTATCTGATGCTCAAAGGCTGGTCGCTGATTGGCGATGCGCTGTCGCACTCTATCGTGCCGGGCGTGGCAGGCGCTTATATGTTAGGGCTTCCCTTCGCGCTTGGCGCATTCCTTTCCGGCGGACTGGCGGCGGGCAGTATGCTGTTTCTTAATCAACGTTCGCGCCTGAAGGAAGATGCGATTATCGGACTGATTTTTTCGTCTTTTTTCGGTATCGGGCTGTTTATGGTGTCGCTCAATCCGATGTCGGTGAATATTCAGACCATTATTCTCGGCAACGTGCTGGCGATTGCGCCAGAAGATATTCTGCAACTGGCCATCATCGGGGTTATTTCGCTAACCATCCTGTTTTTGAAGTGGAAAGATCTGATGGTGGTTTTTTTTGATGAAAACCACGCGCGCTCTATCGGTCTGAATCCGGGCCGGTTGAAGCTGTTATTTTTTACGCTGCTCTCCGTTTCCACGGTCGCCGCGCTGCAAACCGTCGGCGCATTTCTGGTGATTTGCCTGGTGGTTACGCCCGGTGCAACGGCCTGGCTGCTGACCGATCGTTTTCCACGCCTGCTCACTATCGCCGTAGCTATTGGCAGCCTGACCAGCTTTTTCGGCGCCTGGCTGAGCTACTGGCTGGACGGTGCAACCGGCGGAATTATTGTCGTTCTGCAAACGCTGCTGTTCCTGCTGGCATTTGTCTTCGCGCCAAAACACGGTCTGCTGGCGAATCGCCGCCGCGCCCGTCTGGTGAACAAGGAGTCAGTATGATCTTAACAACGCTGCTGGAACCCTTTCAGTTTGGTTTTATGGTCAATGCGCTGGTCATCTCCACCATTGTCGCCGTGCCCTGCGCGCTGCTGTCTGTATTTTTAGTACTCAAAGGCTGGGCGCTGATGGGCGATGCAATGAGCCACGCGGTTTTCCCGGGAATTGTACTGGCGTGGATTGCGGGCATCCCACTGGCAATTGGCGCATTTATCGCCGGGCTGTTCTGTGCGGTGGCGACGGGTTATCTCGACGATAACAGCCGCATCAAACGCGATACCCTGATGGGAATCGTCTTTTCCGGCATGTTTGGCGCAGGGCTGGTGCTGTACGTCTCTATCCAGTCAGAGGTCCATCTCGATCATATTCTGTTCGGCGATATGCTGGGCGTATCGTTCAGCGACATCATACAAACCGCGGTTATTACGCTTGGGATAGCACTTATTATTGGGCTTAAGTGGAAAGATCTGCTGCTGCATGCGTTCGACCCGCATCAGGCAAAGGCCAGTGGGCTTAACACTGCACTGCTACATTACGGCCTGCTGTGCATGATCGCCCTGACGATTGTCGCCACGCTAAAATCAGTAGGGATTATTTTGTCGATCTCCTTACTGATTGCGCCTGGCGCCATTGCGATTTTAATGACGCGGAAATTTTCCCACGCCTTGTGGCTGGCGGTGATTATGTCGGTCGTTACCTCGTTTATGGGCGTGTACCTGTCTTTTTTCATCGACAGTGCACCGGCCCCCACCATCGTCGTACTATTTTCACTACTGTTTGTGATGACCTTTATTTATTCCACCCTGCGCGACCGTCGTTTAGAACGGCGACGCCAGCAATACGACCTCTAACGGAGTGGGCAGTGATATGCCCACTATCGTTATTAGAATACGTAATGACAATATTCCCAGCGTCCTGAACAAATGCCCCGTTCTGAAACCATGCCATATTTACCAGCGCTATTTAATAATCAGATAGTCACTATCACATTAGATAAAAATACAGGTAAATTTTATGAGCAAGATGAGAATGTCAGAAATCTATTCTGAACCAGAGGCCTATGGCTTACCACGCAAAGGTATAACACTTAATAATAAGGAAGCTGCGTTGGTGGTAGTCGATCCACAGATCGATTTTTTAAGTCCTCAGGGTATTGGCTGGGAGGTTTTTAAAGACAGCATTATTGAAAATAATACTGTAGAAAATCTCGAGACGTTGTTCAAAATGGCAAAAGAAGCACAAATGCCTGTTTTTATTTCTCCACATTATTACTTTCCGCACGACCATAAATGGCAATCTACCGCTCCGGGAGAAACATTTATGCACGGCACTGGAATGTTCAATCGTAAAGGTCCACTGACGATGGAGAATTTTGAAAATTCCGGCGCAGACTTTTTACCGCAGTTTAAGCCATATATTTATGATGGCGAAACGGTCATTGCCTCACCGCATAAGATTTTCGGACCAGAAACCAACGACCTGGTACTGCAATTAAGAAAACGCGGTGTCTCACAGGTCATTCTCGCCGGTATGGCTGCCAATCTGTGTATTGAATCCCATATGCGTGAATTGATTGAGCAAGGTTTT
Organism: Citrobacter sp. Cpo100; assembly: GCF_030332595.1. Classification (NCBI taxonomy): domain Bacteria; kingdom Pseudomonadati; phylum Pseudomonadota; class Gammaproteobacteria; order Enterobacterales; family Enterobacteriaceae; genus Citrobacter; species Citrobacter sp. Cpo100. The sequence continues at coordinate 28,447 of NZ_JAOWHM010000034.1, read as the reverse complement.
GAAGTTGTCGTCGTTAAAGATGCGACAGCGGGTCCGCGCATTCCAGAAGGTGACGGTTATCTCGCTGCTCTAACCAACTACCGCATCATTGCCAATGATTTATGGGACACCGACACCACGGTTGAAAAGGTAAAGGCAGCAGCTAAGTAATAGCTATGAGTACGGTTACCGAGGGTAATTGTATGTACAACATCGCTCATCCATTAGCCATCAAAATAAATTTCATTAAGCGCGGAGCTTTTCCATGAATCTTAAGTTAAAGGTTATTTCGGCATGTATTTTACTTTCCATGTCTGTTTCAGCTACTCAGGTATTGGCCGCTGCCAGTACAAATGAGACAACTTACTTAGTTAACCGTGGTGATCCACAATTAAAGGTCAACGGCAAATATATCGATCAGATCATTGCCGAGGTAATGGCGAAAAATAATCTGCCGGGTTTATCCATGGCGATTGTTCAGGCGCCTTATATTCCGCGCTCAGCGGGATACGGTCTGGCAACGGCTGCCAATGATGAGCTTGCTTCCACCAAAACCATGTGGGGAATTGGCCCTATCACGCAAGCTTTTACTGCAGTCGCAGTAATGCAACTGGTAGAGCAAGGTAAATTGGATCTTAATACTCCTGTGAGTGTTTATTTGCCTGGCCTGCCGGAAAGCTGGCATAACATTACGATTCTGGAATTAATGCAGCACTCATCCGGGATCCCTGATTTCAGATCTTTCGGCTATAAACAAGAGCAAAAATATACACCTGCGCAGCTGGTTGATCTTGTTAAAGATAAACCGCTCGAATTTAAAAATGGCACGGACATCAACTCCAGCGCAACTGACTTTATCCTGTTAGGTATGGCTATCGAGAAAGTCAGCGGAATGAGTTACGTAGACTTCGTCAACAAATACCAAATTGCGCCGTTAGGTCTGCAAAGCACCATGTTCGCAAAAGACATGCCAACGAAAGCATTCCTTGATCGCCCGACGCCTGATAAGCAACATAATCAGCATTCGAAATTTAAGTCAGAAATTGACTGGATCAACCCTGTTGAGCCTGCAACAGGTTACGTCGCAGCGGGTGACAAACTGGCGCCTGTCAGCGCGATCGCCACTGATAATCTGTTCGCCTACGGTGGTCTGTGGTCGTCAGCGGAAGACATCAGTAAGTGGGATATCGGTCTTGCCGGCAGCACGCTGGTTAAAGACAAAAAGCTACGTGACATTATCTATAGCCCGGCAAAACTGAAAAATGGCAAAGTCGTGCCTGCCATGGCCGGCTGGGAATTTACCCGCCATCCTGGTTTTCTGGAAATCAAAGGAACCACAGGTGGCTTTAGTGCCTATCTGAGCCGCTTTACCGCCGGTGATGAACTGGTTTGCGTGACAATGCTGACCAACAAAGAAGGCGTAGACATGACTCAGGTGGCTCGTGATATCGCTGAAGCCTATAAAATCGGGCTGGGTTCTGGGTTAAATTCAGAGAAGATCAAAAACCAGGAAAGTAAATTCTCAGTCGATGAGACGGTCTCCCGACTGAAAGCCATTCTGAAAAGCGAAGGCGTTCCGGTATTCACCGAAATTGATCACGAGAAAAATGCCGAGGGCGCGGGAATGAACCTCAGGCCAACTAAAGTCCTGGTATTTGGTAACCCTAAAGTCGGCACAAAACTGATGCAGGATAAACAGGGTGTCGCGCTGGATCTGCCGTTACGTGTCTCCGTATGGCAGGATAAGATCGGGCGAGTTTGGGTCGGTTATGAAAACCTGGATGACGTAGCAAAAACCTACGATCTTCAGGACAAGCAGACCATTGATAAGATTGACAACTTTATGACTAAGCTGGTCAGTCGGGCTGTTGATGCTTATATCCAGTAACGGGATTTAGCACTCCCAGCCTTCTCATGCTGCGGGACCGTTAAAGCTCCCGCAGCGTGTCAGCGCCAGCTTAATAGCGGGCTAAACGCCTCACGTCCCACCAGGGCACGAAGCGCAGGCAGATGACAGTTACGCGCCAGAAGCGGAGGTACGGCAAAAATAATGTCGCCGGAGAGCATCACATTCTCAAGTTGTCCCCATAGGTACCAGCCGGTTTCAACGCCACTGTCCGGGACGCGTAAATGCAAATGCCATCCCTCCTGCGGCTCATCAGCAATCCCCAGCCACTGGCTAAATCGGGGGATTTCAGGCACAACCTGAGTCACTAACGAACACACACCAACCTGGTTTGCCGGTATATACAACGTTAGCGCTCCCAAAGTAATACGTACCGCCGCCAGATTAGTGGGTGCCGTCATAACCGCTGGTCTCCTGATAACGCTCAAAGACCAGATTCAGATCGAGCAGCGTGTACCAGGTTTCTATCACGTTAACCACCCCCACAGCGATGCTTTGTAACGCCGGGGGCAACGAATCTCCTGGCAAATGAATCTGGCTTTCGGCGACTTCCAACACATCAATCAGTTTATCTATCAGGATCCCACTTTGCATTTTCTCGGCGCATCCAATCAAAATAGTGCGCTTACCTGCCGAATTAACGGTAGGTTTATCGATCAGGCTGTCCAGTCTCATCACCGATTCCACCCGTCCACGATAGTTGATGACCCCTTCAAGCATTGGCGCGCAGCAGGGAACCCAGGAGATCGGGCGCTCTGCAAGGATCTCTTTAATTTGCGCCCCATAGAAGGCAAAATTTTTACCCGCCAGTTGAAATAACACCAGCGTGCGCTGGGGTTCATCAACGTTTTCACACTCCGGTTTTTCACCATGGTTCAGCGCAAGAATCTGCTCCAGCTGTTGGCTCATATTGACTCCTTTTACTCGGCAATGCAGAAAGTGTTACGGCCATTTTGTTTCGCGGCATACAGCGCCTGATCGGCGCGTTCGCGTAGCGTTTCAATCCGATCGCCAAACTGCCACTGGGCAATACCCGCGCTGAAGGTACTGTGAAAACTAGCGTCGTTAACGGAAAACGTGACCTGCTCGTAATCCCTGCGCAATCGTTCGACCACGCGCGCGGCCTTGTCACTGCTGGTGTTGGGCATAATGATGACAAACTCTTCACCACCGTAACGGCCAACGATATCGGTGCTGCGTAAGCGATGGGAGAACAACTGAGAAATACCGACAATTACCTGGTCACCGACCGCATGACCGTAGGTATCGTTAACGCTTTTGAAGCGATCCAGGTCCACCATCACCATACAAAACGGGTTGCCACTGTAGTTCGACTCGGCAATCGCGCTTTTGAGAAAATGGGTGGTCGTTGAGTGGTTATATAACCCGCTCAGACTGTCCTGCGACATGCGTGCACGCAGGACGCGCATTCTTTCCGCGCGAATCGATACGGCGCGGATCAGCTCCTCAGGGTCGCTCTGTTTGAGGATAAAATCCTCCGCGCCAATGCTCATTGCTCCCAACTGCGCATGCTTATTGGTCTCGCTGGAGAGATAGGCGATAGGCAGGCCAATATGCTGCGGTATTTGGCGAATCAGTTTTGTCAGTTCCTCACCGCTGAACTCCGGCATGTGATAATCCATCAACACCAGATCGATCGGCTGCGCATTCAGTACATGCAGTAGATAGTGAGGTTTTTCCAGCACATGCACTTCCATGCCCGCCAAGCGCAGCATCTCCGCGTTGTATTCCGCCACCGCCGGTTCGTCATCGATCAACAATACCTGGTAAGGCTTTTTCAGCGACGGTTGAGTCAGGCGATGAAGTTCCTGGACTAAATCGGTGATAGAGGCAGGTTTTACGTAGTAGCCATCGCAGCCGGATTTGATGGCGTTGACGCGGGCATTGAAATCGCTATGACACGAGAGAAACAGCACAGGGAAAGGTTTGCCCACTTTTTGTTTCAAATCCGACATTGCCAGCGGTCCACCGTAGGCGTTGTCCGGAAAGCTAACATCCATAATCACCACGGCAGGCGGTTGCGACAATACGGCCTGAGTGAAATCCTGCGTGTTCGCGAACACATGGCAGGTAAAACCAAAACAGCGCAGTTGGGTCGCGAGAAGCTCGACCTGGTCAATATCATCATCACACAGGTAGATAGGCTTACTGGCCCGCCGAACATATCCCTCTTCCGGGCGCTGTGCGGCGATCGGTAATGTGAACTCCGTATCGCTGATACGATGTTCAAGATTGAGCTGCTCCTGAGTCAGGGTGTACAACCACCTGATGATTCGCCGCAGCTCATCGTAATGCAATGTGCTTTGCTCTGTTTCCGGTTCTGTTAGTAAACGCTCACCTTCTGCTGAGGCATTCGCCAGCGGGCTAAAGCCAAAGGACCCTGCCGAACCGTGAATACTGTGCAGCAGGATATGTAGCTGTTTGCGACAGGCTTCGCTAGGCTCTGCGACCAGTTGAACGAGTAATCTTTCCGCTTGTGCCAGCATGTCGGGAATTCGGCGTAGAAACCCCTGCCGCAAACGCGCTATTTTTTCCTGCGCTGCCGCCATCGCTATATGCTTATTTTCTTGTTTCATCAAACACGTAGGCTTATTCAGTTAATCGCAGATGGTTGCAGTAGCGCATTGACAGCAGCCCCCAGATTTTCCGCGAGGTTTTCATCTTTTTTCACCCAACGGTCGTACAGAGCGTCGCTGCCCGTTACTTCATTGGCACTCAGTAAAATAAAAGGCTTAGCCCAATCCTGAGCGCGTAACAGCGCCAGCAAATCCAAACCACTGATCTCTGGCATATGCAGATCGCTAATCACCAGGTCGATGTTGTTATCCGAGTCCAGGCACGCCAGGGCGGAAATCGCGCTTTCCACAATCACCACATCGTAGCCGTCCATTTGCAAAAATATGGATGCCAGTTCAGCCGCAAAAAGATCATCATCAACTAATAAAATTCGCATTTTCTCTCTCGATTTTGCGCCATCAGCACAAAAGCATTTTTAATGTTTTTATCAAACTGTCCTGCTCGAAATCGCCCTTGGCGATGTAGGCATCCGCGCCCACCTGAATCCCCCGTCGCCGGTCCTCTTCCTTCGCGCGGGACGTCACGATGATGATTGGCGTATGCTGGTAGTTTTTCTCCCCACGCAACGATTTGGTGAAGGTGAAACCATCCATAAACGGCATTTCGACATCCGTCAGTACGGCATCAAACTGGGTCAGTTTCGCTTTTTGCAGCCCCGACAGCCCGTCTTCTGCCAGAGTCACCTGATAGCCGTGCGCTTCCAGCACGTTCTTTTCTATCTCACGGGTATTCAGTGAGTCATCGACCACCAACACATGCCAGGCATCCTGCGTTACGCTCGTGGCGGGCGCTGGTGTACTGGTTTGCCGTGATTGTTGCGCCATCGCCATCAGCGCAGGAACGTGCAGGATGCTGACCAGTTGGTTATCCGGTGTTTGTACCATCCCGGAGACCAGCGACTGCTGTTGCATATGCTTCGGTAACGGTTTGATCATCATCTTGCGTTCATCGAGCAGCTTATCCACCTGCAGCGCCATTTTGCTGTACTGGTTCTGCACCACGATTAATCGCTGTCCGGGCGTTGAAAAGCTGATCTGGCGTTCATGAATGCCCAGCAAGCTGCCTACGCAAACCACCGGGATAAACTCGTTATGCAAGATAATGGCAGGACGTCCGGCGATATCGCTGATCCCCTGTGGCGTGCATTCCACCACCTCAACCACATACTGCGCAGCCAGTCCAAACAGGTGCCCCTGCTCTTCAAATTGCAAAATCCGCATCATGGTTAACGAAACAGGCAACCGCAGGTTAAAGCTGGTTCCGACTCCCGGACGGCTATAAACCTGCAAATCGCCTTGCAGGTCGGTCACCACCGTTTTGCGCACCACATCAAGACCAACGCCGCGACCAGAAAGCTCGGAGACTATCTTGCTGGTCGAAAAGCCGGGATGAAAAATCAGCTCATTACATTCCTGCTCGGAGAGCTGCCCGACCATTGAAGCGGGAACAAGACCTTTACTGACCGCCTTCGCGCTGATGGCCTCATAGTTCAGACCACGGCCATCATCTTCGATACGCAGTAGTATCCCGCTGCCGTCCTGCTGAGTAGTGATGGTAATCGTGCCGCGAGTGGATTTACCGAGCGCCAGACGTTCGTCGATCTCACCAATCCCGTGATCGACGGCATTACGCAGTAGATGCGTCAGCGACTCCGAAAGCCGATCAATGAGCTGGCGGTCGATTTCCACTTCTCCGCCAACAAAGCGGCACACCACCTGCTTGTTCAGTGTGGAAGCCAGTTCGCTGACCTGCAGCGAAATGGGTTCAAACAATGTTGAAAGTGGCAGCATACGGATCCGCGCCGCCACATCGTACAGTTCAAACATCTGCAAATGCTGGAGCTGAACGCTTTCTTTTAACTGGGCGCTAAAGTCGTGGATCTGCTGGCGAAGCTGTTCAGCACTCAATCCCGGTAACCGTGGTACCAGTTGACTCAGGTTTTGTATCTGCTGTTCCAGGCGATCATGTCCGGCGAGCACCTCCCCCAGAATGTCGATCAGTCCATCGAGCTTGTTCAGCTTTACCCGAACGAAATCCGCCTGCTTAATACCGGCATCCATGCTGGAAGGTGTCGTAGGCGCTGGGACTACCGGTTTTTCTGTTGCCCCGGCAGTTTCGACAGCCAGCGTGATATTCTCTCCCCGACTGGCGCGGGCAAGGCGTTCGCACAGCCCGGCATCCGCCGGTGGCAACTGATTATCCCCTTCGCTGACAAAAAGCTGGGTAAGCTGACCAGAAAGATACTCCACAGACTCATGGATCAGATTGCCCAGCGCCCTGTCCGGCGTCAGTTTGTTGTCACGCAGTTCACTCAATACATCTTCAAGATGATGCGTGACATCGGCAATACTTTGCAGCTTCAGCATCCGCGCCCCCCCTTTCAGGGTATGCGCAGCGCGAAACATCTCACCTATCCAGGCGTCGGTATGCTCATCAGCGGAGAGGAGAAAAGCCCCTTCGCTGATCGTCTGCAAATGACCTCTCCCTTCATCAATAAAGCGCAGAACGAATTTTTTCAGATCGATAGCCATAATCGCTCTTATTAGCCACTTTGGTGGGCGAATTGCGCCAGTTGATGTTCACACAAGAAACGAAACGTATTGCCAGGAAATACCATTGGCAAACGCAGACGACAAACCGAGGACGGATTGTTTATCTCGTCGTTCAGTAACTGCATCACCACACGATAAGTCCGTTGAGCAGGCTGGTATAACTCGCTTTGCCGGTACATTTCAGCCAGATAATAGTGTGCAGGCCAGTAGCCAGGTTCCTGATAAACCACCTGTTTGAACCAGGCGATGGCCTGCTGGGTCTGGTGTTGCCACATCATCGCCAGGCCGAGCAGCATTTTGGCCTCTGCCGACCACTCATCCTGGGCGAGGATCTGCTGTGCGTTTCCGGCTGTTTGAGAAAACTCACGCTGTTCGAGGGCAATAACGCCCTGGATCAAAAGCGCATCCTGATTACGGGGATCGTCACGTAATACACAGGCGATACACTTTTCAGCTTCAGAAAAACATTTTTCATCGAGGCTGGCGCGTGCTTTCTTCAGCCAGTCATTACTCTGCTGCGCAGTGGGCACGAGAGGAACCTGTTCAACTACCGCTCTCGGCTGCGGAATGCGCACCGCAACTCTGGGGACAGGCACAACCCTTGCCGCTTCACGATGGTGGCAAAAATAGAAAATCCCCTCTTCCTGCTCCAGCTTCAGAATGTCGAAATTGTTAGCCAGCGTTTCCGCATTGCCAAAAAATAAGGCTCCCTGTGGTTGCAACATCTTCAGCAAATTACCGTGCAGCTCGCGACGCGTTGGCGTATCAAAATAGATGGACACATTGCGCAGCAAAATGATGTCCACTTCCGGCAGTAACTGTTCTTTTATAATGTTGGTGCGATGGAAGGAGACCTTCTCACGGATCTCATCATGCAGCCGGTAGAGGTTTCCCGAGCGGGTAAAGTAGCGTTGCTGAATACTCGGGTCGACGCCGCGAAACGAGTAGCTTGAATAGCAGGCGTTGCGGGCTTTTGCCAGGATTGCTGGGTCAATATCACAGCCGTAAATTTCGATGCGCTGGGCCATCCCGCCGAGGTATTTCTCATGCAGCTTGATCGCCAACGAGTAGGCTTCCTCTCCGGAAGAGCATCCGGCACTCAGAATACGCACCGGGCCGCTGCGCTGTTGCAACAGACGCGGGATCCATTTATCGCAGATTAAATCCAGCGTATCGCTTTCACGGAAAAAATAGGTTTCGTTAATCGTAATCAGCGTGATGAAACTATCAAACTCATTCTGCGAGCTACGCAGTTGTTCATAGTATTCATAGTAATCATTGATTTTTCGCTCGGCCATTCGCCGACCCAGCGCCGTTTTCAGCAATGCTTCCATGGCGTTATCGAAGTGCAAACCGACCCGTTCTTTGATCAGGCGCGCATAGTCAGGAAGATTAGGGATCATGGCAATTTACTCTCAACATGCCCGTGGCAAGCCATCGAAAGCAGTACCGCAGCAAGGCCATCCAGAGGGATCGTGCGGTGTATTAGTTGCTTGTCGATCGCGTTCTTATTCATACCGAATACCACCGAACTTTCTTCGTCCTGCGCCAGCGTTGTTCCGCCACGGCGGACAATAAGCTCAATGCCGCGGCAGCCATCGCTGCCCATGCCGGTCATAATCAGTCCGACGGCTTTTTCGCGAAACACCTCAGCCACCGACTCCAGCAACAGGTTGCAACTGGGATGGTAAACATCGCTTTCCTGTCTTGGGATCGCCGCTAAACGCTGGTTGCTTTTGACGATCAGGTGCTGCTCCGGCGGCAATATATACACATACCCCGCATCCACCCGATCGTCCTCCTGCGCCAGTCGCACCTTCAGATCGGTCACGCTATCCAGCCAATGCACCATATTTTTCGCGAAGCCATCGGCAATATGTTGGGCAATAAGTACCGGGCACGGGAACGTACCGGGCAGATCCTGTAACAGCTTACTTAGCGCCTGCGGCCCGCCCGTCGAACAGGCAATCGCCAGCACAAAAGGCCAGTCCTGTGGCGTTTTTACAACGTCTATCATCGGTCGTGTAGTGGGGATTACCGGTTCGCTTGGATAGCGTAATCCCTTGATATGTCGAATGACTTTCACACCGACCAATAATTCTACTTTACGATGCAAAGCATCCGTTGAGAGTGGTGAATCACTGCTATGGTGCAACACCGCCAACGCACCACGGGAAATGTAGTCATCATCCCATTGATTCTCTGGACAAAATCTCATGACAAGGATCGGGATTGCGCTGGTTGCCATGATCGTTTCCACGATCTCGACGTTATCGGCGCTCGAAATATCCAGCGTCAGAATCAGCAGGTCCGGCATCAGCTGTTGCAACAGTCGGATCGCCTGTCTGCGATGGGCTGCTTGCCCCACCACCTTAATGTGCGGGTGATCCTCCAGTTGCCTGACCAGCTCATTACGCGATGCGCTGCCCAGGTCGAGGATCAGCACCCGAATGTTGCTGCTATTCATGCATCTGTTTCCGTCAGTGTGAATGAGGACGAAGCCTCTTTCAGCGCTTTCGACAGTTGTGTCATATCCTGACTGACAACCAGAATGTCTTTGATAGATTGCGAGGTATAGTTACTGGCAACAACGATCTCACGTAGCGCCATGACCACCTGATTACTCGCCGTTTTCTGTTGCTGTGTTGATAGCGATATTTGTAGCGCCGCCGTCGAGGTTTGCTCAGCCGTAACAACGATATCGTTCAGATGTTCAGCACTGACTTTACAGGCTATTGCGCCCGCTTTAATGCTCTCGCCGCCTTTTTCCGCGTTCAGCACCAGACGATTAATCGCGTTTTGGATCTCGTTGATCTTATTTTCAATTTCAACCGTCGATTCCGTCACCGAATCCGCCAGACGGCGGATTTCAGCCGCCACCACCGAGAAACGCTTACCAGCTTCCCCGGCGCTGGCAGCTTCGAGCGCTGCGTTAAAGGCGATAAGTTTCGTCTGATCCGCGACGCTGTTAATGATCACCATCACGCGACTGATTTCCGTCGACTTATTACCAAGCATCATGATTTCACGCATATTTTGCTGATTGTCGGTATCAATATCCGTCATACGCATCAGCAATTGCGACATCGACTCGGAGCCTTTATTGCAGTCCTCGAGCGTCTGGTTGGCAATATCCACAACCGCCCGTGAGTGTTCGGCTATCTGTGTCGATGAGGCAGACAGCTCTTCCATGGTGGAGGTAATTTCAGCCACTGAAGATGAGGTTTCCACGCTGGTTGATGCCTGCCCATCGACCGCTTCGGTAATATGCAAAGATGCCTGATGTACCGAATTTGCATGAGAAACCATACCGCCTACCAACGAGTGCAGACGCTGACGCATCATCTCCACCGCACTCAGCAGTTCGCCGATCTCATCGTGGTGATCGACCTGAACATCCACCGTTAAGTCGCCTTCGGCAATGGTTTGTGCAATCCCTAGGACACGGTTTAAGCGCCGGGAAATCAGGAAACGGCTGGCCACAGCAATCAGCAGTAAAATGATGGGCAGCAGCAGCGCGGTGAACAGCAGCAGACCGTTACGCACCAGATTGCTGCTCTTGGCGACATCATCAACATAGTTGGTGGTGGCGATTATCCAGTTTATCCCTTCAACGTATTCATAAACGGCAACTTTGGTCTTCGGCAATGCGCCATAACCGCTCACCCAGTTGTAGTAAGTGATGCCATTCTTGTGTTCGAGCATGTCGGCAAACAGCTTAAAACCATTGGCATCGGTAATATTAATTGCCTGCTGGTTGCTCAACGAGGGGTGGACCAACATACGACCAGGTTCAAATCCGGCATCCAGCACATAGGCGTAGCCATCTTTACCAATATGCACATTCAACAAACGCTGAATGATCGGTTGCAAACTCTGTTTGACGTCGAAACCCACCGCGACGGCCCCCACGACCTGACCATATTTGTCGGCAATCGGTTCGTAGTGACTAATAAACTGTTTACCGAACAGTGTGACCACACCGGAAAAGGGTTTATTTTTCAAAAGCAGCGGCAACGCAGGATTATCATGCCCTAGCGCTGTTGCTGTTGCTGTATTGCCTGAACTCGCCAGTAACGTACTGCTGACACGTACAAATTGCTCGCCTTGCAGAATAAACGTACTGGCAAATACGCTGGTTAATTCGGTGAAGTGCGCGTTGGTGTTCGGGTTGCTCAGCACCGCTTTTAATTCAGTAGAGTCCATATAACGCAGCGGTTTATTGGCAACGTTTTGATAATTATTAATATAAACATTGCTGTAATGTTCTGCATCGCGAGTCACACGCTGAAACTCGTTAGAAATACTGTTGTGGAATATCCGCGTGTTGGTTTTAATCATCTCCAGCGCATTGACCTGCAATTCTCTGGAAAGATAAGACGATAATATAAAAGAGGCGCCAATCAGCAACGTTGCAATACAAACAACCAAAATCATACCGAGCTTCATCGCCACACCGGGATGGATGTTGTGCAGCCAGGACAATAGTCGAGCGCGCGGTCCCTCACTGGTGGTATTCGCCGTTCGATTTTTTACTTTAATAATGTCACTCATGATTTTTATTCTCTACCTGAGAAGAAATTACTCTTTTTTTGGTCATCAGGAGCTAGCGCCCTGTGATTCGAGCGTGAACAGCGGCGTAGGTTTGCCAATGTGATATCCCTGTAACCAGCCCACATTCATTTTTTCCAGACAGGCCTGAATAGTGGCGTTCTCGACAAATTCAGCGACCACCTGCATTTTTTTCATTTCAGCAACGCGGCAGAATGACTCAACGATGTAGTAACTAATTTCACTTTCGGTGATCCGTCGAATAAACGAGCCATCTATTTTCAGGATATCTGCTTCGATGTTCATCAAGCGCGCATGACTCGCAAACCCGGTGCCAAAGTCATCAATTGCCACCCGACATCCCAGCTGACGTATTAAACGTAGCGTTTCCACGGTTTGTTCTTTGTCTGATAACGTATCTGCTTCCGTTATTTCAAAAATAATCCGCTGTGGCTCCACCGCGTAGTCGTGCAGGAGTTGGGTGATCTTCATGACAATATTTGAACGACACACCGTCACCGGTGCCAGGTTAATAGAAAAACAATGCTGCGGGTGGTTACGCATAAATTTGAGGGTATTTTCGATAACCCAGAGATCGATATCCGGTGCCAGCCCCGCATCATGAGCAACCGGCAGGAAACTGTTTGGTGGAATAAATTCTCCCCGTTCGTTAAGCATACGGATCAATATTTCATGATACGGCGCTTCACCGTGGGTACTAACTATTGGCTGTGCCATCAGGACAAACGCATTGTTATCCAGCGCATTTTGCAGCGCAGTGCGAATTTCCGTTTTATCAACAATGTGGTTGCCAAGGATCCGGCTATGCTGCGCCTCAAGGTTTTCCGGCCTGCCGTTGGTGAGTGATAAACCCGCCACCATGCCCAGTTTCCCCACCAGCTGATAAATGTCATCACTTAGATCGTTAATCAGGCAATAGCCCAAACCACTGCGAAAACCCAACCGATGGTTGTTGTAAAAGAGACGAAAACTGTTGGCGGCCTGATACAGATCGCATAGCCGCTCCCAGGTGCCATTTTCCAGCCGAATGAGCAGATCATAACCCGCGTGGTAATAGACTTTCTCGCTTTTCACCAGATGTCTGCGCAAATGCTCAGCAAGGATCTTCTGGTAGCGGGCGCGGAAATGAAAACCATAGCGACGCGAAAAAAGCTCCAGCTCGGGGATCTGTATCAGACATACAGTCGCGCGTTCAGTGGTAAATAGCTCCGTCTTCAGCGCCCGTAAATTTGCCATGCCTGTCATCGGGTCAGTCAGCCCCAGCAGCAGCGCCTGGTTAAAGCGCTGACGGGTAAATTTTGCCAGTACCCCCATGATCACAATGGTGAGTGAAAAGACAAAGATCAACGTCGAAACCAGCGCCTGATGCAGCATGAAGTTAACATCGCTGGCGATATAGCTGTCGTTATGTTTGCCTAAGATGATTAATACGATCGTCCACACCAGCATTGTGAACAAGTGGCCAATCTTGATTGCTCCCCACAACATCAACGGAAATAACAGGATCAGGCTATAGATAGAGAAAAAAACATCCAAATTATCCGGTGATGTTAAGAAGAACATCAGAAAAAACAGCAAGATGCACCAGGATATAACGCCGTAGACACCGATATTGCCTTTACACTGTTCGGCAATGGCCCGCAGAAAGGTCAGCAGGAAAGACGGTCGACGAATGATACGGTAAATCTTGTAAAATAAAGGGATCCCCGTCAGGCAACCGTTGATGATCCCCTGAATACGTACCAGCATGCCCAGACTCAACGCCGGAATGTTATCCACATCGGGGCGTTGTCCGTGGGCGACAAACATTGCAAAGAGTTTGCTGAACACCAGATACAGCAGGACGTTGTAGCCACAAAGCCAGAGCAGACGATTAAAGCTAATTTTGATGCGACCAAAGCTAACGCAGCTGCGTCTGCCGGTGAATTTGCGGTACGCGGCATAACTTAAGGTCGACGCGATGATCAGGCACAACGCATCTACCCGTTCATTTTGCGGACCGACCACAAACATGACCGTCAGGAACAGAAGAAACCCCGGCAACACCCGAAAACCAAACAAGACCAATGCGGCAGAAAATACGGCTAGCTTGAGATCGTAAACTGTTAAAATAGTATTATTGAGAATGCTATAACCGTTAAGATATTGTGCCAGCGGGTAAAAAAGGCCAGGTAAGACAAGTGGCAGGCACCATTCCCGAATGTTTTTTATCGTGTTTGAGTTTATTATTGCGTCCAAATCAATTTATCCGCTATGCACTATACCAATAGGACTTTAATCCAGACTCGAATGTCACAAACAAATCCTTTTGGGTCAGCCGATGAACCATAGCAAAATTGTCAACATTGACCGCGCACTGAGAAAATAAAATAAGGTTCTATAATGAAGAGAGCATGTTATTCATATCAAATCAGGAAATAAATACCCATTTATAGACAAAAATGGACATCCGGTGGGGATGAAATCACTAAAATGCCTGTCCAAAAAACTGCTAATTCATTGATGTTTAGTAAAAAACAAAAAAGCCTTTGTCAGTTTCCCAACACCTCCAACCAGTACGTATAAAAAATCTTCTCAAGCACCATGAATGTCAACATTAATATCCTGAAAGGGGCATTCAGAAAATGTATTTTTATGTACACTTTTGCCTATTGACGAAAAGAGCAGCGTTATCTATATTCGCATACCGTTATTTTTGTCATTACTCACCATGGTTCAATGTTAGTTATTTGTTACGTCATTACGTTTCACATCTTTCATCTACTTATTTGCAACAATAATATTCCATCAAGTAATAACAGAAATTAATTTTAGCACCGAACAATCTTTTCAGGAATTAACATAATCCGTGGCAAAGTCTCTGTTTTCCCTTAAAGCAATAAAAGGGTGGCAACATTCAATCACTGGCAAAATAACGCAATTCTTGCTGGCGGGTATCGTTATTGCGTTTAGTGCTGGCGCGTTTACCAACTGGAGCCTGATAGATAACTTTTCTTATCAGCAGTGGGTACAGCGGGCTGAAGCGAATGCACAGATTATGACCTACATCATCCGCAACGTGTATACCACCGTTTCGGTCGAAACCAGCGATGCAGGGCAGATATCCCGCATTGTCTCCGACAGACAGATTGGTGACACCGACTCTATTATGCAAACCGGTTATAACCCGGTTGACGTTCTGGCACTGGCATCAGTACAGACGCATAGCCCCACCTGGTTGTTTCTGTATACGCCGGAGAAAGGCTTTGTTGGCATCAACAACAAGTCAGAAGAGGGTGATGGGATCATCTCTTTCCCCGGTCGTCTGCCGCGCGATGTGCTGGGTAACTACTATGTTGGCTTCGCCCAAATTAATGGCGAAGAGTGCTTTATCAGCGCCGTTCCTATTTTGACGCCTTCAGGTGAGATCCTCGGTAGCCTGATAAGCAGCATTGGTAAAAAAAGCGATCTCTACGCCACCTACGATGCGATGCTGAAAAAAAGCAGTATCATTTTTGTCCTGATTTTGCTGGTAACGCTGGCACTGGTCACGATGTTTATGCGCCGTTTATTCCGTCCGGTTCCGCTGCTGATTAACTCCCTTACCCGCATCGCCCATGAAGAGACGGACTGTATAACGCCCTATCTTGATCAGGACGATGAGATTGGACATCTGGCCGGGGCGATTGAAAAATTGCGCGTCGCCATGAAAGAACGCGGCTATCTGCAACGAATGCATGAAATGTCGCAAAAGATGGAGCATATGGCCCATCATGATTCACTGACCGGATTGCCCAACCGCGTTTCGTTTGGCCAGGCGTTAGATAAGCGCGTCAGTGAAATCCATCAGGACGAAAAACCGTTTAACCTGCTGTTGATTGACCTCGACAACTTCAAACCAGTAAACGACACCTTTGGTCATAAAGCGGGCGATGAGCTGTTAATCAGCGTTGCCCAGCGCCTGCAGCTCTTGCTGGGACCTAACGATATCGCAGCGCGTCTGGGCGGTGATGAATTCGCCATTCTGCAACATGTCAGCGATAACGCCATCAAAGAAGCGAATCGGCTGGCGAAGCGGATTATTCGTGCGCTGAGCACCCCGTTTACCTGGAGCACGCATACTTTTTCCATCAGCTGCAGTATCGGTATCACCACCGCGCCGTATCAGGGCAATAATACCTCGACGTTGATGATCAATGCCGACCTTGCCATGTACGCCTCAAAACATCATGGCCGGGGTTGCTTCCATTTCTTCGAAGACGGCATGGTGATGAAGCATACCCACAGCCTGTTTATTAATCAGGAAATCATCGATGGTATTGATAACAAGGAATTCGAGCTTCATTACCAGCCAATCATCAATCTGGAAGATGAAAGCGTATATGGCTACGAATCGCTGATACGCTGGAATCATCCCACCAAGGGTCTGATTTACCCTGATTATTTTATCAACATCGCCGAGAACTCCGGTCTGATTGTCCGTTTGGGCGAATGGATTATTCGTCAGTCCTGTGAAGCCGCTGCCAAATGGCCGGAGCGTATCAGGGTAGCCGTCAATATATCGGCCTACCAGCTGCACAGCCCAGGACTGGTTGACGTTATCAAAGATGCGTTACGCATCAGTCAACTTTCAGCCGAGCGCCTTGAAATAGAAATTACCGAATCCGAAAAGCTGGATAAGTCGATTGCCTTGCCCGTGCTGCAAGAGATCCGCTCACTGGGCATTGAAATCGCGATGGATGATTTAGGCACCGGCTACGCGGCGCTGGATTATCTGCTGATCTATCCTTTCACTCGCATCAAGATTGCGCGCACGCTGGTCGATAAGCTCCAGCAAGATAATGCCAGTCAGTATTTGATTGTGATGCTGATTCAGTTTGCCCATAAGTACAATATGTCGGTCACCGCTGAAGGGGTAGAAACCGCGCAGCAGCGTGACATTCTGCGCGACATTGAGTGCCAGAATGTTCAGGGCTATTTCTTTAGCTATCCGCTGCGCGAGCGTGAAGTGCTTTCCGCATTTGCCAAAGAGGTCATTGAAGAAGGACTGTGCAATGTCTGACTTCTTTCGCCCGGTAAAGCGCATGCTGACGATTTTTGCCCTGTTAATTGTTTCAGCAACGCCATGCTTAGCAGGCTCAGCCCTGCCGTTGCACACGCTGGAGCAAATCGCCAGCAAGAAAAGCATTACCCTTGGTTATCAGGATGATGCGTTTCCTTTCTCCTGGCAGAATGGCAACGTACCTGCCGGCTATTCCATTGATATTTGCAACAGTATCGTCAGCGCGCTCAAGACAAAACTTCAGCTTAAAAACCTGAAGGTCGAGTGGGTAAAAGCTAACTCGGCCTCGCAGTTTGTCCTGATTAAAAATCACATGGCAGACATCATGTGTATCCCGGCCTTTTATTCGAAAAGTCGCCACAGCATTAGCGAGTTCTCGCTGCCGTTTTATTTTTCAAGTACCCGCTTCGTCATGCGTAAAAATGAAAGCAACGACAATCTGGCAGAGCTTTCCGGACATAGCGTACTGGTAAAAAGCGGCACGATTTACGTTGAGCAACTGCAAAAAGTGAATGCCGCCAATGACCTGGATATTAATATTCAACTCGATACCAACAACATTACCGCCTTCAATGAACTGAAGAATGGTGAGTATTCTGCACTGATCTCCAGTACGGTTTTACTCAAAGGGATGATCGCGCAAACGCCTAATCCTGGAGACTATAAACTTTCCGACATTGCGCTCAGCGCCCCGCTACCGGCCGGCTTGTTACTCCCGTTACACGATAAAGAATTTAAAGAATTTGTTGATGACACTCTCTCCTCGCTGATGGCCAGCAACGAATTTACTGCGCTGTACAATAAATGGTTTCAGTCACCGATCCCGCCGAAAGCCATTAATTTAAACATTCCCATGTCAGATAACCTGAAAGCATTAACGTCTGCTAAAAAGAAGATCAGTTTTGATTATGAAAAATATAATTAATCGTGAGATGACAAGGGTGAACCGCATAGTGCAATGGCTGTTTTTACTGGCAGGCATCGGTATCACCCCCGCGCTGATGGCGCAGCAGAACGCTGCGACGCTCGATCATATTCAGAACAGCAGCGTGCTCAACGTGGGTTATCGCCAGCTGCCACCGTTTTCTTTTACTGACCACAATGGCAAAGTCACGGGTTATACCATCGCGGTATGTAACATGATTGCCGATAAGTTGCGCCAGTATTTGAAGCTCAACAGCTTAACCATTCATTATATTCCCGTGAATTTTGCAGAACGCTTCTCCGCATTAAACACACGCAAAATAGATATGGACTGTGGTGTAAATACTAACGCACCGGAGCGGACCTCCAGCGTTTCATTTTCGCTCAACTACTACACCGCGAAAATGCGCATCATCTCTTTGCGTAAAAATAATATAAATTCAATTGCCGATCTAAAAGGACGCACGGTAAGTCTGACCGGTAGCTCTAAAGATTTGCTGGAATTTAATAAAGCCAACAGAGAGCAACACCTTAATATTTCAACGATTACCACCACCACTATAAACGGCGCATTTGAGAAAATGGCGCATAATGAATCCGCCGCTTTCTTTGTCGATGACATTCTGGCCTGGCCGCTGATTAATCATAGCGAGCAACCTGAACTGTTCAGCGTCTCTTCTGAGAGCATCGGCAATGAGATGCACTATGCCATTATGATGAGGAAAAACGATCCGCAGTTTGTGACGTTTGTTGACAGTACGCTGACAGATTTTTTTGCCTCGCCGGCCAACGTGCAATTACGTAAAAAGTGGTTGTCCCCCTGGTCCTGCGAAAAGATGAAAAACCCGTCACCGGGCAGTTGCCAGCATAGCCATTGAACATTATCCGCCGCTGCTTACGCCACCGCCTGCTACGCCTATGGAAAATCCCCGGGGCGCTGCTGCTATTGCTGTCAGTCCATTCGCTACGCGCGGCCTGGGATTTTGCCAATATTCAACAAAAGTCCGATGCGCTATATGGCCCGGCAACACCAGAAGCACAGCAACGGATCCGCGCCTGGCAACAGCTTCTGCTCCAGTTGCGTAATGCTGACGAGCAAACGCAATTACGCGCCGTAAACCAATTCTTTAACGAGAAGATCCGCTATACCGAAGATATTGATGTCTGGCATAACGTCGATTACTGGGCAACCCCTATCGAGTCGCTGCGCAAAGGTGAGGCGGATTGTGAAGACTACGCAATCGCCAAATATTTCACCCTCCGCCAGTTGGGCGTGTCAGAAGACAAACTTCGCATCACCTACGTTAAAGCCCTGCGTTTAAATCGCGCGCATATGGTGCTCACCTGGTACGCCACCCCTGGGGCGATTCCTCTGGTGCTCGACAGCCTGACCAGCACCATTTCGCCTGCTACGCAGCGCATGGACTTATTACCCGTCTACTCCTTTAACAACACTGGCCTTTGGCTTCCCGGCAATCAAAACAATAAACGCGTTGGGGACAGCAAGAGGCTTTCTCGCTGGCAGCAAGTTTTCACCAAAATGCGGGAAGAAGGCTTCCCGATGGATAAATAGGAATCGCCCGTGTCTCTTTTTAAACAGTTACTTCTGGCAATCTCTCTCTTTATGATGGTTGTGTTCAGCGGCAATTTTATTGTGACGCTGGAGAGTTCTCGCAATCAGTCCAATAACCAACTCCTTTCACATGCCCAGGATGCCGCAACGGCGCTAGGCGTTTCGCTGACGCCCAACGTCAACGACCCGGCAATGATCGAGCTGATGGTCAGTTCCATTTTCGATAGCGGTTACTACAAAAAAATCCGCATCGTCGATCTGGCAAACGGCAAAATAATGCTTGAGCGTAGCGCGGTAGCGACAATTCCCAACGTTCCCGGTTGGTTCGTCGATCTGGTGGATGTCACCCCGCAAACCGGTGAAGCAACGATTATGCGCGGCTGGCAGCAGGCAGCTCGCGTGGAAGTGACCAGCGATCCTATCTTTGCCGTGCAGCGTCTGTGGGACAATACCTTAGGCAATCTGTTGTGGATGCTGTCCTGTAGTCTTGCCTGCTTAATCGCCGGTATTCTGCTGCTACGCAAACTGTTGCGCCCACTCAATTACATGGCAAAACAATCCGAAGCGATTACCCGTCGCGAGTTTCTGACACTCCACGAGTTACCCAAAACGCCGGAATTACGCCGCGTTGTAGGCGCCATGAATTTAATGGCAGCTAAGCTTAAATCGTTATTTGAAGAACAAGCTATCTACAGCGAACGCCTGCACAATGAAGCTTATCTCGACAGCCAGACCGGGGTAGCCAACCGCCGGGCATTCGATATGCAGCTCCAGGCGCGACTGAGTGATGCCGATACGGCACCAGGATATCTGATGCTGGTTCGCGTTCAGGATTTAGGTGGCCTGAATCAGCGCTTTGGCGGACCGCATACTGATAAGCTGTTGCTCAACATCGCCAACCTGCTGAACGCGCACAGAGAAAAGTATGCCCCTCTCGACAGCACGCTCGCCCGCATTCGCGGCGGTGAATTCGCCCTACTCTGCCCTGGCGTGACGCACGGAGAAATGCTGGAGCTGTGTAATTCATTGTCTCAGAAACTCACGGCCTTTTACGCTACTGGAATGTCAGACCAACAGCCGGTTGCCTATACCAGCATGGTGCCATTCAGCGCCGGAGAAAATGCCCAGTCATTGCTGATCCAGGCCGATCGCCTGCTGGTTGAAGCGGAAACACACACCAACCATCAGGTCGTTCCTACCACCGAAATACCTGCAGCTACAGAAGATCAGCATTTGTGGTTTGTTCGCCTGGAGCATGCGCTGACAAATCAACAGTTTCAGTTGGTTTATCAGCCGGTGGTCGATTGCCGCCAGCCGGACAAAATCCTGCATTACAAGGTACTGTCGCGCATTATTGATGAGCAGGGTAACGCCATTACCGCGGGGCGGTTCTTGCCCTGGATCCACCGCTTTGGCTGGAGTCATCGACTCGATAAAGTCATGTTGAAGCTCACATTGAACCAGTTGAAAACCGCGCCCGGAAAACTAGCGTTGAGTATTTCTGGCAGTTCTGTCGCCAGCGCGACCGCCATTGCAGACCTGCTCAATCCGTTACGGTACTCACCGAAATTAGCCAGCAAGCTGATTCTGGAACTGGATGAAAATCAGTTACCAGGCCCCCATCAGATGGCGGCATTTGTTAAAGCCGTAGGTCAGCATCGCTGCGCGCTGGGACTGCAACACTTCGGTAGCCGTTTCGATATGATCGGTCATCTGTCGCAATGGGGTCTTGCCTATCTGAAAATCGACAGCAGCTATATCCGCAAAATTGATGAGGAAAATGATAAGCGTTTGTTTATTGAAGTATTGTGCAGTGCCACGCGCAGTATTGATTTGCCGCTCATTGCCGAACGTGTTGAAACGGAAGGTGAGCTTATGGTGCTGCAAGAATTAGGGATTGATGGAGCAATGGGGCAATTATTAGGTGAGCCCGCGCCATTGTGATAAAACTGGCGTCTTGATACGCCTTTGTATAGCCGGATGGCGCTGCGCTTATCCGGCCTACAAACTGCCTGCATCAGCTAAAATATACGATCATCGTTGCCAAGCAGTTGTTCTAACCCGCCAAGTTCCTGGCGCGCGTTCGCACGATTCATTAATTTAACCTGCGCCATCGGTGGAAGATCGGTAATGGCAATCACGCCTTTACGGATCAACAGGTAAATCAAATCGTCGAGCACGCGAACCATCTCCAGGTCGCTTTTTTGCAGCATCGCTAAAGCCTGCTGGTTGTCATTTTCAGGACTTTTTGCCACGCCTTCTGTCTGCACGTTTGCAGCAGATGAATCAGAGTTCATATCAGTGCCTTTTCATTTTGCATGATGCTGCTGCCCTGTTTACACAGGGCAGCAGGCAATCGTTAGTGAGTGTGGTTTTGATCGGGTTTAGCAATCAGGTGATCCAACGAGTAGGTCGGAGAATGCAGATCGCCGCTTGCCGGAGTAGACAGCGCGGTATCTATTCCATGCGCCACTTTTGCCGGACTGGCGATCAGGTGATGATCGCCGCCGCTTTGAATGTACTTCGCAATATCCACGCCTTCATGCAGTTCACGCGCCAGATCGCTGAGATCGACTTTTTCAAGCACCCCCTTCGCCTTATCGTCAGCGCTGAGTACCGCTGTCGTCTGGCCGTGTCCGGTCGCAGCTGGTGCGTAAGACAGAGATAATGCGTTGTCATCGAACAGGTTGTGCAGCGCATGTTGCATCGCAGCATGATTTCCTTTATCCACCGTATGCCCTTTCACTGGCGCGGGATCGTCCATCGTCACGTTCAGCGTTTGGGTATAAGGCGTAATATTGCCGTGGTTATCATTCGCCTCAACCAATACGTTCACCCGGTTATGACCTGCCCGGAATGCGGAAGTCTCAACCTCAATATCATAGGTCAACCCATTATTGCCCTGATGAAGAATGGCATCGTACTGATGACCATTTACCAGCGCTTTAATATGATCGCCATCATTCACATCACCGCTCACGCTGCCGGTAATATGCGTGACGGTATCGTGTGATTCGGCACGCGAGATGTGGTTATCACCGGCGATCTTATCTACCACGATACTGGCGTCAGCGTGTGTATCAAGGACGATGGTTTTGTGATCGCTCACATCGATTGTATTACCCGCGTCGTCGTGTAACGTCGTTTTCACATCAATATCATTGATACCTTCCTTCAGATATGCGCTCTGGACAGCAACCTGGTAAACCGTTGATGATCCAGGTGCCAGCGTAGCCTTCATAAGGTGACCGTTGATATTCACTTCAACAACATCGGTAGAATGGGTATCCCCAGAGACCGTAAAGCGAATCACTGTGTCTGACTGCGATTCTTTCAGGTTAACGACGTTATCTGCTGCGATGCCGTCATTGATAGTAATCGCACCATCGGCATGAGTATCCAGCACCACGTTTTTCTGATCGTGCACGTCTAACGTATTCCCTGCGTCATCGTGTAACGTCGTTTTCACCTCAATCTTATTATCGCCCTCATTCAGATACGTTCCCGGAACCGCAACCTGATAAACCGTCGAGGAGCCAGGTACCAACGAAGCCTTCATGTTGTTGCCATTGACGCTAACATCAACGACATCGGTCGGGTGAGTGTCGCCGGAAACCGTAAATTTAATCACCGTGTCTGACTTCGATTCATTCAGGTTAACGACGTTGTCGCCTGCGATGTGGTCATTAATGGTAATTGCACCGTTGGCCTGCTCATCAACGGAATAGGTATGTGTCGATTTTGCGGTGAACGGGTTCCCCGGCGCGTCATGGCCGGTAAGCTCAACGTCAATAACTTTGTGCGCATCACTACGTAGAACCGCCGAATCCACGTCAATCTGATAGCCCAGACCGCCGCCGCTCAGGGTGATGACGCTCCCTTGATACTTATGCCCGCCGATGGTCAAGGTAACCGGATCATAAAGCTGCGCGTCACCGCCGACATGGCCGGTGATGGTCACCTTCTGCCCCGACAGCTCCTGGTGGTTGAGGACGTTATCCGCCGTGACGCTGTCAATGTCGACGGTACCTGAAGCCACGCGGTCGATGAGGATCGTCTTATCGGTATCAATCTGCTGGCGGTTACCGGCATCGTCATGGGCGACGACATGGGCAGTAATATGCTGGTCATGAACCAAATCAACCGTACTGACTTCAACGCGGAACACCTTCTTACCGCCGCTGTCGGAGACTATCGCCGGCAGATCTTTGCCATTGACGGTGACGGTAACCTGATCGCCGACCTCAACGTCGCCGGTCACAGAACCGGTGATGATGGTGGTCGGTTGCCCGGCGTCAACGTTATTCAACACGTCATCATTGGACACTGGGTCCAGGACAATTGTCGCATCCACGCGATCGTCAATTATCACGGTTTTGTCATACGTCGCAGTCTGGATATTCCCTGCCGTATCATGACCCGTCACGCTGACATGAATAGTCGGATCAGTCTGAAGATCCGTGGTACTCACGAATGCTTTATACCCCAACTGCCCGTTCATATGCGGCAGCTCAATGACAGTGGCCTCAACCTGGTTGCCATTAACGGTGATATAGACCTTGTCGTTTTTGTGTACGTCACCATCCACGGTACCGCTGACTTCAACCTTGCCAGCCTGAATCTCAGCGGCATTGATAACGTCGTCACCGCCCACGGTATTAACCGTTACCGCAGCCGTCGCGGTGGTATCAACAGAAAACGCTTTGGTGATACTGGTGTCCTGGACGTTGCCGTGATTATCGTGGCCAGTCACCGTAGCCTCGATGGAATGGTCAGCCACCAGGTCTGACGTATTTACATCAACTGTGTAGTGATTACTTGCATTAATAACGGCATTGTAATCATGACCATTGACCGTCAAGGTCACGTTTTCACCGGGTTTAACATCGCCGGAAACGGAACCACTCACCGTGGTCTTTGCTTGTCCAACTTCTTGCGAGTTCAGTACGTTATCAGTTGTGATGTTATCAATCGTAACGCCCGCATCAGCGTTGAGATCGACCTCAACGTGCTTCGACGTCGAGTCAGTACCAGTGTTTCCGGCAGCATCGGTAGCGCTTACCGACGCGGTAATGTCCGGGTTATTACGCAGATCGTTGATGCTGACATCCTGCGACCAGACCCATCCCGTGGTGCCTGCATGTACCACAGCGGTTAAAGTATTACCATTCACCTGCAGCGAGACTACGCTACCGTCATGGATGCCTTCGCCGCTGACCGTACCGCTGATCGTTGTTGTACCGCTTTTCGCTTCCGAACCATTGATAACGTCATCGCCAGCGACATTGTCCATCGTGATATGGACCGGGTTATCGGTGTCGACGGTGATGGTCTTCGTTACCGCCGCCGTGTCATCGCCCGCAGAATTATGCACGGAGACGGACACTTCGAACGTCGGATGCGCTTTAAGCACGTCAGTAGGGACATCAACCTGATAGCCAAATTCCCCCGGCAGACCCGGGATCTGGATCACTTTGCCAGGATATGGATGGCCGTTAACGGTGACAATAACCGTATCATTAATGCTCACATCCCCAGTGAGCAGACCACGAATCGGCGTAGTGGATTTACCCTCTTCAACTTGGTTGATTACATCATCGCCCGTCACCGGATCGACGGTGAGGTGGACATGCGGTTTCTGTGGCAGCGAGGTTCCCGTGCCGGTTGTAGATGTAGTGATTGGCGTCAAATTGGTATTAAAACTGCTACCGCCAGCAACAGGAATTTGTGCTACCCAAGGTAGGTCATAATATTGATGTGCCACCGCCATAGCGACATTGCCATGATTGTCGTGGCCAATGACAGTTACAGTAATATTGCCGTCATCATCCCAATAATCAGTGCTAATGTTCAGTGTGTATCCCAGCTTCCCATCCGGTAAGGTGATAACAGTGGTGTCCAATCTGTTTCCATGACCTACGTCAATATGGATAAGATCGCCGAATTGCGCATCATGATCAACATGTCCCACAACCGTCACATAATCAGGTCTGGCTCCAGCAGCAAGGTCTTGCGGAACCCAGTTTTTAGCTGAGTCAATAGTGATGCCAATCTGAGCAACGGTATCAATCACTACCGGCCTATCATCATGCCCGCGCGCAACGTTGCCAGCTGCATCCTTTGCCGTCACCTCGGCATGGATATTCGGATCCATCAGCAGATCGAGCGTTGAAACCTGAGTGCTAAACACGTGCTGACCGTTGCTGCCATCCTGCACCGGGGCATAGTAGGTCTGATGGTTGATGGTCAGTTCAACCAGATCCCCCACTCGTACATCGCCACCCACGGTACCGGTCACGGTGGTCAGCGGGTTATGCGCATCTTTGTAGCTGATAACATCATCATTATGATCCGTCACCAGCGGGTCAATATGGACGATAGCCTCGGCGCGATCGTCTATTTTCACCGTGCTTGTCGCATCCGCCGTCGCGGTATTTCCTGCGGCATCATGGGTGGTAATCGTCGCCGTAATATTTGGATCGTTTTTCAGCCACTGGGTATCAACCTCGATGCTATAGCCCAGCGCCCCCAGCTTCGGCAGTTCAACAACCGTCGCATCGACTGCATGGCCGCCAATCACCAGATGAACGATATTCCCCTTTTGCGCATCGCCGCCCACCGTACCGCTGATGATCGTTTTCGGCGCCTGCAGTTCAGTACCGTTCAGAACGTCATCACCCGTCACGCGATCGATGGTGATCGCAGCAAAAGCCTCGTCGTCCAGATTAACGTCATGGTGCGCCACCACATGAGCATGGTTCTTCGCCGCATCGGTAACGTCCATGGAAACTTCAATATGCGGGCTGGCGACCAGATCGGCGGTATTGACGAGAATACGGTAGCCCAGATGACCACCGATATCGTCCACCGAACCCTTATAAGTGACGCCGTTGATCGTCATGACCAGCGGGTCACCCTTGTGAACTTCACCGGTCACGGTGCCGGTCACGACGGTGGTGGTCTGATGCTGCTCGTCATAATTCAGCGTGTTGTCTGGCGTAACGGAATCAATCGTAATTGTCGCGTCGATGAGGGTATCGATCACCACCGTGGTCTGAGCATTGGCCGTTGCCGGGTTACCCGCAACATCGGTGGTGCTAACAGTCGCCGTTAAATGCGGGTCGGACAGCAGATCGGCAGTACTGACTTTGATGCTATACCCGAGATGCCCACCCTGATCGATGACTTTCCCGGTCAGAGTGTGACCATTGACGGTCAGATACACGATGTCGTTCACATGCACATCACCGCCGACTTTGCCGGTGACCATCGTAAACTGATCATGCGACTCCGCACCGTTAATCATATTGTCGCCAGTAATCGGATCGATAGTCAGCAGCGCTTTCGCGTGCAAATCCACCGACAAATCCTGCGTGGTTTCAGCTCTCTGCTGGTTGCCAACATTATCGACCCCAACCACCTGCGCAACGATATGCGGATCTTTCACCAGATCGCCCGTCAGCACATCCAGCTTATAGCCCAGCGCATTATTGTGCTCCGGGAGTTTCTGTACCGTTGCGTCGTAGTGGTGACCATTGACGGTAACAATCACTTTATCGCCCATGTGCACATCACCAGAAACGGTACCCATCACTTCGGTGGTGTGTTTTGTGGACTCGGCGCCGTTAATCATATTGTCGCCCGCCACGGTATCAATGGTAATCCCTGCCTGGGCGTGGTTATCAATTTTTACTGTATGCGTCGTGGACTTGACAACTTCGTTCCCCACGGCATCGTGCGACGTTACGGTAGCCTTGAAGGTGACATATTTGTCCTGGTTGCTCTGGTTGTCGCTAAAGTCAGAGGACAGAACCGGGATTTGATACCCCAATTGACCGTTGCCCAGAACGATAACCTTGCCGGTATAGGTGTTACCGTTAATCTCAACGCGCACATCATCGTCAACCTGGGCGTCTTTACCCACGACGCCGCTAACCAACTGCCAGGTCTTGTCCAACTCGAAATGGTTGAGTACGTTATCATCCGTCACCGGATCAATCGTAATCGTCGCTTCCGCGTGCAGATCGATATGCACCATATGGTCGTGCGTTACCGTTGACGGGTTACCGTGTTCATCGACGGTTGAA
>NZ_JAOWHM010000034.1:0-1140 GCF_030332595.1 Citrobacter sp. Cpo100 | reverse complement strand
AGGTCGGACTCGGCTTTACTGATAATGTCATCACTTGCGACGGTATCGATGCCGATAGAGGCGCTGGCGTCCAGATCCAGACCCACGGTACGATCCGCGGTTGCCGTGGTTTCGTTACCATGACTATCCGTGGTGTGAATGCTCGCATGAATCACCGGATCGTTGACCAGGTTCTGGGTGTCCACCGGGATATGGTAGCCGAGGCCACCGTTCGCCAGCTTCTCCACCGTGCCTGAGTAGTGCTGACCATTAATCACCAGCTCAACGGTATCGTACTCTTTCGCATCGCCGCTTACCGTGCCGCTGATGGTGGTCTTACCGTTATGGTCCGTCGATTCTTTGATGTTGATGAAGTTATCATCCGTCACGCCATCAATGGTGATATGCGATTGGGTGTACATATCAGCGCTAATGGTTTTCGTCGCAGAATGCGTGACGCTGTTCCCTGCCGCATCGCTGGAGGTGACCGAAATGGTAATTTCCGGATGACTCATCAGCATATGGGTATTCATCGGGAAGCTATAGCCCAGCTTGCCGCCCGCCAGCGTGACAACAACGCCTTGCATCACCGGGACGCCATCCAGCTGCAACTCCACCACATCCCCGGCCGCCGCATCCACGCCGGTGACGGTACCGGCGATCTGCGTGATACCGCCGTTTGCGGAAAACTCCTTGATATTAATAACGTCATCACCGGCAATGGTACCAATATGCACCTGGTTTACCGCAAAGTTGTCGATATGCACGTCGTGGTCGCTGATCTCCGTCACTTCGTTGCCTACCGCATCATACGAGACAACCGTCGCCCTGATGTTGACATATTTATCCTGGTCGCCCTGGTTGTTGCTGAACGCCGACGAGTCGACCGGGATTTGGTAGCCCAGTTGACCGTTATTCAGCGTAATGACTTCACCCGTAAACGTGTGGCCATTGATCTCAAGGCTGACAACGTCGTGAAGCTTCGCATCACCATCGACGGTGCCGGTGATGAGTTGCTGAGCCATATTCAGTTCGCTATGGTTCAGGGTGTTATCGGCGGTCACCTTATCAATCGTAATGCTCGCTTCCGCGTGCAGATCGATATGCACCATATGGTCGTGCGTTACCGTTGACGGGTTACCGTGTTCATCGACGGTTGAA